>CACWVU010000074.1 GCA_902764415.1 uncultured bacterium | reverse complement strand
GACAAGTCCGCCGTAATGCTCTGGGTGATCGTGGCGGTCCGGCCGTCCTCGGAAAGCTTCAGGTCGTGCGTCAGAACGTGCTGGTAGGTATAGAGGACGGACGACTGGTAGAGTCCGCTCGTCATGTCGCGGTTCACGAGCGCGTCGGAGCCGGGGAGATTGTGCGCCTCAACGCCCGTTTCGTAGGGAACATGGGTCGTGGGCAATAAGACAGTTTCGAGGCAGAGCTGATTGAGGTAGATCGAAAGCGCACGCTGTTTCTTGGCGTCGGGGACGAGGGCCTTGAAGGCGGGGATGAGCTCGTTGGCGGGCTTGTGGTTGTATGTCGTGCCGTTGAGGATGTAGTCAGCGCGGTGCGCGTCTTCGAACATCGTTTCGTGGATGCCGTCCTTGAACCTGCCGGCCTGGTCGGGCTGCATGTATTTGCGGATGGTGTTGCTGACGTTGTTCTTCGCGGCTTCGTTGAACGCGGCGAAGCCGGAATCGCCCAAGCCGACGCTGCGCCACTTGCGGATGCTCGAGCCGGACGAGGAACTTGGCGAAGATGTCGGCGTTCCAGGAGTACATGTCGGTGCCGTGCGTCCTGAGAAGACCGGCCGCCTCGTTCGCCTGGGCGCCGGTGAGCGTGACGTCCAGTCCGTTCGCGGCGGCGTCCACCTTGGCGCGCGCGGCCTTGGCGGTGAGCTGCGCGACGGGTTGGTCGACGACCATCGGGGTCGTGGTCATGTTGCCGTCCACGTCGATCGTGGTCGTCCAGGAGAAGCGCACCGGCAACTCCTCCGGCCCCGTGTACTTGACCGTGATCGCACCGGTCTCGTCATTCTTCGAAATCGTGAAGTCCACGCAGGCGTGCTCGGAAGCGACGATTCCGTAGGGTGCCAGCCCGCCGCGGAGCGTGCTGATGCCCGCCTGCGAGACGGCGAAGAGAAGCGCGGACTGCTGGCGCGGATGGACGCGCCCCGCGAGCGATTCGAGCTTGTCGATGATCGTCGGGACGTTGCCCGCGTGGACGTTGGAGTTGGCCCGGAGGAAAGTGCCGTCCGGGAAATTGAATCCGAAGGCCTGACGGGCCGGGTCCTTGATGAAGAACTTCCCCTCGTTCGTCGGGTCGTCGAGCGTACCGTAGTTGTAGGCGCGGTAGAGGTCGCCCGAACCGGCGGCCTCAAGCTGCCTCCGCGCGGCGTTCGTGGTGCCGTCGAGCTCCTCGAGCGGGTAGGTCGCGTTCGTCATGTAGGGGGGCGGGGCGACTCGCTTGCCGGTCGTGACGGTCGCGAAGGCCTCATTGAACGTGCAGCTCGTCTCCTCCATCACGAGACGGAGCCTCCCGCCGTAAGACAGGGCCTCATCCTCGTCCATTCCGCCGTCGACCAGACGCTCCACGCAAAGATCCTCGACGTTGTGGGTGAACTCGTTCATCCCGCGGAGCGTCCAGTCGCGCGAAGGCAGGTCGGGGAAGAGCGTCTTCACGATGTTCTTCGTGGTAAGGGAGCCCTTCGCCATGAGCTTTTCGATTTCCGGCAGATGGCGGAGGATGCGGCTGATGACGAGGTTGGGATCGCGGACGCACTTCTCGTCCAGGGGCAGTTCGTTGAACGCCAGCGCGGCCTCCTTCGTCTCCGGAAGCGGCTTGGAGAGCTTGTCGAAGACGGCGAAGATCGCCCCGCGCCGCGCCGGGGGGACGGACACGACGACGCCCAGGAAGTTGCCGTAGCGACGGGTGCCGATGAAGCGCGACGCCGCGTTGTCCTTCATCCCGAAGATCTTCTCCGGGTCGGTCTCGGTGAGGTTCGCGCCCGGGTTGACCGCCAGCTCCTCGAAGACGATGCGTTCTAAGCCGGCCTGGGCGTTGCGACTGGCGATGGAGCCTGCGAAATTGAAATCGGTGAAAGTCTTGGCGTTCTCAAACTTCTCCCCCCTGTCCGCTGCCTTCGTCTCGCACACCGCCGTAAACCAGGACGCGAAGGAGTCCATCAGGCGGAGGCCGTTCGCGAAGTTCGCGGCGCTCTCCAGGAAGCGTCCGCCGTATTGCATGAGGCGGTTGGCCTTGGTGCCGGGCGTCGTAAGTTCATCAAGTGCCTCGAACTCTGCGCAGTGGTTCACCTCGGCGTAGAAGCGGGCGGCGCGTGCGAGGCGCGGCAGCTCCGCCTTCGTGTAGCCCTTCGCAAGCATCGCCGCCTTGTTCGCGGGATTGTCGATCGTCTCGAACCGGATCGTCGCGGAACGCGCCTTGGCCGTGCCGTCCGCGTCGATCGCCTCCTTGACCGCGAGGATGCGCCGCGCCGTGAGCGGCTTGCCCTTGTCGTAGTCCTCCATCAGCATCGCCTTCTTGACGGACTCGGGGACCTTCGACTCCCCGCCGAACATGTTGACGACCGCCGCCCTGAAGATCGCGCGCGTGCGGTCGTTCACGTCGCATTCGTCGCCC
>CACWVU010000073.1 GCA_902764415.1 uncultured bacterium | reverse complement strand
CGTGGATCGGCATCCCGCTCTGCATGGGCATCTACGACCGGGCCGAGGACACGACCGCCGCGCTCTTCTCGCCGGCGCTGTGGACCGGCGGCGGCATGCTCAGCGCCGAGGGCGACAAGAAGGGCGTCACCTGGGACCGCAGCCTTCTCTACGCGTTCCGCGGCGTTTTTGCCGCGGGACTGGGCGACTGCGTGACCGACAAACTGCGCGAGTATTCGCGTTCGCGGCTCCTCGGCGAGCACGTGCCGTATCCGGTCGAGGCGTGGCCGGAGGAGAACATGCGCCACCTCTCGGCCGAGAGCGCCCTCTACTGCCGGATCGTGACCGAGGGGATCTTCGGGATTGATCCGACCGGGTTCGGCACCTTCGAGCTGAAGCCGCACCTCCCCAAGGGCGTAGAGCGGATGTCGCTCAGGAACGTCCACGCCTTCGGCCGCGTGTTTTCGATCGAGGTCGACGGCTCCGGAGTGCGGGTCGTCAATTGACAAAGGAAACGGGGGGAACATGAACATCAAGAGAAGAGACTTCATCCGGGCCGGCGGCATGCTGGCCATCGCGGGCGGTGGTGCGGCGGTTGCGGGCGCCGCCGGCGTTTCGGCCGGGGCCCCCGCGGGCGCGGTGCGCGTTTCGCAGGACGTGCCGGTGCTCGGCGACTACGACGTCTGCGTCGTGGGCGCGGGGCCGGGCGGCGTCGGCGCGGCGGTCGCAGCGGCGCGGGCAGGCAAGCGGACGATTCTCGTGGAGCACTACGGATACCCGGGCGGCGCCGGGACCAACTGCAATTCGCCGACTTTCTTCTTTGATCCCTACAAGGGTGTTCAGTATCTGCGCGGCATCGCGGACGAGTTCATCCGCCGCCTCGCGAAGCGCGGCGCGGCGTGGTTCCTGACGCACGACGAACGCTACCAGCCCGACTACAGCCGTCCTGTCGGCGACGGACCGATTCTCGACCGGGTGCGGTCGCGGATCGAGGATATGCGCGTCGCGTACCACGACTTTCTCGACGAGGCGGGCGTGGAGAAGCTTTTCTACACCCACCTGACCGGTGTTGTGCGCGACGGCGGGCGCATCACGGCGGCGATTGTCGACTGCCTGGAAGGCCCGCGCGCCATCCGTGCGAAGGTGTTTGTCGACGCGACGGGCGCGGCGCACCTCGTCCACCGCGCCGGCGGAAAGACGCGCCTCGCGCCGCCGGACAAGACGATGCACAAGTCGATCTGGGCGACGCTCTCGCCGGGGCCGCACGACACGCCAGAGGTCTACAAGGAGAACCAGCGCATCTACAACGACCTCTACCGCAACCACCGCGAGCGGCTGCCAGAAAACATCTGGACTGGTCTGGCGATAGGGCTGTGCAGCGGATATGTCAACGG
This sequence comes from uncultured bacterium, assembly GCA_902764415.1. GTDB lineage: Bacteria > Verrucomicrobiota > Kiritimatiellia > RFP12 > UBA1067 > UBA1067. The sequence goes on along the minus strand of CACWVU010000073.1, from coordinate 688 downwards.
CAACAGCTGCGACTCGCGCGACATGACGCGGATGGACGCCGAGATGCGGCGGCGGAACTTCGAGCTCCTTGCCTGCTACAAGCGCGAACTCAAGGGCTTCGAGGACGCCTACATCGTGACGGCGATCCACCAGATCGGATCTCGTTCAGGCCGCCACATCGTCGGTCGCGCGACTGTGGACAAGCGGCTGGTGACGACGTCGGCCATGCCGGACGATCCGGTGATGCCGTTCGTACGGCAGTGGGGCGAGCATGCGGCGAGCATGAAGCACGGTTTCGGCGGCGAGGTCCACGGAGAACTCGACGGACTCGGGGCCGTTCCCTACGGGGCGCTCGTGCCGGTCGACTTCTCGAACGTCCTTGCCTGCGGACTCTGCATTTCCGTTGAGGAGGACTACGTCAAGACCATCCGCATGATGCCGAACTGCATCGTTTCGGGACAGGTCGCGGGCACGGCCGCGGCGCTTGCGCTCGACGTGGCCAAGGGCGACGTCGGGGCGGTCCCCTACGCCGAGCTCCGCCGGCGCCTCGAAGCCCAGAACCACTACTTCGCGTAGATTCTGCGCGCGGGATTGGATTTCGTCCGCACCGTAATCTCCTATGAGAACAATTGTCAAGGGCCAATCGCGGAGCGATGCCGCTGGTTGCGAAAGCAGGTGATGTCCATCTCCTATCCGCGCTCTGGGACT
>CACWVU010000072.1 GCA_902764415.1 uncultured bacterium | reverse complement strand
CCGACGAGAACGACGCACAGCCCGAGCATCTTCACGTCCGGCGCAAAGGCGATCAGCCATGCCGTGGCCGTGGTTCCGATGTTCGAGCCGATGATGACATTGATCGCCTGCGACAGGTTCATGAGGCCGGACGAGACGAATCCAACCACCATGACCGTGATGATCGAGGACGACTGGACGATTACGGTGGTGATAACGCCAGTGCCGACGCCCGCCAGACGGTGCGTGGTCGCGAGGGACATGAACCGCCTGAGGCCGGATCCGCTGACGGCCTGCAATCCTTCCGAAAGGTGCTTCATGCCCAGCAGGAAGGTGCCCAACCCGCCGCCGACAATTATCAAGATTGAGAATACCTGGCCCATGTCCCTACCTTTGCCTAAATGGCAGTTTTACTTTGAAGAGCATTTGTGATTCCCCATATTGACCGGACGGACCAGATTGTAGGCTATCATCGCAGCGAGGAATGCGGCAGACGCCCAGTGGACGGCGGAAAGCGAATGGCCCGCGGAGGCGATTGCGTCAGACGCTGGAAGCGCATTGGGAATAAGGTTGATTACGATGCCGCAGAGGATCGCGCCGACCATGATCACCGAGACGTACGCGGCAGCTGCCTTGCGTCCAACAAGCGCGGCGACGGTCGTGAGGGACATCGCGTTCATCGCGGGGCCGACCATCAGGAACACGAACGCGGCCCCGGGCGAGACGCCCTTGGCGACGAGCGACGCGGCGATTGGAATCGACGCCGTCGAGCAGACGTACATCGGGAAGCCCACGAGCGCCATCACCGGCATCGCGATCCAGTCGCTGCCGTGGAACGCGTCCGCAAAGAAGTTGTCCGGCACAAGCACCGTGACGAGCGCGGAGACGGCGAGTCCGACGGCAAGCGGCTTCGCGACCGAGCCGAGAAGCCGCCTGTACGCCTGCCAGAAGATCGCCTTGATCCCGCGAGAGCCAGCGGCCGATTCCTCGACGGCGACGGTCGACGCGTCCTCTCCGCCGACCGCCGAGACCGCCGCGCCGCCGAGGATGCCGGTAAGCGCGGCGGCGATTGGACGCGCCACCGCGAAGACGGGTCCGAGCAGAGCATAGGTAGCGAGGATTGAATCGATGCCCGTCTGCGGCGTGGAGATGAGGAGCGCGGCAGTCGGGCCTTTCCCCGCGCCGTGCTTGCGAAGTCCAGCCGCGATCGGCAGCACGCCGCACGAGCAGATCGGAAGCGGCACGCCGATCGCGACGGCGCGGAGAATGCCGCGGAAGCCGGAGCTGCCGCCCATCATGCGGTTCACCCAGCTGCGTGGAATCCACACGGCGATGATTCCCGCCATCAGGAATCCGAACACCAGCCACGGCGCCATCATGGCGAACACATGAACGAATGCAAGCAATATGTCTTTCATGATCACGACCTCCTTTACGCCATTTTCGAGAAACTCTCAAGCGCCTCGGCGAACGATTCAATCGTCTCGTCTGCGTTCCCCTTTTCTATGCCCTCGCGCACGCAGTGGCGGAGATGTCCGTCGAGCACGATAAACGACAAGCGGTGGAGCGCCCCGTTCGCCGCGTTGAGCTGCGTAAGGATGTCCTCGCACGGGACATCCTCCGCCAGCATCTTCTGCACACCCGTCAGCTGTCCGACGATCTTTTTCAGCCGTAGCTGGAGAGCCGTCACATCTTCAATGCATTTTCTCATCTTCAGTCCTTCCTTGACCTTTTGGTCGCATATTATACCATACCCCCGTAGGGTATGTCAAAGCGGACTGCCCAGATTGAATGTTTTCGCGAATGAATCGCCGTTGACTGAGTTACAGACTCTGACGGAAAATTTCCGCGATCTCCTCTTCGGTAAGCTGCTTGTAGCCGCCATTGAGTCGGAACGTCGCCTTAACGAGATCCGGAATCATCGCCTCGGTCGCGCCGAGCTCCGTGATGTTCATCGCAACACCGATCTCTCGCATCCACGACTCAAGCGCGGCAAGCCCCTCGTCTGCGATCTGGTCGTCGCTCTTCCCCTCGGGCGAGACGCCCCAGACGTTCGTCGCAAAGCGGGCGAACTTCTTGAGCCCATAGGGCTTGATGAGGCGGTAGTAGGGAAGCGACACTGCCGCGAGCGTCATGCCGTGCGTCGCGTCCGTAAGCGCGCTCACGGCCTGCCCGAGCATGTGGACCTCCCAGTCCGTCGTTTTGCCCATCGCAATGAGCGTATTGAGCGCCCAGGTCGCGGTCCACATGATGTTGCTGCGCGCCTCGTAGTCTTCAGCATTCTTCACCGCCGCGCGGGACGAAACGATGAGCGAGCGCATGAGCCCCTCGGCGATGTAGTCGCTCGTATTGTCGTCCGTTCCGCTGAAGTACTGCTCCAGGATGTGGCTCATGATGTCGTAGATGCCGGACACCATCTGGCGGCGAGGGACGGTAAGCGTGAAGCGCGGATTGAGGATCGAGAACTTAGCCTAAGCGTCGCAGTTGAAAGGCCGCAATCGTGATCGCGGCCTTTGTTTTCAGTGAGATGATGTGTCTGCGGCTTTCACCATACGGGTGAAAAGTGA
>CACWVU010000071.1 GCA_902764415.1 uncultured bacterium | reverse complement strand
AATATCGTGGCTTCTTCGGTTTTTGCAGGGCTTTCGTGTTCTGCGGGTTCTTCCCTTCGCATGCGTGGCGGGGTGTGCAAAATGGGCGGCGATTCGGGGCGGTCCCCCGATTCTTGGAATCCTCCACGCGGGAGCCGCCGGTCCCCGTCGCCCAGCAAGGGCCTCTCCTCCCAACCGGCGCCTTCTTCCCACCCCGATGAACCACACCGCCGCCTACGCCCTCGTGAAGGCCGGACTTCCGCGCGTGCTGCGCGCCGTCCGCAAGGATCTGCGCGAAGACCGCGCCAACGCCTACGGGCTCTCGGAGCCCTGGACGCTGCCGAAGCTCGGCGGCGACCTGCCGGGGCTCGGGCTGATGCCGACCGAGGGCTTCCGCGACGAGCGCTTCCTCATCGCCGGCCCGAACGTGACGGTGCTGCCGTTCCCCTGCCGCGCCGAGGAGTGCGACGGCTGCACGCTCTCGCCCGACACGTGGTGGGAGCTCAAGACCTGGGTGGGCGCGCTCTTCCACGACCGCTGGTATCTTTCGATGGAGGCCATCGCGGCGGCGTGGGGCTGGCCGGTCGCGAAGGCGCGCAAGCTCGGCGACGCGATCTTCGCCTCGATCCTCGAAGCGCTCGCGGAGGGGCTGCCGTTCTGGAGCCGGCTGCGCGCGAAGGCCGCGGTGCGGCTCTACTACCGCGGCGTGCGCTGCTTCGGCGGCGTGGCGCACGGGTCGTTCAAGCGGTTCGCGGGGGCGAAGATCCTCGCCGCCGTGGCGGGGTGCCTGCTTCTTTCCGGGTGCGGCGGCTGCGCGGCGCCGCAGGCGTTCGACGACCCCGCCGCGCTGCAGATGCCCCAGGGCGTCAGCTTCACGAACACGGTCACGGGGGCGCACTGGTGATGGACGCGGACGGCATCCAGCTGCTGGTCGGAGGGGGAAGCGTGGGCGCGCTCTGCACGCTCGCCGGCGCCTGGATCAAGGCGCGGTTCTCCAAGACGCAGATCGCGCCGCAGCCGCTCGAGGTGAAGGGCGCGCAGAAGTTCGTGACGTGCGAGCAGTGCGAGCTGCGGCACAAGGAGGTCGACGAGCGGCTCAAGGCCGGCACGCGGGCGTTCGACGCGATCCGCACGAAGATGGACGCGGACCACCGCGACGTCATGAACTCCATCCAGAAGCTGAACGACCGCGTGGCGCCCGTCGCCGAGGCCTGCGCGGCGAACTCCCAGGCGATCCGAATCCTCCTGAAGGAACCGAAATGACGGACGAACTTCTCCGCAACACGATCATGAAGATCCTCTACCGCGTGGACCCGGTGCCGATGCGCCGGCGCACGCTCGCGGCGGAGTGCGAGATCGCGATGGGCACGGTGATCTCGAAGGAGTCGTTCGACTCCGAGATCGCGGCGCTGCGCCGCGCGAAGCTGATCGGCGAGGGCCGCGACGGGATCCTCGGCGAGGACATCCACTTCCTCACGGTCGCCGGGCAGGCGGAGGCGCGGAGGGCGTTCGGCTAGGCCATGGACGAGACGACCGCCAGACCGCGCCCCGACGCCTGGTACGCGCCGCTCTCCGAGCAGGAGCGGTGGGAGTGCTACGAGAAGGCCGTGCGCCTCGGCGTCACGGCCGTGATCCCGTGGGTGGAGAAGACGCACGGCATCGCGGTCTCGCGCTCGGCGTTCTACCGGTTCGTCGACTGGATGCGGCCGCAGCAGAGCGCGCACCGCCTGGAGCAGGCGGTGATCGCGCGGGAGGAGGCGCGGGGCCTGGCGGTGGCGGCCGGCGCGAAGAAGGAGATCGCGGACGCCTTCGTCGCGATGGGCTCGGAGATCGCGCTGCGGACGGGCGACGCCTCGGCGGCGAGCGACTGGATCAAGATGGCGGCGCAGCTCGTCGCCGCGGCGCAGAAGGACCGCGAGATCGACCTCCGCGCCGAGGCGCAGAAGCTCGACCGGGAGAAGTTCGAGGCGGCGCAGCGCCGCGAGGACGCGGCCAAGGCGGCGGTGAAGGACGAGAAGCTCTCCGAGGAGGAGAAAATGGAGAAACTGCGGGAGATCTACGGGATATGACCGCGAGCCCCGTCCAGCTGCTCAAGGCCTACCAGTCGCGGGTCTACCGCGACGGGGCGCGGTTCATCGCGTGGATCGCGGGCCGCCAGATCGGCAAGAGCTTCACGGGGGCGATGCGCGCGGTGGCGCGCTGCGACCTGAAGCCGAAGTGCGACTTCCTGATCGCGTCGCCGTCGGAGCGCCAGTCGCTGGAGGCGGTGGAGAAGTGCCGGGCGCACGTGGAGGCGTTCCGCACGGTGAAGATCGCCGAGGAGGTCGTGGAGCGGGACGCCCCGGGCGCGCTGATGAAGTCGGCGACGATCGTCTTCGAGAACGGCTCGCGGATCATCGCGGTGCCGGGCAAGCCGGACACGGTGCGCGGCTTCTCGGCCGACATCTGGATGGACGAGTTCGCGTTCTTCGAGGATCCGGACGCAACCTGGAAGGCGATCCTGCCCTCGATCAGCAACCCGCTCAAGGGCCTCAAGACGGCGTTCCTCACCTCGACGCCGAACGGCAAGAGCGGGCGCGGGAAGCGCTTCTACGACATCGTGACGAACAAGGGCGCGATCGACCCGGCCGCGATGCCGCCGCAGTACGAGGCCGGCGCGTGGAGCATCCACCGCACGCCGATCACGCTGGCGGCGCCGGAGCTGGGGACG
>CACWVU010000070.1 GCA_902764415.1 uncultured bacterium | reverse complement strand
GGCCCGCCCGGGAAGGCCTTTCTCGGGCGGGCCGTTCTATCCGGACACTAGTCCGGCTGAACAGTAGCGTAGTCTACCAAATCTCGGTTAGACAAGACCTATTTTCTCATGTTTGAGCGGAACAAATCCCAACTTGCACTTGAAATCTGTTCCAAGGTCTTTCCGCGGCAGTTTTGCTCACACAGAGGCACAGAGTTTTAATCCTTTGCGACCTTTGCGTACTTTGCGGCTTAAAAACGCCACTTATCCTGGTTCTGCCTGCTTTCTCACGGAGTTTCAACAAGCGGCGAAGCGGCAGCCCGCCGCTGAGCCGCGCCGCTCCACCTACTTGTCTTTTTTCCATACATTATGGTATAATTCACACATCAACAATCCTAAATTAGACACTTGACTATGGTAAAGGGCACTAAACAAGAGATCCTAAGGCGAATCGGCGCGAGCCTGCGGGCGTGGCGCCTGCGCGAAAACCTCACGCAGCAAGTCCTTGCGGAGCGTAGCGGCGTGTCGCTGAATGCCATTCGTCACCTTGAGAGCGGCGAGGGGGCCACTCTTGGCTCGTTTGTCCAGGCTTGCCGCATCCTGGGCAGAGATCGGTGGATCGAGGATCTGGAGCCAAGGAACGAACTGACCCCGCTTGCCATCGCCGAGGCTCTGAAGCGCCAATCGCCAGCCAAGCCGCGCCAGCGCGCCAGCAAAAGGAGGTCGTCATGAAGTACGTGCCGGTCCAGGCGGTCTCCGTGTTCCTCTGGGGCAGGCGCGTCGGCGTCCTCGCGCACGCATACGATGCGTATTCGCAGTTCGAGTACGACCCCGACTTCCGGCGGACCGGACTCGAGATCGCGCCCTTGGCCATGCCGCTTTCGCGCGCGCTCTATGTTGCCGACGAGTTCGAACTGCCGCGCCGAGCGCAGTTCGGGCTGCCGGGGGTTTTCGCGGACTCCCTGCCGGATTCTTTCGGACAGCGGCTGATCGGCAAGTGGATGGAATCGCACGGCGTCGATCTGCGCGACATAACCCCGCTCGATCGCCTTTCGTATGTCGGTGCGAGGGGAATGGGCGCGCTGACCTACGAACCCGAGGTGCGTGCCGACAGGTTGCCGGTCAGCGCGCTCGACATGCGCCGGTTGGTGGAGGAGGCGCGCCTTGCGCTCAACGCGGACTTGTCGAAGATGGACGCGGACGATGCGCTGCGGGAGATCATCAGGGTCGGCACGTCCGCCGGCGGCGTCCAGGCCAAGGCCGTCGTGGGCTGGCGGCGCTCCGACGGATCGTTCCTCGCCGGCGACGCCGCGCTGCCGTCTGGCTACGAGCACTGGATCGTCAAGTTTTCGCCCAAGGCGGATCCGGACGCCGGTCGCCGCGAGTACGACATCTATCTCAAGGCAGTCGCCGCCGGCGTCGAGATGAGCGAATGCAGGCTGCTTGAGCTGGACGGCGCGAAGCATTTCATGACGCGGCGCTTTGACCGCGGCGGCGACCGGCGGTTCCACGTCCAGAGCCTCGCCGCCCTGCAGCATCTGCCGCCGGGCGGGCCCAGGCAGCTCTACTCCTACGACGTCCTCTTTGACACCGCCGATGCGCTTGGCCTTGACTACGAGGAGCGTGAACAGCTGTTCCGGCGGATGGCGTTCAATGTCTGCATCAACGAGATCGACGACCACACGAAGAACTTCTCGTTCATGATGAAGGAGGACGGCGTCTGGCACCTTGCGCCAGCCTACGACCTGACGGGAGTCCACTTCTCCGACGGCGATGCGGCAGTTGGGCGGTGGCAGAACCAGCACGCGCTCTCCGTCAACGGCAAGTTTTCGGGGATCACCGACGACGACCTGCTCGCCGTTGCCGACAAGTACGCGATCGGCACCGCCCCGCGGGTCCTCGCCGCCGTCCATCACGTGCTTGATTCCAAATAGTCAATTCTCATTACTGGTTATTGAATGCTGGTTGCTGAACACTACCCTCGCAACCCCGAGCCAGTTCCGCGGCAGTTTTGCTCACACAGAGGCACAGAGACACAGAGTTTTAATCTTTTGCGACCTTTGCGTACTTTGCGGCTTAAAAACGCCACCTATCCCGGTCCTGCCTGCCTTCTCACGGAGTTTCAACAAGCGGCGAAGCGGGGAGTGGGGTGAGTGAGGAGACGGGTGCGTGTCGCCGTAAGAGTGATCTTGTGCGCAACCAGCGATAGTATTCAGGCGGCCAGGGTAAACCAGTCTGGTTGTCCTAAGCGCGGAAGGCGACGAAAGTCACCCGCGACGAGACCGAACCCCCGCTCCCCGCTGAGGCGCGCCGCGTCTCTCTTTTGGTATAATACATCTCAATGAAGAGATTTCTGCCATCGGTTCTGCTTCTGCTGGCTGTTGCCGTTGCGGCGCCGGGCGTTGCCGCGCCGCGCGGCTCGCGTAAAGCGACGCGTGCGCCACGAACCACGAACCACGAGTCACGAACCACGATCTTGACCTGGAACGGCAACTGGTTTCCATCCGGCCGCGCTGAGCACCGCGCGCACCCGGACGTGGAGGCCGCCACCGCCGTCGCCGCCGGCAAGCTGCTCGCCGCCTCGCTGCGCGCCGCGGACCCGACCGGCTCCAACGCGGTGATCCTTGTCCTCAACGAGATCCGTGGCCCGCGCTCCGCCTCTAACCTCATCGAGCGCACCGGCATCCCCGGCCTGCGCCTCGCCTCCATCTCCGCCTACCGCCGCCGCGACCGCTTCGACCAGCAGCAGGACGTCATCGCCACCACCCTGCCGGTCGTCGACCACGGCTGGAGCACCTGGCGCAACGAGAAGCGCGAGACCCCTCCGCGCGGCTACGCCTATGCGGACATCATCCTCGAGCCTGCCGTCACCGCGCGCGTCTACGCGGTGCACCTCAAGTCCAACTACGGCGCCACCACCAAGGAGGCGCGCGAGCTCAACCGGACAAAGCGCACCTATGCGGTTGAGCAGCTCGTCGGCCAGGACAAGAAACGCCGCTACGTGATCGTCGCCGGCGACATGAACGCCGACGCCTGGCGCAAGGAGTTCGCCGAGGAGAGCATCTTCGGGTTGTTCGCGGACGCCGGTTTCGCCAACCATCTTGCCGCGCTGCCGCCGGAGCGCCGCGGCACCCATCCCAGCGCCACCCACGGCGACAGCGCGCTCGACTACATCATGACCCGCGGCTTTGTCCTCGAGGGCGAGCCCCACATTGAGCCGGCCCAGGACCTTTCTGACCACTCGGCGCTCTCGCTGGTCATTTCTCCCAAGCGCGCGGCCAACGTATCGCCACGCTGACGCAGGGCGATGCGTTGGAAGTGTATCAGCAACCAGCAGCCAGCAGCCGTTGGAAGTGTATCAGCAACCAGCAGCCAACAGCCAGTGTCCAGTGGGAAGCGGAGGGACTCCTCTCTACTGACCGCTGACCGCTGATTGTTGGCCGCTGGCTGCTGGATACTGGTTGCTGGCGACTGATACACTTCCCAGGCACCCCCTTGCGCTCCGCAAGGGAAATATGATATACTACGCATTTGTTCGCCCAAATCCGGGCGGGCGTCGTTCTTTGACAACCGGGAGTTGGAGATTA
>CACWVU010000069.1 GCA_902764415.1 uncultured bacterium | reverse complement strand
TTGGCACGGAGTTTGCTAAATGGGGCGCGACGCTGCGATGGTCGCGGCGCAAGAAAGGAAAGATGAAACTGATCATAGCCTACATTCAGCCAGAGCGACTGAATGCCGTCAAGCAGGCGTTGTTCGCCCGCGAGATATACAAGATGTCCGTCACAAACGCACTTGGATGCGGAAAACAGGGCGGGTACCTACACTTGTACAGAGGCGCCGTTGAGGAAGTCACGCTCCACAAGAAGATGCGCCTTGCAATCGCGGTGAACGACCACTTCATCGACAAGACGATCGAGGCGATCATTGAAGGCGCGCGTACGGGGGACATCGGCGACGGAAAGATCTTCGTCCTTCCGATGGACGAGTGCGTGCGGATAAGAACCGGCGAGCGCGGCCCGTCGGCAATAGGATAGCGTTAGAAAGGAAAACCAAATGGAACCATCAGCAATAGCAGCACCAGAAGTCCAAACCAACCTGAACGTAGTCTGGACCCTCATCGCCGGCATACTCGTCTTTACGATGCAGGCGGGCTTCGCGCTCGTCGAGACCGGCTTCACCCGTGCAAAGAACGCCGCGAACATCATGATGAAGAACCTGATGGACTTCGCGGCTGGCTCGCTCGGCTTCTACATCCTCGGCGCGGCGCTTATGTTCGGCGCAACGAAGCTCGGGGGCTGGCTCGGCTGGGGAGGCCTCGGGATGCCGTCGCTCTCGACCGGCGAAGGCGTCTGGGACTGGACGTTTCTCTTCTTCCAGACGATGTTCGCCGCGACAGCCGCGACGATCGTATCTGGCGCGGTCGCGGAGCGCATCGAGTTCAAGAGCTATCTCATCTACTCGGTGATCGTGTCGGCTATCGTCTATCCGATAAGCGGCCACTGGATGTGGGGCTCGCTCGCGGGCGAGGCGTCGCAGGGCTGGATTGAAGCCCTTGGCTTCCACGACTTCGCGGGCTCGACGGTCGTCCATTCAGTCGGCGGATGGATTGCGCTCGCTGGCGCCATCGCGCTCGGCCCGCGCATCGGAAAGTACCACGCAAACGGCAAGCCGAACCCAATCCCTGGGCACTCGCTCGTCCTCGGAACGCTTGGCGTCTTCCTCCTGTGGATCGGCTGGTTCGGTTTTAACCCCGGCAGCTACACCGCCGGCATCGGCTCCATCGGCCGCGTCGCGTTGACCACCAACCTCGCCGCATGCGCCGGCACGATTGCCGCGCTCGTCACCGCCTGGGCGATCATGGGCAAGCCCGACCTCACCATGGCGCTTAACGGCTCGCTCGCCGGCCTCGTCGCGATTACCGCGCCCTGCGACCTCGTGACAGCGAACGCCTCAATCGTAATCGGGCTTGTCGCCGGCGTTCTGGTTGTGTTTTCCGTCTTCGCGCTCGACAAGGTCCACATCGACGATCCCGTCGGCGCGGTGTCGGTCCACTGCGTGAACGGCGTGTGGGGCACGCTCGCTGTCGGGCTCTTCGCGGCGCCTGCTGCGGCCGGATACGGCAACGAGATGGCGGGGCTTTTCTACGGCGGCGGCTTCAAGTTCCTTGGCGTGCAGCTCGTCGGCGTGGGAATGACCGCCGTATGGGCGCTCGGAACGGGTCTTGTGATCTTCTTCGCCCTGAAGAAACTCGGCATCCTCCGCGTCAGCGCGAAGACGGAGCTCAAGGGCCTCGACGTGACCGAACACGGCCAAGACGCCTACGCCTCGTTCCAGTTCTTCTCAAACATCTGACGACATTTTCCTGCGGCGCGGTTCCGTACTTGTTCCCGCGCCGCAGGTTTTGCCTCAAGAAGCCAACGGAGCAGGAACATGGAAGGAGTTTACAGGATTGCCGCTGCAACGCCGCGTCTCCACCTAGGGGACGCGGCGGCAAACGCGAAGGAGCTTGTGCGGCTCGCCAAGGCCGCCGCCAGGGATGGGGTATCTGCGATCGTATTCCCCGAACTGTGCCTGACCGGATATACCTGTGGCGACATGTTCTTCCGCGACGAGCTTCTCCGCGCCGCGTCAGCGGCGGTTGAGGTGTTTGCCGCCAAAACAGCATCCCTGCCGCTGGTCTCAGTCGTCGGACTGCCGATTGCGGATGGCCCGGCAATATACAACGCAGCGGCCGTCGTCCACGGTGGAAAGGTGGTCGGAACCGTCCGCAAGCGCACTCTGCCGAACTACGGCGAATACTACGAGCGGAGGCAGTTCACGCCTGCGCCCGCCGGCGAGCCGCTTGCCGTCTTCGACGTCGGTTCATTCCGGTTCGGCGTCGAGATCTGCGAGGATCTCTGGACGCCCGCGCCGCCGAGTTCGCTGATGGCGGAATGCGGCGTCGACGTGGTGTTCAACCTTTCCGCCAGCACGGAATTCCTTGGCAAGTCGCAGAAGCGCCGGTCGCTCGTCGAGCAGCAGAGCCTGCGCCTCGGGTGCGCCTACGCGATGGCATGCGCCGGCACTGGGGAGTCGAGTTCCGACGCGGTCTATGGCGGATGCCCGCTCATCGCCGTGGAAGGCAGGACGGTTGCCGAGGGCAAGATGCTGCGCGCCGCGCCCCAGATCGTCGCGGCGGACGTCGATGTTGCCGCTGCCCGTCACCGCAGAAGGAGCACTTCTTCTGTCTACTGCTCCCGTTCCCTCGCCGGTGTCGGCCAGCAGACGCAGCTGGTCGCCGTCTCCGCCCAGGTGCCGGAGTCGACGCCGTCCGTCCTCTCCTGCTCGCCCTTTCTGGACGAGTATGGCGAGGACCGATGGTGGTGTAGGCTTCTGGACATCCAGGCGGCGGGACTTGCGCGGCGCATGGCGAGCGCCTCCGTCGGGCGGCTTGTCGTCGGCGTGTCGGGCGGTGCGGACTCCGCGCTCGCGCTTCTTGGCGCCTCTGCGGCGCTAGACCGGATGGGGCTTGAACGCGACAGTCTTCTTGCCGTCGTCATGCCTGGGTTCGGATCGACGAAAACAACGCAGAGCCGCGCCGTCGCGCTGGCGGAAGCGGTCGGCGCGTCGGTACGCGTCGTTGACATCCGCGAGTCGTGCCGCAGGCACCTCCTCGAGATAGGACATGTCGAGGGCGTTCACGACATCGCCTACGAGAACGCCCAGGCGCGGGAGCGGACACAGGTCCTGATGGACCTCGCAAACATGGAACACGCGCTTGTAGTCGGCACGGGAGACCTCTCCGAGATTGCCCTCGGGTGGAACACATACAACGGCGACCACATGAGCATGTACCAGATCAACGCATCCGTGCCGAAGACGATGGTGTTCGCAGCACTGCGTCATATCGCGGGAGAATCGGAGGAACGACTGGGCGACATTCTGCGCCGGACGGCCTCATCGCCGATTACGCCGGAACTTATCCCCGATGCCGCAGCCAACGACTCGGAGGTGCGGCTCGGTCCTTACGAGCTGCATGACTTCTTCCTCTTTCACTATCTTGTGGATGGCGCGGCGGCGGACAAGCTGCGCGAAATGGCGCAAATTGCGTTCGCCGGCAAATATTCGCCCGAAGAGGTCGACGACACGCTTTGCAAGTTCATCAGACGTTTCCGCGCCGCCCAGTATAAACGCAACTGCGTCCCTGACGGTCCGAAAATCACGCTTTCCCTCTCCCCGCGCGCAGACTGGCGGATGCCAAGCGACATGTAATTCTTCTGTCGGCAGCAATCGGATTGAGCAGCTGCAAAGCCTCCACGCGGCGAAGGAATGTCCAGCATGGTATAAAAGACCCTTCTGTATATGCTTTTACTGTATATGCCGCGGGGCGCGGGGTGTATTGCGACGAATTATCTACCCATTCCGACGCGTCACAGCGCAAGCCAGCCGCGATTCCGCCCACGATAGCGAGGGCGAGCGCAAGCGCGGTCTTGGCATGGGGTTTCATCGCGTGAATTATACCATTTTTGCCGCGGGCCGTGTTGACTTTCGCGGCAGATTTCCGCCGCGCCTCATCCATTCTTGATTGGCAGCGGCGATGAACAGGCTATGACACTGCCGCCCCGAACGCGGCGGATTTGATGC
>CACWVU010000068.1 GCA_902764415.1 uncultured bacterium | reverse complement strand
TCCGCCTAAGGTGTGGGTGGTGATTGGGATGAAGTCGTAACAAGGTAACCGTTGGGGAACCAGCGGTTGGATCACCTCCTTTCTAAGGAGACATCCTCCAGGCCCTCCCGGGCCATGGAGGAAAGGTGAAAGCGGTCCCTCGCACAGCGTTTTTCTGTTCCGTTTCTCTTCCGCAGACACACTATGGGCTTGTAGCTCAGTTGGTTAGAGCGCGTCCCTGATAAGGACGAGGTCACAAGTTCGATTCTTGTCAGGCCCACCATACCTCTCGGGGGTATAACTCAGTTGGTAGAGTGGCTGCTTTGCAAGCAGCATGTCGCCGGTTCGAATCCGACTACCTCCACCAGCCTGGGCGCAATTGACGGTGGAAGCGGAAAAGTCAAGTCGGAGCGTAGCGCAGCCTGGTAGCGCGTTTGCTTCGGGAGCAAAAGGCCGAGGGTTCAAATCCCTCCGCTCCGACCAATCCCACATTTCGATGAAAGCCTGGATACAAAGGGTCACCGAGGCGTCGGTGACGATCGGCGGCGAGACGGTCGCGTCCATCGGGCGCGGCTATCTCGTCCTGCTCGGCGTTACCCACTCCGACACCGAAAAGGACGCCGACGAGCTCGCCGCGCGGATCGTCGCGCTCAGGATCTTCGAGGACGCCGCCGGCAAGACCAACCTCTCCATCCAGGACGCCGGCGGCTCGGTAATCGTCGTCTCGCAGTTCACGCTCTACGCCGACACGCGGCACGGGCGGCGTCCCGGCTTTTCCGCGGCGGCGCGTCCTGAAGTCGCCGAGCCGCTCTACGAGCGCGTAGTCGCGCGGCTCCGCGAGACGCTCGGCGCCGACCGGGTCGGCACCGGCCGCTTCGGCGCGGAGATGAGCGTCAGGCTCGTCAACGACGGGCCGTTCTCGCTGGAGCTTAAGGCGGGCGCGGAATGATCTCGCCGGAGACGATCGCGCGCATCGAGGCGATGATGGCCGAGGCGTCGGTCTTCGAGGACGACCTCGAGGAGAGCTTCATCCTCGGCGGCGGTCCCGGCGGCCAGAAGACCAACAAGACCTCGAGCGTGGTCAGGCTTGCGCACGCCCCGAGCGGGATGGCGGTGCGCTGCGGCGAGACCCGCAGCCGCGAGACAAACCGCTGGCTCGCGCGGCGGATGCTCGCCGAGGCGATTCTCGCGCGCGAGAAGGGGCGGGCGACCGCAGAACAGCAGCGGCGCGAGAAGGTGCGCCGCCAGAAGCGCCGCCGCAGCCGCCGCCAGAAGCAGAAGATGCTCGCCGACAAGCATGCGCATTCGGAGGTGAAGGCCATGCGCAGGAAGGTGGACCCGGATGAGTAGCGCGATCGCGCTCCACGTCTGCTGCGGACCGTGCGCCTCGGCGTGCGTGCCGCGGCTCGTCGCCGACGGACGCGAGGTGACGATGGTCTTCGCCAACTCCAACATCGACACGGCCGAGGAGTTCGAGCGCCGCCGCGCCGCCGCCGCCGCGCTGGCGGAACATGACGGCGTCGCCTTCGAGGTCGTCCCCTACGACCACGCGGAGTGGCTGCGCGAAGTCGCCGTGGGCTTCGAGGGCGAGCCGGAGCACGGCGCGCGGTGCGAGCGCTGCTTCCGCTATTCGCTCCGCAAGGTGGCCGAGTTCGCCGCCGCGCACGGCATCGGCGAGTTCACGACCTCCCTCACCGTCTCGCCGCACAAGGTGTCGAGCCAGGTCTTCGCCGCCGGGCATGATGCCGGCGAAGGGTTCGCGGAGATCGACTTCAAGAAGGGCGGCGGATTCCAGCTCTCCGTGGAGCGCTCCAAGGAACTCAACCTCTACCGCCAGTCCTACTGCGGCTGCGAGTTCTCGCACCGCAAATAGAACCGCCATCTCTGCGCATATTCCCCAATTGCCTCCGCCCCTTGTATTTCTGCGCGGGAAAGAGTATAATATGCGTCAACAAAACAACATAGTTTTGATGACATGAAAACTGGTAATCAAAGTTTAGCTGATTTAGTGATGAAGCAGGTGTCGAAGATGCCTGCAGGAGCGTGTTTTTCGCGGAGCGATTTTGCCTCGCTTGGGAATCGTCTGGCCATTTCACAGGCGTTGTCGCGGTTGGAGCGTGCTGGCATACTGTCCTCTCCTGTACGCGGGTATTATTTCCGCCGCCGCAAGAGCAAGCTGCTCAATGTAGACATGCCGCCTGATTATGCGGAGTTGGCCGCGGCAATTGCGCGAAACTCCGGGTGGACGATCATTCCCTGCGGCGACATCGCCGCAAACGACCTTGGCCTGTCGACGCAGGTCCCTGCTGTCTGGAGCTACGTCAGCACTGGGCCCTATCGGACTTATGAAGTTGGGAAGATGCGCCTTGAGTTCAAGCACACGGCGAACCGTGAGTTGTTCAACATGTCCAAGAAGTCGGCGCTGTGCGTACAGGCAATCAAGGCGCTGGGAAGAGAGGGCGTTACGCCGGAGATGCTCAAGCGGCTTGACCTTGCCTTGTCCGATCGAGAAAAAGCCACATTGTTGGGTGAGACTCAGCATGTGACTTCCTGGGTTTTTGATGTAATCAAGCGGATTGGGAAGGAGGGGTAGAATGCGCGATGTCGTCCGTATGCCGTCAGTGAAGCTCAACGAGCTTTTCGCATTGACAGCCGAGCAGATGTCAATGCCGCCAGGCATCGTCGAGAAGGATTTCTGGGTGGTGTGGACGCTTGACTACCTGTTTGCACGGTCGCCGTGGAAGAAGCAGCTTGCGTTCAAGGGCGGCACCAGTCTTTCAAAGGCGTATGGGCTCATCAGGCGTTTTTCCGAAGACATCGACCTCATCCTCGACTGGCGGCTCCTCGGCTATGGGTTGCGAGAGCCGTGGGAGAAGCGCAGCAACACGCAGCAGGATCTCTTCAACGAGGCGGCGAATGCCCGCAGCGCGACGTTCCTGAAGGATGTGTTTGTGCCGCGCGTGAAGGCGGATTTGGAGAAGGAGAGCGGCCTGGTGCTCGACATCGGCATGGATGCGGTAGACCAGAATACGGTTGTATTCCGCTATCCCTGCTCCTTCGGCGATGCGTCGATCTTGCGTGAGATCCGCATTGAAAGCGGTGCGCTCGCCGCCTGGACGCCCGCGACGACTTGCGACATCGTGTCGTATGCCGCCGAACAGTATCCTCAGCTTTTCAAGAGCCCGGCGGCGCATGTCTACACGGTGGCGCCAGAGCGGACGTTCTGGGAGAAGGTGACGATTCTCCATCGCGAAGCGATGCGCACACCCGAGCGGGGTTTGCCCCCAGGACGCTATTCGCGGCATTACTACGACCTTTGGTGCCTTTGCCAGTCCGACATAAAGGCGCGGGCGCTTGCCGACATTCCGCTTCTCGATGCCGTTGTCGCCTTCAAGCGCAAGTTCTACCGCTGCAGCTGGGCGCATTACGAGCTGGCTACGGCGGCGGAGATTTCACTCATGCCGCCAGAACATGCGCTGGCGGCGCTGGAAGCCGACTATCGCCACATGCAGAACATGATCTTCGGTCCGCGTCCGCCATTTTCCGAGATATTGGATACGGTTCGTGTCCTGGAGGCGGAGGTTCATCAAGTTCGTGGAATCAGGTCCTCGCGTTAGTCCTACTGCGGCTGCGAGTTCTCGCACCGCAAATAGCGCTGAAATTGATCTTGACGGTTGATTTCTCGACTGAAAAAGTATATATAATTTCAGTCTGATCAATATTTTCACTAAAAACTGCCGCGCAGGTCAATTACCAAAATCGAGCCATGTCTATTTTGGTAATTACTAAAATCGAGCGAGGTCTATTTTAGTATGATATTCGGGGACAGTCCCCGCGGCACCTTCAGTGTCCAGCAACCAGCAACCAACAACCAGCAGCCAGTATCCAGTAACCAGCAACCAACAACCAGTAATGAGGATGAACCATCCTTATTCCACTGACCGCTGACCGCTGGCTGCTGGCAGCTGATCACTGCATTGCTTCCAACGCCCCGCGTTGGCCCCCGCGGCACTTTCCGCATATCCCCCGACCAAAGGTCGTCCGCAACGCGGATGCACTGGCAGGGGTGCGGTTTTGTCTCATGTGAAATCTGCTGTCGATTGAAAAACTAAACGAAAGTTTAGTTTCTGAAGCTGGGTGAACGCGTCAATTCCGACTGTGAGGTAGCGTTTAGTTTTGCAAATTTCAGGCT
>CACWVU010000067.1 GCA_902764415.1 uncultured bacterium | reverse complement strand
CCATACCCGTTCCCATTCCGAACACGGCAGTCAAGGGCTCCATCGCCGAGGGTAGTGTGGGACCCGCCCATGCGAGAGTAGGACGCCGCCGGCTTTTTTTGTGCCTATGCGGCATGAAAAAACCCGGCGTCGTCCTGCGGACGCACCCCTCTAGCGACTTTCGCTCCGCGAAAGCTCGCGCTCCGCGCTCGGGGGATACGCCGGCCCTTTTTTGCCTTTGCGCTGTCAGCCTAGATGCCTAGAAACCTAGATGTCTAGCAATCTAGGATTGCTGGCGACGAGACCGAGCGAGCGTATCCCCCGAACGAAGTGAGCCGCGAAGCGGGCGCTATGCGGGGTGCTCCCCCGCGCCGCCGCGCCCTCACATTTTTTGGTATAATACACAACAATGAAACTGATTGAAGAACTGAAGGCCCGCGGCCTCGTCGAGGCGCTGACCGACCCCGCGATCGAGCAGGCGCTGGAGCGCCCGACCACGGTCTACTGCGGCTTCGACCCCAGCGCCCGCTCGCTGCAGGCCGGCAACCTCGTCTCGATCGTCGTACTGAGGCGCTTCCAGCTCGCCGGCCACAAGGTGATCGCGCTCGTCGGCGGCGCGACCGGCCTCATCGGCGACCCGTCCGGCAAGTCGGCAGAGCGCAACATGCTCACCGTGGAGCAGGTGGAGGAGAACAAGAAGGGCATCCGCGAGAACCTCTCGCGCATCCTCGACTTCGACGGCCCCAACGCCGCGGTGATGGTGGACAACTACGACTGGTACAAGGGCACGAGCGCCATCGAGTTCCTGCGCGACATCGCGATCAACTTCCGCGTGCCGCAGATGCTCGCGAAGGAGTCCGTGAAGAAGCGTCTCGAGGCGAGCGAGGGCGCGCTCACCTTCACCGAGTTCTCCTACCAGATCCTCCAGGGCAACGACTTCCTCCACCTCTACGACAACTACGGCTGCCGGCTGGAGGTCGGCGGCGCGGACCAGTGGGGCAACATCACCGCCGGCACCGACCTCGTCCACCGCATGCGCGGCGAGACCGCCTACGGCCTCACCTTCCCGCTGCTCCTCGACTCCTCCGGCCGCAAGTTCGGCAAGTCGGAGGGCAACGCGCTCTTCCTCGACGCCACGATGACGCCGGTCTTCGACTGGTACCAGTACTTCCTCAGGACGCCGGACGCGGACGCGATCCGCTACCTCAAGGTGTTCTCGATGCGCCCGCTCGACGAAATCGCCGCGCTCGAGGCCGAGATGAAGGCGCATCCCGAGGCGCGCATCCCGCAGAAGGCGCTCGCCGAGGAGGTGACGCGCCTCGTGCACGGCGAGGAGGGGCTTAAAAAAGCGCAGGAGGCCACCGAGGCGCTGTACGCGAAGAAGTCCGCCTCCGACGTCGCCAAGGCCGAGAACGTGCCGAGCGCGGCGGTCAAGCTCGACGACTGTGTCGGCAAGCCGGTCTTCGCGGTCGCCGCGGCGGCCGGCATGTTCAAGTCCAACGGCGAGGCGCGGCGGATGGCCCAGCAGGGCGGGCTTTCGCTCAACGACGCGAAGGTGGACGCGAACCGTCTCTTCGCCGCGGACGACGTCAAGGACGGCGTGGCGGTGCTGCGCGCGGGCAAGAAGAACTACTTCGTGCTGAGGTTCTGAACGGGGGCGCGGCGGTGAAGACGATCGAACGGTACGTGCTCGGCTCGTTCCTCTCGAGCTTCGTCCTGGCGTTCCTCGTCCTCTCGTTCGTGCTGACGATCGGGCTGCTGGTGCAGATCGTCGGCTACATCATGGACGGCGTGCCGATGCGGCTCGTCGGCGAGTTCGCGATGGTGTCGCTACCCGAGACGCTGCAGTGGTCGGTGCCGCTCTCGCTCCTGGTGAGCGCGATCCTCGTCTTCTCCCGCCTGAGCGCGGACGGCGAGATCGCCGCGATGCGTGCCTGCGGCGTCCACCTCGCCTCCGTCGTCAGGTGGCCCGCGGCGTTCGCGGTCCTCTGCACCCTCGTCGGCTTCTACGTCAACAACGAGGTGGTGCCGCGCGGCCACGAGGTCCGGCGCACCCTCAAGACGCGCGTCTCCGTCGGCACCGGGCTGAGCGTGCTCGAGCCCGGGCGCGTCATTGACGACTTCCCGCGGGTCAAGCTCTACTTCGGCTCCAAGAACGGCAACTGGCTCCACGACTTCGTCGCGCTCGACTACTCCAACCCCAAGGTCGACCGCATGATCACCGCCGAGAAGGCGCTCGTCGCCCAGCAGGGCCGCGACGTCTCGCTCGAGCTCTACGGGATGACGGTCGACCCGCTGGACGAGAGCCACCCGACGATGGCGCGCTTCAGCCGCTTCGCCTACGTGCTGAAGGACGTCCTCAAGGAGGAGAAGTACCACCGCCGCGCCAAGGACCTCGCCTTCCGCGGCCTGCTCGCCGAGATTTCGCGGACGCGCGCGGAGATCGAGAAGGTCAAGGCGTCGCCGGACGAGAAGGGGATGAAGGCGCAGCTCGTGGAGTACCTCCGCCGCCAGCTGAGCTCGCTCAAGGTGGAGCTCTCCAAGCGCTTCGCCTTCGCGCTCGCGTCCATCTGCTTCGTGCTTGTCGGCGTCCCGCTCGGCATCCGCTCGCAGCGGAAGGAGAGCACCATTGGCATGGCGATTTCGCTCGCGGTGGCGCTCGGCTACTACATGGTGGTGATCCTGATGCTCTCTTTCGAGGAGCGCTACCGCATCCACCCGGAGGCGCTCATTTTCCTGCCGGCGCTCGCGTGCGTCCTGCTGGGCGGGCGGCTCCTGCGCCGCCATCTGTAGGGAGGGGAAGATGAGGTTCGCGAATCCGGTCTTTCTCGTCGTCGCCGCGCTCGTCCCGCTCGCCGGGATCCTCTGGGCGTTCCTGCGCGCGCGCCGCGAGAAGCGGCTCGAGCGCTTCGTGGCCGCGCCGCTCAGGGCGCGGCTGATGCCGAAGGGCGCCGACCTCTGGGGCGTGCAGGCGTGGTGCGTCATCGCCGGGCTCTTCCTCTCGCTCTTCGCCGCGGCGCGTCCGCAGTGGGGACGCGCGACCGAGAAGTACGTCGAGCGCAGCCGCAACGTGGTGGTGGCGATCGACGTCTCGCGCTCGATGCTCGCCGAGGACGTGCGCCCCAACCGGCTCGAGCGCACCAAGGCGGACGTCGCCGACCTCATCGACTCGCTCGAGGGCGACCGCTGCGCGCTCGTCGCCTTCCGCCGCACCGGCGTGGTGGTCTGCCCGCTCACCACCGACCGCGGCTTCCTCAGGAGCACCCTCGAGCAGCTCGGGCCCGACTCCGCGCCGCGCGGCGAGACCGACCTCGGCTCGGCGATCCGCGCCTCGCTGGACGCGCTCGACCCGGCGGCGGACGACCACAACGCGATCATCCTCCTCTCCGACGGCGGCGACCTGCGCGGCGAGGCGCTCGCCAACGCCGCGCTCGCGAAGAAGCGCGGCATCCCGATCTTCACCGTCGGCATCGGCGACCCGCGCGTCGGCGCGACGGTTCCGGCGCTTGACGGCCGCGGGCCGATGAAGCACAACGGCGAGGTGGTGAAGGTGAAGCTCGAGGAGGACGCGCTCAAGGCGATCGCCGCGGCGTCGAACGGGCGCTACGTGCCGCTGGCGACGGCCGGCACCGCCGAGACCACGCTCGGGGCGATCTACCGCCGCTTCCTGCGCCAGGTGGCGGCGAAGGAGCAGAACGAGGAGGCGGAGCGCGCCGCCGAGCGCTACCAGGTGTTCCTGGTGCCGGGGCTGGTCCTGCTGCTCGCCGGCGCCGCGCTCTCCAAAGGCAGATTCCAACGCATCAAAACCGCAACTTTGCCGCGGAATAGTGCGAATTATTGATGCGTTGGAAGTGTATCAGCAGCCGGCAATCAACAATCAGCAACCAGCAGCCAACAATCAGCGTTCAGTGGAAAGAGGATGATACGCCTCTCTACTGACCGCTGGCTGCTGGCTGCTGGCTGCTGGATACTGGTTGTTGGCTGCTGGATACTGGCCGCTGGTTGTTGAACTGCTTCCGACGCTCTGCGTCGGCTGCTCGCCGATTTGACAGCGGAAGCGCAAAAAGGGTATAATACGCGAACCTTGTTTTTCGTGGAAGGGCGATTGGACGCCCCTCCACATGGAAAACGGGAACGAAAGGAACAAAATGGAAGCATACGCAGTTCTCGAAACCGGCGGCAAGCAGGTGCTTGTGAAGGTCGGTGACAGGATCGAGATTGAAAAGCTCTCGGTCGAAGCGGGGCAGGAGGCAGTCATCGACACCGTTTGCGCGGTCTCTGACGGCACCACCCTCAAGGTCGGCAAGCCCTACGTGGAGGGCGCCAAGGTGACCCTCGCGGTCGACGGCGTCGTCAAGGCCGACAAGGTGATAAACTTCAAGGCGAAGCGCCGCAAGGGCGAGCGCCGGAAGAAGGGCCACCGCCAGCAGCTGACGGTCGCCACGGTCAAGGCAATCGCGTAAGGGAAGGAGAAACATAAAATGGCTACTTCCGCATCTGCGCGCAACGGCCGCGACTCGAACCCCAAGTACCTGGGCGTTAAGGCCTACGACGGCCAGTTCCTCAAGACCGGCTCGATCATCGTCCGCCAGCGCGGCACCAAGATCCACCCCGGCAAGAACGTCGGCCAGGGCCGCGACTTCACTCTCTTCGCCCTCAAGGACGGCAAGGTGAAGTTCATCAAGGACGGCAAGGTCGTCACGATCGTCGAGTGACATCCGCGGGTCCGCCGCGGCGGACCCGCCCAAACAGTTTAACAAGGAGAAGAAAATGGCCAAGACGCCGAAGTTCGCGAACGCCAAGGTGTTCGCCTGGGTCGACAAGTGGAACAAGGTCTGCACCCCCGACAAGATCGTGGTGGTGAAGGGGACCAAGAAGGAGCACCACGACATCTGCGAGATGATGGTCAAGAAGGGCCAGTTCGTGAAGCTCAACCCGAAGACCCGTCCCGACTGCTACCTCGCCCGCTCGCACGAGAGCGACGTGGCGCGCGTCGAGGGGCGCACCTTCATCTGCTCGAAGCGCGAGATCGACGCGGGCCCCACCAACCACTGGATGGAGCCCGAGGCGATGAAGAAGCTCATGCTCAAGAGCTACAAGGGCTGCATGAAGGGCCGCACGATGTACGTGATCCCGTTCGCGATGGGCCCGATCGGCAACCCGATCACCCAGTACGGCATCGAGATCAC
>CACWVU010000066.1 GCA_902764415.1 uncultured bacterium | reverse complement strand
GCCGAGCCGAGACGCCCTTTACACTTGCCAAAATCGACTTCGCCCTTGTTTTACAGGGGCCAAGTCATAATCACCTCTCAAAAAATCGTGAAACTCCAGTTGCGCCAGCGCAAACTGCCGCGGAGGTCAGCCGCGGAAGCCCTCGATCACCGTCTGGCGGATGCGCTTCGCCTGGCGCGGGTAGTCGAGGGTGTAGTGGAGGCCGCGGCTCTCGCGGCGCTTCTGCGCGCTGCGGACGATCAGCTCCGCGCAGACGGCGAGGTTCCTCAGCTCCAGCGTGTCGGGCGTCACCAGGTAGCGGAAGTAGTAGTCGCGGATCTCGCGGCGGAGCGTGCGCAGACGGTGCGCCGCGCGCGCAAGTCGCTTGTTGGTGCGGACGATCCCCACGTAGTCCCACATCAGACGGCGGATCTCGTCCCACATGTGCGAGACGAGCACCGCCTCGTCGGGCGGGACCGCCGAGCCGGTCTTCCACGCCGGGATGCGCGGCAGGCGCGTCCGCTCCGGGTGCGGGCCAAGCCGCGCCGCCGTGAGCCGCGCGCAGACGAGCGCCTCCATGAGCGAGTTGGACGCGAGGCGGTTTGCGCCGTGGAGGCCGGTCGAGGCGCACTCGCCCACCGCCGAGAGCCCGGGGATCGAGGTGCGCCCGTCGGTCGTCGCCTGGATGCCGCCGCAGCTGTAGTGCGCCGCCGGCACGACCGGGATGAGGTCGCTCGCCATGTCGATGCCGAACTCCATGCACTTCTGGTAGATGTTGGGAAAGCGCTTCATCAGGTAGGCGCGGCCCTTCTTCCGGATGTCGAGGAAGACGCAGTCGTCGCCGGTGCGCTTCATCTCCGAGTCGATCGATCGCGCCACGATGTCGCGCGGCGCCAGCGACCCGCGCGGGTCGTACTTGCGCATGAACTCGCGCCCGTGCCGGTCGACGAGCACCGCGCCCTCGCCGCGCACGGCCTCGGAGATGAGAAAGCGCTTCGCCTGCGGGTGGAAGAGGCAGGTCGGGTGGAACTGGACGAACTCCATGTTCTCGATCTTCGCGCCGGCGCGCCAGGCGAGCGCCACCCCGTCGCCCGTCGCCGAGTCCGGGTTGCAGGTGTAGAGGTACACCTTGCCGCAGCCGCCGGTGGCGAGGATGGTGTTCGCGGAGCGGATCGCGTAGATCTCGCCCGTGGGCTTGTCGAGCACGTACGCGCCGACGCAGCGGTTCTCGCCCTTCAGCCCCAGGCGCCGCGTCATGATGAGGTCGACGACGATCGTCTGCTCGCGGATGTCCGCGCCGGAGCGGCGCACGCGGCGGATCATCGCCGCCTCGCACTTCTCGCCGGTGATGTCGCCGGCGTGGAGGATGCGCCGGGCGCTGTGGCCGCCCTCGCGCGTCAGGTCCCAGGAGCCGTCCGGCCGCCGCGCGAACTTCACCCCGCAGTCGATCAGGTCCTGGATGCCGGCCGGCGCGTTTTCGCAGATCTCGTGCACCACCTCGGTGCGCCCGAGCCAGGCGCCGGCGATCATCGTGTCGCGCGCGTGGCGGTCGAAGCTGTCGGCCGGGTCCATCACGCAGCAGATGCCGCCCTGCGCGAAGTTGGTGTTGCAGTCGGCGAGGCGGCCCTTGGTGACGAGCGTCACCCTGCCGTAGGCCGAAAGGTGCAGGGCGCTCATCAGCCCCGCCATGCCGGAGCCGACGACGAAGTAGTCGCAGTCGACCGTCTTCATCGCGCCCTTCAGCCGCAGTGGAAGTAGGTCTTGACGAGGTCCGCCATCGCCTTCGCGTCCTTCGTCACCTTCGCCCGCAGCGAGCGGTCGTCGAAGGCCTTGAGCTCGCGGACGATGCCGTCGATCATCGCCGGCGAGAAGACGCCGCCCTCCTCGTAGACCGCGCGCTGCTTGAGCAGCGTGTCGGCCGAGGCCCAGCAGCTGTCGGGCAGCGTCGCGAGCGAGGAGAGGAGCTTGGAGTTCTCCTTCTTGTGGATGTTCACGTTCACGTAGGTCGCGTCCGCCACCTTGAGCGCGTCCTTGAGCTTGAAGCCGTGGCGGCAGGCGACGCACAGGGCCGCCATCAGCAGGTACACGTTCGCCGAGGCGTCGGGCGAGCGCATCTCGACCGTCTGCTTCTGGCGCGTGTCGGCGCGCGAGGCCGCCTCGCCCGGGTTCGCCTGGCGCGCCATGTCGCCGCGGCCGGCCCAGCCGAGCGGCACCCTGACCAGCACCGAGCGGTTGCGGTCGCCCCAGCACACGTTCGTCGGCGCCTCCTGGTGCGGCACGAGCCGCAGGTAGCTCGTCGGGTTCATGTTGCCGAAGGCGGTGATGGACGGCGCGAGCTTCATGAGCCCGGCGATCGCGCGGCGGGCCGTGTCGGAGATCCGGCCGCCCTTGAGCATCTGGTTGACCCCGCCCTTCATGAGCCGCATGTGGATGTGCAGGCCCGAGCCCGCCTTGCCGACCGTGATCTTCGGCGCGAAGGTGACGTCGTAGCCGTACTTCGCGCCCATGTTGCGGATGATCCACTTCGCCACCGTGAGCTGGTCCGCCGCGTCCGGCGCCGCGCAGGGCAGGAACTCGATCTCGTTCTGCTCGTAGACGAGCCCGCCGGAGGTGAAGTTGCCGACCTCGCTGTGGCCGTACTTGATGAGCCCGCCGGCCTGGGCGATCGCGAGCATGCACTTCTGGCGGAACTCGCCGAACTTCGCGAACGGCGCGGACTCGTGGTAGCCGCGCTGGTCCTTCGCCGGGAAGCTCTCGGGGTCCTGGGCGATCACGTAGTACTCGAGCTCGCCCATCGCCTGGAACTCGAGCCCGGTCTCCTTGCGGAACGCCGCGCACGCCTTGCGGAGCGTGTACTCGGGGCTGGACTCGAGCGGCGCGCCGTCCTTGTTGAAGAACGAGCAGAGCAGGCACAGCGTGGGCAGCTCGGCGAACGGGTCGACGAACGCCGTCGAGTAGCGCGGGATCACGTAGAGGTCGGAGCTCGACGCCTCGATGTAGGAGAAGAGGGAGCTTCCGTCCACGCGTTCGCCGCAGGTGAGGATCTCGTCCAGGTAGCCGGGCGAGTGGAGGATGAAGTTGAGGGTCTTCAGGCGCCCGTCGCCGCCCGGGTACATGAAGTTCACGTGGCGGATGCCCTTGGCCTTGACGAAGCGCTTGATGTCGGCCTTGGTGAACGCCGCGCGCTCCTTGCCGAGGAACGCGACGATGTCGGTGGTGTTGATCTCTACGGTTGCCATTCTCCTGCTCCTTTCAGATTTGCGCAGACATGCGTATTATACCATATTCGCCGCGCTATCTGCCGCGCAAACTGCCGCGCGGCCTTTCAACCTTTCAACCTGTTTAAGGGTCAGGCACTTTTGCTACTGTGGCAACCATGTCCGACCCTGTTGACCATCAGCACCAGCGCGAGACATCCGCGAAATTGACCGCCACGCCGTCGAATGTCCCGCCGGCATACACCACCCGCGGATCAACGGCATTGGGCGACAGCTTGAGGAACCTGGCAAGGCCATCCCCCATGCGCTGCGAATAGGCAGAAGAGCTCTTGATCTCCCGCGGACGAAGCTCCGCCCCGTCCTCCATCAGCAAATCGACCTCCGTCGTTCCCGACGAATTGCGGTAGAACCACAAGTCAGGTTCGCATCCTCGGTTCAGCCGGAACTTGACGGCCTCCATCACGACCATGTTCTCAAACAGGCTTCCGACAAGCGGATGCGTGAACAGCTGGTCCTTGTCCCTGATGCCGAGCAGATACGTCGCCAACCCCGTCTCGGTGAAATATATCTTCTGGGCCTTAGTCTGGCGCTTCCCGAAATTGCCGTGGTACGGCCGCAGCCGGTAGATGATGAACGAGGCTTCGAGCACGCTCAGCCATTTCACGACGGTCGGGGTGGAAATGCCGACGTCGCGCGCCAGCGAATCCTTGTTGAGCAGCTGCCCGACGCGACCCGCCAGCAGGCGCATGAACACCGTAAACGCGTCAAGGTCCTGAATATTGACGATTCGGCGGACATCCCGCTGCACGTACGTCTGGAAATAGTCGCGATAGAGCATTCCGGGCTCGATGGCGTCTTCGTACATGCGCGGCATGAACCCATGCCACATGAGGCCGTCCCGGTCGTCGATGGCGATGCCGCCTTCCTTCAGCTCCTCGATGCTCAGCGGCATAAGCGTGCAGATTCCTGTGCGTCCGGCAAGAGACTCGCTTACCGCCGCCCCCAATTCCGGTTGATGCGAGCCGGTCAGGACGAACTGCCCCTTGATGCGATTCGCGTCCACCATTTCCTGAATGTACGTAAGGAGCGAATGGAAGCGCTGGATTTCATCTATCACCATGTTCGCGCTTCCGTTCATCAGGAATCTGCGGGGATCGGCCTTCGCCGCCGACAAAACATCCTCATCCTCCAGATTGCGGTATTGATGCGTGGGGAATTGCGCTTGGGCAAGCGTCGTCTTCCCGCTCTGCCGCGGACCCATTATGGTAACAACAGGGTAGCATTTCGCCACCTTGTCCACATATTCAGCAATCTTTCGCTTAATCATATTGCCTAATATTACTCTCTTTGGCAGCGTATTATATCAAAAACACCCATGGCCGTGCAAATGGCAAAACGATGTTTGCCATTTGCATATAGCAAAAGAACTGCCGCGGGGACAGTCCCCATCATCTTTCAATCGGACGGCAGATGACCGGGTATGCGCCCCGCCCTCTTAGTGAGAATTTGGAACACGACATCAGGACGCTTTCGGATCACCGCCCATGCCTCTTCGCGCCAGGCGTCAGCCTCCTCTACGAAGAAGTCCGTGGAAAGCCCGACCAGCAGTTCCATGCCGGGGTCTACCTTGAAGCGTCCGTCACGCCCACGCTTCAACGGCATGTCGAAGTTGGCGTTGCGGGACACCTTTGAGGTGTCGATGCCGCGCATCCGGTCGAGGAAGTACATATAGCAATGTCAGCATCCCTCACTCACCTTATGGCAGCCATGCCACGGATTCCAGATGATCATGTCAAATTGTCTGTACTACGACATCTGTCCAACCACTACCCTGAGTCATTCTAGGAAGTTATTCTCCATTCAACAATCGTCTCACCTCTGGATTATGAACCCCGTCCAAGGATATCCCTATCAAATCAGAAATGACAGGAAATGGCAGCTCTCCATCTATCTTGTACACCTTCATCTTTTTAGTTGCACTTGGTTTTATCTGCCCCAAAGTTTGATCTAACCTTTGATAATAATCTGACTCATTGTAATACAAATACGACAAATCAAGGTGCGTGAAAACAGATCGTTTCTGATCATACATCAAATGGACCATCCTATTCCTAACATAGTAATGCTCTGACGAACCATATACAAACGCTTCAGGATCAATCATGCTCTGCCCATATGTAATATCTATCAATTCCTCAATGATCGCAGAGGCTGTGCTTTCCTTGTCATTTGACGCAATTTGATATTGCAATTTATACAAAGGCACTCTCAACAGTCTATCAGGAAGTTCATTGTTTACATATTCAAATTCACCATACTCCTTTGAAAACATCTTCTTGAATGCCGCTTCGTCAAATCTCAATCCCCACATACGCTCTTCTTGTATATATATCTTTGATGGCACATCTTTTTCTGCAATAATGCGAGCAGGTGCGACCCACACACGCCATTTAGCAGGAATCCCATCCTTGAAAAGTTGCGCAAACTTCTCCTTCAAACCATAGTCAGACTTGTATTTAGGAATCACGGCGAGCATTAAACCTAAAAATCGCAGTTGAAGTCAATGGGGCATTAGCCCGTCAGCCAAAGTTGGCGGGTTGAAATGGCCATGATGCCGTTGGATTGCCGGTTCAGGCG
>CACWVU010000065.1 GCA_902764415.1 uncultured bacterium | reverse complement strand
GTCCAAAGTCCAAGCTGCGACAGCTGGACCTTGGACATTGGACTTTGGATGACGAACTTAAGTGTAGTTTTCGAGCGGGCGGGGAAACTGTTATGTTTGCCCCCCCCCCCGCAAAATATCTACACTTATAGATTTCATGATGTGTATAATACCACACCCCGCCGAGTCTGTCAATGGGCGAGATCCAAGTGTCGTGGGGCGCTCAACCTTTCAACCTTTCAACCTTGAGAGGTCTGTCCCCAGCGCCGTTTCTGTTTCCCCTTGTGAGAACAACCGCCCTTGGGAACGGCCGGTGAAATCAAAAAGACAGGCGCGAGCTTTCGGCCCGCGTAGAGGCATCTTCGCCTCTGCCGCGCTACCTTATGTAGTACACCGAGCCGCCGCCCTTGGACATCGTCGCCCACTGCGTGTTGCCGTAGTAGCCGAGGTTGATGTATTTCCCGTTTGGCCTGGGCTCATATGTCGCGCGCCGCGTGCTGGCGTCAAGCGCAGGCGAGGAGCCGCCCACGGCGGCTTCGCGGTAGGTCTTCACCAGTTCACCCGTGTTCTCGTCGTAGTAGCCCGAACCGCCGCGCAGATGCACGTTGAGCGCCGCGAGCGCGGCGGCGGCGGACGCGGGGTAGTAGAGATCCGGGAAAGACGAATTGCCCGTCGTCATCAGCGCCGCGACCTCGTTCGTCGTCGAGACGAGCAGCGCGTCGCCGGTCACGATGTTGTTCGTGGTCAGGTGCGAGGCGTCGGCCGTATGCAGGCAGTGGCGCCGGTCGGTGCCCATGTAGGTCGAGGCGATGAAGACGTTGGTGAGCGCGAGATACCCGTTCGCCGCCACGTTGATGTCCTCCGGCGCCGGATAGTCGGACTCCGGCAGGATGTGCGAGCTGCGGCGGTTGCCCCAGAATACCGAGTCCTCGACCACGACCTTGCCCTTGTTTACCAACAGACCCGCCGGCGCCAGACGGTTGGAGTTGAGGTTGTAGGCGAAGGTGCAGTTCCTGAGCGTCGCCTGGCGCGCGGCGTTGTCCATGTTCACGCACAGCGGCGCGCTATACGAGTTGACGCCGTTGGCCCAGTGCATGATGATGAAGTTGCCGACAAAGGCGCAGTTCTCGAGGAGCGAGCCGTCGCAGTTGCCGACGAGCGCCACGACGCCGCCGTAGTTGGCGCGGTTCGCCGCGAACCTGACGTTGTGGCAGAAAAGCGGCGTGGCGCTGGCGTAGAGGGCCGCCGATTCCCTGTTGTAGCTGGTTCTGACCGAGTTCGGCTGCGAGTATCGGATGCCGTTGCCAACGAACCGGCAGTTGCTGAATACAGCCTTCGCGCAGGAGGTGATGTAGGCGCCGGCGCCGGCGCCGGGGGTGTCTGCGTCGCTGGTGCAGAAGTTACCCTCGAAGAGGCAGTTGGTCGCCGCCACAACGCAGCCGCCCGACACGTAAATGCCGCGGCCGTCAAGCGTCTGCGGGAGCCCGTTGGTTGTGAATGCGCAGCCGTTGAGGACGAGCGCGCCCGCGCCGTCCTTCTTGAGGGCACGGGTGGTCGCCCGCGTGATCGTGATCCGGTCGAGCTCCAGCGGGCAGCCCGCGCCGTTCGTGAACTCCAGCCCAGGCTTCGCGCTTAGCATGTCGAATTTTGTGTTCCAGTCGCCGGTGCGCTCCGCGGCTCTGTTCTCGGTGGCCGCGAAACCGCCGCGGATCGCGAGCGGCTCCGAAAGCGTGAACGCGCCGTTTGCCGAGGTAGTCGCCTTGGCGATCCATATCTCCGTCTTGCCGGAGCCGACCGCGGCGAGCGCCGACTCGACGTCGGGATAGGCGTCGGTCCAGTCGCTGCCGTTCATGAGGCAGTCCGCGCCTTCGCGCACGTGGATGACGTTCGCACCGCCGCCCTTGCCGTAGAACGGCGGAAGCGTGCCCTGCGCGACGGAACCGGCGCTGTCCGCGCACGGCGTCGCGCCGGACGCGGAGACCGTGTACTCGAACGTCAACCCGGTGCCGGCGGGGAAGTAGCAAGGCGGCATCATCGTGACCACGTCGCCTGTCTGGCAGCTTTCAAAGGTCTTCGACCCGATGACGACCCCGTTGGTCTTGCAGACGATCGTCACCGTGGCGAAATACGCCGTCCCACTCGCCAGACCCAGCGTCAGCTCGGCCTGCGGGCGCGTGTAGCCGCCGGGATAGGCGATGCTGAACGACTCGACCGATGGCTGGCCGGACGGCGACATCGACGCCTGCGCCGTGTTGCCGTAGGCGCCGAGGTTGACGCGCCCGCCATTGGGCGAAGGCTCGTTCGCGTAGGCGGAGTCGGGGTCGCCCTTGTCGATGGCGGTCGAGGTCTTCGCCGAACCCGGCTGCTCGGTCCCGTCGTTGGTCCAGTATCCGGCGGCGGAGAGGAGGTGCGCGTCGATGGATTCGAGATAGGCGAAATCAAACCCGGTGCCGCGCTGGATGTAGTTGGCGTCCGTGGCGTAGTCCAGGTGGTTCGAGAACGACTCGTAGGAGGTCACCAGCTCCGGGTCGGCGACATACACCGTGTCGGCGATCGTGACCGTATCGACCGCGGCGCCGCGGATCGAGTCCACGTCCGTCCCCGTCACCATCGAGTGCGAGATGGAGACCGAGCCCGCCTTGGCGTCGATGTCGTTGGCATAGCCGCCCTGCGAGTAGTAGCCGTGGAGGTTGCGCCAGAAGATCGAGTTGTGGATTCTCACGTCGCCGGTGAGGACGTTGAGTCCGCCCGGGGACTGGTTGGCCTGCGAGACGTTGTAGGCGAAGGTGCAGTTCTCGAGGTCGAGCGTGTGGGACGCCGCGGACGGCCTGAAGACGAGCGCGCCGCAGGTGTTGCAGTTCTGGCCGTCCTTGTAGTTGTTCGCCCAGTTGCCCACGAAGGCGCAGTTGGTGAACGCCGATCCGTCCGAGTAGCCCATGAGGAGCACGATGCCGCCGGTCGCGTTGGATTCGCGGCTGCTGCCGCCATTGGCCGCGATGCGGGTGTTGCGCATCGTCGTGGGCGTCGCGTAGAGGAACATCGCCGAGCCGCGGACGCTGCGGTTGTCCGCGACGCCGGAGTTGCTCAAGCTGCCGTTCAGCAGCACCACCCCGTTCGAGCAGACGAGCGTGTTGTCGCAGAAGAAGCGGCCCTGGCTCATCGCGTACACCGCTGCGCCGCAGCCAGAATTCCCCACCCTGCCGTTCTGCTTGTTCCCCTCGAACACGCAGTTCTCGACCACGAGCTTTGCCGCGCCCTGGCCGCCGAGCGAATGGATGCCGCGGCCGTCGGCGCTCTTCCTGAAGCCGTTGCCGACAAAGCGGCAGTTGGTGAACTTGAGGTCGCCGGCGCCGCGCTTGGCCACCGCGCGGTAGATCGCCTTCGTGAAGTTGAAGCCGTCGAAGGAGAGCGAGCAGCCGGGAAGGACGGACACCTTGACGAGATCGTACTTTTCTGTGCCGTTGATCGTCGTCATCGCGCCGGGGGCGCGCTCCGCCGCGCTGGCCTCGGTGCCGGCGAAGCCGCCGTAAACCGCGAGGTCGGTCTCCAGCAGCGCAATCACCGCGTCCGCCGCCGGCGTGAGGTTCCCCTTCACCCAGATCTCGTTCTTGTTCGTCGAGGCGACGGCGATCGCAGAGCTGAGGTCGGTGAACGCATCCGCCCAGCTCGAGCCGTCGCCCGTGCCCGCGGCGTCCGCCGCGACGTAGATGACGTTCCCCGCGCCGACGTCCGGCTTCACCGGCTTGACCGCGAGCGGCGTCGGGTTGATGCCGACCAGGCTGGCGCAGCTCGTGGTGATATCCATGTTCCTCGATCCGCCGCTGGCATAGTTGGCCGAGTCGTAGGAGAGCAGGGCCTCGAAGTCAAGGACGGATGTCGTGAGATACGGGTTGCCAGAAGTCATGCTCGCCATATCGATGGTGAGGTTCGCCGGATCGACCGAGGTGATGGAGGCGTCGGTCAGCGTGGTCAAGTGCGAATGGCCGATGGCGAGGCGGCCGTCCGCGCCGACCGCGATGTCCGCGCCGTAGCCGTGGGCGTTGCCGTAGCCGAGGATGTTGTCGAAGAACATTGAGCCGGTGACGTGGACGTCGCCCTTGACGACGGCGAGGCACCCGTAGTCACGCGAGTGGGTGAAGTTGTAGGCGAAGGTGGAGTCGATGATATCGACGCGCTGGTCCGAGGAGCCGAGGCTGAGGACGAGGGTGCCACCGCCGGAGCCGCCGTACTGGTCCTTAAAGCGGTCCACGTTGCCGGAGAAGACACAGTTGGAGATGACGCTCCCGCCGCAGTTGCCGCCAAGCCACACGCTGCCGCCAACGCCAGCGCCCTTCGCAAAGCCCATCGAGCCGGAGACGCGCGTATTGAGCATCGTCAGCGGCGTGCCGGTGAGGTACATCGTGTGCCCGCGGAACGCGGCGACGTCGGCGTTCTGGGACCAGGCAACGACACCGTTGGTGAGGAAGGTGCATCCGTCGAGCGCGAGCCGGGAAAGCCCGTCCGCGCGGATGGCGCAGCCACCGGGCTGCTGCTGGACGGATGTACGCGGGCCGTTGCCCTCGAAGCGGCAGTTGACGAAATTCGCGCTGCCGCCGCCGGACGCCTTGAAGCCGTTGCCGTCGGCGTTCTGGGAATTGTGCCCGATGGTGTTGCCGTTGGCGAGGAACGCGCAGTCGGTGAACGAGATTTCGCCCGCGCCACTCTTGACGACCGCGCGCAGCTTCGCCTTCGTGAAGTCGACGCAGTCGAACTCGAGGCTGGCGCCGCCGGCGACATTTGGAATCAAGATGTCGTAGGCGTCGTTCGCGGAGAAGACGGAATGGGCGCCGCTGCGCTCGTCCGCCGAGGACTCCGTGCCCGCGAAACCGCCGCGGACGATGGTCCTGCCGTTGAAGGTAATTGACGCCGGCGCGGCGGAAACGGCGACGTCGCCATGCAGCCAGATCTCGTAGATGTCCTCGTCCGCCGCGGCAGCCGCAAGCGCCGAAGCCCAGGACATCGGCGAAGCCCACGACGAGCCGTCGCCGGTTCCGCTCGCCGTCGCGCGGACGAGGGTGTAGTCGCGGATGCGGAACTCACGGAAAGTCGTCTCCCCTTCGTAGATGCTTCCGGCCTTGCCGGTGACCGTGGCCGTCGCCGTCCCGCGCGCGGTGTTGTTGGAATACACCACGTCGAATAGCTCGCTTGACGCCCCGCCGCCGACCTCGTAGGTCGCGTGGCCTATGGTGTTGGAGACGACGAAGGACGGCGTCAACGCCGAGCCGGTGCCGATCTGGTCCTCGATCGGCAGAATCACCAGGCTGGACGCCGACTGGACCTGGAACGAGACGTCGTCCACGAAGAGCGCCTGGTTGACGTTGTCTTCGCTATGCCCCTGGAAGGTCAGCGTGTGCTCGCCCGGGGCCAGGACGATGCCGCTTACGCTACGGTTCCGAACATCGCTGCCGGTGGTCTTCTCCTCGGGATAGACGACCTCGCCGTCGATCAGCACCCAGTAGAACATCGCCTTGCCGGAGTTGATGTTGGTGCGGTGCTTGCACTTCCAGGACAGCGTGGCGACGCAGGCGACGTCATTCGTGAAGACCTGCGACAGCGACCTGTTCACGTCGATAACCGCGCAGTAAGTGCCGGAGATGAAGGTCGTGGTCTGGTTGGGACTGTAGCCGGAATTGGAGGCGCAGGCGTTGTTGCCATAGCCGTTGCTGGGGGTCCAGTTGAGGGCGAGTCCGACCTTGTTGCCGCTGTCGTAGTCGATTACGTCCTCAAAGCCGCCGTTGACGAGAAGTTCGTCGGTGACGGAATAGCTGCGAGAGACCGTCACGCCCGCGTAGTCGCTCCCGGCCTTGCCGGTCGCGGTGACAGTTCCGACGCCGTCTGCATGGCTGTACGACGCCTCGAACGGGCAGCCGCCCGGCGCGGCGCCGCCTTCCGCGAAGGTCCAGCTCGCGCCGGTCTCGGTGTTCGTGATCGTGAAACCCGGCTCCGGCGTAGCGCCGGACGGATACTTCTGGTCGGGAATCGGCAGGATCTTAAGGTTGGTGAAGAGCGAATCGTCGCAGAAATGCCCTTCGGGACCGGCGGTGAAGCTGCCGGAGCCGGCGTTGCCGAAGAAAGCGTCCGTCTCGAGATCGTAGAGGCCAGCCTTGCTGTCGGAAGTGCGCACGACGGGCACGAAGTCGCGCACGAGCGTCTCGCCGTCGTAGATTTTACAGGAGTATATCCGCATACTGGCGTAGTTGACGACATACGGGCTCCACCCCGCGTGCAGCGCGAAGAGGTAAAGCGTATTGCCGGACGCGGCGTTGGAGAACGGGGACGTGGTCGCATTGGCAAACGCCGTCCCGTC
>CACWVU010000064.1 GCA_902764415.1 uncultured bacterium | reverse complement strand
AGGAGGAATTGCTACCTCAACCAATCTGCTATCCAACATCTGCCTTTGACAACCTAAACAAAATTTAAAATTGCGTTCACTCTGGCAAAGCACCCGGAAAATATTGACGCGGCGGGGGTGTGGATTTGGTATAATACACACTATCCGGCATGGTGTCGGGGAAAAACGAAAGGACAAAAGAAACATGAACTTCTTCATTGACTGCCTCACCAAGAAATACGCCTGCTTTTCTGGCCGCGCGCGTCGCCAGGAATACTGGCTGTTCTTTCTTTTCAATTTCATCGCCGCTTTTGTAGTTGGTTTTATCGGCGGATTTCTTGCGAGTGTGACTGGCGTCGATGCATTTGCGTTCCTTGGGGCGATTTACAATCTTGCCGTCCTGATCCCCAGCTTTGCTGTGTTTTGCCGTCGCATGCACGACACAGGGCGCAGCGGCTGGTGGTGGCTGATTGGGCTCATTCCGTTTGTCGGTATAATCGTCCTTCTCGTCTTCTGCTGCCTCGACAGCCAGCCTGGCGAGAACAAGTACGGTCCCAACCCCAAGGGTCTCTGATTCCGCTATGAAGCGCGCGCGGGACTATCGTCGCGAGGCGTGGGTCGCGCTTGGCGAAGGGCAGTACTGGCCCTTCGTCGGCGCGATGTTCATTCTTACGCTCATTTCCGCCGTGGCGATAATCCCGTCGATTCTGCTGCTTTTCATTCCGTTTTTCTATTTGATCGGCTTCATGTCGTGGTCTCAGAACACGATGGCGCTTGCGGCGATGCGCAGGCACATGAAGTTCGAGCTTTTTTCCTCTGGATGGGGCCACGGCTGGCACATGTTCTGGGTGCTTTGCGTCCAGTGGACTTACCTGCAGCTCTGGTTTCTCCTGCTCATCGTTCCCGGCGTCATAAAGACCTTTTCCTATGCCATGACGCCGTATATCGCAGTTGACCATCCCGACTGGACGGCGACGCAGTGCATCACGGAGTCCAGGCGCATAATGTATGGGAACAAGTGGCGCTACTTCTGTCTCAACATTAGCTTCATCGGCTGGTATCTGCTGCTCATCCCCGCGGCGTTCCTCCCGGGCGGCACCTTCGCGCAGCTTTTCCTGCAGCCGTATGTCCAGACCGCCTGCGCTGCCTTTTACGAGGACATCAAGGACACGTGGCCTGCGGAAGCTCCGTGCCGCGGCAGTTTGCGCGGGGAAATATGGTATAATACACCAAAACACAGCGAAATGAGGTTGCAATGACGAACGCAGTAGTTACCACGGCCCTCAAGGCCATTGCGAATGAACCCGAGGCGGCGCTCACCGGCGCCGTGGCGAAGTCGGTCGAGACCTCGAGCAACTGGCTCGCGGCGCTTACCGCATGGGTGGACAAGGCGGACTCGATCGTTTGGGGACTGCCGCTAATCTGCACCATCCTCCTGACC
This sequence comes from uncultured bacterium, assembly GCA_902764415.1. GTDB lineage: Bacteria > Verrucomicrobiota > Kiritimatiellia > RFP12 > UBA1067 > UBA1067. Next base: position 5,494 of record CACWVU010000064.1, on the reverse strand, counting down.
GGCATGCTGCTCACCGGCATGCTGAGGTTCTGCCACCTCATGAACCTCAGGAACGCCTTCCGGTACATGTTCCGCACCGAAGCCGGCACCTCGGGCGACGTCTCCTCGTTCGGCGCGCTCTGCACGGCGCTTTCGGCGACGATCGGCACCGGCAACATCGTGGGCGTGGCGACGGCGATCGGCACCGGCGGCCCGGGCGCGCTCTTCTGGATGGAGGTGGCGGCGTTCTTCGGCATGGCCACCAAGTACGCCGAGGGGCTGCTGGCGGTGAAGTACCGCGAGTTCACGCCCGACGGCACCGTGCTCGGCGGCCCGTTCTACTACATCGAGAAGGGGCTGAAGGGGATGTTCGGCGTCAGGAGCTGGAAGTGGCTCGCGGTGCTGTTCGCCTTCTTCGGCGTCACGGCCGGCATCCTCGGCATCGGCACCATCACCCAGGTGCACGGCATCACCTCGGCGGCGCAGCGGTTCTTCGACCCGGGGTTCGACCCGGCCAACCTCGCGACCGGCGTGCAGCTTTTCGGCACCACCTACTCGGTGTCGGTCATGATCGCCGGCGCGGTCGTGGCGCTGTGCACCGCGCTGGTGGTGATCGGCGGGCTCAAGCGCATCGCCAGCGTCTCGACGGTGGTGGTTCCGTTCATGGCGGTGTTCTACATCCTGATCTGCGGCTTCATCCTGCTGGGCAACATCTCCAAGGTCTCGGCGGCGGTGGAGCTCATCGTGCGCGCGGCGTTCAACCCCGCGGCGTTCACCGGCGGCATGGTGGGGACGATCTTCATCGCGATGCAGAAGGGCATCGCGCGCGGGATCTTCTCCAACGAGGCCGGCCTCGGCTCGGCGCCGATCGCGGCGGCGGCGGCGAAGACCAACGAGCCGGCGCGTCAGGGCCTCGTCTGCATGACCGGCACCTTCATCGACACCATCATCGTCTGCTCGATGACGGGCCTGGCGATCGTGGTGACCGGCGCCTGGGAGCCTTCGCTGGGGCTCAAGGGCGTGGACATCACCATCGAGGCGTTCTCGCGCGGGCTGTCGTTCCTCGGCCCCGGCTCGGCGAAGATCTCGTCGTTCTTCCTGATGACCTCGCTTGCGTTCTTCGCCTTCACCACCATCCTCGGCTGGAACTACTACTCCGAGAAGTGCCTCGAGTACCTGGTGGGCTCCCACCGCCGCGGCACGCTGATGGCGTACCGCCTCCTGTACGTCCTCTTCGTGGCGGTCGGGCCGTACCTCACCGTCAGCGTGGTCTGGGGCGTCGCGGACACGATGAACGGGCTGATGGCGTTCCCGAACCTGATCGCGCTGGTGCTGCTCTCGCCGGTCGTCTGGCGCACCACCAGGGACTTCCTGGAGCGCCGCGCCGCCGGCAAGACGGAGTTGTGACGCACCGCCGCGCCCCTGCGCTTTGTTACATTTTGTTACGCACGGGGGCGGCGGAATATGGTATAATACGCGCCAACAGATGAAAAACCGTTTCGCCATTCGAATTATTATTACACGGCCTGGTGGTCTAACGCCAGCCGCGTGTTCCGTCGCCTGAATGCAGGCAGGGCGAAACCGAAGGGCAGGACGCAGACCACCGGGACGGCCGGTGGTCTGCGTTTTTTCTACACAACGGAAATTCAGTCAAAAAGGAAAGGCAAGAGAAGATGAACGAACTACTAAGAGGCATGGCCGCGCGTATCAAGGAACTGCGCGAGATCGGCGGCAAGTCGCCGTCGGAGATGGCCCGCCTGACCGGCGTGGACGAGCGGGACTACCTCGCGATCGAGGCGGGGACGATGGACCCCCCGTTCACCTTCCTGCACAAGTGCTCGCTGGCGTTCGGGGTGGACATCAACGCGCTTCTCGAGGGCCACACCGCCAAGCTATCGCACTTCCAGGTCTGCCGCGCCGGACAGGGCCCGGTGACGGTGAACGAGCGCGGCATCCTCATCCGCAACATGGCCGCGATGTTCAAGGGCCGGCTCGCCACGCCGTACTACGTGACCTACGACTACGACGAGCGCCAGCAGCGCGCGCCGATCCACACCACCACCCACGCCGGACAGGAGTTCGACTTCGTGGTCTCCGGCTCGATGCGGGTGAAGGTGGGCGACCACGAGGAGACGCTGAACGCCGGCGACTCGATCTTCTACAAGTCCTCCACGCCCCACGGCATGGTGGCGGTCGGCGGCAAGAGCTGCTCCTTCATCGCGATGATCATGGCCGGCGACGCCGAGGAGCAGGCGCAGACGATGGTGAGGATGCGCCGGCGCAAGCCCAACGAGCCGCTGCTGGCCGAGAAGTTCGTCAAGTGCGAGGAGGACGGCGACGGCAAGCTCGTCCACATCCGCTACGAGCACGACGACGAGTTCAACTTCGCCTTCGACATCGTGGACGAGATCGCGAAGAAGGATCCGAACCGCCTCGCGATGCTGCATGTCTCGGCGCACATGCGCGAGCGGCGCTTCACCTTCAAGGACATGATGGAGCAGTCCAACCGCGTCGCCAACTACATGAAGTCGCTCGGGATCGGCAAGGGCGACAAGGTGATGCTGATCCTGAAGCGCCACTTCCAGTTCTGGCCGACGATGCTTGCCTGCCACAAGCTCGGCGCGGTGGCGATTCCCGCGACGAGCCAGCTCAAGGCGCACGACCTCACCTACCGGTTCAAGGCGGGCGACGTGAAGGCGATCTTCTGCACCGGCGACGGCGACGTCGCGATCGAGGCCGACGCCGCGGAGAAGGAGATCGGCGTGAAGCTCGTCAAGGTGCTCGTCTACGGCAAGCGCGAGGGCTGGCATGACTACAACGCCGAGGTCCCGGCTTTCTCCGACGTCTTCGAGCGGACCGCCGACTCGCCGTGCGGCAACGACCCGATGCTCATGTTCTTCACCAGCGGTACGACCGGCTACCCGAAGATGGCGCTCCACAGCTGCAAGTACGCGCTCGGCCACTTCGTGACCGCGAAGTACTGGCATCTCGTGGAGCGCGACGGGCTCCACTTCACCATCTCCGAGACCGGCTGGGGCAAGGCGCTCTGGGGCAAGTTCTACGGGCAGTGGCTCTGCGAGGGCGCGGTGTTCACCTACGACTTCGAGCGCTTCGACGCCGAGAAGGTGCTGCCGATGTTCGAGAAGTACAACATCACGACGTTCTGCGCGCCGCCGACCATCTACCGCATGCTGATCAAGGAGGACATCTCGAAGTACGACTTCACCTCCGTCCGCCACGCGACGACGGCCGGCGAGGCGCTGAACCCCGAGGTGTGGACGCAGTTCGAGCGCGCGACGGGGCTGGAGATCGCGGAGGGCTTCGGCCAGACCGAGACCACGCTCTCGCTCGCCAACCTGCTCGGCGACGAGCTCGAGCCCGGCTCGATGGGCAAGCCGGTGCCGGACTACGGAGTCGACCTCGTCGACGCCGACGGCAACCCAGTGCCTCCAGGCGAGAACGGCGAGATCGTCGTCCGCACCGACCGGAAGAACCCGCATCCCGGCATCTTCCTCGGCTACTACAAGGACGAGGAGAAGACCGACGAGGTCTGGCGCGGCGGCTTCTACCACACCGGCGACCTGGCGTGGAAGGATGAGAACGGATATTACCACTACGTCGGCCGCGCCGACGACGTCATCAAGTCGTCCGGCTACCGCATCGGCCCGGCGGAGATCGAGAATGTCATCATGGAGCTGCCGTTCGTCCTCGAGTGCGGCGTTTCCGCCGCACCCGACCCGGTGCGCGGCCAGGTGGTGAAGGCGTCGATCGTGCTGGTGAAGGGCGTGCAGGGCACCGACACCCTGAAGCAGGAGGTGCAGCGGTACGTCAAGGAGCACACCGCCCCCTACAAGTATCCGCGCATCGTCGTATTCAAGGACGAGCTCCCCAAGACCATCTCGGGCAAGATCCAGCGCAACCTGCTGTAGAGCGCCGCGGCGGTTTGCGTGGCAGATTTTTTAGCCACAGAGAACACATAGGTCACAAAGATTCTCTGTGCTCTTTGTGTTCTTTGTGGCCAAAACCCACGAGCCACCATCCTTCGCCCTGTCGGGCTACGGAGGGCAGGCGGATATGGTATAATACGCGACGTGAGACCGAGCAACACCATGCGCTCTACTGCGCCGTTCGCCGTTTCCGCATTATGGAGCTTTGAGGGCCGCTGCGACTATGACTGGAAACATGCTATATCTATCTACATGTCTAGATAATATCCGCCGATATTATTTAATGCCATGCAAGTCTATTGCAGACGTCGAGAGACTATTGTTATCTCATAAAGACGTCTTGATAGATGCAAATGTCGTTTATTTTGATGACCTGGATATGTGGGAACGAGAGTGGTCTCGAGATGGAGTGGATCTTGCCTTGTCGGAATGTCGTGTCTGGCCTGAGTTTGCCGACAGTATGGATTGTTCATTTAAGAGTGCTAGCGGCGGTGGGCGTGGCGGATTTCATAATTTCCTAGTGCGATGCCTATTCCGGTATGTACCAGATTTTGATGCTGCTGATGCGCAAGACGTCCAATTTATCGAGATAGTTTCTGTTGTACAGGCGCAAGACAGAGCTGGTGCGTGTGCGCACATGATTGATAACGCGTTAACGCTGGTGGAGATGAATTACTTTGATGTTGATTGCGGGTATGCTGGCAAGACAGAATTTCTAGGGGTTAAATTTGTCCATAGAATCCCCAGGCGATTCCCTTCGTTTGAGTGTTTGTGCGAAGAAAGAAATCAAGGTTGGCGAAGTCTAGTCTTGGATAAAAGCGATTTTAATGCGGTGCTGGAAAACATCAAGTGCGTAGACGATAACAGAGCCAGGGCTGGATGGGTTAGCCTTGGGTCATGAAAGTGCATGGGTAAGTATCGCGGCCGCCCCGCGGCGGATTTTTGGTATAATACACGTCGTTACAGGGAGCAAGTGCGATGAACGAGATAGCCATTTCCGGGGTGGCGGATGCCGACGCGATCCGGGCGCGAATCCTCACGATCCGCGGCGTGCAGGTCATGCTCGACCGCGACCTGGCGGAATTGTATGGGGTGCCGACGAAAGCCCTCAATCAGGCGGTAAAGCGAAACATAGAGCGTTTCCCGGAACGCTTTATGTTCCAGTTGACCAAAGATGAAGTCTCAGACTTGAGGTCACAGATTGTGACCTTAAATGTAGGTACGAGTTTAAGGTCACAGATTGTGACCTTAAACAAGCGGCAGGGACAACACCTGAAATACATGCCATATGCGTTTACGGAGCAGGGAATAGCAATGCTTTCGGCGGTGCTCAAAAGCGCTACCGCCGTCGCCGTGAGCATCCGCATAATGGATGTGTTTGTCGCTATGCGCCGTGCACTTGCCACGCTTGCGCCGCTGCTGTCGCGCATCGAGGCGACCGAGCGCCGCCAGCTGAGGCAGGAGGACGCCCAGGCGCGCAACGAGGAGCGGTTCAGGCTGATCCTGGACGCGATGCAGGACAAGAAGTTCCCTCCGCAGAAGGTGTTCTACGACGGCCAGATATACGA
>CACWVU010000063.1 GCA_902764415.1 uncultured bacterium | reverse complement strand
GGATGCTCGGCGAAGTGCTTGCGGATCGCCGCCGTCATCGCGAGGCGCGAGTCGGAGTCGATGTTGATCTTGCACACCGCGCTCTTCGCCGCCTTGCGCAGCTGCTCCTCGGGAATGCCGACCGCGTCGGGGAGCTTGCCGCCGTACTTGTTGATCGTGTCAACGTGCTCCTGCGGGACGCTGGACGAGCCGTGGAGGACGATCGGGAAGCCGGGGAGCTTCTTCTCGACGGCCTTGAGGACGTCGAATGCGAGCGGGGGCGGGATGAGCTTGCCCGTCTTGGGGTCGCGCGTGCACTGCTCGGGCTTGAACTTGTAGGCGCCGTGCGAGGTGCCGATGGAGATCGCGAGCGAGTCGCAGCCGGTCTTGGTCGCGAACTCGACCACTTCCTCGGGCTTCGTGTAGTGGCTCTCCTCGGCCTGGACCTCGTCTTCGACGCCGGCGAGGACGCCAAGCTCCGCCTCGACGGTGACGTCGTGCTTATGCGCGTAGTTGACGACCTTCTTGGTGAGCTTGATGTTCTCCTTGAAGGGAAGGGAGCTTCCGTCGATCATGACTGACGAGAAGCCGGAGTCAATGCAGCTCTTGCAGGTCTCGAAGCTGTCGCCGTGGTCGAGGTGGAGGACGATCTGCGGCTTCTTGCAGCCAAGCTCCTTGGCGTACTGCACCGCGCCTTCGGCCATATAGCGGAGAATCGTGGGGTTCGCGTACTTGCGCGCGCCCTTGGAGACCTGCATGATGACGGGAGACTTGGTCTCGACCGCGGCCTGGATGATGGCCTGCATCTGCTCCATCGTGTTGAAGTTGAACGCCGGAATGGCATAACCGCCCTTGACCGCCTTGGCGAACATCTTCTTGGTGTTCACGAGGCCCAGCTTCTTGTAACTGACCATTTTGTAGTTTCTCCTTGTGTTTTTCCCACCTTTTTGAGGGAAATTGTGGGTATTATACCATAATCCCGCCGCAGAATCAAGGGGCGAGGGATTTCAGGAGCTTGGCGGCGGCGGCGGCCTCCGCCTCCTTGTGGGTGCGGGCGGACGCCTCGGCCTCGCCAATGCCCTCGACCCTCACGCGAGAGGTGAAGACCGGCTCGTGGGACTTCCCCGCCACCGAAACGAGCGTGTACTCGGGACGGCGCGGCGGCTTCATCGCCTGCGCACGCACCTGCAGCTCTCCCTTGGGGTTGCCGCCCCACTCGGCCGCCGCGGACTCCTCGCCGAGGCCAAGCGACGCGAACACCTCGCGCGCCGCGTCAATCCCGCCGTCGAGGTACGCCGCGCCGATGACCGCCTCGACCGCGTCGGCGAGGGTCTTGGACCCTTCCGCGACCGGCGGCGCGCCGCGGCCGACCTTCAGGTGCGCGGCGATTCCAGCGCGTGCGGCCGCGGCGGCGAGCGCGGCGGTAGAGACCATCCGGGTGCGGCGCACGGTGAGCGAGCCCTCGTTCTCGCCCGGCATTGCGGCGTAGAGCCGCTCCGCCGCGATCATGCCGAGGACCGCGTCGCCGAGGAACTCGAGACGCTGGTTGTCGCGCACGGCGGCGTCCGCCATCCTGCACGACGGCGTGGTAAGCGCCTCGGCGAGCAGCGTCGCGTCGGCGAAGTCATGGCCGCAGAACTCCATGGCTCAGCCGCGCAGGCGCGCCACAATCGCCGCGGCCTCGGCGACGAGCTTGCCGATCGCGGCCCAGTCGCCCGCCGCAAGCGCGTCCTTCGGCACCAGCCAGGTGCCGCCGCAGCAGACGATCTCCGGGACGGCGAGGTAGTCGCCGACGTTGTCCGGCTTGACTCCGCCGGTGGGCATGAACTTGACGCCGGTGAAGCGGAAGGCGCCGAGCAGGTTCTTGATCATCTTCACGCCGCCCGCGGCCTCGGCCGGGAAGAACTTCACCATCCGGCAGCCGGCGGTGAGCGCCTGGCTGAGCTCACTCGCGGTGGCGATGCCGGGGCAGAACGGCAGGTTCTCCGCCTTCGCCGCCGCGACGACCGCCGGGTCGAAGCCCGGCGCCACGCCGAAGACCGCGCCGGCCGCCTTCGCGCGCCGCACCATGTTTTCGTCGAGCAGCGTTCCCGCGCCGACGACGGCTTCCGGCACTTCGCGGCGGATCGCCTCGATCGCCGCCGGCGCCGCGGCGGTGCGGAACGTCACCTCCAGAACCGGCAGACCGCCGCCGACCAGCGCCTTGGCGAGCGGAACCGCCTGCTCTTCCCTTTCTATCACGATGACGGGGATGATCCCCGCCTTGCCGAGTGTCTCTATCATGTCCATGGGCGTATTATACCATAATTCGCGGTTCAACTTTTCAACTTCTCAACCGGCTCCGCCCAACCTTTCAACCTTTCAACTTTTCAACTTCTCAACCGGCTCCGCCTTTCAAGCATATACAGTAAAACATATACGGAAGGCGTACCTGACCCTTTTGTTCCTAAAACAGACGGATGACCGTGCCGACTCCCGTGAACGGCTTCCACTGCCACTCGAGCCGGCGATATTCGGCGGGCGTCGGATGCGTGTAGGTGAAGGACGTCCCGGAGCCGCTGCCGACAACCGCGCCGTTCCCGTCATAGAGCTTCCAGCCACTGCACGAATACTTCGTGTCGTCGGCATCCTTCCACGAAGCGGCGCCGCAGGAGACGACGCGGGTGTCGCCCGCCGAAAGTTCGGTCAGATACCCATACGCCGGCACGGGCGCGCCGACGCCGTCTATCGTGCCGGAGATTGCGAGCGTCGATTCCGGGACATCTACATTTGGGAAACGCTTGGCGTCAACCGCACAGTTGGCGATGATTTCCGCGTCCGTCAGCTGGCGGTTGTAGAGGCGGATGCAGTAGATGCCGCCGGGGAAGCCATGGGCCTTGCTGGCTCTGTTGCCGACAAAGGTTTCATCGCCTTCGCCCGGCGTCCAATATCCGCCGCCTGGAGAATTCAGGTTTTCGCCGTTGGCAAGCGCGGAGACCGGCGCGCCGGAACTGTAGCGAACTGCAAAGGAATACACCTCCCCCTGTCTTAGCGTTACCGGGAAGAGCGGCTTGGTCTCGGACCCTGAGAAAGGGACGATTGAAGCAGCGGACTGCGAGTAGCCGAAAGTCATTCCGTTGTTGGCCGGGGTCTGCAGTAGCACCTGGGCATTGAGGTTGCGCGAGGCAAAGACGATCTCCAGCGTGCCGTTCTTCGCGGCATCGAACGTCGCCGCCGTGCCGGCGGCGTCGAGTGTGCCGTAGGATGTCGTGCTGCCGGCGAAGGTCATGCGGTCAACGTTGACGGTGACATTGGTCAAGGCGAACTCGTATCCGCCGATGACATCCTTCCAGACCGCCGTGTCGTTAGCATGGACGCCAACACCAGCGTTGCCGATGCCGTCCCAGGCGGCAACGAGCCCGTCCTGGACGTAGTTCGAGAAGTCCGTGAACCGCTTGGACACCTCCCACTGCCATTCCAGCCTGCGGAAGACGGCTGGCGTCGGGTGCGTGTAGGTGAAGGAGGTCTCGGAGCCGCTGTCAACGACGGCGCCGGCTCCGTTGTAGAGCTTCCAGCCGGCGCAGCGGTACTCGGCATTCCCCGCGGCATTGGTTACGACCGCCGCGCCACACGAGACTTCGCGCGTGTCGCCGGCCGAAAGCCCGACGCTTCCGCCGTATGCCGGCGATGGCGAGCCGAGGAAATCCGGCGCTCCGGTCACGAGGAGCGCGGAATCGGCATCGGCCATGAAACGCATCCGGTCAATGTACTGATTGAATGCGATTTCGGCATCCGTCAACTGGCGGCTGTAGAGGCGGATGCAATAGATGGAGCCGGGGAACCCGGCGGCCTTGCTGGCCCTGTTCCCGACGAAAGTCTCGGTGCCGGTGCCGGACCAGTATGCGCCGTTTGCAGGACGGGAAAGCGCCGATCCATTGGCAATCGCGGCGACAGCCGCACCGGACTCGCAACGCATCGACACGGAATTAGTCGCTGTTCCCGAGGCGAATATATACGCCGGTTTCGCAGTGCCGTCATAAGTCGTGAAAGGAATGATGACATGGACTTTGTCGGAGATCAATTCACCGAACGACATCCCGATTCCGGGAGGCGCCTGTAGCAATATCTGGTTTACATTGCCGTTGCGCGAGACATAGACAATCTCCAGCGTGCCGTTCATTGCGGCGCCGAAGGTGGCCGTCGTGCCTGCGGCGTCGAGCGTGCCGTATGATGTCGCATCACCCGCGAAGGTCATACGGTCGTCATCTACGGTGACGCCGGTCAAGGCGAACTCGTATCCGCCGACGATGTCCTTCCACACGGTCGCCGCGGGGTTGTGGACGCCGGCGCCCGCGTTCTCGACACCGTCCCAGCAGGCGACGAGCCCGCCTTGGACGTATGACGATGCGGCTATGCCGTCCGCCATACCAGGTTGCGTCATCGCGACCATCAGCGCGGCAGTCGCCGCGAATGTAGACATGCCTGTCGTTTTCATCCGTCAATCCTCCTTTGCGATGCTTTGCGTCGTTTTATGTCGGATATTATACTCGATAATTCACAAAGCGGTCTCCGTTTTGCGAAATAAATTCTTTGCAAAATGCGAAATACCCCCTTTACGCCAGCCGCCACTTTTGCTATACTGCCACACATGAAGACAATCCTGAGATTCCCCAGGACGAACAACATTCCGATTCGCGCGATGCTATCGGCGCTCGATGACAAATTCGGATTTTCGTCCCGCTACGCCGATGTCGGCGTCAGCACCGCCGCGGAAGTCTCGGAGCTGCTGGCGTTCTGGCGTCCGGACGCCTGCGTCGTCAACAACGACAACCTGCCGGCGAAGGCGTTTGCCGCGTATCCGACGGTATTTCTCCATCGCGCCGGCAAATCGGACAACCCTCGCCACGCGATGGTCTCGTTCGACGAAAAGGCCGTGGCCGAGACCGCCGCGCATCATCTGCTGTCGCTGAATCTCGCCGCGTACGCATACGTGCCGTCGGACACGGACGAAGAGTGGAGCCGGGAGCGCGAGCGGCACTTCGTCCGCATCCTCAGCCTCAACGGATACGGTGTCGCGACATATATCCGCCCCAAAAGCCGTCTTTCGGTTCCAAAGCGGCTGTCGCGCCTTGCAGACTGGATTGCGGATCTGCCGCGCCCCGTCGGCATATTCGCCGCCAACGACGCAGTCGCCGCCAATGTGACCGCCGCCTGCAACCACCGGCACATTGACATTCCGCAGGATGTCGCGGTGATCGGCGTGGACGACAACAAGGAAATGTGCGAAACTTCGCGACCGACGATTTCGAGTATCGCGATAGACAGCATGGCCGTAAGAACCGAAACGCTCCTTCTGCTTGAAGATCTCGTCGCCGGGAAAGCGCCCGTGAGCCGCCATGTCAGAATCAAGCCGCTCGGCGTCGTGCGCCGGGCGTCGACGCTGAGGGCGAAGAAAAAAGACCATGCGGTTCTTGCCGCCTGCGAGCTCATCAGGAAAGAGGCGTGCAACGGGCTCAAGGCCCGCGATGTGGCGGCGACTTTTCCGTGCGGACGGCGCATGGCGGAGATCCGCTTCCGCGCCGTGCTCGGGCACTCGATTCTCGACGAGATTCGTGCCGTGCGCCGTGCACGAGCCACAATGGCCGTCACGCCGTTCCGCTCAATGCTCTGTGACGAAGTCGCCGCGCTCTGCGGCTATCATTCGTGGAGTTCAGTCCACCGGCTCATCTCAGAGACTTAAGGTGCCGCGGGGACAGTCCCCCACGAGATTTAGGGGAAGAAGGTGCCGCGGGGACAGTCCCCCACGAGATTTCGCGGCCCGGTTACCCCCGACGCCAGATCGCGAGGCGGGTGCGGCCGTAGGCGCGGTCGCGGACGAGCTCCCAGCCCGGGACGGAATCCGCGCCCTGCGCGGCGGCCATCTCGGCGACGAAGAGCCCGCCGGGACGCACGACGCCACGTCCCGCGGCGGCTGCGAGGGCGGGGGCGAAGCCGGTCTCCGCCGCGAGCGCGTATGGAGGGTCGGAGAAGGCGATGTCGAAGCCGGGGCCGGAGTAGGACGCAAGGTAGCGCGCGCAGTCGGCGGCGACGAAGCGCGCGTCGCGCCCTGCCGCCAGCTCCGCGGCGTTTTCGCGGACGACGGCGAGGTGGCGGCGGTTCAGCTCGACGAACGTCGCGGACTTCGCGCCGCGCGAGAGCGCCTCAAGGCCCACCGCGCCCGAGCCGGCGAAGAGGTCGAGGAAGTCGGCGCCCGCGACTGCCGCGCCGAGCATGGAGAAAAGCGCCTCGCGCACGCTGTCCTGGGTCGGGCGCACCGCGTCCGTCCGCGGCACCTTGAGCCGCCTGCCGCCGAAGTCTCCGCCGACGATGCGCATCCTAAAGCTCCGACACCAGCACCGGCGCGCCCTTGGGGAGGAGCGTCTCGATCTCCGCGCGGTCGACGGGACCGAAGGAGACCCCGAGCGCGCTCCAGAACGAGCGCACCGGCAGCGTCACCTCGTAGGCGCCGGGGGCGCCGGAGACGCCGGACGAGAGGTCGTACCGCCGGAAGAACTTGCCGTTCAGCGAAAGGTCGGCGAGCCTGGTGCGGCGGTGGACGACCAGCCGGAAGCGCGGATGGTCCATCACGCTGACCTTTTCGCCGATGCGCAGCTTCGAGAGGTCGCGTCCGCCGTTGAGCCGCGCCATCGAGGCGAGCGTGGAGCCGTTCTCGGCGGCGATGCGCGAGGCGGAGTCGCCGCGCTTCACCTCGACCTGCTTCACCCACTGGGCGCTCTTCAGCTCGAAGAGCCGCCGCAGGTTGAGCGCGCCGAGGCGGCGGGCGAGCGAGTCGTCCAGGTCCGCCGCCGGCGAGCCCGGCAGGGCGCGGATCGCCTCGATGGTGGTGATCCCCATCTCCACGTCGCCCTTGCGCTCGGCCTCCTCGAGGCGCATGAGCAGGTTGCGGAGCTGCGGCGGGCGCTTGCCGAAGTCGGTGCGCAGCGTCTCGTCGGGCGGCGCCGGCTTCACCGGCTCGGCGGGGGCGGACTGCTCGGGCGCGGCGGGCGGCAGCGCCGGCGGCGCGGCGGGGATGGACGGCGCGGGCGGAGGAGGCGGGGGCGGCGGCTC
>CACWVU010000062.1 GCA_902764415.1 uncultured bacterium | reverse complement strand
CCGCTCTTCCACTGCTTCGGCTGCGTCCTCGGCGTGATGAGCTGCGTCAATCACGGCTCGACGATGGTGTTCCTCGAGAAGTTCGACCCGCTCCTCGTCATGAAGTCGATCGAGCGCGAGAAGTGCACCGCCACCTACGGCGTGCCCACGATGTACATCGCCATGCTCGACCATCCGCGCTTCAAGGAGTTCGACTTCTCGTCGCTGAGGACCGGCATCATGTCCGGCTCCGCCTGCCCCGTCCACCGCATGCAGCAGGCGCAGGACCGGATGTTCATGAAGGAGATCACCAACCCCTACGGACTCACCGAGTCCGGCCCGGTGATGACGATGACGCGCTACTTCGAGCCGTCCATCGAGCGCAAGTGCCAGACGATCGGCCAGGCGCTGCCCGGCGTGGAGGTCGCGATCATCGACCCCGAGACGCAGGAGCTCGCGCCGATCGGACAGGACGGCGAAATCTGCTGCCGCGGCTTCAACAACATGAAGGGCTACTACAAGATGCCCGAGCAGACCGCGAAGTGCATCGACAAGAACGGCTGGCTCCACTCCGGCGACATCGGCAGGATGGACGCGGACGGCTACTACTACATCACCGGGCGCCTGAAGGACCTCATCATCCGCGGCGGCGAGAACATCAGCCCCAAGGAGGTGGAGGACTTCCTCGGCACGATGCCGGGAGTGAAGGATGTCGCGGTCGTCGGCTGCCCCTCGAAGAAGTACGGCGAGCAGCCCGCGGCGTTCGTGATCCCCGCCGACGGAGCGACCATCAAGGAAGAGGACGTCGCCGCCTTCTGCAAGGACAAGATCTCGTGGTTCAAGATTCCGAAGTACGTCCACTTCCTCGACGTCTTCCCGATGACCGCCTCGCAGAAGATCCAGAAGTACAAGCTCCGCGAGATGGCCCACGAGCTCTGGCCCGACGCCTGAGGCCGTCTTGCCGCCGCCTGATCGCGCTTTCGCGGCTACGCCGGGGAGGATCCGCGGCGGCGGTAGTCGCGCATGGACATGCCGTAGCGGGACTTGAAGAGGTTCTTGAGGGCGTTGGCGTTCCTGAACCCGCAGAGCTCCTGGATTGAGGAGATCGACAGCTTCGTCTCGCGGAGTCGCCGCGCGACTTCGCCGAGTCTGGTCGACGTTATCAGCTGCCCAACGGTATATCTCTGCGTTTCGCGGAAGCGTAGGTCAAGGAGGGGGCGTGACACGCCGAGGTGCTCTGCCACGTCCGTCGGCGCGATGCCTTCGGTCGCATGCTTCTCGATAAATTCCCTGGCCCGCGCGACAATGCTTTCCGCCGGCGGAAGGTGCGGCGTCGATTCGCGCAGGACTACCCGCTTCACTCCGACAAAGAGGTGCCGCGTTCCTTTCGGGACACGGCTCCGCATCATCTTGTCCAGGAGCGCCGCCGCCGCTTTGCCCTCCGCGTGGAAGTCGGGCTCTATGCTCGATATGCTGGGCGAGACGCTGTCGCAGACATACGGGTCGTCGTCGATCCCGAGCACGGCGATTTTCGCCGGTATGGCGATCCGGGCCTCCTTCGCCGCCGCTACTATCTCCGCCGCGCGCATGTCGTTCACTGCGAGCACCGCGGCAGGATGTTCCAGCTTTTTCAGGAACTCGGCGAGCTGGGGGCGGTCCGCCTCGGCGCTTGGCGCGGCCTTGTCGTACAGGTGCACCTCGTGGCCAGTCCTGGCGGCAACCGCCTTGGCGAACGCCTCCTCACGCCGCCGCGACCATTCCTGCCCCAGCCTGTCTCCAACATACGCGAACGACTTGTACTTCCCCATCTCCAGAAAGGTCTTGACCGCCGCCTTCGCGATTTCGTCCGCGTCGTTGCGGATCACGACAAGTCCCTGCTTCCTCCGCCTGAGTTCCGGAGATTCGTTTTCCATCACGACGACAGGGCAGCGCAGCGCCGCAAGGGTCCTGAAGATGCCCTTGTCGTATCTCCCGGAGTAGATCACGCCGTCAATGCTGTCCAAGGCCTCCTTGCCGGCGAAGAACGCGGAGATCTCGCCCTGGTCGCGCAAGACGCGCAGGTTCCAGCTGTGGACGGCGCCCAGATGCGCGAAGAACCCGGCGAACTTGCGCTGTCCGGCCGACTCCGCGAGAATCGAGGCGATCAATACGTTGGGGATATTCCCTTTCATGGACTGAGAATCGGTATTATACACCAAGAGCGGGGCGAAATGCAACGGCGTTATTGGAATAATGATGAAAATGTTATTGGTAAAATGATATACAGTCTGAATGGTTATGGTATAATACTGGCCGAAATGGGCGAAGAGCATTCTAGGAACTATAAGTGGATTCTGCTGGCGCTTCTTTCGGCGACGTACTTTCTCGCGCAGGGCGCTCGGCAGATATTCAACGCCGTGCTGCCGCAGATCAAGGCGGACTTCGCTGGCGCTGGGATCACCGACACCCAGCTCGGGCTGGTGGGGAGCGCGTTTACGCTCGTCTTCGGCCTTGCGATTCCATTTGGCGGAGTGCTGGCCGACTTCTTCAGCCGCAAGTGGATGATCGTGGTCGGCACGCTTCTCTTCGCTGTCGGCATATTCTCGTCGGGCTTGGCGACGGGAGTGGTGCTGCTTGTCGTCGCCTACGGCGTTGTCAACGCGGCGGGGCAGGCGCTGCTGCCGCCGTCCAATTCGTCGCTCATCGGGCAGTTCCACGTCGAGACGCGGGCCACTGCGTTCTCCGTCTACCAGATTGTGTTCTACATCGGCATCGTGGTATGCAGCTGCGTGTCGGGCTGGCTTTCCGGACCCGGCGAAGGCGGCTGGCGCAGGGCGTTCTTCCTCTTCGGCGCACTCGCCGCCGCCTGGGCGTTTGCACTCGCGTTCCTGCTGCGCGACACGCCGCAGGTAGGGAAACAGGAAAGAGGGAACAGGGAAGAGGAAATAGGGAAGAGGGAAGAGGATAAGGCGAGTGTTAGCGAGGCGCTTGGCGCGTTCCTGGGCAAGCCTTCCGCGCTGCTCCTGATGGCTGGGCTCGGCTTTTACTTCTACGCGAAGTACGGCTTCAATACCTGGATAATCAACTATCTCCAGTGCGAGTTCCCGTCCATGACCGCCGCGTCCGCGTCGTTCCACGGCGTGTTCTGGTTCTACCTTGGCGCGGTTGCCGGGGTGTTTGCCGGCGGCCGCGTCTCGGACCGCATCGCGGTCGCGCTTGGCCGTCCCCAGGCGCGGTTCGACGTGAACGCTGTCGGCCTCGTGCTGTGCGTTCCTGGCCTCCTTCTTTCCGCGTTCGCGCCCACGGCGGCGCTCTGCATCGCCGGCACTGCGCTCTTTGGCTTTGCGACCGGAGTCTACGACTCGAACATCTATGCGTCGCTCTTCGAGGTGGTGAAGCCGCGCTATCGCGCGGCGGCGGTCGGGGTGTTCGGATGCGGCGGCAGTGTGATCGGCGCTTCCGGCCCTGCCGTACTCGGCTGGATGAACGCGCACTTCTCCATGAGCGCGGGAATCGCCTCGCTCTCTGCCTTCGCGCTCGCCGGCGCGGCGGTGATCTGGATTGCCAAGGTGTTCTTCTTCGAAAGGGACAAGGTATGACCATGAAGACGTTGTTGATGATTATCGCGGCCATGTCCGTATGTTCCGCATGCGCGGTGGTTGCCGCGCCGGCCGACGTCCGCGGCGCCTATCCGATCCTTACTACGCCATATCTCGCCGACGGATCGGTGGACTACGATTCGCTCGTCAAGGAAGCGGAATGGACAGATGCGGCGGGAGTCCAGGGCATAATCTGGCCGCAGTCGGACGATTCCATCGACCTGCTGACGACGGAAGAGAAGAAGCGCGGCATGTCCGCGCTTGCGAAAGCGTCGAAAGGATTCCGCGCCCGCCTCTGCTTTGGCGTGGAGGGGCGCGGCACGGACGAGATGCTGGAACTTGCACGACACGGCGAAACTCTCGCCGCGGAATGCGACACGCGCATCGTCTTCATTTCTCGTCCCGCCGACGACTGCCGGACGCAGGATGACTTGGAGCGCTACTACGAGGCGCTTGCCGCCGTCGCGAAGCGTCCCGTCATTATCCAGACCTACAACGGCGACAAGTGCCCCGCGCCGTCGGTGGAACTGCTCGTGAGGCTCGCCGAGTGCCATCCCGCGATATACGGCTGGATCAAGGAGGAGGTGCGCGATGGATTTGCCGCCAACCGCCGCATGAAGGCCGAGCTTGCCGCGAAGCCGCCGCTCAAGACCATATTCAGCGCCTGGGGCGGCTGGCAGTGGCTCTACCAGTCGCGTCGCCTCGGCTCGGAGGGCGTCATTTCCGAACGCGCCGCGCTTGCGCCGATGCTCGCCGAAATCTGGCGGCTTATGGAGACGAAGGACGAATCATGCGCACTCGACGCGGCGTATGCGAAGTATCTTCTGGCGATCAACCTGATGCAGACCGTGCCGGGCGACTTGCGCGGATATCAGCTCGTGTTCTTCAAGGAGAAGGGGATCTTCAAAACGACAGTCTCCCGTGTTTGCGTGGACAAGGACAAAGACCCTTATGCATGGAAACTCGACGTCCTTGAAGTGGACGAGGGCATAAGGGCGGAAATATTGCGGAGGTGCGAAAAATGAAAGACGTTGACTTCACCGGCAAGGTCGCCGTTGTCACCGGTGCGGCGAGCGGAATGGGGCTTATGACGTCCCAGGAGTTCGCGCGGCTCGGCGCGAAGGTGGTGATGTGCGACGTCAATGCGGACGCGCTTGGCGCGGCGGCAAAGGCCATTGGCGCGGCGGCGTTTCAATGCGCGGGCGACGTGAGGAAGTTTGCCCATGCCGAAGCCGCCGCGGAAATTGCCGCGTCGATCGGCGGCTGCGATATTCTCGTCACCTGCGCCGGCGGCAACGAAGCGCGGTGTTGCAAGTCAAACGTTCCGTTCTACGAACAGCCGGTCGATGTCATCGACTGGGGGCTTGACGTGAATCTCAAAGGCGCGGTCTATTTCGCCCGCGCGATGATGCCGCAGATGGTCGCGAAGAAATCAGGCGTCATCTGCTGCCTCGGTTCAGTCACCGGCTTTGAGGGTGACGGTGTCGGCACGATGTACGGCACGGCGAAGTCGGGGCTTTTCAACTTTGTGAAGGGCCTCGCGATCGCAGGAGGCCCGCACAACGTGCGCGCGCTCTGCGTGACGCCTGGCCCCGTCCTCACCCGAGCCGCGATGAGCGGGATGCCCACCGCGCTCGGACGCGCCGGCGAGACGCACGAACTCGTCGACGTCATTCTCTTCATGTGCAGCGACAACGCCTCGTTCGTGACAGGCACGAACCATGTCATCGACGGCGGCCGGCTCTGCATGTACCGGCCATACGTCGCGCCATAACCGAAGTTGAAAACCTAAATGGAGACAAGAAAATGAACAAGAAAGTGAAATACGTTCTGGGTATTGCTTCAGTCATCCTGGCGGCGGGCC
This sequence comes from uncultured bacterium, assembly GCA_902764415.1. Lineage (GTDB taxonomy): Bacteria > Verrucomicrobiota > Kiritimatiellia > RFP12 > UBA1067 > UBA1067. Next base: position 2,086 of record CACWVU010000062.1, on the reverse strand, counting down.
TTGCCCGCGCCGACTCGATCAATAACTACCAGGTGCTCAAGTACCTCGAATCGTCAGGTACCCAGGCGATCGACACCGGCGTCAAATATGGCCCGACGACGCGCATGAGGTTTCGCATGCAGGTGTTGAACGGCACCACGGTCAGCCAAATTGGCGTCATTGACAACTTTGGAACTGGCGGCAAATACGACCGTTTCCACTTTCAGGTGAACAACGGCATCATGCGGGTGTGGTGCGACCGCCAGGACGGAGGATACCCGAGCGCAAGCAGCGAGGGCGGAACATGGCACGACTATGACATCAATTTGGTGGATAACAAGTTCTATCGCGACGGGGCGACTGTCCTCAGTGGAATATACACCAAGGCATATGGGTATGCCGGCACGACGGATGAACATAGCACGATCTGGCTCTTTGGCCGCAACAGCAATATGCCTAATGTCTTAAGTTATGCCACCGTTCGCATTGGAAAGGTTGAAATCTGGCAGGATGGACAAAGTGCCGAACGCGACCGGCTGCTCTTCCCGTGCAGGCGCCTGAGCGACAATATGCTCGGCATGTACGACCTTGTGCACCAGGAGTTTCTCACGAACATTGGCACTTGTTCGTTCGCGGCTGGGCCGTCGGGTCTTGGCTGCGTTGACAAGATTCCACCCCAGATACTCGCCGATCAGGCGGGAGCCTGCCCGGAGGTCGTCATCAAAAATGCTGGGCAGACGCGGGTTGCGGGAAGTGACTATACGGTATCCTACTCGGACAATACTGCAACTGGAATCGGCAAGGTGACGATCACCGGTATAGGCGACTACGCGGACTGCGGGAGTGTCGTCATGCAATATTTGATTGTGCCTGAAGAGGCTCGGCTCCCAGGGGAATATCAGCGCATCGCCTACCTTGAATCAACCAAGGACGGCAAGCAGCAGATCGATACGTTGATTCATCCAACTGGGAACATGCGCATTGAAATCAGGTTCCAGTCGCCGGTGGCAGCGTTGATGGGCATGGTCGGAATGATTGACGACTCGCCATCCGTCGAACGGTTCCACCTTGGATGCACGTCGTCAAACCCAGACTCGTTGTTTGCCGGCCTTGGGAACAATTACACGGCAGGAATGAGCTATTCGACCTATGTGGGCAATAACTGGGCTACGATGGCGGCCAAGACAGGGCTTATCGGCAATGATGAGCCGTGCGGCTGGTTTGCGGTAAACGCCACCAACGTTCTCGCGCTGACCAACATTGGCACGTTCCGCGCGGACAACACCACTTTCGGACTCTTCGGACGCCTCAGCAAGAACGATAGCCTCAAGACCTACTCCGTCCATCGCGTCATGTACATGGAAGTGAAAGAGGGGGATGACCAGATCCTGACGCACCGCTTCGTGCCGTGCCGCCGCGTTGCGGACGGCGAGCTGGGCGTCTACGACACCGTGGCCAGGCAGTTCCTCTACGACACCGGCCGCGCAGCCCGCGGCGCCGCGGTCTTCCTTGCCGGTCCCGATGTCGGCGACGTCTGGAGCCCTGGCACGGTAATCCGTCTTTACTAACAGGTCAAAAGTGTAATTATTGCTGGGGACTGTCCCCATAGGATTTTCATTTAGATGAAGAGAATCGGTTGGTGACGGCTCGGTTTCGCAAAATACCCCCTTGCGCAATCCAGCGGGATATGAGATAATACGCATGTTCCTCGGAATTGATTTCCGCCGGCAGGCGGATACAAGGGGGAATCGTACGATACTTTGCGGGTTTAGGCTCCGGGAGTCCTTTAAGAGGCCGCTGGGCTGGGGGTGGAGATCGGAGTTGCCGCATTGCCGCGTTGCGTGAGGGATGGCAGTCCCGCAGGTCGCCGATAGGCGGCGCACATCGGACGCGGACCGGCCCGGCATGGCCAATTCCAAATTGCGTTGGCGCGGCCGCGTGGCTTGCGCCGTCAACCAGGAACGCAAAGCAATGGAGGGCCAGGCAATGGCAAGGACTGCAAGGATTAAGCCTAAGCGTCGCAGTTGAAAGGCCGCAATCGTGATCGCGGCCTTTGTTTTCAGTGAGATGATGTGTCTGCGGCTTTCACCATACGGGTGAAAAGTGA
>CACWVU010000061.1 GCA_902764415.1 uncultured bacterium | reverse complement strand
CGCAGCGGCCGGCGCCGGGGCCGGGGCGGGCGGCGGGACCGCCGCGGGGCGCTCCTTGGCGTCGCCGCCGCGGCCGCCGTTGAGGATGTCCATGAACTCGGCGATCATCGGCTTGGGGTCGAGCCCCACCTCTTCGCAGTAGAGCTTCACGAAGCCGCGTCCGTAGATGGGCGCGGGCAGGTGGGAGAAGTCTTCCTTCTCCAGGTCTTCCACTATGCGCGGCAGGAGGCGCGTGGCCTCGGCGACCTGGGCGACGCTGAGTCCCTTGGCCTCGCGCGCCGACTTGAGCGTTTTTCCGAATTCGATCATTGCTGTTCCTCCTCGTTGAAGTCCTGTCCGGCGTCGCCGCCGTCCTCGTCCCCGCCGCCGGGTGCGGCGAAAGCCTCGTCCCTGCCGCCGTTGAAGACGGCGAGAAGCTGGTCCTGGTCCATGATGATCTGCCGCGGGCCGGCGCCGGACTGCGGGGCGATGATGCCGGCGTCCTCGAGCATGTCCATGATCTTGGCGGAGTGGTTGTAGCCCCAGCCGAGCTTGCGCTGGAAGTGGGAGGTCGAGGCGCGGTTGGTGTTGATGATGCACTCGACGGCCTTCTTGAAGTCGCTGGCGTTCTCCTCGGCCTTGACCTGCTCCTTCGCGGTCGCGGCGGCGTCCTTCGTCGTGTCGGAGCCGCCGGACTCGTCGGCGAAGATGTCGACTTCCTCGTCCTTGATGGTAGAGAGCTTGTTGGTGAAGCGGTCGTCGAACTCGGTGGAGGAGTGCTCCTCGATGTAGCGGGTGACGCTGGCGATCTCCTGGTCGGAGATCCAGGCGCCCTGGGCGCGGATGAGCAGGCCGTCCTTCGACTTGAAGAGCATGTCGCCGCGGCCGATGAGGTTCTCGGCGCCGGTGTCGTCGAGGATGGTCCTGGAGTCGATGGAGGTGGCTGTCTTGAAGGCGATGCGGCCGGGGATGTTCGCCTTGATGGTGCCGGTGATGATCTTCGCGTCCGGCCGCTGGGTGGCGAGGATGAGGTGGATGCCGGCGGCGCGGGCCTTGGCGGTGAGGCGCGCGATGTCGGGCGTCACCTCCTTGCCGCTCGAGGCCATGAGGTCGGCGACCTCGTCGATGATGATGACGATGTAGGGGACGGTCTTCGGCATGTCGGCGCCGATGGCGGTGTCGTCGCCGAACATCTCCATCTGCGAGAGGCTCTGGCGGTGGTTGAAGTCGTAGATGTTGCGCACGCGGGCGCGGGCGAAGAGCTTGAGGCGCTTCTCCATCTCGCTCACCGCCCAGCGCAGGGAGAAGACGACCTTCTTGTTCTCGGTGATGACCGGCACGATCAGGTGGGGGATGGAGGCGTAGGCGGTGAACTCGACCGACTTCGGGTCCACCATGATCAGCTTGAGCTGCTCGGGGGTCCGGGTCATCAGGAGGCCGCAGATGAGCGAGTTGAGGCAGACCGACTTGCCCTGGCCGGTCGCGCCGGCGACGAGCATGTGCGGCATCGAGGCGAGGTCGGCGACGAGCTCTTTGCCGTCGGCGCGCTTGCCGAAGAGGAGCGGCAGCTCGGCGTCGGTGTTCTTCCACGCGTCGGACTCGAAGATCTCGCGGAACGAGATGCCGGCGGGCGCGCGGTTCGGGACCTCGATGCCGATGCACTCCTCGCCCGGGATCGGCGCCTCGATGCGGAGCGACTTCGCGTGCAGCGCGCCCTTGATGTTGTCCGCGAGGCTGGTGACGGCGGAGTAGCGGGTGCCGGGGGCGAGGGAAATCTTGTACTTGGTGACCACCGGGCCCTGCACGGTGTCGTCGAGCTCGGCGTCGATGTTGAAGAGCTTGAGCGTGTCGATGAGGCGGCGGGACATCTCGCCGACGTCGCTGTGGTCCGCCTTCGACTGGCGCAGCGGGCTCAGGAGCGAGGCCGGCGGCAGCGAGTAGGGCTGCTTCTCGACTGGCGCCTCCGGGTCGGCGGCGTCGCGCTGCGGGGCGGCGGGCTGGAGCCGCGGCGCGGCCGGAGGCGGCGCGTTCCTCGCGGCCTCCTTCGCCTGGCGCGCGGCCTCCTTCTCCGCGCGCTTCGCCTCCTTGGCGGCGAGCTTCTCCTGGCGGATGCGCTCCTTCTCCTCCTCGCGCTGGCGGCGGACCTCCTCGCGGGCGTTCAGCGCGGCGATATACGCCTCGCGCGCGGCTATGCCCGCCGCGGAGTCGTCGGCGGACGGCGGGGGCGGCGCGGACGCGGCACCGGCGCGCACCCAGCGCCACATGGCGGCGAAGGCGCCGCCGATCGCGCGCAGGCCGACCGCCCCGATCAGCGCGGCGACCATGGCGAGGACGGCGACGACAGAGGATCCGAAGTCGCTCAAAAGCGGCGAAAGGGCGCGGGTCATCACGAGGTAGCCAACCGCGCCTCCGGCCTGCGGGGTGTTGACCCGCTCGCGCAGCGCCTCGACGATCCCGCCGTGCGCCCCCACCACCTGCACCGCGCACGCCGCCGCGCAGATGAACGCGACGAGGCTCAGGGCTCGGCGCCAGGAGAACGAGGTGCGGCCGCGCACCATCCGCAGGCTCGCGACGAGGCAGAGCAGGGGGACGATCCACACCGCGAGCCCGACGAGCATGTAGCCCCAGTAGGCGAAGCCGTCGCCGAGCGCGCCGATCCAGTTCGAGCGCGGCAGCGGAGGGGAGCAGAGCTCTGGCACGGCGCGCCAGTCGTACGTCACCAGCGCGACGAGCGGAAAGAGCGACAGCGGCGCGAGGAGCAGCCCCAGCACGCGGCGGGGGCGGCTATCGGTAGTGGAAGAAGCTTCGGTCATTTTTTTCGTCTGCTCCGGAATTGGCTGCGGAGCTGTCCTTCTTCAGCGCGTGGTACAGCACTATCGCGAGGAGGAGGGCGAGGAGGCGGAGCCCCCAGTTGCTGGACTTGAAGAGCCTCATTTTCCCTTCGCCCCCTTCTTCTTTTTCTTTCCGCCGCGCCGGCGGTCGAAGATCCTCGACATGATTCCGCGGCGGGGAGCGGCGGGCAGCCCCTTGGCCACCCAGCGCAGCAGCGAGTCGCGCGCGCCTTCGCCGGTGCAGCGCAGGAGCCGGCCGTTGTGGGCCACCGACACCACTCCGTTCTCCTCCGACACCGCGACCACGATCGCGTCGGTGTCCTCGGAGAGCCCGACCGCGGCGCGGTGGCGCATGCCGCTGCCGCTGAGGTTCGGGTTGTTGGAGACGGGGAAGACGCAGTGGGCGGCGGCGATGCGGCCGTCGCGAACGGTGATGCCGCCGTCGTGGAGCGGCAGCGGCGGCGTGAAGATCGTCTCCACCAGCTCGCGCGAGAAGAGCGCGTCGGTCGCCACCCCGGTCTCCTCGTAGCCCCTGAGCGAGATGCCGCGCTCGAAGGCGATCAGAGCCCCGATGCGGCGCTCGGCCAGGGCGAGGAGGACGTCGGTCACGTACCCGGGGTCGGCCGCGCCGCCGGCGGAGTACTTCGGCCGGTCGGAGGTGCCGAAGGTGCCGAGCTGGCTGAGGATGCGGCGGATCTCCGGCTGGAAGATGACGACGGTGGAGATCGCGAGGTAGGCGAGGAGCGTCCGCACGATCGTCGTGAGGACGTCGAAGTGGAAGACGTAGGTGAAGAGGAACATCGCCGCCGCGACGAGCCCCACGCCGGCGAGCACCTGGCCGAAGCGAGATCCCTTCGCGGCCTTGAGGATCGCGTAGATGACCGCGTAGAGGATGGCGACCTGGATGACGGCGGAGACGTTGATCATGCCTCGCCCCCCTCTGCCTTCGCCTCGTCCTCGCCGCGTACCATCCGCTCGACTTCGCGCCCGTCCATCGTCTCCTTCTCGAGCAGCGCCTTGGCGAGCTCCTCGAGCTTGGCGCGGTTCTCCTCGATGACGCGTTTCGCGTCGGCGTACGCCTCGTCCACCAGCCGGCGCACCTCGGCGTCGATCTCGCGCGCGGTGCCCTCGCTGAACGCCGGCGGGTTCTCGTCGCCGGAGAGCGGGCTGCGGGCGACGAACGCCTGGAAGCCGAACTTGTCGCTCATGCCGAAGCGGCAGACCATGTCGCGCGCGATCTGGGTGGCCTGCGCGATGTCTTGCGCCGCGCCGGTGGAGATGTCGCCGAGCGCGATCTCCTCGGCGATGCGGCCGCCGCAGCAGAGGCGGATCTCGGAGAGGAAGTAGCCGCGGGTGCGGTTGAGGACGTCGCGCTCGGGGAGCGACATGGTGACGCCGAGGGCGCGCCCGCGCGGGATGATCGTCACCTTGTGGAGCGGGTCGGTGTTCGGCAGCAGCACCTGGAGGATCGCGTGGCCGGCCTCGTGCCAGGCGGTGCACTCGCGGTCCTTCTGCGAGTAGCCGGCGGACTTGCGCTCGCGTCCCCAGAGCACCTTGTCGCGCGCCTCGTCGAGCGTCGCCATGTCGACGCCGTCAAGCTTCTTCCTCACCGCCATCAGCGCGGCCTCGTTGAGCAGGTTGGCGAGGTCCGCCCCGGAGAAGCCCGGGGTGCCGCGCGCGACGCGGTCGAGGTCGGCGTCGGGCGCAAAGGTGATCTTCTTGCCGTGGAGCTCGAGGATCTCGCGGCGGCCCTTGAGCGTCGGCAGCTCGACGACCACCTGGCGGTCGAAGCGGCCGGGCCGCAGCAGCGCCGAGTCGAGCGTGTCGGGGCGGTTGGTGGCGGCGATCACGATGACGCCCTCGTTGGCGTCGAAGCCGTCCATCTCCACCAGCATCGTGTTGAGCGTCTGCTCGTAGGCGTGGGAGCCGCCGATCGCGCCGGCGCCGGTGCGCTTCTGGCCGATGGAGTCGATCTCGTCGATGAAGACGATGCAGGGCGCGCGCTTCTTCGCCTCGGCGAACACGTCGCGCATGCGGCTCGCGCCGACGCCGACGAACATCTCCTCGAAGTCCGAGCCGCTCATCGCGAAGAAGGGCACCGCCGCCTCGCCGGCGATCGCGCGGGCGAGCAGCGTCTTGCCGGTGCCGGGCGGACCCACGAGCAGCACGCCCTTGGGGATGCGCCCGCCGAGCTTCTTGAACGCGCTCGGGTCCTTGAGGAACTCGACGATCTCCTGCACTTCCTCGCGCGCCTCGTCCACGCCCGCCACGTCGGCGAAGGTCACCTTGTTCTTCGCCTCGATGCCGTTGAGCACCTTGGCCTTCGACTTGCCGAACCCGAACGGGCCGCCGCCGCCCATGCGCCGGTACATGATCCAGTAGAGGAGCGCGAGCATGCCGACGAAGAAGAGCGTCTGCACGATGAACGGCGAGATCGCAGCCTTCTTCTCGACGACCTCGACCTTGATCGAGTTGTCGAGGAGGTCGTTCATCACCCGCTCGTTTTCGCCTGGGACGAGCCGCACGCGGTATTTGCGCTTCTTCGGCGAGCCGTCGTCGTTGAGCTCGTCCTTCTGCTCCATCTCGCCGGCGAGGTAGGTCGAGCCCTCGTCGCGGTCGAAGACGCGCGTGACTGGCTCGACGAGGCGGCCGCTTTCCATCGCCTCGTAGAACTCGAGCAGCGTTGCCTCCTGCGTCTTCGCCGCCGCCTGCGGGCTCGCCCGGTAGAGCGACAGCAGCGCGCAGACGACGAGCGCGATCAGGAGCCACGAACGCCCCGCTGATTCTCCTTTCTTTGCCATAGTGTGAATTATACCAAAAAACGTGGCGCAGTTGTGGCCAACGCATGTGCGTTGGAAGCTTCTCGGCAACCAGCAGTCAGCAGCCAGCGTCCTCTTTACTGGCTGTTGGTTGTTGGTTGCTGAACACTGAAACACTTCCAACGTTACGTTGACCCCCGCTCCCCGCTGAGCCGCGCCCCTGCCGTTTTTGGTATAATACGCCCCATACGGGGGTTCCCGGGGAGGACGCAGGATGAGAGAACTGGAGGAGATACTCGCGGAGGTGCGGGGAAAAATCGCGGCGGCGTGCGCGCGTGCTGGGCGCGACCAGGCCGAGGTGGAGATCGTGGCCGTCACCAAGACCCACGGCGCGGAGACGGTCGATGAGGCTGTCCGCGCCGGCCTGCGCGTCATCGGCGAGAACAAGGTGCAGGAGGCGGCGTGGAAGAAGCCGGCGAGCGCGTCCGGCCCGGAATGGCACCTCATCGGCCACCTCCAGTCCAACAAGGTGCGCAGGGCGCTGGAGCTCTTCGACGTCATCCACTCCGTCGATTCGGCGAAGCTCGCCGACCGCATCAACGCCGTCGCGGACGAGATCGGCGCGCTGCCGCGCGTGCTCCTCGAGGTCAATGTGTCCGGCGAAAGCTCCAAGAGCGGCATGAAGCCCGAGGAGGTGCGCGGCGCGCTGGAGCACATCGCCGCGCATTGTCCGCGCGTCACCGTCGAGGGGCTGATGACCATGGCGCCGTTCTCGGAGAACCCCGAGGACGCGCGGCCGCACTTCCGCCGGCTCCGGGAACTGAGGGACGAGATGCAGGGCGCGCTCGGCGTCGCGCTGCCGCGGCTTTCGATGGGGATGAGCGGCGACTACGAAGTGGCGGTGGAGGAGGGCGCGACCTGGGTGCGCCTCGGCACGGTGCTCTTCGGCGAGCGCCCGAAGGCGAAACGCGCGGCGGTGTCCGGCGACGACGGCGACGGCGCCCTGGGCGGACTCGACTCCTATTCCGGCGAAGGGCCGACGGCGCGGGTACTGGACTAAGAGGAAGGGAATCGTCATGAAGACATCGCAGGGAACAGACATGGACCGCATGAGCCTGACCGAGGTGGCGGGGGGACTAGAGCTCTTCCGCGGCATCGGCGCCGAGGGCGTGGAGGACGCGCTCTTCCGGCTCAACGCCGTCAAGCGCACCTACCGGAAAGGCGAAATCGTGGTCCACGCCGGGCTCGAGGCCACGCGGCTCGTCGCCGTGGCCTCCGGCCACCTCCACGTCTATTGCGCGGTGGACTCCGACCATCCCGTCCTGGTGCGCGAGATCGGCGCCGGCGAGGTGCTGGGGCTGTGGATCCTCCACGTGCCCGAGGTGAAGTGCTGGCCGGGCACCGTGGTCGCCGCCGCCGACACCACGGTCGTCACGTTCGACATGGAGCAGTCGCGGCGGCTCGTCGCGTCGTCCGACCCCGTGTACGCGCGCCTCACCGCCAACTCCTCGCGGATCGTCTCGCGCGAGCTGTTCTCCACCTGGCGCAAGCTGATGGTGATGGACGCGCCGACGATCGAGGCGCGGGTCAAGGCGTACCTAGACGAACTGGACAGCGAAAGCGGCCACACCGGCGAGGTGGAGGTGCCGTTCGACCGCGAGCGGATGGCGGAGTACCTCGGGGTGACGCGGCCGTCGCTCTCCCGCGCGCTCGGGCACTTGCGCGACCAAGGGCTCATCACCTGGCGTAAAAACGTCTTCAAGCTAAAGGGCGATTCCGTAACCTAAGGTTACGTAATTCGCGGCGGATAAAGGGTATAATTCACGCAAATGAGCAAAAGGCACATACTGTTTCGACTTATTCTCGGACTTAGCGGGTGCGGATCCGCTGAGTCGGTTCAGGCGTGATTGCCAGAAAACCTGCTCAAATGCACCCTTAACAAAGCGGATCGTCAAGGCGGACGGTCCGCTTTCGCTTTGGACCGCCCGGCATATCCCCGACAACAAGCGATTCGAAACAACTTAAGGAGTGAAAAACATGGACACAACAACAAACCAAGGCGCCAAAGATGGCTCGAACAAGGCGGGATCGCGCATCCGCGCATACCGCGAGAGCCACGGATGGAGCATCTGGGACCTCGCCCAGAAGTCCGGCGTGGAGGAGAAGGTCATCAACGCGATCGAGAAGGGCGAGGTCATGCCCGCGCTCGGCGTACTGGTGAAGCTCTCCCGTGCGCTCGGCCTCAGGATCGGCACTTTCATGGACGACCAGTTCAAGCCCGACCCGATCATCACGCGCGCCGCCGACATCGAGGCGAAGAAGGTGGCGGGCGAGGGCATGAACACGCTCGGCTACGCGAGCCACTCGCTCGCGCTCGGCAAGCCCGACCGCCACATGGATCCGTTCCGCATCGAGTTCGCGGCGGATGGCGTAGACGCGGTGCAGCACCACGAGGGCGAGGAGCTCATCATCTGCATCTCCGGCGAGGTCGAGCTCACCTACGGTCCCGACAAGACGGTCCTCAAGGCCGGCGACACCGCCTACTACAACTCGTGCGTCAACCACGGGCTGAGGGCGCTCGGCGGCAAGCCCGCGTCGATCTACGGCATCGTGTTCATGCCGGTTTAAGGGTTGAAAGGTTTAAGGGTTGAAAAGTTGAAAAGTTTCGGGGTCTGATCTTATGTTCAAGTTAACTGATCCATTCGGCACTGCGCCGCGAAAGGCGCCGTTCACCCAGTCCGTCTCGACCGGCGTTCCCTGGCACAACCTGCCGGTGACGCGCGAGTACACGCTCGGCCAGCTTCTCGACCAGACGGTCGCGCGGTGCGGCGAGAACGACGCGGTCGTCTACGCCGACCGCGACTACCGGCTCACCTGGTTCGAGTTCTCCGAGGAGGTCGACTACGTCGCCAAGGGCCTGATGGCGCTCGGCGTCAAGCGCGGCGAAAAGGTGGCGCTCTGGGCGACGAACGTGCCGCACTGGGTGGTGCTGATGTTCGCGACGGCCAAGATCGGCGCGATCCTGCTGCCGCTCAACATCAACTACAAGAGCCAGGAGATCGACTTCGCCCTGAAGCAGTCCGACGCCGAGAACCTGTTCGTCATCGACGGCTACCGCGACTGCGACGAGAACCTGTTCGTCATCGACGGCTACCGCGACTGCGACTACATCGAGGTCATCAACTCGCTCATCCCGGAGCTGAAGGAGTGCCCGCGCGGCGCGCTGAAGAGCGCCAAGTACCCGCACCTCAAGCGGATGTTCTACCTTGGCCCCAAGAAGCACCGCGGCATGTACTCGCTCAACGAGGTGAAGTCGCTCGCCTGCGAGGTCACGCAGGAGGAGTACCTCGCCCGCCAGGCGACGGTGGACGTGAACGACGTCGTGAACATGCAGTACACGAGCGGCACCACCGGCTTCCCCAAGGGCGTGCAGCTCACCCACCGCAACATCGCGAACGACGGCTTCTGGATCGGCGCGTGCCAGAACCTCTCCTCGCGCGACCGCGTGTGCATCCCGGTGCCGCTCTTCCACTGCTTCGGCTGCGTCCTCGGCGTGATGAGCTGCGTCAATCACGGCTCGACGATGGTGTTCCTCGAGAAGTTCGACCCGCTCCTCGTC
>CACWVU010000060.1 GCA_902764415.1 uncultured bacterium | reverse complement strand
CGTATTGCCGGACGCGGCGTTGGAGAACGGGGACGTGGTCGCATTGGCAAACGCCGTCCCGTCGAGCTTCAGCGCGGACATCGAAATGTCGAAGGTGTGACGGGCGGTGTCGGCGGCAACGCCGGTAGGAGATACCGTAAAGTTGCCGGACACCGACGCTTTGAAGGTACCGTCACCGGCGACGCCAAAGAAGAACGACTCCTTGCTGCCGGTCGAGCCCCAGCCGCATTGAGCCGAGCCATCGACCACAGTATACTGGAAGTCGCAGACGACGCGCGTCGTGGTCTTGGGCGCGATGCCGGTGTTGAGGTTCTGCGAGCCGGACGACCCGACGTATTGGACTTCAGTGTATCCGGCCGGCAGCGCTCCCGCCGCGAACGCATCTGCCGCGACAAAAGCCGCGAGACCTACGATACCATACGCGAGATTCTTCATCGCCTTCATCTTGATTTCTCCTTCTTAAATTCCTACCGCAGGATGAACAGGAAGCCGGGGAGCGCGGTCATCGCCGCCTCGGGCGTGTTGCCGTAGGCGCCCATGTTGACCCGCTTGCCGTGCCAGCCGATAATGCAGTCCGGCTCGCCGTGGAAGTCGCTCTTCGAATCGCCCGCATCAATCGCCGGCGAGTTCTCCTCGTACTTGAAGAGTCGCCCGTCGACCAGATACCCTGTGATGCTGCGCAGGTGCGCGTCCAGCGCGGCGCATTTGGCGCGCACGGCATTCCCGTTCAAATACCAGTAGGTGCCGCCATCAGTGAAAAGCGTCCGGAAATCATTGGTGCTGACCATCCTCGGGTCGCCGTAGATCATGCCCGGACCGATGTTGGTGATTCCTCCCTCAATCATGCTGATGTAGTTCGTCTCCGTGCCGGTGACGAGCGAATACGACATGTTAAGGATGCCCTTCGACCGCACCGCGATATCGGCGCCGGCGGCGTCCGCGTAGGCCTTCCAGCCGCGGACGTTGCCGTAGACAATCGAGTTCTTCAGGTTGACCGTGCCCGTGCCGACGGTGATGCCGGCGGCGTTCCACTTGCCCTGCGTGATGTTGTACGCGACGGTGCAGTTCTCGACGTCGAGCGTCTGGCTGGTGGCGGACATCGTGACGGCGATCGCACCGGCGCAGACGGTCTCGTCCGGCATGTTCATACTCTGGAAGTCGTTGTTGCCGACGAAGACGCAGTTGACCAGCTTCGACCCGCCCGAGGCGCCGACGAACTCCACCACGCCGCCGACGGTGGCTTCGCGCAGCGCCGCGCCGCACGCGGCGAAACGGCAGTTGCTGAAGACGGTCGGCGTGGCGTTGACGAAGGCCGCCGCACCCCGATACCGCGCCCAGCCGCCGTTGGCCTTGAACGAAGTGCCGTTGGTCACGAAGAGGCAGTGGTCCACGTAGGCCGCGGCGCAGGAGTCGAAGTAGAGCGCGCCGCCGCCGCTGTTGTCCTCGGCTGGTCCGATCATGTTCAGGAAGTTGCAGTTCGTGACCGCGACGGTGCCGGCGCCGGTGGCATAGATGCCGCGACCGGCGATGGTGCCGCTCCCGTTGGGATTCGTGAACAGGCAGTCGAGGACGCGCAGATCGCCCTTGCCGCTCTTCTTCAGTTCCGGCTGCGAGGAGTGCGAGAAGCGGATGCGCTCGACCGTCAGGAGCGCGCCCTGCGGGACGGCGAACTCCATCGTCCGGTACACGTTGTTGCCGTCCAGCCAGGTCATGGTCCCTTCCGGCCGCTCCGCCTCGGAGTTTTCGACACCGGCGAAACCGCCGCGGATAGTCAGCGGGTAGGCGAGCGTGATCGCCTTGGTCATGTAGTCGTTGGTGACCGCGAGCCAGATTTCTGTTATTCCTTCGCCCGGCGCGGCGTTCAAGGCCGTTCCCAGGTCGGGGTAGGCGTCGGTCCAGCTGGTGCCGTCCATCTTGCAGTCTGCGCCAGTGCGCACGTGAATGACGTTCGGCCCGCCACCCTTGCCGTAGAAAGGCGGGTAGTTGCCGTCCACCGTCTCGGAGGCTTGGTATTCGACCGGGGAGGCGTTCGTGGCGTTGATCATCACCAGCACCCTGAAGTCGTCGCCGTTCGTCAGATAGTACGGCAGGAAGAGCTCGAGTACATCACCGTCGCCGACACCGCTCCAGTTCTGGCTTGAGAGAAGCACTCCGCCGGTGGTGCAGTAGAGCTGCACCACCGCGCTGTACGCATCGCCCGATTCCAACCCCATCGTGATCGTGACTTTCGGGCGCGTCATGCCGTCGGGGAATGTCACCTCGACGTTCGCCTCCGGCTGGCCGGTCGCGGACGAGGACGCCTCCGCGGTATTGCCAAAGGCGCCGAGGTTGAGCCGCCCGCCGTTCGGCGCGGGCTCGTTCGAATAGTCCGCCGCCGGATCGCCGGCGTCGATCGCGGGCGAGTAGTCAGTCGTCGCCGGACCTGCCGCGCCACCGTTGACGAAGTAGCCGGCAGGCGACTTGAGATGCGCGTCCATCGCCACCAGCACGCCGTAGACGGCGGCATTGACCGTGTAGTATGTATAGGAGGATGTCTTCGTGAGGAGAGCCTCGAAGTCATCGGTTGTCGTGACGAGCTTCGGGTCGGCCGCGAAGACGGAATCTTCGTCAATCGTGAGCCCGGCGCCGACGAGCGCCGTGCCGTCGAGGGTCGTCACCGCCGAATGGAGGATGTTCGCCGAACCGGAGGAATGCACCTGCACGTCGGAGCCGTAGCCGACCTTGGTGACGAGGCTTCTCGTGTTCTGCCAGAAGATCGTGTTCGCGATGTCGACGTCGCCCTTCACCACGGTGACGCCGCCGGCGGAGCTGCCGCCATGCGTGAGGTTGTAGGCGAAGGTGCAGTGGTCAACCTTCACCTTGTCCGCCGCGTTGTTGAGTCTGACCACCAGCGCGCCGCCGCAGTCAACCGAGTCGTTTCCCTGGTAGCTGAGGCGGTCGGTGTTGCCGATGAAGGTACAGTGGTCGATCACCGAGCCGCCGCAGTTCCCGGAAAGCGTGATCGTGCCGCCGCCCCACCGACTGTCGCCAGTACCCAGGCGGATCGGGCAGCTGTTGCCGGCAAAGCGGCTTCTGCGCACTGTAGTCGGGGTGTCCTTGGCGCAGATGGCGGCACCGGTCGCGTTATAGCCGACCCAGCCGCCGGCATACGGCGAAGCGATCGGGCACCCGTTGGTGACGAAGAGCGAATCCTCGACGATCGCGCCGCTGAAGTTGCTGATGTAGATGCCGAATCCGCCGTAGGTGTTGTCCTGCGTGCTGTTGATGTTGCCGCCGAAGACGGAATCCTTGACGACAAGCGTGCCGAGTCCGTCGGACTGCACGTTCATGCCGCGGCCGTATACGGTGCCGACATCCCTGCCGTTCGCCTCGATGGCGCAGCCGAGGATCTGGAGCGAGCCACCGCCGGACTTGATGAAGCCGTTCGCGCGGGCGTTGCAGAACTTGAGATGGTCGATGACGAGCTCCGAATCCGTCGAGCCCTCGATCTTGAGGAGCGTCGTCGCCGTGCGTTCGCCGTCGAAGACCGTGAGCGCCCCTTCCGAGCGCTCGTCGAGCGACGTCTCCGTTCCCGCAAAGCCGCCGCGGATCACGAGCTGCGCGTTGTTGGTGATGGAAATCGCCTGCGCCGACACCGTGCCCGCCGCGATCCAGACCTCGCAGGCGCTGTCGACCACTCCGTGCGTCGCGAAGAAGTTGGTCACGGACATCGCCGTCGCCCAGCTGAGGCCATCGCCTTCCACGTCCACCGCCGGCTTCGCATAGTAGCGCTCGACCACGAGGAATTTCGCGTAGCCGACCTTGCCGGCGTAGGTGCCGATGCCGGTTACCGTCATCAGCGCCGTGCCAAGGGCGTCATTGTCCGTGTAGGAGACGGTGTAGTCGACGTCCTTCGTGAGCACCGCCGAGCTGCCGTAAAGCCTCACGACGGGCTCGGGGCAGGCGCCGCCGGCAGCGAGGACCTGGCTGGGAACCGGGTCGATTGCCAAGTCGGCCGCCGTGAAGGCGAGAATGACGGTTCCCGAACCGCCGTTACCGCCGTTGGCCGCGATGACACCGTTGTATCCGCCACCGCCGCCACCGCCGCCGAGACCGTCGACGCCGTTTGCGCCATGCAGCTCCTTGCCGCCCGTGCCGCCGCCGCCGAGGCCGCCGGTACCGGGCGCGTAGAGTCCGTAGCCGTTGTCCGATCCGCCTGCGCCGCCGCCGCCGCCGTAATAGACGGCCTCGCCGGTGATGTCGCTCGTCACGCCTTCGCCGCCGTCGCCGGTACGAAGCGCGGTCGTATCCGTCGCGTAGCCGGCGTGGCCCGCGCCGCCGCCGCCGCCGGACTTGCCGTCGCCGCTGCCGGCGGCCCCGGCATAGCCGAGTCCCTCGGTGCCCGCGCCGCCCGCAGCGGTTTTGCAGCCGCCGCCGCCGGACGCCCCGTTGAGGCCAGTGTTGGTGCCCCAGGCACCGCCCGCGCCGCCGCCGGCGACCGAGGCCGCGCTCGCGCCGGAGTCCGCGCCGAATTCAATCAACGTCCTGCCGCCGCTGGTGCCTCGCTGGCCGGGAGTGGCCGAAATCACGCCGCCCGCGCCCACCGTGAGATAAATCGTGTCGTTCGGCGCATAGATGGCATTGACGCCGTTGAGCTCGAGGACGCCGCCTCCTCCGCCGCCGGCACCCATCGTGTTGCCACCCGCGCCGCCGCCGCCCACGAGCAGGGCGTCGGCGAGGAAGAGCCCGCGTTGCACCGTGACTGGCATCCGTCCGAGCGCGGCGTTCTTGAAGACATAGACCTTTCTGCCGTTCGCCGTAAGCGTGCGGACGGTCAGATCGTCAGTCGCGATGTTGCCGTCGCTGATGATGTGGAAAGTGGTGTAGAATCGCTCGCCGGCATATTCTCCCTTGCCGACGACCGTCACTCCTGCCACGCCGATTGCGGTGTTGTTGGTGTATACAACGTCGAAATCGGGACTCACGCTGTCGCCGCCGAGCGTCCAGGACTGCGCCGTCCGCGTATTCACGACGGTGAATGCAGGCCGGCTCGCGCCGCCGTTATCGAGTCTCTGGTCGGGAATCGGGTTGACGCCAAGGTCCGTCTGCCTGAAGACGAGGATCACCGTGCCGCTGCCGCCCTTGCCGCCGAACTGGTTTGCACCAGTCCAGCCACCGCCGCCGCCACCGCCGCCGTAACCGTCCGCGCCGTCCGCGCCGCCGGTATCGCGACCGCCGTCGCCGCCGCCGCCCAGGCCGCCGGAACCGGCCAGAGCCGTGCCATAGTCTAAGACCGATCCGCCGCCGCCGCCGCCGCCGCCGTAGTATTCACCGGTAACAGCGAAGAGTCTGCCCGCGCCGCCGTCGCCGGATCTGGCGGGCGATGTCGTCGGTCCGTGGCCGCTCTCGCCCGCGCCGCCGCCGCCGCCCGTGCTGCTGGTGGCCCCGCTCGCAGCCCTCGCGCCCGCGTGCCCCTGGCCTTCCACGCCTAAGCCGACGCTACTGCCGCGCGTACTACCGCCGCCCGAACCGCCACTTGCTCCGACCGTGGAACTCCAGCCGCCGCCGCCGCCGCCGCCCTTGGCCGTATGCGTCGTCCCGTCAAGGGTGAGAATCGTGTCGCCGCCGTTGCCGCCGCGGTTCTGCCCGGTGGCGACTGCGCCGCCCGCGCCGACCGTGAACGCGATCGTTTCGCCGGCTTCGTACCCGGCATAGACATCGGCAAGCTCGATGAAGCCGCCCGCGCCACCGCCGCCGGCCATCGTGTTTCCGCCCGCGCCGCCGCCGCCCACAAGGAGGACGTCGGTGAGGACGAGGTTGCGCTTCAACGTCACCGACGCCGCGGATGCGGCATTGGTGAAGATGTAGACGTACTTGCCGTCCATCTCCAGACGGCGGGCGGCATTGTCGGTTGTCGAGAGATTCGCGTCCTCGAGCGCCGTCGCCGAGATGTTGAAGGTGGCGGAGGCGGTCGCTCCCGGGTATGCGCCGGTGCCGGTCACAGTCACCGACGCGACGCCTGCGCCGACGTTGTTCACATATTCGACGTCGAAGTCCGCGCTCACGATGTCGCCGCCGATTGTCCAGGTGGCCGCGTTGATGACATTCGAGACCGTGAGCTCCGGACGGCAGATGTCGCCGAAGTTGTAGATCTGATCCGGAATCGGCAGGATCGTCAGCGGCTCTACCCACTGCCACTCGAGCTTGCGGTATGCGACCGGGGTTGGATGCGTGTAGGTGAAGGAGGTTTCCGTTCCATTCAACACCGCGCTGCCGGAAAGGTCGTAGAGCGTCCAGCCCGCGCAGGCATAGACCCTGTCCTCGTCGTTCGTCGCAATCGGCGCTCCGCAGGAGACGGCGAGGGCTTCTCCCGATGCAAGACCGACAACTGCCCCGTACGCCGGAGTCGGTGAGCCGAGCTGAGCGGGAAAGGCGTCGATTTCAAGCATGCCCGGAACGGCAATCCACTTGCCGTGCAAGTAGTCGTACACCTCCCCGGCCTCGGCGTCCGTCAAGGTCTTCGTGTAGACGACGACCTCCTGGAGCCGCTGCCCGCCGTAGTTGACGTTGCGGTCCCACGCGAAGCGGCCGGCGGTGACGTTGCCCGTCGTGCGCAGGTGGATGATGTGGAACCCTTCCGGCAGCTCGTAGTCGATGGTGCATTCAACGCCGTCGACCTCTTTCAGGCCGTTTTTGACGTTTGCGCTGGCAAACTGGTTGTTGAAGAGCTTTTTCTGGTTGCGGTGGAAGTGGTAGGTACCGCTGGCGCCGAAGAAAAACGAATGCTGCGAACCGGGATAGTCGCTGAAGACAAGGAAGACCTCGCGGACGGTCGTCAGCTCCGACGACCAGACAAGGGCCCCGGCGTTGTCATTGACTGAAGAGGCGTTCCCGCTCGTCTGCGGGCCGAAGTCGATGTACGGAAGCTTGTCGTCCGTGACGAGGCGAGGCCGGCTGGCGGTTCCGCAAACCGCCCTCATCGACCCGCCGGACGCGTCGCGCCAGGCCGTTACCAGCTGCTTCCCGTCGGACTCGATCGTATCAATAGTCGAAGGCATGGAGGCGTCGACATGGAAGGCCGCTCCATCAACAGGCAGCGTCGCATCCGATATCGTGGACAGTGCGCGGGGAGCCCACTGCCACACGAGTCTGCGGGCCGCGGCCGGCGTCGGATGCGTGTAGGTGAAGGCCGTTTCCGTTCCGTTCGAGACCTCGGTGCCGGCGCCGTTAAAGAGCTTCCATCCCGTGCAGATGTACTCGATCATCAGGGTGGTGTTCGTATAGGGGGCGCACGACACGGCAACCGTGTCTCCCGCCGAGAGCCCCGTATGGATGCCGTATGCCGGAGTCGGCGAACCGTACAGGCCGGGGAAGCCGGAGACTTCAAGCGCGTCGTCCGACGGGAAGAGCGAATCGTCGTAGTAGTGGCCATCGCTTCCGGCGGAGAAGGTTCCGTCCTTGGTCAGCGTCGCCGGGTTGTCGCAGATGTCGACGAGCGTCGCCACGCCGTTCGCGTCCTTGCATGGCACAAAGTAGTGAATCAGCACGCCCGACCGCCAGACCTTGAAGGAGTAGAGCTTGTGCTTGCCGTAGTTGCCGACGTTGGATTTGGTTCCGTTGTAGTGCGAGGTGAAAAGCGCCAGGACGCTGCCGGCGGTGTAGGAATACGCCGGGGTGTCCTGACTATCCAGCACAGTCCCGTTGGAGGAGTAGGTGACCGTGTTGTCCTCGGCAGTGATCGTGTATTTCGTGTCGGTGGTATTCGCAAAATTAGGGACTAGGGAAACAGCATGTCCGCTTGGCATGTAGTCATAGCGGAACTTGTTGTTGTCCTTGATGTAGAACAGCGTCCAGGAATCGACTTGAGTGTCATTGCCGCGCGAGCACCAGACCGCTTGGTGCGCGTTGAGCGTGTTCGCCGGCCACTCGACCACCGCCTCGATCTTGTCGATGTTCGGCTGAGGCGTGTAGTCGGTGACGATGCGGGTGTTCAAGCCATTGCCCTGGATATACTCGATCTCGGTATAGCCCGCCGGGATCCGATCTCCCGTCGCAAACGCAACTGCCGCGGACATTGCCGCGAAAGCCAAAACAATGCCATACGCGAGTTTCTTCATGTTACTGCTCCTTTTCATTTCATTGCTCCTCTTGTCGAATCAAAGCTATGCCAATGTCCAATGTCCGCACTCACCCCGACGCTTCGCTGACGTCACCTGGTCAGCGAAGGATGTAGAAGAAGCCGACCGAGAGCATTTTCTCCCAGCAGCCGAGGTCGATGGTTCTGTTCAACACACGCTCGTTTCCGTCCAGGTCGCGCGTCACGCTGTCGGCGGGACGATAGGCGGTATCCAGCGTGCCGCTATTGACAATCTTTGAATCGCGCTTCTGGTGCCAATCGAATTTTGAGTAATCCTCGCTCGCCAGGTAGGTCTTGATCGCGGTGTAAGTCCTTCCCGTGCAAGACGAGTACTTGACGAAGTCCGCATCCGTCAACACCGTCCAAGTCGCGCAGGATGTGTTCGTGAAAGCCGCGCCACAGTAGAAATAGCGACCGAGATTCGCATTGCCACAGTTGGAAGCGAGCGAATTGGTGGCATAGGAATTCGTACCTCTAAAATAGGAATAATTGCCGTAGGCGACGCAGTTCACCACCTTCGCATTGACGTTTTTAATGTAAATGCCCGTTCCGTGTCCAGAATAATCACGACTCAAACCACCTGTCACCGTGCAGTTGACCATCGTGACCGCGCCATCGAGGCAGACGCTGCCATCGTTGTGCCCGTCGTCACTCGTGTCATCCTTGTTGTCCTTGAAGAAGCAGTTGTCGATCGTCCCGCCCTTGGCGTAAAGACCCATGCCGTCGCTTTCATTTGCGTAGCCGCCCCAGTTGGCCATGCCGCCGGTGACGAGACAGCGCTCGATCCTGCCTCCCGTCATGTAGACGTTACCGCCGTGGGCAGTGCCCTTTTGGCCACTGGCGCGCCCGTTTTTGATGATACAGTTGGCAACCAGCCCGGCCGACATCCAAACATGACCGCCGCCACCGCTGGGCGAGCCTGTCGTCCGAAATCCGAGACCGGAAATCGTGAGGTTGGAGACAACTGCGTCCGGGTGCGTCAGCGTGAACGCGCGGGAACCGGCGACGTTGTCCACGATTTCCGCGTCGGCCGGGTTGCCAGTTTCGCCGCGAACCGTGACTGCGGTCGCAAGGAAGCAGCCCGTGTCGTTCGATTTCGACCCTTTCAAAATCACGATGTCTACGCCGTCTACGATCGTTTTGTTCTCTGAGACGTTGTTCGTGAGCGACCCCACCACCGCGCCAAGCGTCGTCGCCGCCGTCTCCCGCGTCTTGTAGGGGAACACCGGGGTCGCGCAGTTCGAATCGACATACATCCGCGCTGGCGCGACCGCGAGGCGCGTCGGCACCGTGTACCAGTCAGTCCAGGTCGAGCCCCCGTCTGGCGAGGCCGAAAGTTTCACGGTAAAATAGCCAGCCGCCGGATAGGCGTAGACATGCGTGGCCTCGCTCGTATCGTTAGTCACGCCATTGCCGTAGTCCCAGCGGATGACGACATCGCTCGAGGGTCCAAAGACCTTTGCAATGAAGGTGACATTGGCGGTCTCAAGCGCTCCGTAGCTCGCAAGGCGGCCAGCACACTCAAACTGGGACTGGTCGCGTTCCCAGCAACCAAGATCGATCGACACGCCGGAGACGCGATTGCTGCCGTCGAGGTCGAGCGTCGCGCTGTCTTCGGGACGATAGGCGGTATCCATCGTGCCGCCGTCCACAATCGCGGACGAAAGCCGCTGGTGCCAGTCGAAGCTTGCATACGCCGCACTGTTGAAGTAGGTCTTCAGATCAGCTTCGGCCGTTCCTGTAAACGTCACGTAGTTGACGAAATCCTCGTCCGTCAGCACCGTCCAGGTCGCGCAGGATGTGTTCGTGAAGGACGAGCCGCAGTAGAAATAGCGGTCGAAGTTCCCTGAACCAAAGTTTGATACGGCGGTGTTGGAGATCGTGCCCTTGCCGACATAATTGCCGTAGGCGACGCAGTTCACGACCTTCGCGCTGGCATTGGCGATATGAATGCCAGAACCCTTGCCTTTATAGTTCCGAGCCCAACCGCCAGTCACAGTACAGTTGACCATCGTGGCCGCGCCGTTGAGATAGACGCTGGCGGAGTTGTTCCCGTCACTGTTGTCAGTCTTGTGGTCCTTAAACCAGCAGCTGTCGATCGTCCCGCCCGTGGCGTAAAGCCCCATGCCGCAGGCCTCTGTTGCGGAGAAACCGCCCCAGTTGGCCAAACCGCCAGTGACGAGGCAGCGTTCGAGCCGCCCGCCGGACATCCAGACGTTGCCGCCATAGCCATAGCCCTTGCTCGCGCCGGCGCGTCCGTTCTTGATGACGCAGTTCTCCACGAGACCCGCCGTCATCCGAATGTGGCCGCCCTGGCCGTTGTTCGTTTTTAAGCCACCGCCGGAAATGGTCAGGTTCCGCACGGCCGCATCCGCGTGCGAAATCGTGAATGCGCGGTAGCCGGCGACGTTGTCCACTATCTCCACCGTATCGCGGTTTGCACCGACGATGACGATCGGCGCGTCAAGAACAAACCCGGTTTCGATGTATGTTCCGACCGCAACATCGATTTCCACCAGCAATGCACCACCGCCAATGTCTGTTTTCGCCTTCTCAACCGCATTGGATATCGTGGCGAACGGAGATGCAGCAGAACCGTCGCCTCCCGGCCCCGCTTCGGAGTCGACAAAGTAACGGAGATAGATCTTGAAACTGATCTCGCAGACCTTGCCAGATTGACCGTTGATACCCGTGACCGTCAAAAAGCCAGTTCCCGACTGCGTATTGCCAGTGTAGGAGACCGTGTAGTCAACATCCTTGGTCAGCAGCGTAACGCCGTCACTCGTCCGCACGACAGGTTCGGGGGTGCATCCTCCACCTGCCCCCACATCCAAATACTGGTCGGCAATCGGCTCGATATTGAAGTCCCCCGGCCGCAGGGCGAGGATCACGGTTCCCGAGCCACCGTTGCCGCCGCAATTTCGACTATCGCTATTACTACCGAGCCAGCTGCCACCGCCGCCACCACCGCCGAAACCATCGGTACCGGGTTGACCTGCGGCTTTCTTTTTACCGTCGCCGCCGCCGCCAAGACCGCCGAATCCGGGATCGCAATTGTCAGCGCCGCCGCCGCCACCACCGCCGTAGTAAACCGCTTCGCCGGTGATGCTGCTCACGATGCCCTCGCCACCGTTGCCCGCGCGCGCGGGGCTGTCCGTGTACGGGTAGCCCTCATGTCCCGCGCCGCCGCCGCCACCACCGGTCCTGCTGTTGGCGACGGTCGCGCCGGCGTAGCCGATGCCGTCAATGCCGGCACCTCCGGCTCCACTAACTGATCCGCCGCCACCGGATGCACCAGCCGCGCCGGCCCCGGAGAAAGCGCTGCCGCCGCCACCGCCGCCCGCGACCGAGATGGAGATGTTACCGAACTGGAGCGAAGTTGCCTTGCCATTGGCACCTTTGCTGTTATAGTTGCCCGCGCCTGCGCCTCCCGCGCCGACGGAGACCGTGAAGGTATCGCCCGCCGAGAGAAGCGCGCGGACAATGCCAGTCGCGTTGGTGACGCCACCGCCGCCGCCACCGCCGCCCATGGCGTTGCCGCCGCCACCACCACCACCGACAACAAGATAGTCGGTCATCGCGAGATTGCGCTTCACCATCGACACTTGCGCGGCCGCCGCGTTGGTGAAGACGTAGACATACTTGCCGGCGACCTCGCGACGCCGCGCGGTGACATCCGTCGTATAGATGTTCTCGTCCTCGCGCTTTGTCGCTGTGATGTTGAAATTCCCGTTTGCGGAAAGACCGGCGAACTCGCCCTTGCCGATTGCGACGACATTCGCAGTGCCTACGGCATCGTTGCCCGTGTATTCGACATCGAAGTACGGGCTTGCGATGGTCCCGCCGACTGTATAGGTCGCCCCGTTGACCCTATTGAACACGGTAAATTCAGGACGACACGGATCGAACGTTTCGTTGACCTGGTCGGGAATCGGAAGAATCGTCAGCAGTTTGACCCACTGCCACTCGAGGCGGCGGTACTCGGCAGGCGTCGGATGCTCGTAGGTGAAGGAGGTTCCCTCCCCGCTTGAGATTACGTTGTCATCCTTGTCGTAAAGCTTCCACCCGACACAACCGTAAGCCGTCTCTTCGGCATTGGAAACGATCGTAGCGCCGCAGGAGACGGGAACCATCGCACCCGCGGCGATGCCGACCTGGACGCCGTATGCCGGGGACGGCGAACCAAGCTGTTCGGGCGAGCCGTCAACCTCGAGTACGCCGGGGTTGCTGAACCACTTGCCTTCCAGGTAGTCGTAAGTCGCCTCCGCCTCGGCGTCGGTCAGCGTTTTCGTGTAGACGATGACCTCCTGGAGCCGCTGCCCGCCGAAGTCCTCGGTGCGGTCCTGCGCAAAGCGGTTCGCGGTGACCGCGCCGGTCGTGCGAAGGTGGATGATATGAAATCCTTCCGGCAAAGTGTAGCTGACATCGCGGACGACGCCATCGACCTCGATAAGGCCGTTTTGGACGTACGCACTGGCATACGTGGTGTTGAAGAGCTTCTTCTGGTTGCGGTGGAAGTGGTAAACGGAACTATCGCCCAAGAAGAACGAGTGGGCGGAGCCGGGATAGTCGCTGAACACGAGGAAGACCTCGCGAATTGTCGTCAATTGCGACGACCAGGTCAGGTGGCCGGCCGTGTCGCCAGCCGCTGTGCCATTCCCCTTTGTCTGCGGACCGAAGTCCACATATGGGAACCCGTCGTCGGTGACCAGCCAGGGCCGGCTGCTGGATCCGGCGGTCGCCTTCATCAGTCCGCCGTCCGCGTCACACCAGGCCGTGACGATTTTCTTGCCGCCGGACTCGACCGTGGTCAGCGTCGATGGCATAGAGGCGTCGACATGGAACGCCGCGCCGCCGACCGGCAGGGTCGCGTCGGTGATTGAAGACATCTTGCGCACAGACCACTGCCATTGGAGCATGCGGAAAGCGGCCGGCGTCGGATGGGTGTATGTGAAGGTCTTGTCCGTCCCGTTCGAGACGACGTTGCCGTTCTTGTCGTAGAGCTTCCAGCCCGTGCAAAGGTATTCGATCATCTGCTCGGAGTTCGTGTACGACTCGCACGAGGCGACGATCGTATCTCCCGGTTCCAGACCGGTCTGATCGCCATAGGCAGGATAGGGCGAGCCGTAGTTGCCTGGGGCGCCGAAGACAACCAGCTCGTCATCGGGGTAACTGCCATCACGGAAACGCATGTTGTCTATGGCGTGGTTGGCGACGATTTCCTCGTCCGTCAGCTGGCGGTTGTAGAGGCGGATGCAGTAGATGGAGCCGGGGAAATGGGTGTTGTTGGCCTTGCTGGCCCTGACGCCGATGAAAGTCGTACCGGAAGCATCGGGAGAGCCCCAGTAGTCGTTGCGACTGAGAAACGATTGAGTCTCGCCGTTGGCGATCGCGGAGGCGGGGACGCAGGAGGAGTAGCGCACGGAAACAGAGTTCGTCGCCGTTCCCGATGTAAACGAGAGTACCGGCTTGCCAGTAGTGGTGGATGTGGTGTAGGCGATGATGCTGCTGCTGTTATAGAGTCCAAACGCCAGTCCTGCGCTCGCCGTGGACTGCAGCAGGATCTGGTAATTCTGGCCGGAAACGATCGTAGGCGAGGCGTAGACGATCTCCATCGTGCCGTTCTTCGCGGCAACGAAAGTCGATGTCGTGTCGGCGGCGGAGAGGTTGCCGAAGGAGGTCGCGCTCCCCGCAAAGGTCATGCGGTCGTCGTTGACCGTGACGCCGGTGAGGGCGAACTCCCGCCCGGCGACAAGGTCCTTCCACACCGCCGCCGCGGGGTCGTGGATACCCGCGCCGGCGTTCTCGATGCCGTCCCAGCAGGCGATCAGCCCGTCCTGGACATACAACGACGCCGAGCCGGCCTGTGCGGCAAACGGCGCGGCAAAGGCCGCGAGACCGACGATACCATACGCGAGGCTCTTCATGTTACTGCTCCTTTTCATTTAATTGCTCCTCTTGTCCATTCAAAGCCATGCAAAAGTCCAATGTCCAAAGTCCAGGCTCGACAGCAGGACTTTGGACATTGGACGTTGGATGACGAATTTAAGTGTAGTTTTCGCGCGGGCGGGGAAACTATTAATTCCACCCCCCTCGAAATATCTACACTTATGGCTTTCATTTTAAGTATAATACCACATCCCCGCCGAAAATGTCAACCGCGCAAACTGCCGCGGAGTTAGCGGATGTAGTAGACCGAGCCGGTCGGGCGCGGCAAGGTGCGGAATTCGATTTCGCGGAACTGATAGTAAGTGAATTTGTCGAAGCAGATGTATGTCGGGTTCCTGATCGGAATCGTGACCGGATACTCCGCATAATAGCCCTCGGTTCGGTCGGCGTAGAAATCCAGTTCCTGAAGCCGAAGGCAATCCGTCCACGTGACGCCCTCCGGCTCCTTCTCCGCGTAATGGAGGGAACGGGCCGTGACACCAGTGTAGTCCGTCACTTCTCCCATGTCGCCTTCGTCATTCGTCACGCGCAGCCGTCCGTTCATCACACGGGCTAGCCAGTTGCCGTTGTCTAATGTCCGAGACCAGATGCGGAATCCGACGATTTCCACCCTCGGGTCGTCGAGCTTGAACACAATGCGCTGCGTGCCGGACACCTCCGCATAGGCGTTTATAAGGGAGTCGTAGGTCCTGAATGCGCTTGTCCCGATCCCGGTCGGATAGTATGCCTTGGGGTAATATGGCTTCGTCCCAGTGGCGAAGGCAACGCTCGTGTGCGCCGCGATCGTGCGTTCGCCATCGACCGCGAAAGCGCGCGCATGCCAACGCCCCTGCGGAAGATTCGCGACGTCCACGGACCAGCTGTCGCCCTGCGAATACGCAACCGCGGACTCGAAGACCCGGGTTTGCGCGTCCGCGGCCCAGGCATCATAGTCGTATTCGTGTTCGGTCGGCGAAACCATCACGCGGATCTTAGGCGTCGTCGCATACGGCCAATAGGCGACTGTGCCGGAGAACGGGATTGTCGATGGTTCCTCGCCCCCGACGCTGTCTGAAGACAGCGTGTGGACGGGGTTCTGATGGATCTGCGCATCTTCGCTGAAGAACATGAAATGGTAGTTGAGCTCCTCGTTGCCGCGAGGCGCATAGCAATAGTAGCGGAAGGCCTCGCTGGAAGCGGAAGGATAGAAGTTGGTGTAGTCGGTGCTGGCCGTGATGTCCGTGCCCGTGTTGAACAGGAACGTCGCGTTCGCAATGCCGTTTGTGGCGACGTCATCCTTGTCATTCGTCCCGTACCACGCGTAGTTCTTAGAGCGGGCGCCATATCCCGGGCGAGCGAGCAGACCGAACGCATTCATCACCATCGGGCGCCCGACATCGTAGATCGCATATTGATTGGAAATCGACCAACGTGTCGTGCCTGTGGTTTTCGTGCTTCCGTCGAACCCATCCCAGATTGGGTAGTAGTAGATTCCTTCCGGGAGGAAGATTCGTCCGCGAACGCGCGCGCCTCGATAGTCCTCGTCAACCTGGTAGCAGCCCATGTCCACATACTTGTTACTGCCGCGCACAGTGACACGGTCATTTCCGGCGAGGTCCTGCGCGCCATCTCCCCAGATCGACGCGTCGCCGGCGCGCGATCCGGCGGTGACCGGACTAAGCGCGTAGGGTGCAGTCTGTACGCGGCTGAACACCGCCGGTCCCGCGAGGTTGTCGGAAGAGTATGCCGACGCCTCGGGGAAGAGCGAATGGCTGGCGGCAATCTGGCCGTAGTCTGAATTGTAGGTGGCGAGGCCGCCGTTTCCGGAGACGACGGTGTTGACGAACTTGATCAGCCCGGCGTTCTGCTGGCTGCCCGCGGCTTCGTTGGAGTTGCTGGCGTCGATGATGAATCTTCCTTCCGCCGAGACGTTGTCGGCGAAGGTGCAGTTGACGAATTCGCCGCGGGCGACGGCGAT
>CACWVU010000059.1 GCA_902764415.1 uncultured bacterium | reverse complement strand
CCGTCCTGGGTTTCAGCAGCCATCTTGTTCGTTCCGGTTCTTGAGGTAGTCCAGCATCGCCCAGCCGAAGTCCTTCGGGCGGCCGGCGGCGCGCCGCATGTGGCGCCGCGCCAGGATGAGGGCCGCGAGGGGCGCGCGAAGCGTCTCCTCCCAGCTCCACCGCAGCTCCGCTAGGGCGAAGCCGGCGAGCTCGGCGAGGGCGCCGTCGCCGGCGTCGAGGATTCCCCCGACGCGGCGACCGGCCCTTCCGCGCCTTCGCCGCGGGGCGCGGGGTCAAGGTTGCAGACCGCGCGCCAGAGCGACCGCAACGCCTCCATGCAGGGCGCGAGCGGGTCGGCGCCCGGGAAGGTTTCCTCCGCCCAGTGCACGGACTCCTGCACGATCGCCGCGACGCCGCGCTCCGAAAGGAGCCGCAGCAGCCGGCGCTCGTCGGAGCCGCTCCACGCCACGTAGGCGCTCGCGAGCCAGCCTACGCCCCAGCCGAGCCGCGGTTCGTCGTAGAACAGCGGGCTCTCCAGGCTGTGCAGCAGCGCGTGCCGTCCGACCGTGAGCGGGCCCAGGACGGCCGTGCGGCCGCCGGCCTGGACCGTCGCCGTGGGGACGAAGACGTCCTTTGCGCGCGTCGGGAAATCGAATCGCGGGTCCATTGCAAGGGCCTTTCTACGGGTTCGGCATGTTCGCGTAGAACGAGAGCGGGACCGTGAGGGTCTGGTAATCCTCGTTCTGCTGCTCCAGCGTCACGTCCTCGTCGACGAGCCAGGTCTTGCCGTCGTAGGTGATTTTCTGTCCCTGCTTCGGCGGCTGCTTGGTCTTCTTGAGGAGCACCGTCACGTTGATCTTGTCGTTCTCGTCGTACAGCGTCTTGCCCGTCACGGCGCCGACGCGGTTCTTGAGCTCCTTCCAGGAGCCGCCGCCGCGCTTGGTGACGCGCTGGACCTCGCCGTAGTCGGCGCAGACTGCGTCCGCGCCCCAGAGGTGTTCCTTCGCCTGGCCGAAATGCGTGTAGCTGTCCGGCATGGTCTGTTTCCTTTCGTTAGTCGGTTGGGTTGGTGATCGTCGTGTCGGTTTCGAATTCCGCCGCGACGGAGATGGTTCCGGTCTTCTCGTCCGCGTCCTGCACGAAGCGCTTGAAGCGGATCTTGTCGTTGTTGAACTTCACGGCCAGCAGCTCCGCGACCTGGAGCGCCGTGGCGGGGTCTCCGCCCTCCCGCAGTCCCTGGCGCAGCGCGGGATCCTCCGTGCAGACCATCGCGACCTTGAGCGCGATGCGCACGCCGCGGCCGCCGCGGCCGTCGGGCGAGTCGCCCAGGTAGCGCCCGGACTCCGTGAGGATCGAGACGTGGATCCCGCCCGTCGCCGCTGCGAGCCACTTGCCCTCCTCGGCCCAGATGTCGCCGGCGTCGAACGGGAACGCCCGCGCGCCGCGGCGCTCGAAGCGCTCGTCGGCGTTGATCAGGTCCGCGATCTCCCGCTGCACTTGCGAAAGGCTGCTCACGACGCGCTCCTTGCCAGGCCGGCGATGTGGCGGCGGATGTAGGTCGCCGCGCTTGAAACCAGGCGCTCTTGGATCTCCGCCTCCGACGGCATGAGCGACGGATCCTGCGCCTGGCGGACCGTCCGCTTGAGGACGTAGAGCGGCAGCAGCCGCCCCGTCGCGCGCTCGCGCACGGCGAGCAGCGCCTGGTCCTTGTCCTTGTCCGCGAAGACGAACAGCCGCGCGGCGGCGAGCCGTTCGACGGAACTGGCCCTCCGCCCGTAGGAAAGGGCGTGGATCGGGACCGTGAGGAACTTCGCGCTGTTCTTCGGCTTGATCGCGACGTCGTGGTAGGCGCGCTTCACGCCGGGCGAGTCGACGCGCACGACGACCGTGCGCGGCTCCGGCGCGGCGACGACGCTCCCCGCCGCATCGGCGAGGAAGCCGGTCGGCTCCGCGCCGAGCCGGCGCGCCGTCGCGTGCCGGCGTCCCGCGACGTCCGTCAGGTGGTCCCGGACGAGCAGCGCCACGTGGTCGGAGCAGTAGGCCGTGAGGCCCGAGAGATCCCGGATCTTCGAGAGAAGCGTCCGGACGCGGTCCGGCAGCGTTGCCTTCATCACGATCGGAAGCTTCATGCCGAAAGGTCCTCCGCTTCCGCCCAGGCGAGGAGCGCCGCGCGCTCCTCGTCCGGAAGTTCCTTGCCGAGCTCGTCGTCCGAGGGCGGCGGCTCCTTTTCGTCGACGAGCCCGAGCCGGGCGCACGTCGCCCGGTCCGCGTCGAACCAGTCCATCCCGCTATTGAAGGCGAACGGCGGGTAGGGATTCCCGAGCGTGTCGCCGTAGCCGCCCTCGCCGCGCCCCAGGGCGTCCCAGATGGGGCTGCCCTTGAGCGCCACGAGCGCGCCCTTGGCCGCACCCTCCCAGCCGACCGCCTCGCCGGCCGCATGCCAGCGCTGCGCCCAGTCGCGCGGCGCGCGGCGGTCGCCGCCGCGCCGCAGCTCCCAGCCCGGGAAGTCGAACTCGAAGTCCGGGGAGGCCGCGCTCGCCGCCTTCCGCGCCACGCTGCGCGCCTGCCCGACCTGCGTCTTGAGGATGAGGGCCAGGCGCGCTTCGCTGCCGCGGTCGCGCATCGAGTTCCAGTCCGCGCCCTCGCCTTCCGGGTCGTAGCCCATCGCGCCGAGCGCGTCCTGCGCCGCCTTCGTGAAGTCGGCCTTGTTCGACTCGCCGCGCGCGAACGCCGCCAGGAGCGCCTGGAGGCGATCGAGGTAGTCCTGCTCCGTCGTCCGCGCCGAAAAGAGGCTGCGGCGCAGCACGCCCGCCCCGATCGTCGCGCGGATCTCGCGGGACGACAGGGCGGTCGGCATCGGCGCCTTCGCCAGGATCTCTTCGGCTGCGGTCGGCATGGAAGGCTACTGGGCGAGGGCCGCGGCCTCGGTCTTCACCTGGGCGAAGTGCGCCGCGATGTCCTCGCAGAGCTCGTTGATCTCGGTGGCGCCCGTGGCGGTGTCCGTCAGGATGGTGACTTCCGTCGTCGCCGTGACCGTGGCGCCGGACTTGCGGATGCGCGTCCGGATCGAGCCGAACGACTCGTCCGTGTCGGCGCTGCCGCCGTAGATCTTGAGGTCGGATTCGACGATCTTGTCCTCGTATCCGGTGACCGTGATGTTGTTCGTTGCTGCTGCCATTGCTGGTGTCCTTGTTGGGGTTTGGGGTGAAAGGCTAGTCGGCGAGGAAGCGGGCGTCCTGGTCGTAGACCGGGCCCGCGGCGTTCGAGGTTGCGTCGGACTCGCCGTCGGATTCGACGACGAGGTCGCCGCGCGCGACCTTCTCGAGCGTCTGCAATGCGTCTTGGTAGGCCTTGCGGCGGTCTTCGCCGACCGGCACCGGAAGGCGCGTGAGGGCGTGGAACCGCACGATCACCGCCCAGGTCGCCAGGAGCGACTGCGGGATCGTCGACGGATCCTCCGCCATCTTCACCTTGCCGCAGGCGCGGACCGCGGCCCGGATCTGCTGCACCGTCGCGGCCATCAGGCCGGCATGCGGATCCTGGTCCAGGCTCGCGGCCGGCGAGGCGCGGAACGCGTCCAGCTCCTTCTGCGAGAAGAAGGCGGCCGCGTCGGTTTCGGTTGGCGTGATCCAGGCCATGTCAGCGTTCGACGGCGACGGTGACGCGGGAGCGGTCGGGCGCCGCGCCGGAGAGCAGGAGCTTGTCGCCGGGGGCGGCGTAGCTCGTGCCGGCCACGACGGCGTTCGTCTCGGCGGCGGAAAGCCGCGGGACGAGGTTGGTGGCGACGGTCGTCACTTCGACGGCGTTCGTCCAGAAGGCGGCGGTCCTCGCCGGAAGGGCGGGGAACGGCCGCGGGTAGACGTTCGTCACGGTGCCGGGGGCGTTCGTGACGACGTAGGAGTAGGTGAAGTTCGTCGCGACGGACGTCTCGACCTGGGCGACGTCCGTCCAGAGTTCGCGCGCCAGCTTCACCGTCGGCGACCAGGCCGAATTGGTGGAGACGGCGTCCACCCAGACGATCTTGCCGCCGGGACGGACTTCGACGGCCGAGCCGTCCGCCGGGATTTCGAGGAAATCCATGTCCGCGCGGACGAAGGTCGCAGCGGCGAGGGCGCAAAGCGCGAGGGGAAGGAGGAATCGTTTCATGGGCGGAGGGGAAAGGGATGCGTGGAAGGGTGAGGACCCCGCCACGGGCGCGGCCGAAGCCGGCCCGTGGCGGGGTGTGCCCCGCTAGGCGGAGGTGCCGACCTTGATGATGCCCTTCGTGGTCGCGGCGGCGTTGGCGGAGAGCGCCACGGCGCCGAACCAGAGGTCCGCGTTGGCGACGCGGCGGTTGTGCGCCTGGTCGCCGGCGACGACGATGCCGATCGAGAGGCCGGAGTCGGGCTCGGTCACGGTGCCGGCCGAGATGTAGTCGGCCACGATCGCCGGGACGCGCGCGATGAATCCCATCGAGCCGTAGGGCACGATGCAGGCGCGGGCCGTCATGCCCGGGACGAGCACGACCTTGCGGAAGCCGAGCTCCTCGGCCACGTTCTGCGGCGTGGCGGAGAGGTTCGCGCCGTGCATGACGCCCTTGACCTTCGCCCACTCGGCGCCGTTGAGGCAGAGCGTGGCGTTGGCCGGGTCGAACCAGTCCTTGGCGGAGGCGAGCCCGTCGTACTGCGCGAGCGTCGGCGAGGCCGGCAGCTCCACGGCCGTCGAGCCGGTCGTGCCGTCCAGCGCCGTCTTGATCGAGCCGACGGCCGCCATCGCGATGCCGGTGCCGGCGCGGGAGGTGAAGAGCTGCTGGATGCGCGCGGCGTTCACGCCGGCGTCGATGTTCTCGCCCTTCAGGTCGTAGCCCTGGAGGAAGTGCGTCGCGGTGAGCGAGCCCCACGCGGTGTCGCCGCCGGTGAGGTAGTTGTTGGTGTCGTCGTCGAAGGCGAGCGCCGCCGCGACGGTCGAGAGCGGGTACTTGATCGTGGTGTTGGGCTTGACGTCGAGGCCGGGCTCGCCCGCCGAGAAGTCGGTGGGGCCGAGCGCCTTGATAAGGTCGAGCGCGGGCTTGATGTTGGCGAAGAGGGCGTAGACCGCCATCGTGATGCCGGGGTTGGTGAGGGCCATTTTCGTGGTTCCTTGTCTTGGGTTGTTGTTCGGGGTGGTTTGGTGGGACGGGCTAGCCGTCGATGAGAGCGGCGTTCTGCCGGTAGAACTCGGCCTGCTCGGCGTGCGGGAGGGAGGCGAGCTTCTCGCGGGCCTGCTCCTTCGTCATGCCGGCGCCGGGACCGACGGGGGCGCGGTTCGTGAGGATGCGCGTCGCCGCCGTCTCGACCTCGCCGGGCTTCTTCTCCGGCGCGGGCGCCTTGGCCGGCTCCGGGTCCTTCATGTTGAGGACGAGGCTCTTCGCGAGCTCGGGGTCCTTCTTGTAGGCGTTCTTGAGGACCTCGGGGTCCTTGGCCTTGTCCTTGTGCTCCTCCGCGAAGGCGTCGGCCTCCGAGTTGAGCTTCGCCGCTTCGAGGTCGGTGACCTTCGTCTGCAGCGCCTGCACGGCGGCGAGGGCCGCCGCGTCGTCCGCGTCGGGCGCGAGCCCGAGCGCTTTCTTGAGTTCTTCCATTTTGGTTTTCTTGGGTTGATCGGCGGATGCGCCGCCGGCGCTTTCTCTGTTCAGAATCGGTTTGCCCGGGATGTTCGGCTTGTTCGTGAGCGCCACGGACGAGAGCGCGTCCGGGCGGCCGCCCTCGTCCACGTGCCACGCGGGCGAGACGAACCGGAAGCGCCGCGCCGACACGGCCTCCGCGCCCTTGTCCGTCCACTTGAAGGTCGCCCAGAGGCCCGTCTCGGGATCCGTCCGGATCTTCGTGATCCAGGCCATCGCCTCCGTGCTGCCGTCCGTCTCGCTGCCGTGGTCGGCGTCGACGAGGATCTCCTCCGGCGGCTCGCTGGCCTCGAAGTACGCGACGATCGCGCGGCCGGCCTCCTCGTCGACGATCTGGTCGACCGTCTCGCCGGCCGCGTTGCGGTTCCGGTAGACGCCCCAGGGCGCGATCTGCACCTCGGTCTCGTCGCCCGCGGCGACCTTGTCGGGAAGCGTGTTCATCGTTCGATCCTTCATGTGTTCGCGTTGAGGTGGTGTTTGCCGTCCTGGATGAGAGGGATCCGGACTTCGCCGAAGGGCGCGTCGTAATCGCGGCGGCGGCGGCGGGGGAAGCGCCGGCTTGCGCAAGATTCGCACCACGTCTTTCCGCCCAGGCGGACAAAGCCGCGAGACTCGCCGTGAGGGAGTTCCTTGCAGACGAGC
The DNA here is from genome assembly GCA_902764415.1 of uncultured bacterium. Lineage (GTDB taxonomy): Bacteria > Verrucomicrobiota > Kiritimatiellia > RFP12 > UBA1067 > UBA1067. The sequence continues at coordinate 2,754 of CACWVU010000059.1, read as the reverse complement.
GATCGGCCGCACTTTGCGCACGTGAATCGCAGCACGGCCAGTCTCGCGTCCGCCCGCCTCCGGGAATCGGACGCGCTCTTCTTCGCGCGCCGCTCCGCCTCGGTGGCGTGCTTGACGGCGCGCGGCCGGCTCGCGATCCCGTTCGACCGCGCGATGGCGTCGATCCGGCGGGCGTCCACGTGCAGGGCCGTGCCGATGGACTTGGCCGACTCGCCGGCGCGCAGCAGCTCCAGGGCGCGGGCCTCGTCGATCGGACGGGCCGGCCGGCCGCGCTTGCGGCGGAATGCCGGCGTGAGGAACGTGTCGCGCTTCATCGCAAGCCTCCGTCCTCCACGGCTTCCGCGAACGCGCCGGCGAGCTCCTCGGCCATCACCGCGGCCATCGCCGGGTCGGCGGGGAGGAGGTCCGGCAGACGGTCGGCAAGGTCCTTGCAGGCCGCCCGCATCTCCCCTTCCGGGAGGGCGAGGACCTTCTGCAGCTCCTCGGCGGCCGGCCCCAGGTCGGAGCGGAAGGCCTCCAGAACGCGTTTTAAGGCGGGGGCGGGCTCCGGACGGGCATTTTCCCCTCCGGGGGGCGAGACCCCCCTTTGCAACGCAGGAATCGGCCTTTGCAACGGCATTCTGGCGTTGAGGGCGAACCCGCCGCCGCCCGGAACGCCCCCGACGGGGGTCTGCGGGGCCGCCTTGAGGGTGTAGCCGGTCTTCTCGGAGAGTTCCTTGGCGTCGATCTCGTAGCCGGCCTGCCGCGCCTTGACCGCGTCGTCCAGGACCTCGGACGCGGTCGGCGCCGGCTCGGCGTCGAAGTCGAAGACCGAGCAGACCGGCCGGTCGGGGAACTTCCGCCGCAGCCACGGCGCGACGAGCTGCGCCTGGATCGCCTCGCCGACGATCCGAGCGTCCTTGCGCACGACCTGCCGCCAGGTCTCCAGGTGCGCGTTGCCGGCGAGCGTGCCGCTGCCGCTCTCCGCGAGCGTCGTGAGCAGCCCGCCCGTCGCCATCAGCACGACGAGCTCCTGCTGGTGCCGCAGGTATTCGCTGAAGGGGTTCACGCCGCGCGCCTCGGCCGCGTAGGTCACGCCCGAGCCGTTCGGCAGCGCCACGGTGCGGCCGTCGGCCGCCGCCTTCGCCGTGGCGAGGAACTTCGCCTCGTCCTCGGCGCCCGCCATCGGCGGCATCGTGAGCACGGCCGGCGGCAGCCCGAAGCGGTCGAGGAACCGCCCCCAGTGCCGCTCGCCGAGCGCCGCCCGGATGTAGATCATGAGCGCCGGGTAGTCGATGTGCCGGCGCCGCGAGAGCGAGACCATCCCGTCCTCCGGCGGCACGTCGACGAGCCCCGCCGCGCCCGGCCCGGGCTCCTGGGGCGAGAGCCCGGGGTTGAGCTGCCAGAGGTCGCGCGAGGCGTCGTAGCAGACCATCTCCATCGGGAGGCAGACGAACCCGAGCAGCGTCCCGTCCTCCAGGAAGCGCGGCTGCGCGTGGGCGGTGCCGCGGAAGAAGGCCGTCGCGAGGTGCTCCACCGCCTCGCCGAAGTTCTCGGCGCCGGCGAGCATCGCCTCGGCCGCCTGCGCCTGCTCGCGCGCCAGCCCCGCGTCGAAGCCCGGCGCGCGGCCGTCCGCGTCCTTCATCCGCCAGGCCAGGTCCGCGAGCGCGCCGTTGCGGCGCTCCGAGACGACGAGCAGCGTCGGGTCCGCGCTCTCGATCTCCGCGTAGACGCGCCCCAGCGTGGCGAAGTTGCCGCGCCGCGCCGCGTCGAAGAGGTCCTGCGCGGCCGTGACGCCGATCCCGCGCAGCGGGTTGAGCGCCTCCAGCGCGAGCGCCTCCGGCGAGGGCGGGAGCGAGAAGGCCCGCGCGCGGCGCATCGCCGCGTCGGCCTTCGAGAGGAGTCGGGAGAAGAGGTTCGGCATGGCTACAGGGTTTCCTCCTGGTGTTGGCCGGAGCCCTCGACCACGGCGGGGGAGCCGCGGTAGGTCGGGCTCTCGGACGCCCGCACCGCGAGCGCGAGCGCCGTGCAGCGGTCGCTGTGGCCCTCGGCCGTGCGGCGCGCCGTGTAGTTGTAGGCCCCGTTGGTGATCGTCTGCTGCATCTCGTGCAGGTCCTCGCGCGTCTCGGGCGCGCTGGGCACGCGGAGGCGCACCGCGTCAAACGCGCTGCGCAGCTTCGGGAAGATGTCGCACTTGAACGGCACCGAGAACGTGCACAGCTCCAGCTTGCCCGGCCCGCCGGCCTTGCCGCCGGCGTTGCGGACCGCGCCGAAGCGCTTCTCCGCCATGTCGCCGAAGCCCACGCCCGGCCCCGTGTAGTCCAGGCAGGCCCGCGCGCAGCGCCGCAGGTAGGGCTCGTAGTGCTCGAACTGGTCGACCGTGTTCTCGTTGCGGAGCAGCTTCACCGCCCGCGTCCAGAGCACGTCGCCGACCTTCTCCAGGAGCCAGAGCACCGACGGGTCGCCCGTGCGCCCGAAGTCCAGCCCGCCGAACCACGGCCCGCGCCCCGGCTCCGACATCTCCTCCGGCGTGATCGAGAGCGTCGCCGAGACGCTCTCGCACTTCGCCATCACGTCGTAGGGCAGCAGCACGCTGCTCCCGTCGATGAACTCCGCCAGGAACTCCTGGCGCCAGGTCTCGTCGTCGTCGACCGCCGCGCGCAGCTCCTCGAGGTTCGTCCCCAGCTCCGGCGCCGCCAGCGTGATCGGCGTGCGGTGGATGCTCCACGCGCCGGCCTCGTACTGCGGCGGCATCGCGGCCGGGTCGATCGCGCC
>CACWVU010000058.1 GCA_902764415.1 uncultured bacterium | reverse complement strand
CGCCGGCGCCGCGGTGCGCGACCATCAGCGGCGCGCGCGTCCTGCAGCCCGCGGCGACAACGCAGCAGATCGCCGCCGCAACCGCCGCGGAAAATATCCTCTTTGCCATGCGCGTATTATACCAAAAACCTATGCTTAGTAGCGTGGCTATAGAATGTAATACACCGTACCCGCTGGCCTGAAGAGCTTATCGTCGTAGTAGTGCCCTTCGGGACCGGCGGTGAAGGTGCCATCTATGGTCAGTGCCGCGTTGTAGCAAATATCAACCATCGTCGCTACGCCGTTCGGATCCTTGCACGGCACAAAGTAGTGAATGAGTTTGCCCGAACTCCAGACCTTTAGGGAGTAGAGCCTGTGCTTGCCGTAGTTGCCTCTGTTTGCATCGATCGTTGCACCGCTGTACACCGCGAAAAGCACCATCCGGTTGCCGGCGGCGATGAAATTTGAAATCGGCGTATGCGTCTGCCCGCTGCCGCCGGACCAGGAAACAACATTCCGGTCTGCCGTGACGGTGTATTTCACGTCCGCGGAAAGAGCGGGTTCAAGAAGATCGCCCGACGTCGATTTATAGTCGAAGCGGAACTTTCCGCCGCTGTTGCCCAGCATGTGAAGCGTCCAGGTGTCGCTTAATGTGCCGTTGCCGCGCGCGCACCATACGCCCTGGTTCCCCGCCAGGGCGTCGCTGACCGATGACGGCCACTCGACCACCGCCTCGACCTTGTCCGTCTGCGGATTGGGGATATAGTCGGTGACGATGCGGGCGTTCGTGCCGTTGCCCTGGATATACTCAACCTCGGTATAGCCAGTCGGCAGTTCCCCTCCTCCGCCAGATGTGGGGGCGATAAACAACCCATGGACCGTCAGCGTCGCAGGGTTGTCGCAAACATCGACCATTGAGGTCACGCCATCCGGGTCTTTGCACGGCACTAAATCGTGAATGAGCGTTCCAGACCGCCAGACCTTGAAGGAATAGAGCCTGAACTTGCCGTAGTTAACGTTTTCAACATCGACTCCTCTCGCGTAGGACGCGAACAGCTCCAGTGGACCGCCTGCCGCCTGGAAACTGGATTCCTCGGTATGCGTCTGCCCGCTGCCGCCAGACCAGGTAAACACGTTTCGGTCGGCCGTTACGGTGTATTTCACCCCTTCGGCAATTTGGGGAGTAAGCAAATCGCCACGCGTTGCACCGTAGTCAAAACGGAAATTGGAGGTGCTCATCGCAAACAGCGTCCAGGTTCTATCCGTGCCGCCATTGCCGCGTGCGCACCAGATCTGCTGGTGATTTGCGCCGAAACTACCCACCGGCCACTCGACCACCGCCTCGACCTTGTCCGTCTGCGGATTGGGGATATAGTCGGTGACGATGCGGGCGTTCGTGCCGTTGCCCTGGATATATTCGATCCGCTTGTATCCGTCCGGCAGATCCGCCGCAATAGATACGGCAGGTGCCGCCGCCGCGAGCATCGTGCCCGCCGCCATCGCCTTGGCCGCGGCAGATTTTACCACTTGGGTGTTCATGGTGTTTTCCTCCGTATTTGTGTTGGAATTGTCAATTATCGCCTCAGATTGCTGGGGACTGTCCCCATTGGTTTCGCGGTTCGTGGTTCGTGATTCGTGGTTCGAGGCCGGGGCTTGAGACGAGAGACTTGAGACGGCAGGCTCGGGGTCTGTCCCCATGGTAGGCTCGTGGCTCGTGATTCGTGGCTCGTGATTCGTGACGGCAGGCTCGGGGTCTGTCCCCGCAAACGGCGATGGGGCGAGGCCGGTGACAACCGCCGCTGCGTAGAGGAGCGAGGCCCCGGCGAGAATAACGCCCAGCGCAATGGCGGGGGCGCGGCCAAGCAGCTTGCCGAGCCGCCGCGCCAAAAGCTTGCGGGCGTAATAGAACCGATTCTTCACCGAAATCTCGCTGATGCCAAGCAAGCGTGCGATTTCCCCGAAGGAGGCGGACTCAAAACAGCGCAAGACGATTATCCGCCGCGTCTTGTCCGGCAGCGCCTCTATCACCTTGCGGATCACTTCGGAATCGGAATTGGAGAGTATCTCCTCGTCGGTGGAGTTGTCCTGCCGGCGGATTTCGCTGATAAGCTCAAGCTCGTCCTGCGAGAGATAAGATACTGCTTTTACCGACTTACCGCGCCCAGACTTGCCGTGGATGTTGCGAAGGATGCCGCGTAGCCACGGCAGCAGCTCGCCTTTCGAAGGGTCGAACCGCTCGCGGCCGAAGAGATACGCCTCAAAGGTCTGAAGCACCAGTTCCTCGGCGGCATGGGAGTCGCCGGAGGAGAGCGCAAGAGCTTCCAGCATCAGTGTATCACGGTACCGGTCGAGAAGAAGCGCCGCCTCCCTCTCGATGTCGCCGTGGATGTCTTTGATAATGCCCATCTAAAAGCATATTACCACCTCAAGGGAAAATAGTGTGAAAATTTTCATCCCCTACTTGGACAGGTCGCGGTCGGTCATGAGCCGATCGACGATGCCGGATCTGATGTTCTTCCATGCCGCGAGGGCATCAAACTCAACGCCAGGACGCAAAAGACCATCCATGCCGCTGCGGTAGCCGGGGTCGGCCAGCTTGGCCTCGACATTGCCCACGTATTCCCGCCAGCTGGGCAAGTCTTCGCCGAGCTCGGCCTTGTAGCGCCGCCAGCACGAACTGCATGGTCGTCCAAGGGAACTGCCCACGCCATTCCAGAAGGTGTTTTTCCAATATCATAAGTCATCGACCTCAAGTTTCTCGTTTACTTCGATATGCCAACGGCGATTGTGAGCAATTACGGCATTGCTCGATTCGACGCATAGTCTCGTATTGGCTATGCTGCAATTAGCCTTCCACAGTTCGTAGAGCGCGTCCGCCGCGGCCTTCGCCATTACAACCTCTTCAAGGATGTAGCCAAGCCGCTGGACCGCCCTTCCCTTGCAATACTCAAAAAACTTCGCAGGGGTCTTCTCAAAATCCAGCGCGGCCGACAGCTCCGCAAGCACCGTCGCCACATTGCCAAGACCTCCGCAATGCTGCGCGTACTGCACAAGCTCGACGGCGGTCAACTCTGGCGACGAATACATGACCACGCCGTTCGCATCCTTTCTTTCCACAAGAAATTCCTCTGGCATCTTGTATCGATAGCACCAATGTATGCTGGCATTCATATTCATCGATGAATTCAGCGCTGGATATGTAGTTATGGCAAAATCCACTAACGGCATCTGATGCGAAGCGCCCCATACTTTCGCCGCGGTAAGGAGTCCAAAGTAATATGGCCTGCCAATAAATCGCATCAACTCTGGAAGGTAGTATGACGGAGGGATAATCCCTCTTGACTTGTATCTCACCGGCATAATAACGTAAAAGCGCCTATATACAGAAACAATCCGCTTCTCATGCTTAAGTCGCATAAGATTGTTCTGCAGAACCTGTTTTTCAAGGGAAGGGAAAGCCGACACGACTTCCTCAAGAGAAAAAGTCGTATGCCCTGTCATCTCCAGTTCATCTATCCATGCTCTTACTGTCACAGCTTTACACCTTTCAATAATCCCATTACGGTTAATATCAGTTGTAAAACGCGCATATTATATCATAATCCGCTTACACGATTCAAGTGGCTAACTTCCACTACAACAACCTACTTGGACAGGTCGCGGCGGAGGAAAGCGAAGCGGGCGAGGGCGAGGATCGCGACGCCGACCAGGTAGAAGCCGGCGAGCGATGCCATGCTGAAGCCCATCTTGCCGTCGAACGCCTTGGCGATGACTGGCAGCACCGTCGAGGAAAGCGAGCCGAAGAGGAACGCGACGCACATCATGATGCCGACGCCGGAGGCGTGGTAGCGCGGGTTCACCACATCGAAGAACGAAGCCATGAAGTTAGAGTCGTAGACGCCGCGGAAGACGCCGAAGCCGAACATCGCCGCGCAGCAGACCGCGAAGGACGGGGTGAGCGACATCCAGACGATGAACGGAACCGCGAGTCCGAGACCGGCGACGCCGAGGTCGAGCCGGATGCCGGGGCGCGACTTCACCAGCCGGTCGCCGATGCGGCTGCCGACGAGGATGCCCGCCATCGCGCCCACATAGTGCCAGACGACGGCATGGAGTCCGGCCCAGCGCTGGAGGAACGGGCAAGAGTCGAGGAACTGCGACTGCAGGTGCGACGGCATCCAGTTCTTGAATCCAATGTCCACGTAGATCATCATCGCGAGGCCGAGCGTAACGCAGATCGCGGTCGGCTTGGAAAGGACGGCCTTCAGCGCCTCGGCGATCGACGGCTTGTCCACCGCCCCCGACGGCGCGGCGGCCGGCTTGGTGTCGCGCAGGGCGAAGATCATCAGCGCCGCCCAGGCAAGGCCAATGCCGCCGAAGATCCAGAACGGCGTGCGCCAGCTCTCGCCGCCCTTCCCGGCGAGGAAGCCGGCCAGGCCTCCGCAGCCGATGATGCCGATGTAGAGGCCGAGCTGCAGGATCGAGATCGCCGTCGCGCGCGACTCCTTGTGGAGCTGCGAGATAAGCGAGGTGGCGGAAGGATAGTAGAACGTCTGGCCGAAGCCGTTGAGGACGCCGTAGGTGACGATGAGGAGTCCGACCGAGGCGACAAAGCCGGAGAGAAAGATGCCGAGGCAGAAGATCGCCACGCCCGACACCACCATCCACTTGCGGCTGAAGAGGTCGGCGGTCAGCCCCGCGAACGGCACGCAGATGCCGTACATCATCGCGAACACCGTGCCCACTACGCCGATCGCCACCTTGTCCACGCCGATCGAGGCGCAGATCGCGGGAACCGACGGCCCGAAGAGCTGCCGCGTGCCCTGCTGGAGGAAAAAGGCAACCCACAGAAGCGCGAGCGCCCGCCATTTGTAGTCGATGTTTTTCATTTGCGTTTTCTCCTTAAGTCCCTGATGACTCGCTTTGCACGAGCGCGACTCGCTCGAAGAACATCTTCCGCAGGAGCGGCAGACGGCGCTCCTGGCGTTCGAGCGCCCACATCGCGAAGCGCCACTTCTCCGCGAAGCGGTAGGCCGGCGGCACCGGCGGCGAGAACGACTCGAAGCCGTCGCGCATCACCGAGAGCTGCCATGCCATCGCGCGGGTGCGGAACTCGAATCCGCTCATGAAGCGCTCCGCGAGATCGGCCATCGGCACCGTGTGGTGGCGGCAGAAGTCCTTCAGCGCGTGCGCGAAGTGGGTGAAGTAGAACGAGGCGAAGGCGTTCACGTTCTGGTCGGTGAAGGAGAGGTCCGGCCAGCCGAAACTGCCGCGGATGGAGCAGGTCGCCACCTTCTTCGGCACCACCTGCTCCTTGATGATGTCGTACTCGAACTCGTAGATCTCCTTGCCGACGCCATAGAGCGGGCTCTCGGTCTTGGGGTCGAACTTCTTCATCGCCATGTTCTGCGCGGCGGCGTCGCCCATCAGCGCGGCGAGGCCCAGCACCACGTCCTCGACCTCGACCGAGGAGTCCTCGCCGCTCCGGAACCAGTTGGCGGGGATAGACTCGATCGGCTCGCCCTCGCAGCGCATGCGGATGTAGAAGTCGGACGGCGCGGAGCGGGTGGAGGGACGGCGACGGAGCACCCGGTAGTAGGCGCTCATCGACACGCCCATCGCACGCAGCGCGCCGATGCGCGCGAGCATGTACTCGGCGTAGCCGCGGCGGCGAGACGATAGCCCCTTCTCGATGAGGCTCGTCACCAGCGGGCGCATGTTCGTCTTGTACACGACCTCGCGGGTGCGCCCGCGGCCGACCGGCACCGAGTCGTCCTCGCGGAGCTCGTAGATGTTCGCGTACTCCACCAGCTCGTCCTTGGAGAGCAGCCCGCGCAGGTTGGAGAGCAGCACCTCGCTGCGGACGTCGGCGCCGGGGTGCATCACCGGCCGGCCGCCGACGAACGTCGCTCCCGGCAGCGCGGTGCGGCGGTCGTCGAAGGACGGGGTGGAGCCGTCGCCGACGACGGAGTAGACCTCGCCGGTCACGTACATGTAGAGCTTCTCGACGAAGACGGGCGAGGACTCGTCGGCGAACTCAGGCGTGGTCAGCAGCGACTCGTAGAGCGCCGCGGCGTCGCGCGCCTTCTGGATGACGCCGAGCTGGCCGAGCCGGCCGAGCGCGACCGCCTCCATCAGCTTCTCGAGCTCGGGGACGATCCGCTCCACGCCGACGCCGCGCCCGAGGCCGAAGAACTCGATCTCGTGGTGGCCGCGGTACTTGGGCATACGCGCGAAGGAGACGGTGTTGCCCTCGAAGATGCTCACGATCTCCCGCAGTCCCGCCACGAAGTCGGCGGGCGAGGTCTCGGCGAGCGCCACGAGGCGCATGAACTCGGGGTAGGTCAGGAAGTGGACGCCGCGCGAGGAGTGGTAGTAGCGCGTCTTGGAGGAGATGCGCTTGCGCGACGCCGCGAGCTGGGCGAGCATCTCCTTCTCGGTCCACACCAGCGGCTTCACCCGCCACTCCTGGCCAAGGCGCCGGTAGTGGTCGAGCGCCGACTCGTTGCGGTCGAGCATCACCACGCCGCCGAGCCCGAGTCCAGCCGCGTCCACGAGCCAGCGGTCGAGCGAGACGAGCTCCGGCGTTGGCACGTCGCGCTGCGAAACCTCGAGCCTTCCGTCGACGATGTTGGCGCAGAGGATGGCGCTGGTCATGACGTCGCTGCGGCGAGAGACCGGCAGCGAAGAGAGCTTCCAGAACCTACCGTCCAGGAGCGGCATCGCCGCCACCGCGTGGTTGCCGGTGGTGACGGTCATCACCTTGCCGCGCCCGCGGCGCCGCAGCCAGCGCCTGTCCACCACCAGCACGCTCGGACGCTCGGCGAGGCGGGCGGAAACACCGCGCTCGAAGACGAAGGTGTCGTCGCCAAGATTGTACGCCTCGAACACCCGCTCGCGCCCCATCGAAACCGTCTTCACCTGCCCGGCGAGCCTGGTGCCCGTCGACTTCACTTTCTTGAGCAGCTGGCGGATGGCGTTCATTTGTGGTGATGGTGGTGGTGCCCTTCCTCGGCGATGAGGTCCTCGGCCAGCGCACCGGTGGCGTCGAGGTTGGCTTCGTCCGCCGCCGCGAGCAGCCGCTCCAGCGCCGGCAGGACGAACTTGCCGAACTGCGGCTGGCCGACCGAGGCGAGGCGGCCAAACGCGCCCAGGCACTGCACGAGCCGCTGAACCGCCGCGAACGGCAGGACGTCGGCGATGTCCGCGCGGCCGGAGACCTGCGCATACTTGAGCGCCAGCGCCTCGCGCTCGCGCTCGGAGATGTCGACGTAGGGATCATAGACGAACGACGCAAGATCGTAGGCCGCGGGACCAAGCCGCATCCCCTGGAAATCGATGAAGCACGGCTCGTCGCCCTTCCAGAGCACGTTCGAGGACTGGAAGTCGCGGTGGACAAGCGCCTTCGGCTCGTGCTCAAGCCGGTCAGCGACCGCCTTCAGCTCCGTCTCCACCGCCGCCGGCATTTCGCGGCGGAACCGCGTCCCAAGGCAGTGCTCGGCGAAAAGCCCGCGCTCCCACGCCCAGGTCTCGGGACCGAACGCCTCCATTAGCGGCGGCAGACCCTCTGCGGCGGAATCGGCCCAGCGCGCGCCGAGCGCGTTGAACTTCGCGAGCTCCTCGACGACGCGCACGCGGTCTGCAAGCGACATCTTGCGCTCCTCGCCGCCCCATTCCATCGCCAGCGCCTTGAGGTCGGGCCGGTCAGCAAGAACCGCCGGCACCGGAATGCCGCGCTCCTTCAGCCAGCGAGCCTGGGGCACGTAGAGCGCGTTCTCGGCGCGGCTGGCGTCGTCGTAGACGACCGCGATTCTGTCGCCGCGGCGGAAGAAGGCGCGGTCGCTGCCGCGCGCGCCGAGGAACTCGACCGCGCCGTCGCCGTCGCCAACCGTCGCCTTGAGCTGCGGAATGTCGGCGAAGGCGTTGTCGTCCTCATGGCGGTTGACGTCAAGGTAGCTGTCGATCGACCCGGCGTCGGTCCATAGCATCCCCTTCGGCGAAACCGCCTTCACGAACCAGCCGTCACCCATCGCGCGCTCGTAGGCGGCGATGATGGACGAAAAGCCGGTCGGCTCGACGTAGTCGAGGATCTTCGCCGACAAGAGAGCAAAGCCGCAGTAGGTGAAGGTGCCGGGGAATCCTGCGTCATCGCTGCTCCAGTTGGTGACGAATCCGCTATGCGGCTCCACCTCGATCGTGCGCGGACCCGTCTCGGCCGTAAGCGCGAAGGCGACGGCGCCCGTCCCGTCCGCGCCCTTGACGCCCAGCGCGCCATCACCGAAGCCGTCAAAGCCCTCGAGGACGATGTCGCCGTTGACGAGGTAGAAGTCGTCGCCGCCGATCCATTCGCGCAGCGGGTTGAGGACGCCGCCGGTGCCGAGGATCTCCGGCTCGAAGGCGGCGCGGCAGCCGTTTGCCGCGCACCACGCCTCGACCTGCTCGTGCAGGTGGTGACAGTTGACGACGATCTCCTCGACGCCCAGCGAGCGCAGCCTGTCGACGACGCGCGCGAGCATCGGCTCGCCCCAGACCGGCAGGAGCGGCTTGGGCACGGCGCACGTAAACGGCCTCAGCCGCGTGCCGAAGCCAGCCGCAAGGACGATGGCCTTCCTCACCTTCCTGTCGTTGAAATCTCGCATGAGTGTGTATTATATCATATTCGTGGTTCGTGATTCGCGGCTCGAAGACGACACACGGCACTACACCCGCGCACAGTCGCTGAAGATACTGAAGGAACACCGCGATGTTCGGAGAAAAGTACACGCTTGACATCCGTCCGACGTTCAGGCATGGCAGGGACTGTCCCCTAGGCATGGCAGGGACTAGGCATGGCAGGGACTGTCCCCTGACCGATGTGGGACTGTCCCCAGCGGTGCCGTTACGGTTCGGCGGCGACGCGGGCCGGCGACGCACCAGCTTCCGGCAACGCTCCGCCTTCGGGCGCGGTCGCGTCCGTCATTTCCGCTCATTCGCGGGATCCGATATGTCACGACGTATGCGGGGCATATACCCCAAACCGACGCCGCCGCGGTTTTGTCAGCAGGTGGAGGCGAAGCGAGGGCTGGTCACGCCGCCCTGGGCAGCTCCCAGGCTAGCGCACGGCAGACCCTGAGCGACCGGAAGCCCGGCCTCGGGAACCGGGCGGGCAGCATGCTCACGATCCGCTCGCCGAACGCCGCGGTGCGGCCGATGTACGCCCCGCTGCGGAATATCCAGAGCCGCGTACGTATCGTCTGCGAGGCGCGCACCTCGGGCGACCTGCGGCAATCTTCGCCGGTTGATCCGCGCGAGCGCGCGCTGGCA
>CACWVU010000057.1 GCA_902764415.1 uncultured bacterium | reverse complement strand
GTCGCCGACAACGAGAACGCCTCCGGCTTCTCGACCTGGAACATGGGCGCGGAGCAGATGCTCGGCGGTGAACCTTGCAAGCGGATGTGGGATTGCGGGACGAGGCGGGATTGACGCGGGATGACGCGGGACGGAGCGGGGATCGCGAAGGGCGGCGAGCGGATCGAGGCGGGACGGGACCGCGGGACGGGAAGTGCGGGGATCCCGCGAGTTGCAATTATTCCGGGACAACGATGCGGGCTCCGCGATGGCGTTGCCGAGGGTTTGCAAAGGCGGTTCTACTGAAACGCCTCCCGGTCCGAGAAGTCGGTGCCGGTGTAGTTCGAGACGGGGCGCTGCTTGCCTTTCACGAGCGGAAGGGCGGCGTCGAACCATTCGCGGTAGGTCACGCCGGGCCGGTAGGCCGCTTCGAGCGCGATCGTGAAGAATCCGCCCGCCGCCGAGCCGACGGCGTTCTGGCCGTCCCGCGCGGCGCCCCAGTGGAGAAGGTCCGGGTCGTGGCGCCACCAGGCGCGAACGCCGCGGGCGTAGTTGTGGGGGCCGCGGTAGTTGGTGCCGGAGTTACAACAGTCGGTGACGAGCCAGACGCGGACGCCGCGCGGGACGTCCTGGAGCATCGCCCAGACGGTGTCGTCCAGGAGCGGGCCGTCGTACAGGCAGATCGTTTCGTCCAGGCCGTCGAGCTCCGCTCCGAACGCGGGTCGCTGCCCGCCATGGCCCGAGAAGTAGAGAATCAGGAGCCCGCCCGGCGCGATCGTGGCGCCGACGGATCGCGCCGCGGCCTCGACGCCGGCACGGGTCGCTTCGGCGTCGGAGAGGGCCAGATACGGGATGCCGAGCGCGTCGAGCGCGCCCTTCACGGTGGCCGCGTCCGCGCCCGTCCCGATGCAGTCGCCCGTCCAGCCGCCATAGGCCGAAACGTCGACGCGCGTGAGGTTCACGACGAGCGCCGCCCTCGGGACCTTGTTTGTCCCGTCTGGCTCGAAGGCGGGCCGCGCCGCTCGTGGCGGTGTGGCGCACCCCGCCACGAGCGCGACGAAGATCCAACAGGCCACGAACAGCAATTCGGCCGCGAGGCCGACGATCAGGCCCTTGACGAAGTTTCCGGAATCGGATTCCATCTGTTTACTCCTTGTCCGGGCCGAGGACGAAGGCCCCTGTGCCCGCGTTGCCGTAGAGTTGCCCGCTCACGCGGTCGTAAAGGTAGCCCGTCAATCCAACGCGGACGGGCGTGAAGTCGCGGACGAGGGTGCCGTTCTGCCATGCCTTCCAGTAAAACAGCTTGAACTTTCCAAACTGCTCGTTGACGCCGTTGTAATACCGAAACAGCCACATCGGTTCGTTCGGCGGCGTGCGCAGAGACGAGTACTCCCCGATCTTGCTCCCGTTTATCCATAGTCCGGCAGCCCCCTGTCTGACGTCGAAGGTTTCCCCAACGGCCCAGTTGGAGAACATCACGGGAGAATAGAAGAACCTGTTGTTCGTGCCGTTCGAGTGCCACAGCGTCACGGGCGCCTGATCCGCTGACCGATAGTTCTTCGTTGAGTATGCGTTCCCGTGGACAGGTTTTATGCTACCGTCGGTCAAGACATTCGGAGAAAACCGAAGATTGAATTCCGTTTCGTGAGTCGGAACGTATCCCGTGTCGATCCACTGCGTCCCGGTGGATTCCAGATACTCGATTTCCGCGTCGTAGGGAACGCGCTTCCACACGGTCTCGCCGTCCACGGCGACGGACGCGACTTCGCCGGCCGGGATGCGGACGGCGGCGACCTCGCGCCAGTCCAGGGCGAGGGCTGCGGCGCCGCAGAGGAGAAGCAGGGCGAGGGCGGCGCGTTTCATTGCGCCTCCTCCCCGACAAGGACGGTGCGCGTGACGGTGGTGCCGTTGGTGAGGGCGAAGGTCCACGTTTCGCGGGCGAATTTGACGCCGTCGATCCAGAGGTCGCAGTTTTCGATCCGGAGCTGGTTGCCGCCCGTGGCGGCGTATTCGGCGCATGCGCGGTAGAAGGCGGCGCCGGCGTTTTCGTCCACGGGCAGCGAGACGCGGTAACATGCGTGCGAGACGCCGGCCGGGTCCGTCACGTCGGTCGTGGCGGGGTAGGAGCTCGTGGCGCCCGCCGCTAGGACGAAGGGGTCGCGGAGGTCGGCGGTCGTCTGGATGCCGACGGGGACGCCGAGGTCCGCGGAGACGTAGAGCGCCGCTTCCCCGTCCTCGATGGCGAAGCGCCAGATGGTCAGAGCGGTGCTGTTCGTGACGACGCCCGGCACGATGGAAAGGACGGGCGAGAAGTTGGCGACGAAGCGGATGGCGTTGGTGGCGTTGTCGGACTCCATGCCGAGGTACAGGTTCCCGGCGGAGTTGAAGGCGAGGTGGTTGCCGGCGAGGTTGACGGTGGATACGGCCGGATAGCGCGACCAGTCCTCCGCGGCGCGGTCCTCGTAGGTGCGAAGCACCCAGTCGCGAAGGTCGGAGAGCGGGACCGAGCCGACGTTGTCCTTGAGCGTGACGCGGCAGAGCGTCGCGTCGAAGGTTTCGGAGCGCGTCGGTCCGGCGAAGGCGTGGACGACGAGGTTGGACGCCCAGATCGTCTTTTGCGCGGGAGCGGCGCCTGGAAACGGCGGATCCACGGTCTTTCGGGCGCTCAGGACGATTCGATCGTCCGAGACGCTTTTCCCGATGGAGCCGCCGCCGCTGGCGAACGAAATGCCGGAGAACGCGATGTCCGGATGCGCGGGGAGGATCGTGGCCGTGCGCGGCGGGTCGGATTCGGACCATCCGGCGGCGTTCTCCGGCGTCGCGAACAGAATCTCGCCGTTCGGACCGTAGTAGACGTCCTCGCCGAAGGAAACCGCCCACTCGTCCGGCAAGAGCTGGCGCGTAGGCGCGAAATGGATGGCGTAGGGATCGCCGACGACCATGTCGCCGGCTTCGGTCGTGCCGACGGTCAGGACGGCGCGGCGCGCGTCCGCGTCCACGGCGTAGGTCGTTTCGCCGGGTTCGTTCACGACGCCGTGACGGCGTTCAACGTCGTTGCGGCGCTGGGGGATCACCTGCTCGACCGCGCCGGCCGTGGCGGCCGCGAGGCAGACGATCGTGAAAAGGGTCGTTCGGTTCATTGCAGGTCCTCCTTGGTCCATTCGAGGATGGTTTCGGCGCCGCCGCTGTCTTTTTCGACGGCGTACCGGATGGCGTCGATGAGTTCGTCGTTGAAGAAGGCGTTGTAGCCGCCGCCGGCGTAGGTCCAGGTCGAGGCGAGCGCGAGGCGGCCGTTCGGCGCCCAGAGGAAGCACGGATGGCCGGATTCCCAGTTGTGGACGTCGTGGTAGAGGGACCCGAGCCGCCCGTCCGGGTCGAAGGTGAAGCGGATCGGGTAGCGTTCGGAGAAGGCGTCCCAGGGCTCGGCGCGCTCGACCGTCGCGCCGAGGGGCCGGCTCGTGAGCGGGACGGGGTGGACGGTGTTGTGCGTCGAGACGGTCACGAAGGTCGCGCCGTAGAGGTAGGACGGGGAGAGCTTCGCCAGCTCGCGGTTGCGGAGGAAGCGCGCGCAGATCTCCTGCGGGATCGCCGTGTCGGTGCGGTGCAGCGAGACGTCGCGCACGACGAGGACGCGGTTGCGGTCCACGCGCGGGAACGTCACGCGGAGGAACGCGGCGGGGTTGCGGTTGGTGCAGAAGACGGTCCAGGTGTCGCCCGCCTTCGCCGTCCAGTGGTTCACGCCGAGGATGTAGTGCGGCGCGACGGCGATGTAGGGACGGTACGCGTACCAGTCGCCCCGCGGCGAGGAGAGGCAGCGCAGCCCGTCGCCCAGCGTCGCGTCGAAGAAGCCGGCGTTGACGCCGCGCGGATCGGGGTCGTTCCAGTTCGCGCGCGTGCCCGCGTAGAGCTGCAGGGCGTCCGGGGCCGTCCAGGACGAGTGGCCGGGCTCCGCGAACGTCGTGTCCCGGTGGTATTTGTAGACGTGGAAGGCGTTGGTGTCGACGGCCGCGAACTTCGCGTGCACGAACCGGTCCATGGCGTCGCGCCAGGTGTTCGTCGCGTCGGCGACGCAGAACTGCAGCAGCGTGCCCGTCTGGGGCGCGGCGAAGGGGACGGAGAGCGCGCGGGAGACGCCGCCCGTGTCCGTCGCCCGGACGTAGGCCAGGCCGGGCGCGCCGGTGGCGCGAAGGCGGGTTCCGTCGAGGGAGGCGACGGCGGAGCCGCCCGTCTGCGTCCATGTCACGCCGGGGGCGTCCTGCGCGCCTTCGAGGGGGCGCGCGTCCGTCGCGACGAAGAGCCGCTTGTCCGGGATGCTTGCGGAGGAGGCGTATTCGGAAACGATGTCGCCCTCCGCGACCATGCGGCCGTTCGACGCGCTCGTCGGGTCGTACTCCGCGGCCGGATACCAGAACGGGGCCGGGGTGGCGTACCCGCCGACACAGGAGCAGTCGATGTCGGCGACGGCCGCGTCGGTGTAGTTGGTGGCGGCAACGGCCGCGGCGGCGATGTCGGAGGCGGAGGCTTTCAACTCTAGCGCATAGGAGGACGGAATTTCCACGTAGTACGCGTAGTCCGAAGGGCCTTTCGATTCCGCCCAATAAGACAGCACATTTTCCGATGGAAGTTCGAACCTAGCCGGTTCCAGAAGGTCCATCTTGTTCATGTCAGACGGGTGAACGTGGTCTCCGCGCGCGTAGGTGTTGCTCGTTCCGGCGGAGGCCCTGCCGTCCATGATGGGATCGATGTCCGACGGTCGCGCCCATGGGGCGTTCGTGACGGAGACGACCGCGAAGTCGATCCAGGGGACGGGGAACGCGAGTTCGTTGGGCCGGGCGCCGGGGGCGTGGAGGATGCGGAGGGAGGCGGCCGGGCTGTAGATCCGGTCGCCGGAGGCGTCGGAGGCGCCGATGAAGAGGGAGACGGGGGACGCGCCGGGATCCATGTCCGGGGTCCACGTTGCGGAGAGGACGTTCGACGCGACGGTCGCGGGGGCGGACCACCAGAGGTCTCCCATGCCGTTCGTCTGCCAGTAGATCGAAGCGGATACCGCGGCGGGGTCGAAAGGCCGGCCGTCGCGGACCAGCTTGCAGCGCAGCGCGGCCGTTTCGCCGCGGCGGCAGGCGAGCGGGGCGACGGACGGTTTCGACACGTCGGCGATCCAGTCGAGCGGGACGGCGGCGTGGGCGCAGAGGGTCAGCAGCAGGGCTGCAACGAGGATGCAGGGGCGTTTCATGGCGTGGCGGTGTCGGCGTGGAAACGGAAGGAATCGGAGAAGTCGAGAAACGGGACGATTTTGCAGCTGGCCGAAAAATCCCATAGCCATTCGTCGGGGTCGACGTTCGACGGCATGGAGGCGGGCGGCTCGTACGACGGGACCGGGCACGAGCCCGGATCCGTCCAGAGGACGGCCGTGCCGCCGTTTGCGGCGACCGGGACGGAGATGGACGAGATGCCGGGAGCGGCCCCAATCCCGGGGGCTCCGAACGATGCGAACGAGTAGCTCTCCCCGTCGTCCCATGCGCCATCGGCCGGCCAGTATTCCGCGACACAGGCGAACCCGGCGGCTGCGGGCATGGGCGTCGGGTTCCGGACGGCGATTCCGACCGGGATGGAGAGCCCGGTGAAATAGGGGCCGTCCCAGCGGTTGTATTCCCCTGAAATGGACAACCTGGGATAGTCGTACCAAGAGCCGCCGGCTGAAGCCTGGGCATCGGCGACAATTGCCGCGAGGGACGCGTACGTGGACCCGCCGGCCGAATAGGTCCGGGCGACGGAGATGTCATATTTTCCCGAAACGATGCATGCCATTTCGTCGAGCGAGGCGCGACACCAGGCGTAGAACGCCCGCGTGGCGGCGGACGCAGTCGAATCGCCCGGGGTCGGCCCGGGGACGAGCGGAATGCGGGCCAGCGCGTCGTAGGGCGGGAGAGCTCCGATCGGATGGGAATCGCTCGCGAGATGGTCCGGGAATCCTGTGTAGCCGCTGTCGCCGTAGGGCGGTGCGAAGCCCACGAAGCGCTTCTGCAGCTCCCGGATGCGTCCAGCAATCCCGGAAAGATACGCCGACGTCGGAATCGGATGGCTCGGCCCTTGATAGTTCGGTCCGTCGTTTCCGCCAAGGCAGCCATGCAGGACAATATCCGCCGGGCTCGGTTCGGGAAACGCCGGCTGGTCGCCGCCGAGGACCGAATACCTCTCCCGGATTGCGCAACAGATTGCGAGCAGAGGCGTCCGGTCGCCCGGCGTCGCGATGTCAAGGCGGGCGTCCGCCCAGCTTTGCGGGACGACTACATCCATTGCGACACCGTTGCGCTATAGATGCTCGCGGCCGACACCTGCCGGGCCGGGACGAACGGGACGACGCACTCGCCGAGCGAAACGAGGCGTCCGGCCGGCGTGTAGTCCCCGCTCTCCTCGTCCAGCATGAAGAGGTCGGCGTCCGATCCGTCCTCCGGAAGCCCCCGCAGGCGGAGCGAAGGATTCCTGCGGAAGCAGAAATCACCGGTTTCGTCCCGCGGGTCGAAATCCGAGACGGGGACGATCCGGTCACGAAACGACGGGGAGAGGCTCTCATATTTCGAGATGACGCCGGATGAACGGCGCTGGAACACCGAGCCGTCCGTGTCGCGCCTCCAGGCGGGTGTGCCGAGCAGGAGCGTCCCGTTCGCGCCGTCGATGGGCGTATATTCGCCGCCGAGCGGCGTGCAATAGTCGTCGGACGAAGCCTGCCCGGCCTTGCGCCAGCGCGGCCAGTGCATCTGCACGGTGATGGCACTCGTCGCCGTCCCATGCGGGGAGAACGACGCGGAGGGGCTTGCCGCGGCTTCCGGCGAAACCGGGATGGATACCGAGGAATACCAGGCGTCGCCCTCGACCGGCTCGCGCGGATTCGTGCCGAGCTCATTCGTCGCAATCCAGAGCCCGGACACGATGGAACGGAAGACTTTCCACCCGTCCCCGCTCCACCAGTTGTGCCCGCAGTAGAGCGTCGGCCGCAGCGACAGCTCGTCGCTCCCGATCTTGAGCCCCGGGAAGAAGTTCGCGTCCTCGACGATCACGACCGCGCCCGCGAAATGCAGGGCGTAGAGACCGCCCGTCCGGTCGTCCGTGTGCCAGACTCCGGTCAGGTCGAACACGTCCGGGGAGCGGAACGATTGCGGAAGACAGACCCACCTCATCGGCTACTCCCCGTCGTCCCCGTCCTCCGCCGCCGCGATCACGATGGCGTGTGCCAGGACGATCGTCCCGGCCGGCAGGTCGTTCTCGACGCCCCGCTCCGTGAGGCAGACCGTTGCGGCGCTACGGCCCGGCCCGCCGATGCCGTTCGGGTAGAGCCAGACGCTGTACAGTCCTCCGCCCAGGTTCCCGTGGACGACCGCGGGGCAGACGTCGGCGGGGACCAGGCGCGGCCCGGCCGATCCGCCGGGTGGTCGCCGCGGGTTGCGCGCGACCTGCTCGAAGCCGTTGTCGCTTGCCAGGAAGCCGGCGAAGCCGAGGTGGGCCGAGTCGGCCGTCTTTGCAAGGCGGTTTAGCGCGCCTGCGCCCAGATGCCGGCCGGGGAGGAATTCGTCACTCATGCCACGGGACTCCCTTCCTGGTCGACGGTTTCGTAGAGCAGATGGTCGATCGGACCGTCGCCCCAAAGCAGCGGCGGATCGGCCGGACGCATGGAGTTGGGGACGCCAAGGTAGACGACGGTCCTCCGGAACAGGCTTCCCCGGATCGGCGTGGCGCCGTCGGCCGCGCGCATCCAAGTCATCTTCCCGTCGAAGTGGGCAACCTTGTAGAGCGGTCGGTGCTTCTCCGGAATCCAACCCTGGACGATGACGTTGCATTTCGCGTCGATTTCTGGCGGCTCGCGCCACGTCTCGTTCACTTCGACCTGCATCATGCGCTGCGAGGCGTACTGGATGCCCATCGCGAAGCGCTGCGCGGCCGCCTTCGTGAGCGGAGAGCCGGCCCAGCCGAATCCTTCGTCCGAGTTGTCGAGATCCACAGCGTCGTCCATCCCGCGCGTCACACGGAATGCGATCTTAGCCGACGGATCCGCCTCCTGGAGCCAGAGCGCGAAGAGCGCGCCGTTGAACGTGCCCTCGTCGCCTTTCGTCTGGCGGCGGGCGAGGAAGTGCTCCAGCAGCTCCTGCCGCTCGATCCAGCGCGCGCCGATGTCGCGGCTCTGGAGCCCGGCGGCCACGTCCTCGTCCGTTTCGCGCTTGTTGCGCTTCCGGTATTCCGCGACGAGCGTCGCGGTCGCGCCCTCTTCGCCGGAGAGGTCCGTGCTCTCCAGGATGATCTTTTCGGATCCGGCGGACGAAATGCCGCAGGAGGACGGCAGCGCGATCGACCCCGGCTGGAGCGCCGGATCGGACTGTTGCAGCTCAAGGAGCTTGTCGGCGGAGCCGTGCCACTCCAGGCGGATCCGGGGCCCGGCCGCCGTTGTCGAGAGTCTGAAGGACGGCTGAAGGTTCAGCCGGTCCCAGGTACCGTCGTTCGGGAAGCGCGTGACGGCCGCCTGTTCAGTGAACGAAAAAGGCATCTTGACTCCTTTCGGCCTCCTGTGGGAGAATTGCCGGCGTGAACCCCGTTGACCACATTCTCTCCATCGCCGTCGTCGACGCGCTCTGCTGCGCATGCCCGGTCGTCGTCGCCGGCCTCGACGGCTGGCGTTGGCGGACCTGGGAGGTCGCGGCGACGGCCGTGTACGGACTCCTCGGGATTCTGGCCGTGCACGTGTTCACACCGTGAGGACTCCAATCGCGGGGTTGCGGGCGTTGCGGCGGGCGTCGTCCCGGATTTCGCGCAGAACGGCAAGCAACCCGGACGTTGATTCCTGCGGCTGCGTCCCCGGCGACGGGACCGCGGCGACGTTCAAGGTCGGCGTCGCCAGGCTGCGCCGGGCGTCGTCCCGGATTTCGCGCAGCAGGTTTTCCGTCGTCTGCATCGGGTTGCCCGTGTAGCCGATGCCGGAAGCCGAGAGCGAGTCCGCCTTGGCCGAGAGGACCGAACCGCGTGGCGGTTCCTCCTCCTTGGAACCGGAGAGGGATTCCGTTTCGTCCTTCGGCTTGTGCAGCTCCGCGTAGACCCGGTCGGCCTCCGCGTCGTAGCCCGTGCCACGCCGCGCCGTCTTCAGGATTTCCGGTCCAAGGGCCTTGACCTGTTCGAGCTGGCTGTGCGCCATGTCGCGGCGCCGCAGGAAGTCCCGGTCCGGCCGGTGTCCGGCCTTTTCGGCCTCCGCCAGTTGCTCGTCGTACCACTTCGCATCCCGGCGGAGCTCCTTCAGGCCGCCGCCCGAGTACAGCTGCTCCATCGGGGCGAGCGGTTCGGCGAGGCGGCCGCCGTTCTGCTCCTTGTTGCGGGCGAGGAGCTCGCGGGCGAGGTTCGCGTCCCAGCGCGCCGCGTCCGTCACGTCCTTCTCCGAGATCGTCGCGCCCTTGTCGAGCTTGATCCGGAGGTCGTCCATCCGGACGCGCGCCGCGTGCTGGTATTCCGCCTTCTGCTCCGGCGTCTCCAGGTGGCTCTCCTCGATCGCTCGCGCCGCGCCGGCGTCCTTGAGACTCTGCGTGAGCTCCGCCATCCGCTTGCGCGCTTCCGCACCGGAGTCGGCCAAACTCTTGAGCGCGCCGCCAACGGCGCCGAGCGCCGCGCCGGCGGCCGCGGCCTGCCATCCGAGCGGCGCGAGCATTGTCCCGAGTTTGCGGGCGCCGTCCGCTGCGCCGGAAAGGGCTTGCCCGGTATCCTCGTATCCGGCCATGCGAAGACTCTGGCCGGCAATGTCGAGACCCGCCGTGCCGAGAGTAAGGCCGACCATCACGCGACGCTTGAGGCGCGCGTCCCGGCTTCGCTCGGCGGCTTCTTCCTGGCGTTCGGCCCGCGCGGTCTCCTTGGCCGCGTTGTCGGAGATCTTGCGGGCCGTCTCGGCCGCGGCGCTTTCGAGCTGCTTGAGACCCGCCTCGGCGGACGTGTTGTCCACCGAGTTGCGCAGCTCGACGCCGTCCTGGGTTTCAGCAGCCATCTTGTTCGTTCCGGTTCTTGAGGTAGTCCAGCATCGCCCAGCCGAAGTCCTTCGGGCGGCCGGCGGCGCGCCGCAT
>CACWVU010000056.1 GCA_902764415.1 uncultured bacterium | reverse complement strand
GAGCTACAAGGGCTGCATGAAGGGCCGCACGATGTACGTGATCCCGTTCGCGATGGGCCCGATCGGCAACCCGATCACCCAGTACGGCATCGAGATCACCGACTCGCCCTACGTCGTCGTCAACATGGACATCATGACCAGGACGGGCGACGCGGTGCTCCGCCACCTCGGCGCCGACGGCGACTTCATCCCCTGCATCCACTCCGTGGGCGCGCCGCTCAAGAAGGGGCAGAAGGACGTCGCCTGGCCGTGCGCGAAGCGGATCGAGGACAAGTTCATCACCCAGTTCCCCGAGGAGCGCCAGATCTGGTCGTTCGGCTCGGGCTACGGCGGTAACGCCCTCCTCGGCAAGAAGTGCTTCGCGCTCCGCATCGCCTCCAAGCTCGCGAAGGACGAGGGCTGGATGGCCGAGCACATGCTCATCCTCACGCTCACCAGCCCCGAGCGGAAGCAGTACCACCTCACGGCGGCGTTCCCGTCCGCCTGCGGCAAGACCAACCTCGCGATGATGCTGCCCAAGCTCAAGGGCTGGAAGCTGCAGACGATCGGCGACGACATCGCCTGGCTCAAGCCGGGCGAGGACGGCCGCCTCTACGCGATCAACCCCGAGAACGGCTTCTTCGGCGTCGCGCCGGGGACGTCGATGGACTCGAACCCGAACGCGCTCAAGTCGTGCAAGAAGGGCACGATCTTCACCAACGTCGTCCTCACCCCCAACGGCGACATCTGGTGGGAGGACATGGGCGTCGACGCGCCGGTCGAGGGCATCGACTGGAAGGGCAACCCCTGCTACCGCTGCGTCGACGACAAGCGCCGCATGGGCCCGCGTCCGGGCATGACCAAGAAGGAGGTCAAGGAGTCCGGCTACGTCGCCGCGCACAAGAACAGCCGCTTCACCGCGCCGGCGGAGAACTGCCCGGTGCTGGACAAGGCCGGCTTCGACGGCATCTGGAAGGGCAAGCCCACGGGCGTGCCGATCGACGCGATTCTCTTCGGCGGGCGCCGCCCGTCGACGATCCCGCTGGTCAACGAGGCCAACCAGATCGGCCAGGTCCGCCGCGACCCGATGGCGATGCTGCCGTTCTTCGGCTACAACGTGTGCGACTACTTCCAGCACTGGCTGGAGATGGAGCGCACCAGTCCCGACGCCTCCAAGCTGCCGAAGATCTACTTCGTGAACTGGTTCCGCAAGGGCGACGACGGCCGCTTCATGTGGCCGGGCTTCGGCGACAACAGCCGCGTCCTCAAGTGGATCTGCCAGCGCATCGAGGGCAAGGTGCATGCGCACGTGACCCCGATCGGCAACCTGCCGCTCGAGAGCGACATCGACCTCTCGAACAACGAGGGCAAGTTCAAGGTCGTCCCCGAAGACCTCCGCGAGATCCTCAAGGTCGACAGGGAGGGCTGGAAGAAGGAGATCGCCACCGTCGGCGCGTCCTACGACGAGTACGACGCCAAGGCGTCCAAGGACTCCGAAGTCCGCTCCAAGACCGCCCGCCGCGTCCCGAAGGCGCTGCGCGACATCCTCGCCAGCATCGCCTCCGCGCTCAACAAGTAAGACGGAACGCGAAGCCTATCTCCTGGCGGGACCGACCGCGAGCGGCAAGAGCGCGCTTGCGGCGGTCCTTGCCCGTGAAATGGGCGCGTGGATCCTGAGCGCCGACTCCATGCTCGTCTACCGCGGCATGGACATCGGCACCGCCAAGCCTTCGCGCGCGGAGATCGAGGAGTTCCACATGGGCGGGGTCGACCTCGTCACCCCCGCCGAGCCGTTTTCCTCCGGCGCGTGGCTGCGCGCAGCCGCCGAGTGGGCGAAGGGAGTCCCGGTGGATCGCCCGATCGTCATTGTCGGCGGCACCGGGCTCTACTTCTCGGCGCTGCTGCGCGGACTCGACCGCCGATGGGAGCAGCCCCCGCCGGCCTATCCGGTGATCGCGATCGACCGCGCGCTGGTGCGCGAGCGCATCGCCGCGCGGCTCGACGCGATGTACGCCGAGGGGCTGGAGGAGGAGCGCCGCCGCCTGCGCGAGGAGTATCCCGTCTGGTCGGCCACCGCTTCGGCGGCCATCGGCTACCGCGAAGGGGACACGCGCGAGCGCGAGTTCGTGCGCACCTGCCAGCTGGCGAAGCGCCAGGACACCTGGTTTCGCCACCAGTCGACCCCGATCTACGTGGAGCCGACGGTTGAGTCAATCCGCGACTGCTGGTGCACCCACGGCCCCTGGCAGGTCCGATTTTAGAAGAGGACCAACCCGAGTGCTCGTGCTGATTGCAACTGGCACTTGCAATTAGCACATATGTTGCGCGAGGAAATGGCTCTCGTCCTGCGATATTGGAGGTTACTTCGATTCGCCTGAGATTTCGCGCTCAACCTCTTCGGCGAGGTACTCGTCGCTTAGGCAGTGCATGTCCGCGACACCTTCGCTTATCAGCTCAAATGTCTTGGAACGGTAGAAGAGGTCGAAGGCCTGTTCGTTTGGCAACCTCAAGTGTTCGGCGATAAGCCGTATGATGCGTGCGTATTTCCGCTGGAGGAGTGTAGGGTTCGCTTGCATGGCTCAAAGGTCTATTGCTTCTATGAAGCGGAGGTGCCTGTCGAGGACTTCCTGCGAAGTGATGCATATTTGGAGGTTTGGTTCCTTCCAGCGCAGCTGATCCAATGCCTGGTCGCGGGAATATACGCCTTGCAGGTAGAGGTCGACTGTGTCGAACACCCTGTCGTCGGCGATGCCGCCCTCGATTATGTCGTATCGCGCATGGGGAAGCCCTTTGCGGCAGGCGGTAATGTAGTCGAGCCATTCGCCGTCGTATGCCGGAAACGTCTTGCGCGTGGCGGCGGCAATGTCGTCGGAAAACTGATAGACGTTCATTACTGCCGGTTCTCCGCGACGGATGAAGCGTTGACCATAGCTTCGCGCCTGGCTCTCTAGTGGCGTAAGGTAAAAGCCGCGCCCGAAATCAAGGTGATCGCGTGAGTGGCCTGTGTCCGGCGAAGTGATGCGGATGTTGGATGTATGATACAGTTTCATGCCGCTTCGAGAACGCCTCTCTTGCGCATTAGGCTTATCAAGTCCTCCACGATGTATTCACGGGAGAACGTATGCAGAATGTCGTAGCATGGCACTATGTAGTCCATCAGGATCCCGGACTCTTTTAGGCGTCTATACGCCTCGGCCTCGCTCATACCCAACGAGGAGGCGACGCAGCCAATGCAGAATGTCGAGAAATCGACTTGGTTCGAGTTCATATGCTATACCTCCTTTCCCGCTTACGGTGCGTATTATATCAAATTTGCGGCGATGCGCCTACCCCGCCGACATAAAATCAAACCGTCGCAGTCCACAAACCACATCGCATTGAGAAAACGGCACCCCTGGCTGGCCCGATTTTTGGTATAATACACACCAATGGTCAGATTCGGTGCATTCGCTGTCGCTGCGACGCTCTCGCTGGGAGCGCTGGGCAGCTGGTATTGGCCGTTCGGGTCCGACGACGAGGAGGTCATTCCGCGGATCTCCGAGCTGATGGAGCCGGCCTCCACCAACATCGACGCGGCGACCGACTTCGAGTTCGACGGCAAGTTCGACGAGGCGATTGCCGGCTACGAGGCTGCGCTCCGCGAGCTCGACAAGGTCGAGGCGGAATATCCCGACCAGATGGACAAGCCCGAGTTCACGACGGTGAAGACCAAGCGTGCGTACGTGAGGGCGAAGATCGACACGCTCAAGTTCCTGCAGGTGAAGGAGAACTCAAAGGCGGTCGCGGTTAGCGACACGACGGAGCTTGAGAAGAAGCTTGCCGAAGAGAAGGCCGCCGCGGCCAAGGCGGCGACTCCGGAGCCGGAGCCCGAGGCCGAGAAGCCCGCTCCAGAGCCAGAGAAGCCCTCGGTCGAGAAGCCCGCGCCCGCACCCGCGAAGCCTGCGTCGAAGAAGCCTGCGCCGGCGAAGGCGCTTTCGCGCCAGCAGCGGATCGCGAAGGCGATTGCGGACGGCGACTACGCGGCGGCGGACGCCGACATCGCGGAGACGCTGCGCACGAGGCCGAACGACGCGGCGGCGCTCAACCTGAGGGCGATGATGGAGTCCGCCCAGGGCAAGTACCGCGACGCCGAGCACACGCTCGACCAGGCGATCCAGTCCAACCCGAAGTCGTACCACGCCTACTACAACATGGCCAGGCTGATCCTGAAGGCGTATCCCGACAACAAGGACGGCGCGCGGCGCTACTACGAGACCGGGCGGGCGATGGGCGGTCCGCGTAACGCGGCGCTGGAGGAGGCGGTGAAGTGATCGCGCTCTTGGCGAGCTTCGTCATTGCGACCAACGCGACGCCGCGCGAGCTGGTGGAAAGCTGCCGCGCGATGATCCCCGCCAACATCGAGATCCGCGGGGAGATCAACCTGCGCAACCGCCGCGGAATCTCGCTCTCGCGCCACGCCTACGAGCTTTCGCGGACCAACGCGGTGACGCATCTCGCGGTGGACGGCAAGCCGCTCGACCCGAAGCCGGGCGAGCTCGACCAGCCGATCCTCGGCACCGACGTCACCTGGAGCGACCTCTCGCTCGAGTACCTGTGGTGGGACGACTTCGAGTTCGACGCCGAGCGCGAGGCGGAGTCCGTCCACGGCCAGAAGTGCGCGGTGGTGCTCTTAAAGCGCGGCGGCCGCACGGTGCGCGCGTGGGTGGACCGCAAGACCGGTGCGCTGATGCAGGCCGAGGAGCTCCGGGACGGCGAGCCGGTGCGCCGTCTCTGGGGGACGCGGCTGAAGAAGTTCGGCGACCGCTGGATGGCGAACGTGATGGAGGTGGAGACGATCGGCTCGGGCCACCGCACCAAGATCACCGTTGACGACTTGAAGTAAAATACAACAACAACCTCCCAAGGAGAAACAGAAATGAAAAAGTTCATAAAGTTCGTGTTGTACGTCGTGCTGATCGCAGTCGCGCTCGTGGTGTTGCTGGTGGCGACCCTCCCGCTCTGGCTCGGCCCGGTGGTGAAGCCCGCGGCGAACATCGCGGTGCCGCAGATCACCCAGACCAAGTTCAACCTCGGCCACCTCTACCTCAACCCGTACACCGGGCGCTTCGAGGTCGGCGAGATGGTGCTCGGCAACCCCGAGGGCTACGACGAGCCGGTCGCGGTCTCGCTCTCCAACCTGGTGGTGGACGTCGCGATGAACACGGTCCACGCCAAGTACATCCACGTCGAGGAGGTTACGGTCGACGGGTTCTTCGCCTCCTACGTGAAGGGCGGCGAGAACGGGGTGGACAACTTCAAGCAGATCCAGTACAACGTCGCCGGCGGCAAGGAGGCGTATGAGCTGAAGCAGGCCGAGGCCGAGGCGAAGAAGGCGCAGGACAAGGCCGCGGAGGAGGCGGCGGAGAAGGCGGAGGCCGAGGCCGAGAAGGCGAAGCTCGAGAAGATGACCGCCGAGGAGCGCAAGGAATACGAGCGGCTGAAGGAGGCCGAGGAGGCCGCCGCCGAGGCCGCGGCGCGGAAGCTCGTCATCGACAAGCTCGTCATCAACAACATCCGCCTCAAGTACGGGCTGGTGACGATCCCGGTGCCGTCCATCACCCTCACCGACATCGGCAAGGAGTCGGACGGCGCCTCGCTCGGCGAGATCATGGACCAGGTGTGGCAGTCGATCCTGAAGAGCGCGCTCGCGATCGGCGACGGTGCCAAGGCGCTGGCCGGTGCGGTCGGCGACGGTGCCGCTGCCGCGGCCAGCGTGGTCAGCGACGGCGCGAGCGCCGCGGTGGACGCGGTCAGCGGCGGGGCAAGTGCCGCGGCCAGCGCGGTCAGCGACGGCGCCTCGGCCACGGTCGACGCGGTCAGCGACGGCGCGAGCGCCGCGGTTGACGCGGTGAGCGACGGGGCCGGCAAGGCCGTGGACGCGGTCAAGGGTCTCTTCAAGTAAGAAATAAGAAAACAGCAAACAGCAACAACAGCAACAACAGGACGCAGGAAAGAAGATGGCAAAGAAGAAGGATCGCCGGGTAGAGATGTCGGTTGAGGGGCTCAAGGAGGATTTTGCCTGGCACCTCAGGTACTCGCTCGCGAAGGGCGAGACGCGCGCGACCGAGCGCGACGAATACACAGCGTTCGCGATGGCGGTCCGCGACCGCATCGTGGAGCGCTGGATCAGCACCCAGGAGGAGTACGGGCGCCAGAACACCAAGCGCGTCTACTACATGTCGCTCGAGTTCCTCATCGGGCGCATGCTCGGCAACAACGTCATCAACCTCAAGGCCGACAGCCTCTGCCGCGACGCGCTCAAGGAGTACGGCATCGACTGGAACAACCTGCGCGACTACGAGTCCGACGCCGGCCTCGGCAACGGCGGCCTCGGCCGCCTCGCGGCCTGCTACCTCGACTCGATGTCCACCCTGGACCTCGCCGGCATGGGCTACGGCCTCAGGTACGACTACGGCATCTTCCGCCAGCGGATCGTCAACGGCTGCCAGGTGGAGGAGCCGGACCACTGGCTCAAGAACGGCTATCCGTGGGAAATGGCCCGTCCCGAGTACGCGCAGCACGTCCACTTCGGCGGCCACGTCGAGTGCCGCACCGAGAAGGGCTCCTCGCGCTGGGTGTGGGTGCCGGCGGAGACGGTCGAGGGCGTGCCCTACGACATGCCGATCGTCGGCTACCGCAATGCGGTGAACTCGCTCCGCCTCTGGTCGGCGCACGCGGTGGACGACTTCGGCCTCGAGGACTTCAACAAGGGCGACTACGTGAAGGCGGTTGAGACCAAGGTGCTCGCCGAGAACCTCACCAAGGTCCTCTATCCGAACGACAACACGTCGGCCGGCAAGGAGCTCCGGCTCCGCCAGCAGTACTTCTTCGTCGCCTGCTCGCTCCGCGACATCCTGCGCCGCTTCCGCCGGACCAACAAGGACTGGGCGACGCTGCCGGACAAGGTGTTCATCCAGCTCAACGACACCCATCCCGCGCTGGTGGTGCCCGAGCTGATGCGCCAGCTCATCGACCTCGAGGGGCTCGGCTGGGACCAGGCGTGGGACCTCACCCGCCGCTCCACCGGCTACACCAACCACACCATCCTCCAGGAGGCGCTCGAGAAGTGGCCGGTGTCGATGATGGAGCGGCTGCTTCCCCGCCACCTGCAGATCATCTACGAGATCAACGGCCGCTTCCTGCAGGAAGTCTCCTCGCGCCACCCGGGCGACCTCGAGCGGCTCCGCCGCATGTCGCTCGTGGACGAGAACGGCGAGCGCTACGTGCGCATGGCCAACCTCGCCGTGGTCGGCACCTCGTCCGTCAACGGCGTCGCCGAGCTCCACACCAAGATCCTCAAGGAGAACCTGTTCAGCGACTTCTACGAGCTCTGGCCGGAGAAGTTCCACAACGTGACGAACGGCATCACCCCGCGCCGCTGGCTCCTCAAGGCCAACCCGGCCCTCTCCAGCCTCATCAGCGGCAAGATCGGCGATGGCTGGATCACCAAGCTCGACGAGCTCCGCGGCCTCGAGCGCTTCGTCGGCGACGACGGCTTCCTCGGCGAGCTCGCGGCGATCAAGCGCGCGAACAAGGTCGCGCTCGCGGAGTGGACGAAGCGCAACCACGGCATCCGGCTCAACCCCGACGCGATCTACGACGTCCAGGTCAAGCGCCTCCACGAGTACAAGCGCCAGCTGCTCTTGGCGCTCTACATCGTGATGCTCTACAACCGGCTCCTCAACGACTCCTCCTGCGACCCGGTGCCGCGGCAGTTCATCTTCGCCGCCAAGGCCGCGCCGGGCTACTACGTGGCGAAGCTCATCATCCGCCTCATCCACGGCATCGCCGACGTGGTCAACTCCAACCCGAAGACGCGCGACCGCCTCTCGGTCGCCTTCCTCCCCGACTACCGCGTCTCGCTCGCCGAGAAGATCATGCCGGCGGCCGAGGTGTCGGAGCAGATCTCGCTCGCGGGCATGGAGGCGTCCGGCACCGGCAACATGAAGTTCATGATGAACGGCGCGCTCACGCTCGGCACCTACGACGGCGCGAACGTGGAGATCAACCAGGAGGTGGGCGACGACAACATGTTCCTCTTCGGCCTGCGCACCGAGGACGTCGCGAAGCTGCGCCCGGTCTACTCGTCGCGCGAGCGCTACGAGGGCGACCCGGAGATCAAGGCCGCGATCGACATGATC
Source organism: uncultured bacterium (assembly GCA_902764415.1). Taxonomy (GTDB): domain Bacteria; phylum Verrucomicrobiota; class Kiritimatiellia; order RFP12; family UBA1067; genus UBA1067. Next base: position 3,402 of record CACWVU010000056.1, on the reverse strand, counting down.
AAGGCGAACGTGTTCTCGCTCTTGGAGCCGGGCCTCTTCGACCCGATCATCCGCAACCTGATCGACTACAACGACTACTACATGCTCCTCGCCGACCTGCGCAGCTACTCCGACGCGCAGGACCGCGTGGACGCGACGTACCGCGACGCGAAGAAGTGGAACCGGATGTCGCTCGTCAACATCGCCCGCTCGGGGCGGTTCTCGTCCGACCGCGCGGTGATGGAGTACGCGCGCAACATCTGGGGCGTGGAGCCCGTCAAGTTCGGCTGAGGGGGCGGGATGCGGATCTCCTTCCACGGCGCGGCCCAGACCACCACCGGCTCGATGCACCTCGTCGAGGCGAACGGGAAGCGCATCCTTCTCGACTGCGGGCTCTTCCAGGGCCACCGCAAGGAGGCGTTCGAGAGGAACCGCAACCTGACGGTCGACCCGAAGACGGTCGACTGCGTGGTGCTCTCGCACGCGCACATCGACCACTCCGGCAACCTGCCGCAGCTCGTCCGCCAGGGCTTCCGCGGCCGCGTCTACGCGCGGCAGTCGACGGTCGAGCTCTGCGACGTGATGCTGCGCGACTCCTGCTTCCTGCAGAAGCGCGACCTCGAGTACGTCAACAAGAAGCGCCGCCGGGACGGCAAGCGCCCGTTCGAGCCGCTCTACGAGGAGAGCGACGTCGACGCGCTGATGCAGCTCTTCGTCCCGACGCACATGCACGAGCCGCGCGAGATCGCGCCCGGAATCACGCTCGAGCTCTTCAACGCCGGCCACATCCTCGGCTCCGCGCTCATCCAGCTCGACATCCGCTCCGACCGCGGCCACAGCCACCGGCTGCTCTTCTCCGGTGACCTTGGCCAGCCCAACCAGCCGATCCTGCGCCACTACGAGTATCCCGCCGGCGCCGACATCCTGCTCGTCGAGTCGACCTACGCTGACCGCCTGCACCCGTCGGCGGACGACGTGGAGCTGCGGCTCGAGCGCTACCTCAAGTACATCGACCGCCACAACGCGAAGCTGCTCGTCCCCGCGTTCTCCGTCGGCCGCACCCAGCAGATCATCTACTACCTCAACCGCCTCCGCGAGCGCGGCAAGGTGCCGCGAGAGGTGAAGGTCTACATCGACTCGCCGCTCTCCCAGAAGGCGACGCGCATCTACGCGAAGCACCGCGAGGTCTACAACGAGGAGGCGCGGCGGATGCTCTGGGCCGGCAAGGACCCGCTCGAGTACCCGGACATGGTGTTCGTGGGGACGCCCGAGGAGTCGATGGCGCTCAACGACACCCCCGGCCCGATGATCATCATCGCCGCGTCCGGCATGTGCGAGGGCGGAAGGGTGCTCCACCACCTCAAGCACTGCGCGCAGGACGAGGACAACATCATCCTCATCTGCGGCTTCCAGGCCGAGAACACCCTTGGCCGCCGCATCGTCGAAAAGCGCGAGACGATCAAGGTCTTCGGCGAGGAGGTGCCGCTCCGGGCGCGCGTCGAGGTCATCAACGCCCTCTCGGCCCACGCCGACCGCTCGGGGCTCGTCGACTGGATCGGCGAGATCAAGGACAACGTGCGCCACGCGTTCGCCGTGCACGGCGAGCCGGAGAAGGTCGCCGCGATGGCGGACATCCTGCGCGAGCAGGGCGTCCGCCACGTCGAGGCGCCGGCGCCGGGGCAGACTTTCGTAATCGAATGAAGGGGAAAGACAGGACATGGGACAGCTGGAGGAATCATCGGACCTGACGCTCGACTTCACCAAGCTCGAGAAGGTCGGCGCCCAGGTCGCCGCGACCCGCGCCGCGGGCGCGGCGGAGTGCGACCCGGGGGTAATCCCCGTCGCGGTGCAGAACGCGGACACCAAGGAGGTGATCCTCGTCGCCTACACCAACGAGTTCGCGATGAAGGAGAGCTTCGCCAAGCGCAAGCTCGTCCTCTGGTCGACGAGCCGCAACAAGCTCTGGTTCAAGGGCGAGACGAGCGGCGAGACCTTCGACCTCCTCGAGGCCTACGTCAACTGCGAGCAGAACTCGCTCCTCTACGTGGTCCGCCCCTGCCGCGGCGGCATCTGCCACACCAAGAACCAGCAGGGCGAGCCCAGGAACTGCTACTACCGCCGCATCGACTTCGACACGCTGAAGCTCGAGAACCTCAACCCCTAACCCCCAACCGAATACCAGCTATGATTGGCCAAGGAATAGTCCTGATGATCGCCGGAATGGGCATCGTCTACTTCTTTCTCTCACTCCTCATCGTCGTCACCAAGCTCTCGATGGGCGCCGTCGCCAGGTTCGACGCGATCCTGCCACAGGACGCGCCGAAGAAGAAGCCCGCCGCGGCCGCGGCGGACGACGACGCGAACGTCGCCCTCGCCATCGCGGTGGCGATGAGGGGCTAAACAGTCAATTTCAACTTCCAAAAAGCAAAGGCAACAGCAATGGCTAAGAAAAACGTAAAGTTCATGCTCACTGCGTTCCGCGACGGCTTCCAGTCCGTCATCGGCGCGCGCGTTCTCTCCAAGGACTTCCTCCCCTGCGTCGAGGAAGCGTATCAGGCCGGCGTCCGCTGGTTCGAGGCCGGCGGCGGCGCGCGGTTCCAGAGCTGCTACTTCTACTGCCAGGAGGACGCGTTCGAGGTCATGGACAAGTTCCGCGCCGCCGCGCCTGAAGCCGACCTCCAGACGCTTTCGCGCGGCGTGAACGTCGTCGGCCTTGAGTCGCAGAGCTCGGACATGATCAAGCTTCATGCGCAGATGTTCAAGAAGCACGGCATGTCGTCCATCCGCAACTTCGACGCCTTGAACGACGTCAACAACCTCAAGTGGTCCGGCCAGTGCATCCACGACGCGGGGCTCAACCACGAAGTCGTCGTGACGATGATGGGCCTCCCGCCCGGCATCGACAACAAGGGCACGCACACGCCGGAGTTCTACCGCGACCGCCTCCGGATGATCATGGATGCCGGCATCCCCTTCGACCGCGTCGCGTTCAAGGACGCCTCCGGCACCTCCACGCCGACGACCGTCTACAACACGATGAAGCTCTGCCGCGCGCTCCTGGGCGACAAGGTGCACATCCAGTTCCACTCCCACGAGACCGCCGGCAACGGCGTCGCCTGCTACCTCGCGGCGCTCCGCGGCGGCGCGGACGGCCTTGACCTCTCGATGGCGCCGATGTCCGGCGGCACCTGCCAGCCCGACATCATCACCATGTGGCACTGCCTCGACGGCGACCCCGACTTCGGCTTCGACTTCGACATCAACAAGATCAAGAAGGCCGAGGACTCCTTCAAGAACGCGATGCAGAAGTACTTCCTGCCGCCCGAGGCGATGAGCGTGAACCCGCAGATCGTGTGGAGCCCGATGCCGGGCGGCGCGCTCACGGCGAACACGCAGATGCTGCGCGACAACAACATGATGGAC
>CACWVU010000055.1 GCA_902764415.1 uncultured bacterium | reverse complement strand
CGCCGGCGCCGCGGTGCGCGACCATCAGCGGCGCGCGCGTCCTGCAGCCCGCGGCGACAACGCAGCAGATCGCCGCCGCAACCGCCGCGGAAAATATCCCCTTTGCCATGCGCGTATTATATCAAAATCTGCGCGCGAAAAGTGCCGCGTAGCCTGGCGGCGGTTAGATCAGGTAGATGGCCGTGCCCGGGGCGCGCTGCGTCTCCACAGGGCCATAGGAGAGGAAGCCGTCGTCTGTCTGCGTCTTGTAGTCCGCCTGGGCATGGGCTTCCGAGGTCGCGCCGTTGCGGATGCGGAGTTCGTCGCTGCTGCCGACGAGGCCGCCGGCGAAGGTGAATTCAATTCCAGGGCTTTCTGACGCATAGACTGGTGAAGAACTTTTCTTGTTCGTCCCGTCAACCCACACAGTCACGTTGCCTCCCCAAGTGTAAACGCAGGTGAAATACCGCCACGTGGTTATGGAGGGGCAATCAAAATACCTCATGTTATTTCTGCCGCGGAAGGTGACCTGCGTGGCCTTGTTCTGCATATTGATTCCCCAGCCGTCCGTGTCAACACCACCTTTTATTGCCAGAATCGCATAGCCGCAGGAGGATGAATCGGCCTTCATCCAGCCGGAAATGGTGAAGTTCTGGACATTCGCGATGCCACCGAGAAGCGGCACCGTGATACCGGTCTTGTAGGCATTCGCGGTTGGGTGGTGGTATGTTTTGCCGACAGGCCCGTCGATCTGGGTCGTGTTGCTGGCGGTGGAGACGGCGTCGTAGTGGTTCGCTGACGAGTCCGAGGCATTGGTGGGATAGGCGTCACTGAAGTGCCAGACGCCGGCATGCCCCGGCCAAGTCAGCGCCGGCTCTACCACCGGAAGCTCCGCCCCCTGCCGCGGCTTCCAGTACATGCGGAACTTTGTCGCGGCGGTCAGGTTCGAGATGTTCACCCATACGAGAGACTCGCCGGAGGTGTTCCAGGTATCGATCTCGTGGGCGAGAAGCGAGCCGTCCGGCAGGGTGAAGCGGATGTCCGCGCCGTTCGCCCCGCAGTCGGCGTAATGGAAGCCGCCCTGCCGCGTTTCGCTCAGGCGCACCAGCACCTGGAAGTTCGTGTAAACGTTCGCGGCCGGCACCATGTTCTCCCCGACAGAGATTTCCATCGTCTTTTCAAAGCCATTGGTCCTCGGCTTGTCCCCCGGCCAGGTCGGAAGTTCCAAGATTGCGGGACCGGGATTGAACTTGCCGGTCCCGGCATTGGTTAGAAAAACATCTGTTTTGGTGTCATAGAGGCCAAAGGCCGAATCGGAGACGCGACGCGCCGGAACATAGTCGTGTACGACGACGCCACCGTCGTAGATCTTACACGAATAGAACCGTATCTTCGAGCAGTTATTTGATACGCAGTTGTTCGCGAAGATGAAGAGAGAGCCATTCGTGCTCTTGGTCGGGGCCGTGCTGTGGGTGGTCATGGCCGTGCCGTCGATGTAGTACTTCCTATCGGTGCAGTCGAGCTTGTGGGTGTGCCTGTTCTTGTCGGCCGTGGTATTGGTCCTCATCCAGTCGCCTTTGTCTTCCGCCAGCGCCGACGCTAAATAGCCCTGACCCTGGATATAGATGTCGAAGTTCAGATGTCCGGTCCCGAGATCTCCGTCCGGGTCGGACGTGCCGTTGTGCGAGTTGCCGAAGATTCGCTGCTGCTTGGTGTCCTTGTCCGTGAACTGCACGTCCGCCTCGACCGCCATTGTCGGCGTGATGACAACGCCAGTATCGATATACTGCGTGCCAGTCGACTCAAGGTATTCGTGTTCGGCGTAGCCAGCAGGCAGTGTACCTGCGAACACCGCGGCAGCTGCCGCAAAGCACACAACGCCACATGCGAGTTTTTTCACCATGCTCATCTTGCCTCTCCTGTTTGGTTAAATCCCATTTCCAGTTCAGGCATACACCCTCCCCCGAGATTTTGTCAGTATTTTACCAAACCCCCGCCGCCGCGCCAACCCCTACCAAAGTAGGGGGTGGTCATCAAACACTGCCTACAACTCCAATGGCTTGCCAATGTCATATATCATATTTGCCGGAAGCGAGTCCTTCTTGAGAAACATCACCATGTAGATTGGCGCATAGAAAACCTTGCCGACAACATCCATCGCATCATCGTCGAAAACAATCGCGGACTCGATTCCGTATTCATCGCATTCCATCAGCTTGTTCAACGCTCGGTGACGCTTATAGTGCTTGCCGCTCTTGACCTCGATCGGCAGAATCTTCCCGCCCGTCTCCAGTACGAAATCTATCTCGCCATGTTCCCGCGACGAGTAATACGAAGGCAAGAATCCATGTGCAACAAGTTCTTGCGCCACAGCATTCTCGTATACCGAGCCAAAATTGATGTCCAGTTCCGAATTGAGTATTCTCAACTGGATGCCGTCCATGTAGGATGCCGCCAGCAGCCCGACATCGTTCATGAACAGCTTGAAAAGATTGGAGCGCTTTGAGAGAACAAGCGGAACTGCCGGCTCGTCGACAACGTAAGAAGGGATTGCAACACCCGCCTCCTTCAACCAGACAAATTCGTCTTCCAACCGCTCCGTACGCTCCCCCGGCTTTACGCTGTTCACATAGAACCGCTTGTTCTTCTTGTTGAGCTCCGGCGCAATGCGCTCAAAGACCTCTCGGATTCGCAACGAATTTTCTCTGTCGTATTTCGTTATGTCCTTCCTGTATTCGACAAGAATCTGCTCCTGCTCTTGCACCACGGCGGAGATATCGTGAGTGTCGAGATACCTTTGCACCGCCGCAGGCATGCCGCCGACGACAAGATACAAGCGAAACAGCTTCGACAGCCTTTCGTGGTAAAGGCGGTCGAGCGGACGTCTTTCCTCCCACGATTTTCGCGCCGCCGCTATCAACTCCTCGCGTTCTCCGTTCGCAAGCACGAATTCCTCGAAGTCCAAAGGATACATCTTCACTTCGTCCATAAAGCCGACGGGAACGGAGCGCACGTTTTTCAGTTCGACACCAAGAAGAGAGCCACTGAGGACGTAATGGCACGTACCGTCCTGAACAAGAAACTTTATGTAGGTGACGGCCTCGGGGCATTCCTGAACCTCGTCAAGAAAAACGAGCGTCTTGCCTCGCATGAGGCCTTTCCTCGAAAACGTGGACAGCTTTTCGAGAATGTCGCTTTCATCGTCTACGTTCTCGAATATTCGTCTTGCCGATGGTGTTTTGACGAAGTTTATCTCTATGAAATTCTCGTAATGCCTCCTGGCAAAATCTTCAATTATGAACGTCTTGCCAACCTGTCGTGCGCCATCAACCAATAGTGCATAACGTCCATTGTCAGAAAAGAACTGCTCCAATCTCTTGGATATTTTTCTTTTTAGCATACTAAACCTCCTTTGTCGCGAATTATAGCAAAAGAACTGTCATTTTGCAACCGGCCAAAGTGCTTGGTTTGGTCATTTTGTCAACCTCCAAAACCATCATAATTGTCATTTTGTTATACTCAAGCCGAGTATAACCATACGCCAATGGCTTGCCGATTTTGACAATTTTTGAACCACCTGCAAACTGTCCCCATTGTGTTTGAACACCGTTTTTTGGTATAATACGGACAGATGAATCCGAGAATGCGATTGCTGTGTCGGTTGGCGGCCATGGCGGCCAGCTGCGCGCTGGTCTTGGCGCCGGACGCCGCGGCGATGGTCCCGCGCGGTCCGGCGACGACGCTGTCGGGCACGATCGTCGACGCCTTTCAGGACGAGTTCGACGCCCACTTCCGCTTCCTGGTGATCCAGAACGAGTCCGGGACGCACTACGCGACCTCGCCCAGCGACGACATCAGCAAGGAATTCGTAGACGGACTGGTCGGCGCGGAAGTCACGATCGACGGAATCCGCGACCCTGCGTCGCCGCCCAACCGGAGGTTCCTCGGGCCGACGGTCTTCATCAAGGGGCCAAAGGACATCCACGTCGTCAAGCCCGCGCCGACCGACTCCTTCGCCGTCCCCGAAGTCAAGCAGGACTTCACCACGAACCCCGCCGGCATCGCCTACCGCGGGCGCCACCGCATGCGCGGACGCGTTCTCGCCGTCTGGCAGGGGCGCTCAGCGCTGATCGGAAGGGAGGGGCAGGCCCCCTTCTCGCGCATCGAGTTCGCCGACGGAGATGCGCCGCCGCGGTGCGGCTCGTTCATCGAAGCCGTCGGCTACCTCGAGACCGACTTGAGCAGCCTCAACCTCACCCGTGCCCGTTGGCGGCCGACCGAAGCGGAGGAGCTGCCGGAGCCGGCAATGACGAATGTCACTGCAAAGGACCTTTTCAGCTTCGATGGACGACCGGCCCTCAACGCCACATTCTACGGCAAGGCCGTCCGCATCGCCGGCACCGTCCTCAACCGGACCGAAGGCGGGCACTTCCAGATCGACTCCGGCGGCATGCCGGTCACCGTGGACGTGAGCGCGCTGCCCGCCGAGGCGCAGACGTCGGAGATCGGCGCCAAAGTCGAGGTCGTCGGCATCTGCATCCTCGACCTGTCGAACTGGCGGCCGAACGACATGTTCCCGCGCGCGCGCGGGCTCTTCGTCGCCGCCCGCACGCCGGACGACATCCACGTCCTCGCGCGCCCGTCCTGGTGGACGATGAAGCGCCTCCTCTCGGTCATCGTTGTCCTCGTCGGCGGGCTGGTCGCAATCATCATCTGGAACCTGTCGCTGCAGGCGCTCGTCGTCCGCCGCGCCCGACAGCTCTATAAGGCCGACCTCAAGCGCGCGACTTCCGAGCTGCGCGTCAAGGACCGCACACGCCTCGCGGTTGAGCTGCACGACGCGCTTTCGCAGAGCCTGACCGGCGTCTCGATGGAGGTCGAGGCGGCGATTCGCCACGGCGTAGGCAATCCCGGCGAGATGACGCGCCATCTCGCCGTGGCGGACAAGGTGCTCAAGTCGTGCCGGAACGAGCTGAGGAACAGCCTCTGGGACCTGCGCAACGACGCGCTGGAGGCGCGCGACCTCGGCGAGGCCATCCGCCGCACGCTGCTGCCGCACGTCCGCGACATCGAGCTCAGGATCCGCTTCAACGTGCCGCGCTCGCTGCTGACCGACAACGCGACGCACGAGATCCTCAGGATAATCCGCGAGCTCGCCGTCAACGGCATTTCGCACGGCGGGGCTAAGGCGATCCAGGTCGCCGGCGGCGTCGACGGCGGCAGGCTGCTCTTTTCCGTGCGCGACAACGGCGCCGGCTTCGACCCAGACTCCGCCCCCGGCGTCCTGCAGGGCCACTTCGGGCTCGAGGGCGTGCGCGAGCGCCTGCGCCAGCTCAAGGGGTCGCTGGTCTTCGAGCGCATGCCCGGCGGAGGCATGAGGGCGACGGTCGCGATTCCGCTTCCGGGGAGGAAACCATGAAGCCGATCACCCTGCTGCTCGTAGACGACCACGCCGTGATGCGCATGGGGCTCGCCTCGCTGCTGGAGACGTGCCGGGACGTCAAGGTCGTCGGCGACACCGGCGACGGCGAGAGCGCCGTCCGCATGGCGCTCAGGCTGCGGCCGGACGTCGTCGTCATGGACCTGGTGATGCCGGAGATGGACGGAGTGGAGACGACGCGGCGGATCATCGCGGAATGGCCGGAGGCAAACGTGCTCGTCCTGACCACCTTCGCGTCGTCGGACGACATCAGCCACGCTTTCGAGGCCGGCGCCAGGGGCGCGATCCTCAAGAGCGCCGACCTCGACGGGCTGCTCGCGGCGATCCGCGCCGTCGCAAAAGGCAACCGCCACTGCTCCGCCGAGATCGAGCAGATCATGGCCGACGACCCGCCGGTCCCGAAGCTCTCGGCCCGCCAGCAGGAAATCCTCAACTCGATCGTCCACGGGCTCTCGAATCCGGACATCGCCCGCCAGCTCGGCATCAGCCTGCCGATGGTGAAGGAGCACCTCACCTCGCTTTTCGCGAAGCTAGGCGTCTCCAACCGCACGGAAGCCGTCGCCGTCGCCCTCCGCAAGCAGCTCCTGAAGATCTGAATCAGCGCCTCGGCACGGCGCGAGTCATGAACTCGACCGACTGCACGGAGTGTGGCTCGACGGTTACGAACATATCGTCGCACTTCGGCTTGACGTCGCACGGAAGCGGAACGTAGGTATTGCCCTGCGGCTCCCAGTTCGACCAGGTCTCGTAGCCGGTCTGCGTATCCTCCCAGCTGAGCCTATGCCAGTAGCCGCCCTCGCCCGGCACTTCGCGGCAATTGACAAACCTCTCGGGGCAGCTCAGCGCACGGTAGGTGGGCGCGGCAAACTGGCGGCCGGGGATGACCATCCTAACGCGCGCGGCGGCCGGAGTTGCGTTGACCATGAGGAGACAGTAGCGGCCGCGGCCGTCGCCGACGAAGAGGTACTCGATTTCGGCACCGCCATCCTTCAAGGAGCCGTGCTGGTAGAGGAGCGGATTGCCGCGCAGCGCCTCGCCGAGGATGCGGTACATGGCGCCGCGGTGCCCCACTTCCATCCGCGGCTGGTCGTAGGCCGAGCGGTAGTTGATGTAGACTGCGTCCGAAAGCGCGGCAAGCCGGTGGGGGCAGAACCAAGACTCCTCCGGCTGCGAAAGCGCCGCCAGGGTTAGGCGCGCCCTGGTCAGCGAGTTGCGGAAAACGCGTTGGCAGAGCCTGTACTCGACCGGGGGCTTATGCCCGGCGGTGCAGCCGCGCGGCAGCTTGGGCCAGATCTTCTCGGCACGGGCGAGGAAGTCGGCCCAGCACTGGGCGAGCGCCTCGCTGCGCTGGCCGTCAAGCGACTCGTCGTCAGACTCGAAGCCGGCGACGACGTCCTTGTAGCCGTTGTCGACAAGCCACTGGACGATCTCGAGGCTCTCGTCGACCGCGTTGGTGGAGGCGCACTCGAGGCAAACGAGCACCTTGATGTCATTGGCCCTGAAGAGGTCGAACGCGGCCTTGGGATTGCTCGGACGCATTTTCGGATCAGCCGCGTTCCGCCGCCGGAACCAGCGATTCACGTCCTCGAGGCGAAGCAGGTGCGCGCCAGCCTGCTTGAGCGCGCGCGCGGTCTCCAGCCGGTTGGTCACGAACCACCAGTCGTCGTCCGCCGCCGACCAGAAGCTCTCCGGCGCAACGCAGAAGCCGATGCCATGGTCGCAGCCGATCTTGCGCAGGTCCCGGAACGGCTTGGCGGCGGGATCGAGCGAAATCTCACAGTCGGCGAATGCCGCCACCGCGCAAAGTGCCGCGCCCGCAACCAGCATGTAGTGCCCTAACTTGCCCATGCCACGTATTATACAATAGCAGACAAAACTGCCGCGGAGAAAATGGAGGCGGCGCGGTCCATGTCGGCGAGCGAAAGCGTGGGGTGCACCCAGAAGCCTACGGTCGCCGGGGCGAGCGCGGCGGCGGTCGGTCTCTTCGCCATCAGCGGCCAGAGGATGCGGTAGGCCGGCGCACCGGCCGCCTGCAGCGACTCGACGAAGCGCGCGACCGGGACCTTCAGCCTCTTCGGGTCGAGGACGAACGGCACCAGCCAGAAGCTCGCGCGGCGCTCGGGCGTGTCCACCGGCCAGCCGACGATCGGAGAAGCGGGACCGAGCGAATCGGAGAGGCGACGAAGCCGAGCAACGAGACGCTCTGCAAGACGACGGCGGCGCGGCAGATTCCAGCTCTCTAGCCGTTCGAGTTCGCAAAGCCCCACCGCGCTCTGGACTTCGGTCAGCCGCGCGTTGTAGCCGATGCGGTCGTACTCCTTCGGCGCGCTCCCCACCTTCCAGCCGTGGTCGCGCAGCGACTCCACCGCGCGCGCAACCTTCGCCGAGCGGCAAACCACCATGCCGCCCTCGCCGGCGGTGGTGATGTGCTTCGACTGGCAGAAGGAGAAGCAGCCGGCGTCGCCAAGCGTACCGACCTTGCGGCCACGGTATTCGCCGCCAAGGCACTGGGCGCAGTCCTCGACCACGAAAATGCCGCGCTTCCGCGCGAGCGCGAGGATCGGAGATAAGTCGGCGACCTGTCCGTAGAGGTGGACAACCACGACCGCGCGGGTGCGCGGCGTGAGCGCGGCGGCGATGGTGCGCGCGTTCAGCATGTGGTCCGGCCCGACGTCCGCGAAGACCGGGCGCGCGCCGGCGTTGGAGACGGCGGTCGCGCTGGCGCGGAATGAATACGGCGTCACCACCACGTCGTCGCCGCGTCCGACACCCAGCGCCTCGAGCGCCAGGTGGAGCGCGGCGGTGCCGGACGAGACCGCGAGCGCGCGCTTTGCGCCAAGCCACTTCGCGAACGCCGCCTCGAACTCGCGGCCGCGCGTGCCGGTCCAGTAGTTGACGCGGCCCGAGCGCAGCACCTTCAGCGCCTCGCGCTCCGCCTTCGCCGAGAACCGCGGCCAGACCATCCTGTCCTTTCCATCGCCCATGCGCGTATTATACCATATCCGTGGCACGAACCACGAACCACGAGCCACGAATCACGAACCACGAATATGGTATAATACGCCCAGCAATGGATGCCGCTGCTTTCATAGCGAACCCTACCTGGGAAACCGTGGTCCCGCCGCGCCGCGCGCCGGGGCCGCCGCGCCATCTGCCCGCGCACGAGGACTGCTCGCCGCTCGACGTGGAGGCGACGCAGACGCACCTACGCGCCGGCGGAACCCTGGGCACGCGCGAGGGCTACGAGGAGCGCCCCGGCCAGATCGACATGTGCGGCGCCGTCGCCGCCGCGTTCAACGCCCGCGAGCATCTGATGGTCGAGGCCGGCACCGGCGTCGGCAAGTCCCTCGCCTACCTGGTGCCGGCCGTCCTCTGGGCCTGGAAGAACGACACCCCGGTCGTGGTCTCCACCGCCACCCGCAACCTGCAGGGACAGCTCATCAACTCCGACATCCCCAAGGCCGTCTCGGTGCTCGGCGATGACGCCTCCGCCTTCAAGGTCGCCCTGCTCAAGGGCAGGTCCAACTACGCCTGCCTCAAGTCCGTGGCAGATTTCTTCTCGCCCGGCTACTGGACGATGTCCGACGACGAGCAGCGACTCCTGCCGGGCTTCATCGAGTGGCTCTCGTCCACGCCCGACGGCGACCTCGACACCTACGACGGCATCAGCCGCGCGCTCCTCTCGCGTCCCGGCGACGAATGCACCGGGCGAAGGTGTCCGTACTACGGGCGCTGCTTCGTCCAGAAGGCGCGCCAGAACGCCGCCGAGGCGCACCTCGTGGTCGTCAACCACGCGCTCGTCCTGGCCGAGGCCACCTCGCCCGGCAGCGGCATCCTGCCGGCCTACGGACGGCTCGTGCTCGACGAGGCCCACAACCTCGAGTCGATCGCCACCGAAGCCCTCAGTTCCGAGTTCTCGCTGCCCGAGCTCAACCGCATTCTCCGCCGCCTCAAGCGACACCGCAAGGAGTTTTCGCGCGACGCCGACGCCGTTGCCTCCGCCGCGGAGAGATTCCTCTCCTTCCTCGGCAAGCTGCTGCCGCCGAAGACCGAACTCCGCCGCTACGGGCGCACCCGCCTCTACTGGGAGGACACCGCCCGCCTCGCCGAACTCCAGGGCGCGTTCGAGTCCGCGCTCATCGGCCTCGTCCACCGCCTCCACGACTTCGCCGCCGCGGCAGACGAGCGCGACGCCGACCTCGCCACCATCCTCTCCGCCGACGCCGACCGCCTGCTCGCCTTCGCGAACGAGGCCGCGTTCGTCGTCGCCGGCGAAAAGGAGGACGACTACGTCTACTGGGCCGAGCGCGTGCGCGTCGACCGCCGCCGCGGCCACGTCCGCCTCGTCGCCGCGCCGCTCTCGGTGGCGAAGGAGCTCGCGGACATCCTCTACGGGCGCAAGGACTCCGCCATCCTCTGCTCCGCCACGCTCCGCGTCGGCAGCGACTTCCGCTACATGGCGCGGCGGCTCGGCGCGGAAGAGCGCTTCCGCTTCCTCACCGCCACCAGCCCCTTCGACTACTTCCGCCAGGCGCTGGTGCTGGCGCCGGACTATCTGCCCGACCCTGCCGCGGACCCCGGCGCCTGCGTCCCCGCGCTTGCGCGCACCCTCGCGCGCGTATGCGCCGCCACCCAGGGCCGCGCGCTCGTCCTCTTCACCAGCTACGAGATGATGAACGCAGTCGCCGCCGCCGCGTCCGAGCCCTTCGCCGAGGCTTCGCTCAACCTCCTGGTGCAGGGCGAGGGAAGATCCCGCGAGGCGCTGACGCGCGCGCTGAAGGAAGGCGAGCGCACCGTGCTCTTCGGCGCCCAGTCGTTCTGGGAGGGAGTGGACGTCGCCGGCGAGGCGCTTTCGTGCGTGGTCATCACCCGGCTCCCCTTCGCGCAGGTCGGAGACCCGATTGCCGAGGCGCGCTCCGAGAGGGTGCAGCGCGAGGGCGGCAGCCCCTTCCGCGACTACGCGCTGCCCGAGGCGGTGATCCGCTTCCGCCAGGGCTTCGGGCGGCTCATCCGCACCAAGTCCGACCGCGGCGTAGTGGTCATCACCGACCCTCGGATCGTCACCAAGAACTACGGGGCGGTCTTCCGCAAGTCCATCCCGGCCACGATCCACACCGTGACCGAGGAGCCGGAGCTCCTCGGCCGCATCGCCGGCTTCTGAAGCCCACGGGCGAACTGCAGAAGCTGGGGTTAGGAGTGGTCTGCGGTCAATTATCTGCCTGGCGTGGTAGCCGTTCCGGCGGACGAGCCGTTGGCGTCCCTGTAGTAGGTCGTGCCGGATCGGCCTTGCGGCCGCTGCGACGCCCCCTGCGCCACCGCCGCGCTCGCCAACCCAGCGGCGGCAATGGCCACCGCAACTTGAATGACTGCTTTCCGCTTCATGTTATTCGCCTCCCTTCATTACTCCCGGGGCCCGTCCCCTTCAAGTTTACAGGCGTATTATACCATATCCGTCGCGCAAACTGCCGCGGCCTTTCAACCTTTCAACTTTTCAACATGTTTAACCGCCGCGCAAGGTGCCGCGAAATCCAGCCACATTCCTCCAAGCATATACAGTAAAACGTATACAGAAGGGTCTTGTCTAACCGAGATTTGGTAGACTACGCTACTGTTCAGCCGGACTAGTGTCCGGATAGAACGGCCCGCCCGAGAAAGGCCTTCCCGGGCGGGCC
>CACWVU010000054.1 GCA_902764415.1 uncultured bacterium | reverse complement strand
GTAGCGGACGGCGAGTTTCGGGTATTGCGTGTTGAAGGTCTTGATGTCGGCATCGGAAATCTTGCGGTGGGGAACGTGCTTCTTGTCGTAATGCTCCGATGTGAAGATCGTCACCTTTACGCCCTTGCGCTTCTTCGCGAAAAGGTCGAGCGTTCCCGGCGTCGCCCAGTTGTCGATGAGAACCAACGACCGCTTCGCGCCCGCGACCAGCTTCAGCACCAGCGCCCGCGCATCCCACAGCTGCCCGTCGTAGAACACACCCTGTACCGGCGGAATCTGCGTCTGCACGAAGAAATCGACCTTCTGCTTCAAATCAACGATTGCCTGATCATGTTGGGCGAGACGGCGATCCATCTTGTCTTCCAACTGATTCATGCGGGCATTGAAGGAATATCCCCGCAAGAGATAGTCATGCAGCACCTTTGTCGCCCATTGCCGAAACTTCACCCCCAATATGGAATTAACGCGATACCCTACAGAGATAATAGCATCAAGGTTGTAGCAAGTGACGTTACGTCTTACTTGTCTCGCCCCCTCCATTCGAACTACCGAGAATTCCTCGGTAGTTGCCTCTCGTACCAATTCTCCTACGGCATATACGTTTTTCAAATGCAAACCAATGTTGTCCGAGCTGCATCCAAACAAAGTCGCCATTTGACCCTGCGTCAGCCACACGGTCTCGTTTTCAAGCCGCACGTCCAGCCGGACGGTCTCGTTCGGCTGATAGACGACTATCTGGTTCTCGCTCGCAGTCATTCGACTTTACCTTTAAGGTGCCGCGGGGTGCATGCCAGCCGCAATTCCGCCCACGATGGCGAGGGCGAGGGAATGCGCGGACTTGGCATGGGGTTTCATCGCGTGAATTATACCATTTTTGCCGCGCTCCGTGTTGGCTTTCGCGACAGATTTCCGTGGCCGCGAAAAGTGAGCGTCGTTAGACGCGAACAAATCCGCGTGTTAATCAAAACTGCACCCCTGCCAGTGCATCCGCTTCGCGGACTCGCTCCGCTCGGGGGATATGCGCAATCTGCCGCGAGGGTGTTGCAAACATGATAAAATAGGTCAGACCTAAATTATCACTTCTGATTAGGTGATAGCACCGATTTGGAAGACTTATTCTGCAACGTCTCATGCCGAACAGTATATCATAAACTCCCGCTACTGTGGTAATTTACTGTGGTAACCATGTCTGACCCTGTAGCCTCCAGCAGAACCAGATAAGCAATATTGATTCTCACTGTAGTGTACTTCTTTGAAGCCTGAGTTCAATCCAGCAGCATCGATCAAATTGGTAATGGCGAATCTATCCTTAATTGCCGGAATTTGTTCGTTCGATTCTTCTCGCAGGATATGATCCCTCAATTTACGCATATACACCTTGTCAGGACCAATCATTAATCTTTTAACATCGTTTTTCATAGCAGGAACCAAGCCTGCATTCTTGTTCATTGATAGACATTCCAGCGCCACAGTTCGCAGAAAGTCGTTTGTCGATCCAATCATCTGCCGTAATATGGCGAGCTTGCCGTTAATCGACGTCTCGCGTTCAAGCCCAAGTATGATTTTTATTGCCGAAATAATGTCCTCCTCCTTGCATATATGCTCCGAATAGAATGGCCATTTTGCGCTTGTCTTTGGCCATACCGCCTGATCACCATACCCCAAGAGGTCAGAAACTCCATTAACCTCATATTGCAGGAACAAAAACACCCTCTGGCCCGGCTCGAAAACGGGCTGGTCTTTCTCCCGCACCCATTTCGAACCAATCCTCGTTATACGCGGCCCCTCACCTTTCAAATCCTTGGATACTACAACTAAGGGAACAGAATTGCTAAACTCCACTGTTCCCAAAACAATACGATCGGCAACGGAGACCGATTCGGGGAACATGTATGTACGGCACTTGAATGCGTTTGCATCACTGATAACACAAACGCATAACAGCGCAAGAATAATTTTCCAATTGCAACTTATTGTTCTCATACTTGACAAAAAGGGTCTTTTTTGCCATGCAGTGGGGTCCGCTTTCATTGTCCGTTTAGCTTGCATTTTATTGCATCCAAAGATTTGTGTGCGGCTTCGCGAATCGGATAGACAATCTTCAAGTCTTTTGTCTGTATCTGAAAACTATCAAAAACGCAATCTTTTAACACAGGAATAGCCCTCTCATCACCAGTTTCACCCAAGGAACGAATCAAACACAATTTGACGAACTCGCTGGATGTCTCGCTAATACCACGACACATCTTTTCGACATCCGCCGTTCTTCCAAGTTGTGCAAGAACGGATAAAAGGGCATATTCAACATCCCCTTTAGGGCATTTCCGGTAGCTCAATTCTACTGCGCTCGGGTTTAAATTCCCAATGAAAACAAGACTTTCAATACACGACCGCACAACCGAATCCCTCCACCACGTCTTTCTTTTACTCAACCTAATATCAGTCTTCGCTCCACGTGCGTCACGATCAATTTTAAATTCACGGCACAGCGCTTCCACAATCGTAAATGCATTTGTATCAGTTGCTTTATAACGAAGAATGCCACATGCTGTCGTACGAACAATCCCATTATTATCAAAAATCGCCTTTCTCGCCGTGTCAAACAAAATATCTTGTTGTTCTTTTTGGCACAATGTTACTTCTTTTAACCTCAACAATGCCTTTTGGCGCACAATATAATTAGAATCATAAAGAGCCGTATGAACCAAAAGTGCCCGCTCTTTCTGATTAGAATAAATATCTATTGCTCTTATCGCTCCCTCCTTAGCACGAATACTCGCATTGGTACTCATCAACACAGCCATGGAATCTCTTGGCATTTCTTGCACACCAGAACAGGTATTAGACACGCTAATTATGATCAGGATTTGGACTATAATAAAAGTCAGAATCGAAACTTTTGCACTCATGTTCATCTCCACGGAATTTCTCTCAATATGGCGACTTCGTTTGCTTTCCAGGATTTGCCCAGTCGAACGCATCAGCTGATCCTGTATTCCAAGTACTTTCAGCCGCATAGCAAGTATCGTCTTCGTCATCATAATCTCCGCCCCTTGTGTTTGCGTGATACATACTTGTCCCTGTCATTACTTCTGATTCTTGGTCGATTCGTTGGTTTTGTCTTCCATATAAAACAGAGCGAGCCAATCCACCGGAATTAAATTCCGTTAATGTTAATTCCATACGATACAACCCATTATCCTCCCCCATATCAAGAACACCATTCCCATTTGCATCTTCCGTATCCTGTACAGTGTCCAAATTTAGATCACCCAATCTTTCATCAGAATCTTGTAGCCAGTCGCCATCACTATCTGGTCTTCCATTGATTTTGGTTTCCCGATAGTGCTGACGATGCGTGGATTCGTGTATAACAGTTTCCGCAAAGCAATCAATCCCCTTATCGTTTAGTGTCGTGTTTACGTATCCAGCGGAATTGCCAATCTGAATTTCTAAAGGGTTTGTGGGACTAAACTGCCCATAATCAGGCAAAGAATCATTAAAGACCGCATTGGGATCTCCACAAACCATGTTCCAATAGTAAAACCAATTCGGGCTTCCCGCCTGCCCTCCTGGATGATTTGTCGCGTTTTTCGGGAAGAACACCTCGTAGTCGTTCTCGTCGAGTTTTCTGCCTTTCAGCAGCAAAACCGCCTTCTTCTTCCCGAACGCATCGTTTCTGTCCGGCAATCCCGTGAATGCAACCGTAGCCGTCAGGAATCCGCCGTTGCCGGTGGCTTTACCCCTGGGATTGGCCGCTGCCCACGCCATTGCCGAGGTTCCGATAGCGCCAACCTCAAAGCGACAGTCGGCTGCTATTGTCGGCGCGGCCGCGGCGGGCGTGACTTTGGCCTTGAGGTTCATCGTCAACACGCCTGGATTCGCATCGGAGAAGGTGAACTCGTTCTGTCCGTCGCCAGCATCCTTGGGCGCACTGACAGGGTCGCCGGCAGGCGTTACAAACTCTACCTTCGCGCACATCGCCCGCACATAGTCGACCGCGCGCTCGTGGCTGACGACGTCCGGCTCGCCCTTGAGCGTGAACTTCACGTCCGCCCCCGGGCGGACGGCCTTCACCGACAGCTCCAGCTGCGACCCAGCCATCCGCCACGACACACCGCTCCCGACCTCCGCCGCGCCCTTGTACACCTTGACGGCGTTCGCCGGTGCCCACGTCAGCGTGACGCGCGGATCGGAAAGATGGAAGTCGTCCTTGGGGCGCTGACGACCAGCGTACCGAAATCTTCGGGAGACTCCGACACCATGATTACGGCGGGAACAGATTCCTCCTTTTCCTCCTTCGACGCCTCGCCGTGCTTCGCGGCCCACTGGAGGTCGACTTTCGGCACCGTCACCTGAAACTGCGGACGCTTCTCCGCCCCCCTTCCCGCTGCCGCCGCCTGACTTTTCAAGCTCGCCCCGGACGACCACATACTCGTTCGGCGCATAGCCGCCGGCGATTCTGTACTCGCGTTCGCTCGCCTTGAACCACAGCGTCTTGTCGTCGCGGAGCGCGATGCGCGAGTCCGCCCTCAGGTGGAGGTCGCAGAGGGCAGACCCCTCTTCCATCGGAAACGCCTTGTTCTTCCGCGCACCAGGCGACACCTCCACCGTGCGGTCGACGACGTATGGATTCCACGGAACTTCGTCGGCAGAAACCGCAGGCGCCGCCGCCGCGAGCGCGACAGCGATAATTGGCGTCAATGGCACGAAAAGCCTTTTCATACGCCGTGTAGTATACCATAATTCGCGGGGCTTGGGAGCCAACAGGGTCAGACCTGATTGCCACAGTAAATTGCCACAGTAGGTTTTCCTTGTCATAGCGGCGCAACCCTTCCGATTCGCAGCTTGCCCCCTTCAAACGCGCGGTGTGCCACTCGGCTGATCAAGTGATAGCACCGATCTGGAAGATTTATCCTGCACCGTCTCATGCCGAAAAGTATATCATAAACTCCCGCTAGTGTGGTAATTTACTGTGGTAACCATGTCTGACCCTGTTTGTACACTGCGCTTCGCCTCAAGGACACCGATCACCTTGCCGTCGACAAAAAGAAGATAGTCGGCCTCGTGGTTGCCATCAAGCAGCCCCTCGGTCAGGGCTGTCGCGTTGTGGTCGTAAGTGAAGTGGCTGCGGTCGGCGATGTGCCAGCCTGCATCGGCGAGCTGCTCGTCGATTTTGATTCTGGCGCGTTCTTCCGGTTTTTGTTCGTCAGCCATGTGTGGATGCCTTTCTGCAAGACGGTCGGCGGGGCTTCCCCAGCTGCTTCTCGACGGTGATTTCACAATTCGACATCTTTTTCATGTTGTTCCTCGGCTACGAAAGTGTTTATGATTCAGGTGTGGTGTGGCCAGATGTAGATAGATTAGACAATGCTGCCAAGATCTTGTCCAACTGTTGTTTTTGTTTCTTTATCAGTCCACTACAATATTCCGTAAACTCCTTCGCCATGTCTTCAACCTTGAATCTTCTTCCAATCTTGTGGGCAATGCCTATAGAATCTTGACAATCCACGCCAACATTACCGGTTTGATTCTTCATCCATTCCCAGAAAGTTTTGCCTTGCAACAATGTATCCATCTGAGATTCTTTGGCCCCAAGCAAAAATGACTCGGGAATTGTCAATTCGGGATTTTCGATTTTTATTATCGCATAATCAAGTAGTTCCTTGAAATCTGGCGTGTCAAAATTAAAGCCTGACACCAAAGCATTCAATTTGTTAACTGGAATCTCATTGTCCTCTGCCATGTATTTACAAAGGCCACATAGATCAAGCGCTATTTGAATCGCATCCTCACGTCCTGTTTTATGCGCCTCGCCATGGGCAATTCTGTTTCTAAGAACGGGAAATCTGAACGCATAATATTCATAGTAGAAAACAAACCCGATACTTTTCCCTGCCAAGATTCTCGCCTTTGATGATATGGATTCGCCAGAAAGAGAGGATTCAACCGTCCCCAAAGCGACGAGAACATCTTGTATCAGTCCTTCAATTTGAAGCGCAAGAACTGCGCTTGCCACCTGGAACTTGCCTTTTTTGAACAATGAGAGACCTTCCAAAAGCACATCCTTACGGGATGAAAACCAAGGCGACTTCTTTATGATTTTTTTCACTTCTGGAATTCGCATGGACAATAGAAAGTCATGTGCAGAATCAAAGAACTTGCATTTATCACGTTTGTAAAGTTGTGAAACTTCAAAGGAGCCAGGGATAGAAAAATCTCCAAAATTATGTACGACGAAGTCGAGTTTGCTTATGTCAGCATCTGTTGTTCGCAAATCCCAAAAATCCAGACGTCCAACCCATTGCTCCATTCTTGCAGCCGCAAGCGAATCTTCTTCTATCCCATTAGCCAGATAATCAATAATGTCATTTATAACTGCCTGATTTTTTTCCGAATAGTATTTGTAGAGTTGTAAGTTGTATTTCGTCTCACCAAACTTATTCGTGGCACCATTCAACTCATGAACCTTGTCATCACAAATCTTTTTTTGCGATGTAAGGCGCTTCATCATATCTGAGACCTTGTTAATGCATTCCAATTTACAGTCTCGTGGCAGTTTCGAGATTGAAAGAAACGTTCCAAGAAGTCCTTTATAGAAATCTTGTTCATTCTCAGGGTGCTTTGTAATTTCTACGCTTTCCAATATGCCATCGTTGACAACAGGACTAACACTGCCAGCACATGGAGCCGGTATGTCCATCCCCAAGTCCTTGCAAAATGAAAGAACATCTGCATATGTCATCGACCAAATCTTGCTGCCCAGAAATATGTGTAGGAAATGTTTTCCCAACTGAATCCAATCGCACGAGAAAAAATAAGACTCCCTACTCATCATTGCGAGTATATCGCGGCAATCATGCACCGTAAGATCGGAAAGTCGTTTCGTGTCTTGAAATCTTTTCATGCTCTTATCCTTATTATGGCTGGTTAAAGCTGGCCCGAACGGGGCAAATGTTGTGTTCCATGTCCCATTCAAGGTTCCTGTCGTTGGGTGTCAAGTTCAGGTAGTAGGTGAAGTACACGCCTCTCGGTGTCGAATCGCGATTAAACTTCATTGCAAAGTCGCCGTATATCTTCCCATGATAGGAAGAGATTATATCCCCATGCTCGTTTCTGACCGTGCGAATGCGAAAAGCATGACAAGCGTTCTAAAGGCAAGACAATTCTGTATATAATGCGAGTGACGTTGCCCGCCGCGTCATGGGTGTACGCACCTCCGGTCCAGGAGGCAAGCCGGTCGCCGACGCCAAGGGCGTAGGTGACGGTCTCGCCGTCCTCGGTGCGCGTCATGCGGTTGCCAGCCGCGTCGTAGGTATAGGCGACGCCGCCGTCGGACACGAGGCGGTCGAGGTCGTCGTAGGCGTATGCGCGGTCGAAAGAATTGGTGCCAACTTCAAGACTCCGCGCTGTAATGCGCCCGATGGCGTCGTACTCGTAGGCGAAGCCGCCGAGCGACGTGCCGCCTGTGGTCTTCCACGCTATGTTCGTCACGCGGTCCATGATGTCGTAGGCGTATTATACCACAAATCCATCGCCGTTCGTGACCGCCGCGAGCCGCCCGTTCCATCCGCAGTAGCCGAAGCCAAACGCGGCGGATCTCGCGGACGGGCTCATTTCCCAAGCATCCTCATGGAACCGGCGGCGGCGAGGCGCAACGGCTCGGGCAGGGCCTGGTCGGCGGCGATCCGCGCTAGCGCTGACTTAGCGGCGGCGACGCGGCGCTCGCCGCAGAGCTGCGCGGCCATGACGCGCGCTGCGGGCGAAGCGGACGAGTCGGCGACGCAAGAGGCGAGCTGATTGTCGAGGCGTTTGGCGTCGATGTGCGGGTCGAACGCCGCCATGTCGGCAAGGGCGCGGAACGCCGCAACCGCGACAATGGTGCGCACCTCTTCCGCCGCGTCCCATAACGCGTCACGGAGCGTCGCAGACTCGCTGGCGTCGGCGTCGTACTTGCCGCGCATCTGAAGCGTCTCGGCGTAGAGTCCGATGTGCTGCACGGCGAAGTCGCGAATGACGTCGTCCTGCGACTTGTCGCGGAAGAGAGCAACCATCGTCTCGGCGTAGTCCGCCGGAATATCGCTTCGGTTCAGCATCTCGTCCATCACGTCGTTCATGTCGGAGGCGTACTGCGCCACATCGACGGATAAATTCGGTTGGTGTTCAATAAACTCATAAATGGCAGACTCGGCGGATAGTGGCAAAATCTGCCGCACAGATTGGACATTCTTCATCACCTTGATCGATTGCGGTGACCTCGACACAACCTTATTCCCTGCACTTGTCGACTCCGCCCTTAACCTTGGCATAGCCTTTTCGTCCATTGTCATAGTTGCATCGCAACTTCTCTTGCCGTTCTTTTCCGCATTGTCAGGAGATTTACGCCGCCAGATTACAACCAAACACGCAGACAACACCAGCAGAGCAGAAAGCGTAGCATATATTCGTTGCGCATTGTTCATACTGAAAAGTCTATTACACCTTTATGAATCGCACCGAGATCCTTTCTTACCAACGGATGCAACATACCACATGACAAAGTCGGCAATAGTCCAATCTGGACGCTCTCCCTCTAATCCGTGGCTCCATACGAAGGCGTTGAGTTTATCCTGTCCTTCACCAAATGACCATGAGTCCCATTTCCACAATGCGCCTTCTTCTGTAAACGTATCCGATGGGCGAAGCAACCCAATCGGCACTTCATATGCGCTCGATAAAAATCTTAAGGCTTCAAATTCCAAGCTCTTATAGCCACAATCAAACATCTTCATCAGTTCTTCTTCTGTCAACCTCTTCCGTCCCCAAAATGCCGAATGACGACAAAAACTAATTATTGGTTTTGCAAGTAACACAACCATTATCACGAAAGCCAACATTCGCAAAATCATACAAACTGCTATCCTTTGACTGTGTATGCACATGACTCTATCGGTTGAAACCCAAAATAATGCCAATCACTGTACGCGACAGAAACCATTGTAATTGGTAGAATCATCTGCATGTCCATTTATCATTTAATCAGAATAAATCGCACCAATGGAAGCACCGATAAGGACCCCTGCATTCCATACGCCAACACCAAGCAATGCGGCACCAGAAACTGCCGATGCCGACCGAAAGCCCGCACTTCTTAAAAAAGGTCGCAGACTACCTCTGTCAAAGCCAAGCCCTCTAGGTATGCTTGTCCAAGGATTCTTTGATCCTAACCCAGGAGGCCGCCCGCCTGTTGAAGGCGCCCACTTCTTGGGCATTGGTCCAATTGGCGCTAAAGGAAGAATTGGTGTAGGATCTATCAAAAGAGGCTCAACTATATCACGATATCGATCAAAATAAGTACGTTTCTTGGGACCGTCATCGTCATTGCAAGATAATCCTAATTCATCGATAAAATTCACCGGATCTCCCTCGCAAAACGCATACAAATTCAGCCCACCACTCAACCCGATCGGGTCTTTCGAGAGCCAGCGGCCCGTCTCGGGGTCGTACCACCGCATACGGAAGTGGACGAGGCCCGTCGCGGCAGACCACTCGCGGCACTGGAAACGGTAGCGGAGGGTTGCGAGCGCGGGAACGGAAACGGATTCGTCGACGACGTTGCCCCAGGCGTCGTACTGCCAGCGGGCGACGACGTTGTTCTGCGAGTCGACGTAGCCCCAGACCGTGCCCTGGATGTCGGTAAGCGGATAGTACGACGCGCCGCCGACCTTGACCGCGAGGAGGTTGTCGATCCCATCGCCCCAGATGTATGAGGCAATGACATTGCTGTTCGTGTCGACGTCCGCAACCACCTGCCAGTTGTCGTCGTAGACATGGCGCGTCGTCCCCTCAGTCGTCGTAGTCGATACGCGGCGGCCAAGAGCGTCGTATTCGTAGCTTTCCGCAAAAGCTCCGTTGGTCGAGACGGACACAAGCTGATACTGGCTGTTCCAGGTGAGGAAGAGCGTCGGCCTGCCGTCGCGCTCGATGCGCGTCACGTTGCCAGCCGCGTCGTGGGTGTACGCGCCGCCGGTCCAGGAGGCGAGCCGGTCGCCGACGCCAAGGGTGTATGTCACCGTCGCACCGTCCTCGGTGCGCGTCATGCGGTTGCCAGCCGCGTCGTAGGTATAGGCGACGCCGCCGTCGGACGCGAGGCGGTCGAGGTCGTCGTAGGCGTATGCGCGGTCGAAAGAATTGGTGCCGACTTCAAGACTCCGCGCTGTAATGCGCCCGATGGCGTCGTATTCGTAGTCGACGCCGCCTACGGATGCTCCGCTCGCCGTCCTCCACGCTATGTTTGTCACCCGGTCCATGATGTCGTATGCGTATTGTACCACAAATCCGTGGCTGTTGGTGGACGCCGAGATCTTTCCGTTCCATCCGCAGTAGCCGAAATTAAGCGTCCCGGCTGGCGAGTCGACCTGCGTCATCCTGTCCGCCGCGTCGTAGGCGTAGGCGATTGTGCCCGCCGCGGAGGTCATGGCGGAAACCCCGCCGCCGTTGCGGCGGGAGTAGGAGACCTCGGTCCCGTCCGCGCCGACAGAGGATACGAGCCAGCCCGTCGCCGCGTCGTAGGAGTTGGTGATTGTGCCGGACGAGTTCGCCGCCGAGGTCATCAGCCCGTCGGGGTCGTAGGAAAAGGAAAGCGTCTCGCCAGGACAGGATACGGATGCGAGGTTGCCGTCGCAGTCGTAGCCGTATTGAACGCACGTCCCGTCGAAGCGCGTCTCGGAGGACACGAGGCCGCCCACGAGGTACTCGCGCGCCATCGCCTGCCCTTCCAGGTTCGTGACCGCGACCACGCGCTCGTTGGCGTCGAGGACATACGTCTCCGCATTGCGTCCGAGCGGGTCGGTGATCGCGACCACGTTCAATTGCTTGTCGTGTTCCACCCCGAAGAGCGAGTTAGTGGCGCCGCCGATGACGCGCCCCGCGTGGACGGGAAGCCCCAGCACCCATTTGTACACGTCCTCGCGGCCGAGCGCGTCGACGCGCCGCGTCACGCGACGACCGTTGCCCTCGTACTCGAATGTCTCGAGCGACCCGTCGAAGCGGGCCACGGAAAGCGGCTTCCCGCGCCAGTTGCGCGAAAGCGACATCGTGCGCGTTGTGCCGCCGGGGCCGGGCATGGACACGGAGCTGACGCGCCCGAGCGCGTCATAGGCGAGCGAGACGGGAGGCAGGCACGACAACGCGGCGTTGGTGACGTAGCCAGATTCGTCGCGGGAGAGGTCGACCCTGCCGCCGTCGGGGCCGAACATGGCCGCGGGGCGCTCGCAAGCGTCGAGGATGACGCGCGAGACCGCGCGGCTGTCGCCGGCCCCGGCGCCGTACACCACGACTTCGCTTCCGTTCGTCACCCACTCGCGGACTCGTCCGCCCGGCGTGACGACGCGGCTCGGGATTCCCCTCCTGTCGTCCCACGACAGCGTAGCGAAGCGCGTCGGCACTGCGCCGAGCGATGCGCCAATCGAGACGACGCGGTGGCGCGGGTCGAATCCGGCCCGGGCCTCGACGCGGGCATCCGTGCGCGAATTCGACAGGGTCTCCGACACGACGTCCCCGGAGGAATCGTACACCCTAGAAAGCGTCTCGTCCCCGGTCGCCCTGGAGGTCTCGCGGAGGTCCGAGTCGCAACGGTAGACCGTCCGCAGGACCCCTCCCGCGAACGGGCTCTCCACGATCGTCATGCCGTCCGCGTAGTCGAGCGACGTCTCGAATAGTCCGCCGGACAAGGACGAACGGACGCACTTCACGTGCGGCGAGTCGTCGGGCCGGACATACGAGAACGAGCCGGTGATCCCGTTTGCGTCGGTCTTGCCGGAGAGGACCGGGCGGAGCGGCATGACAGAAGTCGACGGCCTCTGCGGCAGGTAGAACATGTCTTCGCGGCGCGGAAACACGACCCCGGGACGGGAAGACGAAGCGTAGCGGTAGAGGTTCGTCGAGGCGCGGGCCCCGTCGCGACGAACCGCGGAGACAAGCGCCGGCCACACCCCGTGGAGGGCATAGGTGTACTCCGCGAACACGCCTGGGTCGGGCGTAGCCACGCGGGAAAGAAGACCGTTGGGACCGTATTCGAACGAAAGCGACTTGCCGCAGGAATGCGTCGCCGCGAGGACGCGCCCGGATGAATCGCGAGAGACCGCGACGGCGGTCCCGTTCCACGACGAGACCGACGAAAGGCGGTTCGCCGCGTCGAAGGAGCAGGTGAGGGCATCGGGGGTCTCGACCGACCAGAGGCCTCCCGGGGAGAGGCGGAGAGTGTAGCCGTCGGAATTCGAGGCGGAGGACCCGGGCGCGGGGACGGAGAACACATGGACGCGGTCCGTCGGCCCGCGCTCGCCGGAGGAATGCACGTACGCGCGAGAGCCGTCGACGACCACGCGCCAGTCGTAGGCGTGCGTCCATCCGGCGCCCAGCGCGCCATCCGGCGCAGGAGCGCTCGAATACGAACGGAGCATCACAAGATCCAGGTCTGGGCAGGAGACCCGCAGGTCCTCGGCCGTGTCGTAGGCACGGCCGGTGAACACGCCGACCGGGTCGCCGGCGGGGGGCTCCGGATCACTCGGCTCCGGCGACGGACTGACCGGCGCGTTGGACTTCGGCGCGGCGTCGCCGCCATCGGCCAGGACGGCGGCGGGGAGGAGCGCCACAAGCAGGGCAAGCGCGGCTGGCATGCGCGGACGCATCATTGCGAAATCTCCTTGCCGTCGAAATATGCATACAGAAATTGACACGGGTTAGACACCCCAACAGGAAGCAAGAATCTGTATATGTAGTCACCAACTTCGTCAAAGTCGTCCGCGTGAAGTACAAGTCTTCCGGAGCCGTCCTCAAAACACACCCCTGAGGCGCTGTTCATCCTGAACTCGACAGTAGGCGGAAGATCAAATGCCGAGAACCTGTTTTCCACAACACGCGTTCCGTCTCCAAGGCAGTGTGAAATGTAATAGAAGCCGTCAAGAGTATAGCACGCGGAGAAAGGCAACAAGCGCGAACACGCGACTACAGACGCATCGGGATTCATTATCTCGCACGAAAACGCATTCGGCCTTGCGGACATCGGCACGAAAAGCGAACATACACAATTGACACCTGACACCGAGACCGCAGCAAGCGTCGAACTCTGTTCGCACGAAACCGACATGACGTCGTATCCCGACCCGGTTAGGCGAATTGAGTTCGTCTTCCCTCTCCAGACCGGGATGTCGTTGGGCATGAAACAATCAACCACCATTACTGACACCCCCCTCTCAACACCATCGCATATGCCCTGGACGAAATGCTCTCCCGGAGCATTGAACTGATATGCAGTAGCGGATCCACTGCTAGATATTGTAGCTCCGTCCACCTTGATTGTTCCTTGTGCCCCGCCAAGAGATAGCAGAAGAGAATCCCCTTTGCGAACGACTGTATCGGACTCGACCATTATGTTGAACTCCACCCATCTGATGGCATTATTCTCCGTTTTCATTCCGTTTTCATACCGCACCGACACTGGAATGTCATGTCCGGCGTCAAGCGGAACGTTTGCACACCAACCATGGTTAGGAAGCGGCATGACAATCAAAGCCGAAGAAGGCGTCGCTACGACAGGCAGAACCCAAGACGAATTCTCACCTCGTATGCAGAATGGAGAAATCTTCGAAACTACAAGCCCTGTTCTCCAAGATGACGAGTTGCGGATTCTAGCGTCAAGCCAGTCAAACCTTCCGTTTCCATCCGAATCCGGGCCTAGGGGTTCGCACACCGCACCACCCAGAAATTCAAATACGGCGCCATTTGCGAAATTCTGGACTTCAAACGACAGTTCATGAACTCCAGCATTGAGCCATTGAGTAAGGAAGACCCCCTCAATTAAACATGGTGAAGTCGATGCCGGAAGACGCAACTCCCCAACTAACAGACCATCTGCACGACAGACAAGCTGTGCATTGTATTGCCCGGAAAACACACAGCGGATCCTTATCTGACGAAGACCGGCCTCAGCGAGAACCAGGTCATTTGTAAAAAAGAGCGTCCCGGCACGCCCTACTAGCAAAAGTCGATCTTCATTGATTGCCCAGTCGCCAAAGACATCATCAGCCGATAAAACGCCTAGAATGCTGTTTGTCGTGATTTCTCCAGTAAAATCCACCGCCATGGGGTCACTGAAATAAACATGACGTTCGACGCCATCCGAGCAGCCGTCCCCGTCAGTGTCGGCATTACGCGGGTCGGCACCATAGCGGAACTCTTCTATGTTGACGAGCCCGTCGCCGTCCGGGTCGCCCAGTATGTCGTCGGCGCAGGGATAGGTGCCGTTCGCGGCCTCCCAGGCGTCGGACATGCCGTCGCCGTCGGTGTCCGCCCTGCGGGGGTCGGACCCCGCGCGGAACTCGGCGAGGTTGTCGAGCCCGTCGCCGTCCGGGTCCAGGGACGCGTCGGAGGCGTCCGCGGGGTCAAGCGCGTACATCTCCTCCCACCAGTCGGGCATGCCGTCGCCGTCGGAGTCAGGCTCGCCAACGCGCCGAAAGAGGCAGCAGGGCGGGACGACCTCGGAGGACGCGCCCGGGCGCTTCCACGAGAACTCCAGCCCCGCGCCGGCCGCGTTCTCATAGTACTCGACGCGCAGGTCGTGCAGGCCGGCCGACAGCGGCACGGGCGCGGACGCCGTGCTCATCGCGTGCGAGCCGCCGTTGTCGACCGCGAGGACCCCGTCTATGAAGAGCCGCGCGCCGTCGTCCGAGCGGAGCGACAGCGTATGCCAGCCGGCCTCGCGCACGAGGAGCGCGCCCTCGAAGACGGCGGCGTAGCGGTCGGCGAGACCCGGGGGAGCGCCGGCCCAGGGCGAGGCGGTGGACGGGAAGTAGATGCGCCCGACGACGCCCGTCGCCGTGGGCACGAGCCCGGAGACGTCCGGGACGTCACGAAGCTGCGACGCAAAGGCGTAGTAGGAGACGTCGAGCCCGAGCGCGTATGCCGCGGGGCATGGCTCGACCACGACCTCGACGGAAGATTCGGAAGTGTCGCCAAGGTCGTCCTCGGCGACGGCGCGGAATACGTGCGTGCCAGCGGCGGGCGTCGCCGTGGCGGACGCCGCGCCGCCCGGCGCGGCGGAGAGGAGCGCCTCGCCGTCGTAGAGGGAGAGCGAGACGACTTCGCCTTCCACGTCGCGGGCAGACGCGGAGAGCCCGACCGGCAGCCCCTCCACATGCGGCCCGGAGGAGACGGAGAGTGAAACGACCGGGGCGAGGTTCGCTGGGACGTGGCGGAGGGCTGACGCTGGGACGACCGCCTTCGCGAGGCCGGGGCCGCTCCACGAGAGCGAGAGGACGGCGAGCGACCTGTTTTCGTAGTACAAGAGCTCGACGGGACGCCAGCCGGCCTCGAGCGCGACGGAGCCCGACCTCTCGCGGGAGGAGTGCGGCACGGGGTCGGAGACCACGAGGGCGCCGTCGACGGACAGCTCCGCGCCGTCGTCGGAGGTGACGTAGAAGGTGTAGAGGCCGGGGGCGGGGATGAGCACGAAGCCGGTGAGGCGGCAGGCGAAGCGGTCGCCGCGCGACGCTACGGCCGAGGGCCAGGAGGCGTTGGAGTAGGCTACGGTCTGCGCGACGGCGACGGCGAACGGCTCCAGGGACTGGAAGTCAGGCATGCCGGAGAGGTCGGCGGTGGTCAGGCGGAACTCGGCGCGTAGCCCCGGCTGGGTCTCCAATCCGTCGGGGAACCCGTCGCCGTCGGTGTCGGCGAGGTACGGGGAGGTCCCGTAGACGAGCCGCTCCATCTCGTCCGGGAGCCCGTCGCCGTCGGTGTCGCGCGTCGCGTCGGCGGCGAGGTAGACGCGTCCGCCCGAGGGCGGCAGGGAGTCGTCGCGCAGGGAGAATGTCGGAGGCTGCCCAGGATACCGCCCGCAGTAGACCCATGTCGCGGCGTCGGACAGGTTCGTCGCGAAGTCAGCGGCGAACAGGTCCGTCGCGGTTCCCTGCGTGGAGACCGCGAGGTCGGCGAAGGCCCCTTCCGGGTCGACGGAGAGCGACTGGACGCACGGTGCGCCGGAGTGGGCGGAAACGCCAGGAGCGCGGCCGAAGAGGGAGAAGGAGAGCGGATCGTCGTCAGAACGGAGCAGGAAGAGCGTATCACCAGGGGAGGCGGACAAGGAGGAGGGAAGACCGGTCGCGGGATCGAGCCAGGCGGCGCCGGACCAGACGGCGTTCGTCGTCCCGCCGGTAGCAGCGTCGCGGCGGAAAAGCAAGTCCGAAAGCACGCCACCGTCGCCCAGGAACAGGCCTGAGACATAGCCGCCGGGGCCCTGATCGCCCAGGGGCGCGAACGGCATCTCGACCTCGACTAGTCCGTTTGTCCCTGCGTCCACACGCAAAAGGCCAGCGGCGTCATCGGCGCGAACGGAGGAAAAGGTGAGAACCGCAACGGCCGCCAAGACGGCGATCGCGGCCGCCTTGCGACATCCTCGATGCTGAAATTGCGCACTCATTTTTTACAGCCTTCCCATTGGTTTGACTTTCAAAGGACTATGAATTTGACTGGCCCTGTTATCCGCGGACGGAATCACGTTCAGGTTGGGCCACTTGGTGGGCTGGATCATGTCCGCGATCGGGTATAAAAGGAGACACTTCTGTATATGCTTTTACTGTATATGCTGCGGGGCGCGGGTTGATCTGCGTCGGGGTTTCCACCGTCACGGATGCGTCACAGCGCATGCCAGCCGCGATTCCGCCCACGATGGCGATGGCGAGCGCAAGCGCGGTCTTGGCACGATTCTTCATGGCTGATATTATATCAAATTACAGCCACCACCGGTTACAGCAGCCACCGGACCGAAACTCATGCGGTGCTCGGGACAGGGACCAAGCCGCGAAAGCGCCTCGATATGGTCCTTCGTCGGATAGCCCTTGTGCTTTGCGAAGCCGTAGCCGGGATAAAGCGCCTCGAGCCGAAGGCAGTCGGCGTCTCGCGCCGTCTTGGCGAGAATCGACGCCGCCGCGATGAGGAGCGACTTCGCGTCTCCTTTCACGACGTTCACCGCCTGCGGCAGCGTCCGGACGGGCAACCCGTCCACGAGGATGTGCTCCGCGCCGACCTGGTCCGCCGCCCTGCGCATCGCAAGGTGGGTGGCGTTCAGGATGTTGAGCTCGTCGATCTCCTTCGGGCTCGCGCTCGCGACCGCCCACCGGCAGCCGTGCGTCGACTTGATCGTCTCCGCCAGCCGCTCGCGCTTGGCCGGCGTCAGCTTCTTCGAGTCGTTGATCTCGCCCCATGCGCCGACGAGCAGCTCCTCGGCGAGCGCAAGCGGAACGGAAACCGCCGCGGCGTAGACGCCGCCGGCGAGCGGACCGCGCCCCGCCTCGTCGATCCCCATCACGGGATCGCCGGCCGCCTTCTCGTACTCGAGCGAAACGGCCACGCGCGGACTCAGTAGCCCAGGTCCTCGTCGACGAGGATCACCTTGGTGGGCGTGTGCGTAGGCGGACGCTCGAAAATCGCCGTCACCTTGCAGATGCGGTCGGGTGAGTCGCAGTCGGCGCAGACGCCGAGCTCCGCGCAGGGAGTCTTCTTCCCGAGGCGGCGGCAGTTCGGCGGCGATGCCGTCTTCTTCGCGCGGCGGATCGCCTCCATGACGCCGCCGGCGACGAGCTTGTTGCGGCCGACCACGTAAAGGACGCGCTTCGGCCCGTAGATCGAGGCGGCGACGCGGTTGCCGGTGCCGTCGATGTTGACGATGATGCCGTCGTCGGTCAATGCGTTGGCGCTCAAAAGAAACAGGTCCGCCACCGTCTGGTGCTCGCGAATCTCGACGCCAGACGCCTCGAGCGCGGCGCGGATGCCCGTCTCCTTGAGCGTCTCGGATCCGCCCCAGGCGATGGAAGCGGCGCCCTTCGCCTCGGCAATGACGAGCGCCTTCGCCTCGGCGGAAGAGGCGACCGCCGCCGCCTCGTAGCCGCGGCGGCGCAGCGCCTCGGCCGCGCGCTCTAACCGTTCCAGCGCCATGGCGTCACTTCGTCGCGATGCGGTCGTTGTACTCGCCCGTCTCGGTGTTGATGCGGATGACGTCGCCTTCGTTGATGAAGAGCGGGACGGCGAGCTCGTAGCCGCCCTCGACCGTCGCCGGCTTCGTCACCTTGCCCGAGGCGGTGTTGCCCTTGACGCCGGGCTCGACCTTGATCACCTTGCGCTCGACGAGCGCGGGCAGGTCGACGCCAATCACCTTGTCGTTGAAGAAGAGGGCCTTGACCTCCATCTCGTCCATGAGGAAGTACTTCTTGTCGCCCATCACGTCGTAGCTGACGCGGATCTCCTCGAAGTTGTCGTCGGTGAAGACGAACGCCTGGCCGTCGTCGTACGAGTAGGTCACGCTCATCTGCAGCAGCTCCGGCTTCTCGAACTTGTCGCCGGAGCGGTAGCTCTTGGACATGCCGCCGCCGGTCATCATGTTGCGGAGCTTGCAGTTGTAGATCGCCTGCCCCTTGCCCGGCTTCGAGAAGTCGAACTCCGTAATTTCCCACGGCTCGCCGTCGATGAGAAGCTTCACACCCTTGTGCAGTTCGCCTGCGCCGATTACCTCGCCCATTTCCTGCTCTCTTTCTTTGTTGGTTGGTTTATGCGCGAATTATACCAAATTTCGCCCCATGAGCGCAACCACCTCAAGGTTTCTAAGGCTGGGTCAAATGGTCCTGCCGGCGGCTGCGGCGAGGTCGCCGATCGTCTCCATGGACATGAACTCGGCGATGTCCATCGCCCGGCCAAAATCGTTCTCGAGCGCCACCATGAGCCCGAAGCCCTTGAGGGACGAGTAGCCCGCAAGCTCCCGGAAGCGCGTCTCCGGCGTCACCGGCTCCTCCAGCACCTCCGACATCCTATCCAAGAATTCGTTCATACCGCCTTTCCCCCTCCGTCTTGGAAACGAGCGCAAAGCCGAAGCGGTCGTAGAGTTCCCGCACCGGCTCGTTCCTGGCGGTGCGCCGCCACGTCGCCGCGAGCCGCGCGACCCCGCGCCGCGCCGCCTCCGCCTCGACAAACTCCTCCAGCGCGAACTCGAGCCTGCGGTTCATCGCCCGGCAGCTCATCACCCAGTCGACGATCTCCCCGCCGCGCACGCGCACGAACGCGACCAGCCCCAGCTCGCCGAAGCGGTCGCCAGCGGACATTACGGCGGTGAAGGCGTCCGCCTCGTCGGCGAACGCGCGCGCCTCCGCCTCGGAATAGCGGTTGGTCAGGACGTTGAACTGGTTGGCGCGCTGGCTGAGCTGCGCCACCCGCGCCGACTCGTCCGGGCGCATGAGATGGATGTCGGTGTGGATCTTGAGCGACTCCAGGTAGTCGTCAAGGCTTCTGCCCGCGGCAAAGCGCCGCCGCTCCGCCTCGGCGCGATAGCCGGCCACGCGCGCGGCGTCCTCCGCCGTGACCGCGCCAAGTTGGGGAAACAGGGCGTCGAGCCGCGGCGGAAACGGCGGCACGCACACCTCGGGCAGCTTCGCGCGCATTTCCGCGCGCTCGGCGGGGCTGTCGTCCACGAACACGAAGGCGTCGAGACCGAGGTTCAGCTCGGCGGCGACCGCGGCGAGGTTGCCGGGCTTGGGGTTCCAGTCGACGCGCCAGGCGGCGAAGTCGCCACGCGAAAGCGCCGCGCCAGCCGTCCCGAGCGCCGCCTCGGCATCGGCGGGATTGTTCTTGGAAAGCGCCACCAGCGCCACGCCGCGGCGGACGAGCGCCGCGACCTCGCGCTGGAAGCCGGTCCGCGGCAAAACCTCGCCCTCGCCCGCGACTCCGTCCCAAAGCACACCGTCGAAGTCTAGCGCCAGGACCTTCTTGACCGGCGCGGCCAGCTTGGCAAGCTCCCGGAGCCCGGTTAGCGACCACGGCATCCGCGCGAGCTTCCACATCCGCTCGTCGTAGAACCCTTCGCCTATCTCCGCCGCCATCGCCTCGAGGTCGGGCAAGACCACCGCGGCGGCGGGGAAGCGGCGACGGAGCGCGGCGACCGCCTCGGCAGGGTCGGCTTCGACGACGGCGAAGCGGCGGTCGAGGAGAATAATGAAGAGCTCGGGCGCGAAGGCGACGAGGTCGTCCGGCGGCGCGAGCGCCGTCTCCATCCACGCGCCGTGGCCGGGCGGCGACCAGACCCCTGCCTTCTCGCGGAGCATCCCCTCGAGGACCGAAGTGGTGGCGTTGGAGAGGAGCGCGACCTTCACGCGCCGCCCTTCCCGGCCTTCGCGAAGAAGTCCCCGAGCGTAGTCATCGCCGGCACCTCCTCCAGCGCGATGGACACGCCGTACTTCGCCTCGAACTCCATCACCAGCCTGAGGTGCATCACGCTGTCCCACTCCGGCAGCGAGCCGTAGGCGGTGGCAAGCGAGAGCGCAGACGGATCGACGCCAAAGAGCCCCGCGGCGAAGTCGAGGAACTCGCGCTCAGCATTCATGGTCGAAGAGCTCCACCCGTGCGCCGGGTCCAAGCGAGAGGCGCGCCGCGGCCGCGGAGAGCCCGCCGCCGAACGCCGCCGCGAAGAGGTCGAGCGTGCGGCCGGCGCGGAGCGCGGCGGGGGCGCAGGCGGCGATCGTGGCCGGCACCGACGCCGAAGCGAGGTTGCCGAGCCGCTCGCCCGAGGTCCAGAGCCGCTCCGGCGCGATGCCGAGGGACTTCGCGAGCTGGCGCACCATGTACATGTTGGCCTGGTGCGGGACGAACGCGTCGAAGCCGCCGGGCGCGGCGGCGAGGAAGTCCCGGAGGAACGCCGTCACCTCGCCGGCGACGAACTTGAAGACTGCGAAGCCGTCCATCGAGATCCTGCCGCCGTCGTCGAGACGCAGCGCATTGCCCTTCGCGCCGTCGCTCATGAAGGCGAAGCGCCAGGGCGCGGCGGACGGGGACGGCGCGACCACGGCGGCGGTGCCGCCGTCCGAGAGGAGCGGCAGGGTGGAGGCGTCGCCTTCGCCGATGCGGGCGGACTGCACGTCGCCGTCCAGGAGCAGCACGCGGCGGCCGGTCTCGCGAGCGATGAGCGCGGCGAGGTGCAGGCCGGAGACCCAGCCCGAGCAGGCGAGCAAGAGGTCGAGCGCGAGGACGTCCCGCGGCAGACCGAGGCGCGCCTGGGCGCGGGCGGCGGCGGACGGCATCCGCGTCCGCTCGGTGAAGGAGACGAAGATGACGGCGCCGAAGCTGCGCGCGTAGGCGGCGCGATCGGGCGCGGCGGCGAAGAGCCGCTCCGCCGCGGCGACGCAGAGGTCGAACGCCGAGGTGCCGGCGCCGGCGACGCGGCGGGTGCGGATTCCGGTGGCCTCAACGACGCCCGCGGCATTGTCGCCGACGAGCGGCACGAGCGACTCGACGACGTCCACCGCGCGCGCGGGAACGCACGCCGAGACGCCCTCCAGCTCAACTCCTGCGATCTCGAGAATCTCCATGCGGCTGTATTATACCAAAAATTATGGCTGCGCGGCATCGCGGGGGAGAAATGCGCCTGCGCCGAAGGCGTCAGGTTGGCTGAGCGCGAAGCGCGAACCGCGAAGAGGCCGCAAGGGCCCGCGGTGCTCTGTCTCGTCGCGGGTGACTTTGTCGCCTTCCGCGCTTAGGACAACCGGTCTGGTTTACCCTGGCAGCCTGAATCCCATCGCTGGTTGCGCACAAGATCACTCACACGGCGAGTCGCACCCGTCGACTCACTCGCACCACTCCCCCGCTTCGCCGCTTGCTGGAACTCCGGGAGAAGGCAGGCAACCACTCACCGATTCCCCTTCGCGCGGTTGTGCGTCTTGCAGAGCATCTGGCAGTTGGAGATGTCGGTCGCGCCACCTTTCGACCAAGGTGTGACATGGTCAGCGTCCATTTCGTTGAACTTCCAGATGCGCGTCGCATTGGCATCGTGGCCGACGGCGCAGAGCGGACAGTTCGACACGCCCTTCTTCTCGGCGTCGGCAGTCTGCTTCGCATAGACGGCCTTCGTCTCCTTCGGATCGAACACGCGCACGTCCAAGAGCCGCGTGTCCTTCTCGCCGCCAAGCACGTACTCGAAGATTCCCCTGCGGTTGCGCACGAACTCGTCGGCGTAGAGCGCCTTGACCCGCGCCCAAACCGCCTCCGGATCATAGGCGTTTGCGTGGTACGTCTCGTAGAGCCGCCCCCACTCAAGCCCGCACATTTCGTCATACATCCCCGGGAATACACCATCCGCCCAGTCGATGACCGTCTCAAAGTACGTCCGGAGTTCCGCGATGTCGGCGTCGTGCCGATGCGCGCTCATGTATTCCTCCACGTGTCCCTTCGACACCCATTCCAGCGCGGCGCGCAGAATCTCCTGGCGCTTCTCGTTGCCCTTCACATACGCCTTCCACTTCTGCATCTGGACGTTCGCGGAATTGGAGAACGTCTCCTTCGCCTTGGTGACGAACGGGCCCGAATGGATCGCGTTCAGAAGCTCCTGTTCGTTGAGCGGAATCCCCGCGATGTTGATGGTCTTGAACCATTCGCGAATCTCGCTCTCCCCTCCCTCGCACACGTACACCGTGAGTTTCGCGTCAAGGATGCGGCGCTGGAGGTCGGCGGCGAGCGCGGAGAAGTACTGCGGCACGCCGTGCGCGTCAGAGACAGCGAACTTGCCGCGCACATACCGACCGAAGCTCGTGATCCGCTGCTGGCCGTCCAGAACCTCGTAGTGCCCGTCCTCCGTCTTGACGAAATAGATAAGTCCGAGTGGATAGCCCTTTAGAAGCGATTCGACTACCGCGACGTCGCGCTTGCCGTCGGCGTAGATGTAGTTGCGCTGGTATTTCGGCTGGATGACAAGCTTCCCGCCCCAGCCGAAGAGACCCTTGCCCTCTAGCTCGTTGTAGATGAACCCGTCGCAGATGTCCGCGACCGTGAGATCTGTCAGCAGCGTAGTTGTCATGGTTTGCTTGTCTTTCGTGTGCGTGTTTGTTTTAGCCGCAAAGGACGCAAAGAGCGCAAAGTTTCATTTCGACCTCCTGAATCTGATGGCGAGACGGTCGTAGAGCCGGACTGGATTGCCATTGTCGTCACGGTAGTAAAACGTATCGTTGCCGGTGCGCTTCTGTTTCTCTTCTGGCCTTGCAAGATACCAATCTCTAATCTCATCACGCGCTTCCGCCAAGTCAAGGCTCATGCCGACAATCTCGAACTGCTCCGGGCAGAACTTGTCAAGGAACGAAATCGGCACACCCATCACACCGTCAAAATCGGATGGAATCGCATCAACATACGGCACTTCGATTCCATCGAAGTTGATGTAGCGACGATATCCGATGCCGCGCACTTCCTTATGCCGCGAATATTTGATGTTCTCCCGCTCCGTCATCAACTGCAACGGCTGATGGCGGCGTCCATGTTCAATGTTCGTGAACCAGCAAGAATTGCCAAGCCGCGTATAGTTGCCGACATAGCCCATCTTCGCCGCCTTGTCGCGATCATACTGTGAGATGATAGCCGTTTCAGGAACGCCGAAAACCATATCCGTTCCATTACCCGTCGCCCCAAGCCACATCTTGTTAGCTTTGATGAGCGGAAACGTCTCCTTGTACTTGATTGCGTTCATGTTTCCTATGATAAGGAACTTCTTTGCGACCTTTGCGTTCTTTGCGGCTAAACCATTCCCGTCATGGTCACGCGGGACGCGTGACCCTACCTCTGCGCCTCTGCGTCTCTGCGCGAGACAATTCTTACCGTCAAGGATCCAGGCCAAGAACTCCCTGAACAGCGAGAACGGCGGATTGGTGACGATGACATCCGCCTCATCGCGCAGCTTGCACACCTCCTCGCTCCTGAAGTCGCCGTCGCCATCCAGATAATCCCATTCAAGGTCGTCGAAGTCGATGCGGCCGCTCGCGTTCGTGTCGTGGTCGAGGACGAATATCTTGCCGCGCTCGTTTTGTGGGCGTCCGCCGTTCTGCTCTGCGGCGTATTCGAAGAGGATGCCGTACTTCTCCTTCTTGGCGTCGGGCGCGTAGCTCGTGGAGATGAGCTTCTTCAATCCCAGCGTCTCGAAGTTCTGGGCAAAGAAGCGCGTGAAGTTGCTCCACTCCGGGTCATCACACGGAAGCAGCACCGTCTTCCCCCTGAACACGTCAGGGTCGTAGTCGAGATAGGCGTTTATCTCCTTCTGGATATCTGCATACTGCGTATAGAACTCGTCGTTCTTGGCGTTCTTCGCAGCCGAAAGATTCTTGTTGGACATTCTATTTCATCTCCATGACACACGCGCTGCATGACGATGTCAGGACATGAAAAAAGGCACCCTCTAATCACGTTTTCAGCGAGGCTCTGGAGGCCTGTTACGGAAACGTGTAGAGGTGTGCCAAATGGCACACCTCTGCCCACGCATCGTCCGTAACTAAATTTTCCAGATTTCGCTGAACGACAGCGTTGCAGCAGTGCAACAAATCGAACATCCGATGGAACTTCCGCCGCGATTAGGATTCGCAGCTACTCGCCCGTTTCCCGGACTATCACCCCGCGCCGCGTCAGGAGGCGCCCGCCTCCCTAGCCTCGCGAGATGGGTGAATTAGAACTTCGCCCGGCGGCAGAACTCCGCCCAGAGCGCCTCGCGCTCCGCCTGGTCCTTCGCCTTGAACTCCTCAAACACAAAGCGCCGCATCCGCGCCTCGGCCTTGCTGCGGAACTCGGGAAGACGATCGTTGTACCTCCGCCTAAAATGCTGTGCTTTCAACTCCCTGATTAGATAAGGGCTCCAGCAATATGGGCTCCGCAACGGACCGCCCATATTGTTAGACGCGCCAGCGCCCCTCCACGGCCGGAATTTCTCGCCATATATCATTTTTCTATCCTTTTCGGCCTGTTCGATTCTTTTTTGCCTTTCGGCCTCTTCGTCAATGACTATTGGTTGAGCGCCGCCAATCCAATCCGCTATCATCATCACCGCGTTCGTGTCAGACCTGACATATTCTAATTTACATTCAAGATCAAGACATGCAAGCCGCGAATCGAAATTGGCCTTGATTTCGTCGAAGTCATATTCGCACGCAAAGGCATACACTGTCAACCATTCGAGAATTTCGAATTCTATACTG
>CACWVU010000053.1 GCA_902764415.1 uncultured bacterium | reverse complement strand
AATGAGACCGAAACCATCGCAGCAATAAACAACCACTTCATGTCGCTCCTTTCGTTATTGACTTGAAATCACCGCGCAGAGTAGTCATGCCGCGCTACGGCGCGGCGAACTTCGCCCGGCGGCAGAACTCCGCCCAGAGCGCCTCGCGCTCCGCCTGGTCCTTCGCCTTGAACTCCTCAAACACAAAGTGCCGCATCCGCGCCTCGGCCTTGCGGCGGAACTCGGGAAGACGCTCGTTGTAAATGTCGCGAAACTTCAACGTCTCTAGGTGTCTTGAGAGGTATGGGCCATTCTTCCTTGCTTCTATTAGTTTATGGTTATATACATACGTGCCGGCCTTGCGACGCCTACGCATTTCTCCGAATATCATCAATTCGTCAATGCTCGACATCTCACTCTCTCTGCGGATATTCGACATTTCATTGACGACAATCGGCTGAGCGCCACCAAGCCAATCCGCCATCATCATGACTGCATTCGTGTCAGACCTTAACAAATCAAACTGACACAATAGATTGACGCACGCAATCCGAGTGCCGAAATCCGTCTTAATCTCGTCGAAGTCATATTTGCAGGCAAAGGCATATTGAGAAAACTTCTCCAGAACAACGGTCTCTGCGTTAATCACGTCAACCTCATTGGTTGAATCCGTCTGGGCTTTAACGACACGCTCCATAAGCGGGATGAAATCCTTCCAGTTGTCCTTGCCAGGGGTTGCTTGGACAAAATTCACCTTTATGTCAAACAGGCTTTTCTCGACAAATGCAGACAACTGGCTACAATGGCCTTGACCACTTCCCCTAACAAGTCTGCGGAATAGAATCGCCTGCTCCTGCCCGTTTGCGCGGCTAGCCGCTACAACCTGATTCGTGAACGCTGCGAACCGATCGTCGTCCATGAATACCCTGCACCCCAAAACGCCAATTGAGCAGACTTCCAATAGCCTTCGGCGGTATTCTCCAACAGCCTCGTTTGCCTGGTGAACACGCACCTGCAGACTGCGTCGCGCCATCAACTCTTCCCGCCATTGCAGACGTTCCCGAAATTTGGCCTGGTCAACCTCATTAGTGGACAGGCAAAAAAGATGAATATTAAACCGCTTCCACACAAGGTCGTCTGGGAAGCCGACTTTCATCACTGTTCCAGCGTAAGCAGCCAAGGACACGCAGTTGGCGGCGTTTGTCGGGAAATTCTGGAGGCGTGGGACGATGCGACCGAGCATCTCGCCCCTGTACGAAAGAAGCCATGCCGGGGTTCCGTCATCCACCGCATTGGTCGAAACGTTTACAACAATGGATGTTATGCCCTGCAAGATTGCCGTCTCCACCGCCAAGACGCAATCCGGCGCAGCAGGCTCGCGAAGACGCAGAATAAAGTCATCGTAAAGCGAATTCGTCGGCGTATTCGTTGGCGTATTCTCCCGCGAGTTCATCATTTCGCGCGAGAACAGGGCTTGCGCCTCGGCCAGAGACGGGTACGCGCATCGCCCCGTAGCTGGCAACAGCATCGCCGTCAAGGCAATTGAGAACAGAGTAGAGGTCTTCATGTCATTGGCTCCTTGTGATAGTTGTAATGTTGTTCGTTCCCCGCGTGGCAGTCCATCCGTATTTTTCGACGGACAAATCGCCGTTGCTGAAAAGGGTAAATTTCTGAGATTCGATGCCAAAAGGATGACGCACCCCCGCTACATTAGAGTTCATTACATACCAGTAATTCGTTATGTTGTACTGGAAGCCTCCATCCATTGCGATAGGCAGAACCGCATCAAATTGAGCCATCGCATAATCTTGAGGCAAATTGTTGGCAGAACCGACGGGAGCCTCTTTCCAAGCACCCGCTATGGAATCGTGAGGCATTAGAGTATTTTGTGGATCGGCAAACAGACCCCACCTATCCGTTGCATCACATTCACCTTCCATGAAAAACAGGTGGGAGAATGACACATAGTCTGGCATAAGCCTATTTTGGATTGTCATACCAACCGCAACATCGCCGATAGACGGCACCACTCCGGTACGCTCACGCCAATCCTGCTCCGATGACTCGACACACGAGAAAGCATCAATCCCCGCAGGCCCAATGCAGTTGAAGTCACATGTGCATACTGCACCGTCAACTGTGAACCAAACAGAAAACTCGCCAGGGCGATCCGGAGCGGTGACCATGTTGCCGCTAATCTCAATCCCATCCAGGAGAGAACAGAAAAGCTCAACGCTTGGATTAGTGGTGATAGTGAACTGCTCCTTAGGTCCGAATACATGGCGGTGGCGGTTGGTCGGCCTGGTAGTGACCGCCTCAATCTCCAGCTCAACCACCGTCAAAGATGTGGTCGTGGCAATGGGGTCGATTGAGTCTTCGTCGAACTCCAGCGTGAACGTGAACTGGCTGTTAGTCTGCGCGCCGGAAACGCTGATAATCAAGTTGGAGATACCAGACGAGTCGGCGTCAGCATGCCACTCCAGCGGCAGCGACACCGGCTCGTTGGGCTCTCTCACTCTGGCCGATGCCGACCCGCCGCAGTTGCTCTCCAGCCTCAACGTCCCGGGCGATGTCAGCGCCCACCATAGATCGAGGCTCGCCTCGGCCTGCGACGACGCCGGCGTAGGCTTACCATTAACATCGAGATGCGGACCCTCCACAAAAACGACCCCGCCGCCATCAAAGCCGATGTCGGTCTCTCGGACATGGCGCACTACGGTGATCTTCCCGCGCAACTCGACACCGCGATATATGGCGGTTACATTGATCTCACCCAAAAAGTAATGTACATCAGCAACCATGAAAAACACACCTCGCTCAATCACACTGTTATCTAACTCCCAAGTAACCGCAGGAATCCCACCAATTGGAATGTCATGCACAATCGCGGCGAACATCGTATCCGGCGAAAGGATGCCCTCTTGGTCTGGATATATCTTCAGCGACGGCCAATAGCAGGCGCAGCCGTTTCCGCCATGTGTCGGGACGACCAGCTCCTGGCCGTGGCCGTCGTCGCCGGTCGTGTTGTACGTGTAGTAGTACACATCCTGCGACACGCCCCTGTTCTGCCCTGGCGGATCAGGCCAGTCCGGCTCCGGCGGATCGGCCGGCCCGCCGTCGTCGAACGAATACGCCACGCCCTCCGGCAGGAACGAGAAGCCGATCGGGTAGCGAGCGCCCTTCTCGAGCAGAAACACGTAGTCGCCAGCGTTGGTGACCGCGACCGAATATTCGCCCACGGTCAGGTTGACGGTCTCCGGCGGCGCGTTGGAGAGGGTCACGGTCAGCTTGTAGAAGCCGTTGCCCGGTTCCAGCGCGATGCCGTCCACCCAGTTGGTGTAGCCGACGGACTCGATCGCGGCGAAGTCGTTGGTGAAGAAGTGCTCGACCCACTCGACGTCCTGCCCCCAGCCGAAGCGCGGGAACGGCAGCTCGCGAGCCGCGGCAGATGCAACGCCGTCCTGCGTCACCACCCTGTCGCCGCAACGCCGCAACTCGATGGCGGCAGAGGCGAGGACGTTGGTGGAGCGGTTCGGCGCGGCGTTGGTCCAGGCAAGGACGTACGAGTCGTCGGCAGTCCGCTCGCACGCGAACCGCGTAAGCCCGGGAACGATCGCCAGCGGGACGTCGAGAGCGGCGATGCGGTTGGTATCGTCCCATCGCGGCCAGACCTCACCGCACGATAGCACCTCCACGCTCGAAAGATGGTTGCTGCCCCAGGGAAACACCCAGTCCTCGGCGAAGTCGAGCCGGAACGAGTCGTCCCAAGCGCCGCGGCGGTTCCAGCAGGCAATCGCGGAGTTGGTCACGACCGACGAGACCGGATGGTCTTCCAAGACAAAAGCCATCGGCGCTCCGGGAATGCCGCGCTGCTTGCCGCCGCCGTACAGGACGAAGCCCAGCCCAACGCATATCGGCACCAGGTGCGACGCCCTGTCCAGTAGTCTGATGACTCTCGCCGTCCCCTTCATCCTCACCTCAGCCTCAGCACAAAAGGATGGGGGAACAGCACGGACTTGACTACCTCGCCCACCGGCCTTTCGCCGCGGACGACCACCCGCGCCATGTTCCACTCCGGGTTGAACAGGCTGGAGATGTCGACGTCGCGGAACACGCTCGCCGCCGACCGGACGCCCCGGTCCTCGTCCAGGACGAGCCGAAGGACGACCTTCCGGCGACCAGGCCGCTCGGACGCGCGGCTCTCGGCGTCGCCGCGGCGGTCCCTGAGCACCCATTCGCCGCAGTCCCAGCCGACCGTCAGCTCGCGCTCGTCGACGGACAGCGCACCGTCGCCGTCGCGGTCGACGCCGAACTCCACCTGAACGTTGTTGTTGCTGGTGACGTCCGCCTCGACGGAGAGGATCCAGTTGCGGTCGAGGCCGGTCCCGGTGCAGAACACGAAATTTGAGGACGACTCGGTGTCGGCGAACGCGCACGGCGGCAGGCTCGGCGGCGCAAGCGAAATCGCCGCGCAGGCAAGGCCGGAGGCCAGCGCGCCAAGGCAGCACGCCGCCAGATGTGAAAAGCGCATGGTGATATTCATTCTCACTGCCGCGTATTATACCAAATCTGCACCCCTGCCAGCGCATCCGCTTTGCGGACGACCTTCGGTCGGGGGTTATTCGGGAACTGCCGCGGAAGCACAAGGACACGGCGGA
This sequence comes from uncultured bacterium, assembly GCA_902764415.1. Classification (GTDB taxonomy): domain Bacteria; phylum Verrucomicrobiota; class Kiritimatiellia; order RFP12; family UBA1067; genus UBA1067. The sequence continues at coordinate 7,962 of CACWVU010000053.1, read as the reverse complement.
GGGCGGGCCGAGCTCACCGCCCGAAGCCGCGCGAGAACCTTTAGGAATCGGTTGCTGCCAACACTTTTGTCAATCCATGCGGAACATGGCAAGGCGGTCGCGGAAAAATCATATGGGGACAGTCCCCGGCAATAATCATATGGGGACAGTCCCCAGCAATAATTTATCCCCAGTCAAGCCGCCACCCGCAGTTTGCCATAATAACGGACACTCTCAGCAAAGGCAGACAAGGTTTCTGACGGCCCCGTTTGCCAAAATCCTATGGGGACAGTCCCCAGCAATAATTTGAACTAACTCAACCGGTCTCACGGCCTGGATTATCTAATTTTGTTCAGGCTCAAAGCTCCAATGTCACAAGGTACGCGGCAGAGTTCTCGTCAAGGCGCGGAAGGCAGATCGTGCCCTTGCGGGGGTCGATTGGAACCGGCGTGAGGTCGCGGGTGTGGTCGAGCACCGTTGCCGAAGCCGACTTGACGCCGTCAAACCCATTGATCTCCACGAACAGCTTGTCGTTCTTGCCACGGTAGTCGACGACGACGATCGACGCGGTCTTGCCGTCCTCGGAAAGTCCCGCGACCGCCGCGACTGTCTTCGCCTGCTTCTCCGCCACCTGCGTCGCGACCTTGGTCTTGGCCGCCTTCACGAAGTCGCCGAAGAGCTTCATCGAATACCAGCACTTGTTGAGCGTGCCGTCGTCGTTGAGCCAGCCCCAGTTGCCGGTCGGCGCGGAGCCATACCAGTATGCCTCGTCGAGGGCGGTGTCCTGGAACCTCGAAAGCAGATACAGGTTGAAGGCGGCGGAATCGATGTTGCTCTGTCCCGCCGGTCCCTCGTGCGCGCGGCGGATGGCGACCGGCGCCGAATTGCCGCCGTGGACACCGTCCCAGTTCGAGTTGCGGAGGTAGTGCCATTCGTCGACAATCATGCGCGTCTTGGTGAAGCCGAACTCGTCGAGCAGGGCGCGCATCTTCGGAATCGGGACGAGGAACCACTCCGGCACGTCGCCGTAGCCGTGCCACGAGACGAAGTCAGGCGCAACGCCCACGTCCTTGCAGGCCTGGAGCAGGGTGCGGAAATAGTCCTCCCTGGCGCAGATCATCGCGGGACCGCCGATCTGCTGGTCGGGGAACTCGCTCTTGAGGCGCTTGAGCACGGTGGCGAAGAGATGGCAGAAGCGGGGCTTGTGGAGATCCATGCGCTTGAGCCAGTCGGTCTCCTTGCAGTCCGGAATCACGTAGCAGTTGGTCGTTCCGTCCGGCTCGTTCCAGATTTCCCAGCCCTGAAAGGCATCCGCCCACTCGAATCCGTCCGCCCAGCCCTTCAGGTAGTGGCGCATGATGCCCGCCAGCACCTCGGCGTACTTCTCGTGGTCCTCGGGGTCGAGGACGTTGAAGTGAACGCCGTCGGTATGCTCGATCGACGAACCCAACCGGTAGAGGATCTTGAGCCCGAGATCCTTCGATATCCGCAGCGCCTCGTCCGTCGCCTTGAAGAAGTAGTTCTTCGGGTCCGTCGGATCAAGGTGCATCAGCGGGAAGATGAAGTGGGTGTCGACGATACGCTGGCCTTGGTTCCAAAGCGCCCAGTCGTGCGTCCGCGTCGCATAGCACCCCATCGCCTTGATGTCGGCGTCATCGTTGCGGATGGCACGCGGGTAGAGCCGCGGTGCGCAGCCGGAGGAGTGCAGCTGGGGGTTGATCCTACCCGTCGGCTTGGAGAAGTCGACGGTGACGTCGGCGGCTCCTGCCGCTATTGCCGCAACGCATAGAATCCCACTTGCGATCATTTTCGTTTTCATGCGCATATTATACCAAAAGACGGAACCTCTTGGTTTAATTTCTATGGAAGTTCGTCGAAGCCGATGATGGCGAGCCCGCACTCCTTCGCAGTCGCGAGGATGCGCTCCAGCCATTCGGTCTTCATGTTGATGTGCTTGGCGTTCGGGGAAATGCCGTGCGAGGTAATGGAAAGCACCTCCTTGCGCTCGGCAGCGCGGCGGATGCAGTCGCAGATTTCGTCAATGTCGGTATGGTATGCCTCGCCGACGATGATGGTGTCGATGCGGAAGTGCTTCCGGAGCTCGGCCGCGGGGAAGAACACCGCCTCGTTGGTGACGAGCGGCTTGCGTTCCGCCTGCTTCTTGCCGTCGGGATCGTAGGGCGTCGCGCCCTTCACCCCGCCGCGGACCCGCGCAAAGCCCTTCTTGCGGAAGAGCTCGTCGGACTCGGCGCTGAAGCGGCAGTTCGGATAGGCGAACGACTCGAAGGGAACATATCCTCGTGTGGCGCTGTCGGTCTGCGGCCAAACGTCTTCGAGATAGTAGCGCTCTGCGCCGCGCTCGGCAATGGCCACGTCTGCATTGAGGTGCTTGAGTCCGTGGAAACCGATGGAGTGCCCGTCGGCGCTGAGCCGCTTGAGCGAGCGAATCGTCGGCTGGTCGATTGGCCCTGAGACGAAGAAGGTGGCGTGCGCGCCGTACTTGGCGAAGATCGGGCGAGCCGCCTCCCAGTCCGCGAAGTTGCGGTCGTCAAAGGACAGGAGCAGCACGCCGCGCGCGCCGGGCGGCGGCGGATCGCAGTTTACGATCTCAACCCTGCCAGTCACCCCCCATGTCTCGAAGAACTCGCTAGAGCGCTTCTTGTGGTCCTGGAGCCAGCGATGTCCCTGGCGGACGCGGACGCGCGGAATCTGGCGGTAGGTGCAGTTCCTGAAGACGATGTTGTCGGGGCCGACCCGTTCGCTGCCGGAAATCGAATTGGGCAGGAGCGCCTCGAAGCGGCAGTTCTCAAAGAGGACGTCCGAGACCTTGGCGTCGCCGCGCGGCATCCAGGTCGCGACCGGCCGCTCGCTCTCCAGCGAGACGCAGTTGCGGACGCGGATGTTCTCGATGTAGACGTTCTTCCCATCGTCATGCCACGCCGGAGTGAAGCAGATGCCGACGACCGATTCGTGGAAGCGGCAGTTGTCGATCGAGACGTCGCGGATCGTGCCGGTGCCGACGCCGAAGCGGACGCCCAGGCAGCAGCTCCAGACGTCGCAGTTCTCGATGCTGATGTGTTCGCAGGCATTGGTCGCGGCGTGGTGCTTGCAGCTCGCGCGGATGGCAAAGCCGTCGTCGCCGGTTTTGATGACGCAGTCCTTCACCACGACGTTCTTGGTGCAGTCAATGGAAAAGCCGTCGGAGTTGGCGATCTCGCGGTCGGCGTCGATCGTCACCCCGCGGATGTCGAGACCGTCGCAGCAGCGGAAGTGGGTGGTCCAGCAGGGAGTGTTCCTGAGCGTCACCCCTTCGAGGCGGATGTTCTTGGAGAGGAACATCGCGACCATCGGCCCCGGACGGAACCACTCGCGGTCGATCGGGTGGAGCTTGATGCCGTACTTGTAGGCCGGAAACCAACCCTCCTCCTGGGTCTCACCGAAGAACGCGCCGCCGTTGCCGTCGATCACGCCCTCGCCGGTAATCGCGACGTCGGTCGCCTTGTACGCGAGGACGAGATGGCCGCCGCTCCATTCCTCGCCAACGGAATTGAAGTTCTCGGGGAAGACGTCGTTGGCGTTGTAGTCCGCCGCCCTCTCGGAGCCGAGAATCGTCGCGCCCCTCTCAAGATGCAACTCGCAATGGTCCTTGAGCCAGATCGTGCCGCTTTTCCAGACGCCCGGTGGCACGACGATGCGCCCGCCGCCCGCCTGCGCGGCGGCCGCTGCCGCCTTGGCGACACTGCCGCCGTAGTCGCGGACGTTGAAGTCGATTTTTCCCGGTTGCGGCTCCGCCGCGCCCACGAGCGCCGCGCAAGCGGCCAGTGCCATGGTCATCAAGGTTTTCATAAGCTTAGTGAACGATAAAGACGAAGCCGGGAGAACGTTCCCATTCAAGTACGTACTTCACCGGCTCACCGGAGTATGCCGCCGCCGTCTTTCGCCCATTCGTGCGGTCGACGAGCGTCCACTGTCCAGTCGTCTCGTTGAATGAATAGCGCGCGATTGACTTGACAAAATAGCTTTTCCCCTCGTTCACCGTGTTTGTCGCCGCGAGTTCGAACGCCACACCGCTCTCCAGCGAGTTGCAGCCGTAGGGTATTGTCGGTTCGCCGAGGCGCTCCGGCTCGCCGTCGACATAGAGGCCGCCGCCGGCGGTGCCGTCGAAGTCAGCGCCGTTCTCGACGATGTTGGTGTAGAAATTGCCCGTCACGTAGTCGTAGAGCCCGCGCAGGCCAGTCTCGGCCGACCGCGCCGGAACAAGTTCGCGACGTAGCGTAGAGCCATCCGCGAAGGTGGCACCGAAAAGCCGCATCGTCGGATAGCTGTTGAACGGCACCTCGCGACCGAATATCTTCACCGTCTCCGGCTGCGTCTGGGCGGCGGTGCGCGTAGATATCGCGAGCGAGTACGCGCCATATTTCGCCACGCCCGTCTCCATGTCAATGTCCAGGATGTTGCGGCTCTTTACAATGGCCTGCGAAGCCGTCATGTTCTTGATGACTCCACCGTGGTTGTAGCTTTTCTGCGTCCAGAAATACAAGGTCCAGCCGGATGAGGCGGCGGTGCCGCCGGAGAAGTTGGCTGTGAATATGAGGTAGTTCGGGGTCCCGCTGTCGGGCGCTCCGAAAAAGGCCGAATTGACATTGGGGACGAAGGTCCCGTCGAACTGGAGGTCGAGCGTGGCGTGGGTCGTGTAGTTGGGCGAATAGCCCGTGTCGATTATCTGCTCGCCGTGGGCGTCGAGGTTTTCAAGGCGGACATATCCGCCCGGCAGGTTGCGCGACGAGGCGGTATGCCAGACGAGGCGGCGGCGCCGGCCGTCATCCAGATACGACATCTCGCTGTTCGTGCCATGCGCCTCCTCCGTCCAGACGTCGCTGCCGGTTTCGGCGAAGAGCGTCCAGCCGACGCAGACCGACGCGCCGGAGCCGTCCGCGACGGGGCGCGGAACGGGACAGGAGAACCGCGCTCCGGGAATCGGCCAGCAGTTGTATTCGCGGCGGCATGACGCGCCGGGACCGTCATACTTCACCTGCAAGGGGCCTTCCCCGAAATCGACGAAGCGCCTCTGGTCAATGGCTGCATTTGCCGCGAGTTCCTCATCCGTCAGGCGGCGGTTGTAAACGCGGATGGCGAAAAACTCCACTTCCGTCCGTGTGTTGTTGAAGAACGTCCACACGCTTGGAAGCGTGCCCGTATGGGTGTTGTCGTAGTTGAGCGTCGCCTTGGCACCGCTGATGACGAAGTCGTTCACGGCGTCCGTCGAGTTGCGCGTGATGCGGGCGGACATGGTCTGGCGCATTGTCGCCAGGTTGCTGGAGTCGATTATGTTGTAGAGTCTTGTCTGCGTGACGTTCGAGCCGTTCGGCGGCAGCAGGGAAAAGAACCTGTTGTCATACTGGAGGCGATAGCCGAAATTCCCCCACGGCGAGCTGATGACCGGCTGCATGTTCAGGTAATTGTCCGTCTTCGTCCAGCGGACGCGCCGTGCGACGACTTCGATCGTCACATCGTCGCCAGCGATGCCGGATATCGACGACAGCGTCGGATACGTCCGGGTCACGGTGTCGCCGACGGACACGAGGCTATTGTCGCGCACCTCCACCCAGTAGGGGATCGTCACGTCGCCGGAGCCGACAAGATCCTTCCACACCGTCGGAGCCGCCGAATGAACGCCGCGGCCGGCGTTGTCAATGCCGTCCCATTGCGCGACCAGCCCCGAGGCCACGTATGCGCTTGAACCTTCGCCGCTCGAAAAGGAAATGGTCTCGATCGGGGAAGCGAACGCATTCCCGCCTTCGTCTTCGCCCTCAAGGCGCCAGTAGGTCGTCGAGGCTCGCGCAAAGGTAACGGCCGAGGTAATGACGGTGTCGCTTGTGAAGGTGCCGAGCGGAACGACGACGCCATCAAAGAAATCAGACTCAAACCCGCTGACAAAACGCACGGTCACCTGCGTTGGCGAAGTGGCAGTCGCCTTCCAGACGACCTTGGCGGTGTTGGTGCTGATGTCGACAAGCTCGCAGTCGCAATCGATTGCGCCTTCGGCTAAAGCGCTTGACGCGGCAAGTGTAGCGGCAGCAAGGATTGATGTGCAGGTCTTGGTGTTCATGGGTTGCTCCTTGTTCTCGATGTTTGAAATCTCAAGTCCGGCGTTCGGCGGCGCGGCGTTCGTTTCCACCGCCGGAGTAGCCGCCGCATCCGCGACAGCCGCCACTATCGCCGGCTGCTCGACGGCCGTCGGCGCTTTCGCCGCGACGGGCGGCTCCTCTGCGGCAGTTTCCGCGGCAACCGGCTCTTCCGCAATCTCATCCGGCGCTGACGGGGAGAAAACGCCGGCAATGGCCAATGCGGCGGCATAGAGGAGCGACCCGCCGAAGAGCAACGCGGCAATTGCGAGCGCGGTGCGACCGAACGCCTTGCCGAGCCGCTTGGCGAGCACCTTGCGGGCGTAGTACAGGTTGCTCTTGACCGAATCCGGCGACTTCTTGAGCAACTCGGCGATCTGGGGGATGGAGAGCGACTCGAAGTAGTGCATGACGATCGCCGATCGCGCGCTTTCGGGCAGCCGGGCAATGGCGTTGCGCACCAGTTCCGCGTCGGAATGGGCGAGAATCGCCTCCTCGGTGGAATTGTCCGCCGGTCCGAGCTCGTCCAGCCGCTCTATGTCCTCGGGATCGAGATACACCATGCAGGCCTGCGCCTTGCCGCGGACGGAGTCGTGATAGATGTTCCTCAGGATCGACTTCAGGTACGCCAGCGACTTTTCCGCCGGCGGCAACTCCTCCTCGGGCTTGGACATGTAGACCTCGATGGTCTTCATCGCCAGGTCTTCCGCCACGCTGTCGTCGCCGCAAAGCCGCTTGGCCTCGACGATCAAATTGGCATGGTATTCCCGCATGAGGCGGATCGCCTCAAGCTCGATGTCCTTTCTTACTTCGCGGATAAAACTCATCTCTCTAAATATACATTGCAGGAATTGGCAAAAAGGTGAGAAACTTTTTCACGTGGCATCGGGGACATGGTATCTGGTATCGGGGACAGGCCCCGCGAAACCCGCGCCAACTGCCCATTTCCGCGTCCTGCTCATGCCGCAACCTCCTTCGCAAGCCTCCATCCGTGCGTCGCATAGCCGATGTCCCCTACCGCCCGGGCGGTCACGCGCCACGACTTGAACCTCTCGCCCAGCGCAAACGCCGTCTCCGCCACGAACGCCTCGCTGCCGAACACCTTCCCTCCCCCTATCTGCGCCACCCGCCGCATCAGCCCCTCGGCGGGGACAGACCCCGCGAAAGGGAAAGGTGCTTCTGCAGTGGCCATCCAGCTCCAGGCGTAGTCGGCGGCGCGGGTCACGATGCCGGCGCGGACGGGGTTGAAGTAGACATACTTCATGCATGTCGCCCGGTAGCGCCCGCCCTCGACAAGAGTGGATGTAAACCGTCCGCTCCAGATCGTCCCCGTGTACTTGCGCTCGCGCTTGAACCAGACGTTGAACGTCTCTTTGAACGTCTTCATGAACTCGCTTATGTCGTTCATGCGCACGCGGAGCCGGTTCTGCGCCTCGTCCACGGCGGCGCCCATGCCGAGCATGCGCAGCTCCTTCCAGTGCGAGGCAAGATCGTTCGCCGCACGCTCGCCCTTCAGCGCGGCCACGCGGCGGAGAAGCTCGGGCTCGGGCACCGGCTCGTCCGGACGCACCACCTTGCAGACGACGTGGAAGTGGTTGTCCATGGCGGCGTAGGCGTCTATCTCCACGCCGGAAAACGCCGCCGCCTTCTTGAGCGCGTCCACAAGTTGCGTCTTGACGCCGCCCCTGTCGAACAGAAACTTCCTGTCGTTCGTGCGCGACATGAGGTGGTAATACGCGACCCCACTGCCGTTTTTCTTAACCTAAAAATCGCAGTTGAAGTCAATGGGGCATTAGCCCGTCAGCCAAAGTTGGCGGGTTGAAATGGCCATGATGCCGTTGGATTGCCGGTTCAGGCG
>CACWVU010000052.1 GCA_902764415.1 uncultured bacterium | reverse complement strand
CGCGGCGATTTGAGGCGCAGGAACCGCGCCAGAAGAGGCTCAAAAGCGCGCGTCCTCTTTGACAAGCGCGAGCGCAGGCGAAAAATCGTGAAACTCCAGTGGCGCAACGCTTGCCAGCGGTGGGCGCAATATGGTAAAATACATGGCATGAGAACGATAGCCGCTTTTTCCGCCGTCCTTGCTGCCGCGATTTCGTCTGCCGCGTACGCCGAGATGCGCACGTTCTGCAACCCGGTCGCGATCGAGGACTATCCCGTGGGACTGTTCTGCCGCGGACTCGCGAACGGCTCCAAGCCGTCGCGCGAGCCCGAGACCTGGCTGACGCCGGACGGGCGCACTGTCCAGTTCCGCGAACTCGCCGACCCCTCGATCATCTGCGAGAAGGGCGTCTGGTATCTCTACCCCTCGGGCGATCTCTGCTACAAGTCGACGGACATGGGCGCGACCTGGTCGCACGTCCCGCTCCGCCTCAGCGGCGCCGAGGGCGGCAAGGACCAGGTCGGCTACGCGCCGACGATCTGCAAACACCGCGGCAAGTTCCTCCTCGTCGGCGGCACCGGCCACGTCTTCCAGTCCGACTCGCCCGAGGGCCCGTTCACCGACCTCGGTCCCCTGGAGCTGCCGAAGTGGAAGAACTGGAACTTCAACGGCGACCCGCCCGGGCTCTGGGACCCGAACTACTTCTCCGACGACGACGGTCGGCTCTACTTCTACTGGGGCTGCACGCCCACGAATGGCATCTGGGGCATCGAGATCGACCCCGCAAACCCGCTCAGGACCATTTCCGAGGCGAAGCGGCTCGTGCCGTTCGAGCCGCGCACGCAGCCGTGGGAGATCGCGCCGGGCAAGCATCCGGAGATGGGATACCTCGAGGGCGCCTGGATGGTGAAGCACGACGGCCGCTACATCCTCACCTACGCCGCGGCCGGCACCGAGAACAAGGAGTACGCGATGGGCCAGGCGGTGTCGTCCAGCCCGCTGGGCCCGTTCACGAAGCCGAAGAACAACCCGTTCTTCCGCAAGACCGAAGGCTTCATCACCGGCACCTCCCACGGCTCGATCGCCCAGGGTCCGGACGGCGGCTGGTACGTCGCCTACACCATCAACGCCAACTGCGTGCACTGGTTCGAGCGCCGGATCGGCTTCGACCGCATCTCCTTCGCTCCGGACGGCACCATCGCGCCGTCGTCGGCGACCGACGAGCCGCAGTGGCTGCCGGGGCGCGGCGCCGGCGCCACGGGCTGGCAGCGTCTCGTCGCGCTCACCGAGCCAGGACGCGAGGCGGCGACCGACCAGAAGTTCGGGACGTTCTGGCGGACGGAGCGCCTGCCTGCGTCGGTGCGGGTCGACTTCGCCGGCGAGAAGACCCTGCGCTCCTGCCGCGTCATCTGGCGCGACTGCGGGATGGACGTCGAGCGCGGCGCGAAGCCGGGCGCGTTCCAGTACCGGGTGGAGGCGTTCTGCGCCGACGGCAAGTGGAAGACGGTCGTCGACGCCTCGCAGAACCGGCGCGACCTCCTCGTCGACTACCGCGAGACCGAGCCCGTGAAGGCCACCGCCGCGCGGCTCGTCGTCCTCGGCGCGCCGAAGGGCATCGTCCCCGGCGTCGTGGACTTCTCCCCGTTCGGCGACTGAATTTGCTATAATACACAAACCAAGGACAAAACAAGGAAAGGATGACTATGAAGAAACTGGCATTTGCCGCCCTTGCGGCGGCGGTCCTCTGCGGCTGCTCGGACAGCGGCGCGGACAAGGTAAAGATGATCACGGAGGCGACGTTCCCCCCGTATGAGTTCCTGCGCGGACACGAGATCGTCGGCATCGACGTGGAGATCTGCCGCGCCATCGCCCAGAAGCTCGGTCGCGAGTTCTCGTGCGAGACGGTCGACTTCGACTCGGTCATCCCCGCGGTCATCTCCGGCAAGGCGGACCTCGCCGCGGCCGGCATCACCATCACCGAGGACCGCAAGAAGAACGTCGACTTCTCCGTCCCCTACGTGAAGACGGGCATCGTGGTCATCTACAAGAAGTCGGTCGGCTTCACCGGCGCCGAGCAGCTCAAGGGCAAGAAGATCGGCGTCCAGGGCGGCACCACGAGCGAGACCTACGTCCTCAACGAGCTCAAGCAGGAGCCGGAGCGCAGCCGCTCGCCGGCGGAGTCCGTCGCGGCGCTCAAGTCCGGCCGCGTCGATTTCGTGATTGCCGACATCGACCCCGCGAAGAACTGCGTGAAGGGCGAGGCGGACCTCGCCATCTCGGACTTCATCACCTCCGAGGAGTACGCGATCGCGATCAAGAAGGGCCAGCCGGAGCTCCTGAAGGCCATCAACGAGACGATCGCCGAGATCAAGGCCGACGGCCGCCTCGCGAAGTGGATCGCCGACTACACGGCCGAGGCCGACAAGCTGAAGGACAAGTAAGTTGCTGCAGGGTCTCATCGACGACTTCCAGCTCTGCTTCGTCAAGAACGGGCGCTGGGAGTACCTCTTAAGCGGCCTCGGCGTCACGCTCGAGGTCGCCCTCGCCGCCATCGTGCTCGGCCTCGCGGTCGGGTTCCTGGTGGCGGTTGTCCGCTCGACCCACGACAAGTACGGCCACTTCCCGTTCCTGAACTTTGCGGCCAAGGCGTACCTCACGATCATCCGCGGCACTCCGATGGTCGTGCAGCTGCTCATCACCTACTACATCATCCTCCGCTCGGTCGACTCGAAGGTGCTGATCGCGATCCTCGCCTTTGGCATCAACTCCGGCGCGTACCAGGCCGAGATCATCCGCGCCGGCATCGTCTCGATCGATCCCGGCCAGATGGAGGCCGGGCGGGCATTGGGGCTTTCGTACTGGCGCACGATGCTGAGGGTGATCCTGCCGCAGGCGGTGAGGAACGTCCTGCCCGCGCTCGGCAACGAGTTCATCGTGCTGATGAAGGACACGTCGATCGTCGGCTACATCGCGCTGATCGACCTCGCCAAGGGCGGCGACATCATCCGCTCGCAGACGTACTCGGTCTACCTGCCCTACCTGACGGTCGCGGCGGTCTACCTTGCGCTGGTGATGACCTTCACCTGGATTCTGGGCAAGGTCGAGCGCTACCTGCGCAGCACCGGCGCCGACCCGGTCCACAACGACTCGTAGGCGCCGCGGCGGCGGAGGTTTCCCGTGAAGGCCGTGAAGTCAGACGTGGCGGGGCTCGAGGCGGCGGCGGCGGCGCTGCTCTCGGGCGGGGTGGCGGTGGTGCCCACCGACACCGTCTACGGCCTTGCGGCGCACCCCGGCTTCCCGGACGCGGTGCGGCGGCTCTACACGATCAAGGAGCGCGCCGCCGCCAAGCCGATCGCGCTCCTCGCCTCGGGCGCTGACGCGGCGGAGCGCTTTCTCGGCGGCATGGACGCGCAGGCGCGCCGCCTCGCCGCGCGCCACTGGCCCGGCGCGCTCACGCTGGTGCTACCGCGCGCCGACGGCGGCGGGTTCGAGGGCGTGAGGGTTCCCGACCACGCCTTCGCGCGCGAGCTCATCGCGCGCTGCGGCGGCGTGCTGAGGGTGACGAGCGCGAACCTCTCCGGCGGACAGCCCGCCACCGCCGCGGCGCGCGCGCTTGCCGACGTGGGGCTCGGGGCGGACGTGGTCGTCGACGGCGGCGTCTCGCCCGGCGGCGTCGCCTCGACGGTCGCGAAGTGCGCGGGCGGAGTCCTCGAGGTGCTGCGCGAGGGTCCGGTCGCTTTCCTCGTGCTCGCGAGCGGCAGTCCGCGCCGCGCGAAGATCCTCCGCGACCACGGCGTCGACTTCACGGTCGCGAAGAGCGACGCGGAGGAGACGTCCTTCCCCGACGACCCGGAGCGGACGGTGCGCGTCAACGCGCTCGCCAAGGGCGCGGCGGCGAAGCGCGGCGGCAAGGTGCTTTCGGCGGACACAATCGTCTGGTACGGCGGGCGCATCTACGGCAAGCCGCGCGACCTCGACGAGGCGCGGCGGTTTCTCCGCGAGCTTTCGGGGCGCGTCCACACGGTCTTCACCGGAGTCGCCTACTGCGGCGAGGCGAAGGTGGTGCGCTCGGACGTGAAGTTCCGCGCGCTTTCGGACGCGGCGATCGAGGAGTACGTCCTCCGCGTGAGGCCGCTCGACCGGGCGGGAGCTTACGACATCGACGAGTCGGGCGACCTGATCGTCGAGTCGTACACGGGCAGCTACGAGAACATCATGGGGCTGCCGCTCGGGCCCCTGCGCGAATGGGGGATTGTGGAATGACGCTGAGGATCGAGGGCATCGAGGTCGAGTGCATCATCGGGGACCTGCCCGAGGAGCGCGAGCGCGAGCAGACGCTCGTCGTCGACGCGGAGCTGGAGATCCCAGACCGGGCGGCGGAGACGGACGCGCTCGCCGACACCGTCGACTACGCGGCGGCGGCGGAGCGCGTGCGCGCGGCGCTCAGGGCGGCGAAGTGCAGGATGATCGAGCGCGCGGCGAAGGTGGCCTACGACGCAGTCGGGACGGGGTGCGTGCGTGTCGCGGTGGCGAAGCGCGGCGCCGTCCCCGGCGTCGCGGCGGCGCGGGCGGTCTACCCTGCCGCGGAGGACGCTTCCGCCGCGCCGGCGGCGGAGCGGCTGGTGGCGGCGCTGAAGGCGAAGGGGCTTCGGTGTGCTACGGCGGAGAGCTGCACAGGCGGCGGCGTGGCGGCGGCGGTCACCGGCGTCGCCGGCGCGAGCGAGGTGTTCGCCGGCGGCGCGGTGACCTACGAGAACGCGGCGAAGGAGAAGGTGCTGGGGGTGTCGGGCGAGACCCTGCGCCGGCATGGGGCGGTGTCGTCCGAGACTGCCGTGGAGATGGCTGCCGGGGCGCGGCGGCTCTACGGCGTCGACCTCGCCGTCTCGCTCACCGGCATCGCCGGTCCCGGCGGCGGCAGCGCAGAGAAGCCGGTGGGACTGGTGTGGTTCGGCCTCGCCTCCGCCGCCGGCGTCGCCACCGAGAAGGCGGTGTTCCCCGGCAGCCGCGCCGAAGTGCGCGCAGCTGCCGTCCGCCACGCCCTCGCCATGCTCGTCGCCGCTATCCCCTGATCTTCCGCCACTTCGACATGGTCATGCCGTAGCGGCGCTTGAAGCTGCGCATCACCGCCGGCCCCGTCTATTCCGGCAGCGACTCGGACTGGCTCGAGATCGCCCACGGCCCCGGCTCGGTCTACTACATCCGCTGAAGAGTGTTTGCTTGCCCGCCGTAGTCTTGGCGTAGGCGGGAGTTTGTAGCACACGGATTTGTTCGCGACTACAAATCTATTTTTTGAACTATGGTAGTTGATTTAAACAACAATAAATGCTAAAATATAAGATATTGATTTAAGCCGGAGAAGAGACTCATGAGACCGAGAAAGACATTGTTGATGCCCAAAGCCCGGAAATCGTTGATGATTTTGGGTCAGAACCTGAAGTTTGCTCGCATACGGCGGCGGATATCTGCCGCCATGATGTGTGAACGAGCTGGCGTGAGTCATGCCACGCTGACTGCCATTGAACAGGGGAAGCCATCCGTCTCCATGGCTGGATATATGTCCGTCCTTTTCTGTCTCAACATGCACACGGACATGGAAAAGGTTGCGGCGGACGATGTCCTTGGCCGCGAATTGCAGGACTTGCGGCTTCCCAAGAGGGTCCATTCATGAAGCGCATCGAGGTTTTCATTTCCGAGGGCAATGCCGACAGACGTCTCGGCACGCTAGAGTTCGACGAGCTGCGCGGCAAGGAGGTGTCGTCGTTCGAGCTTGACGGTGACTTCGTCCTTCGTCCGTCCGTCGAGTTTCTCGGTCCTGACATCGGCCTCTTCCGGGGCAAGCAGTACCCAACGCTTCAATATGGCTTTGGGCTGTTTCAGGACGCCGCGCCCGATTCGTGGGGACGCAAGATCATCCGGCGACGCGAGAAACGCGGCAGCCTCCGCGAAAGCGACTATCTTCTTGGAGTATTCGACTTGACCCGCGTTGGGGCGCTGCGCTTCAAGATCGAAGGATCGGACGTCTTCGTGAATTCCGACGGAGACAATCCCGCTCCGCCCTGGACGACGCTCCGTATGCTTGAGGGATCCTCTCGCCGCTTTGAGGAGGACGATGCCGACGAGTCCGCGCTCGCTGTGCTTCTTCGCCCCGGCACGTCACTTGGCGGTGCGCGTCCGAAGGCGAGCGTGACCGCTCCCGACGGAAGCCTCTGGATTGCCAAGTTTCCGTCCAAAGAGGACGATTTCGACACTGGCGCATGGGAATACCTTGTCCACATTCTCGCCGAGGAGTCCGGCATCTGCGTTCCAGAGGCGCAGGCGCAGAAGTTCTCCAGGGCCGGCACGACATTCCTGTGCCGCCGCTTCGACCGTGACGGCTCGCGTCGCGTGCCGTTCGCCTCCGCGATGACGATGCTGGGCTGCGAGGACCGCCAGGAGGACGGCAACGGCACCTACATCGACATCGCCGGATTCCTAATGCAGCACGGCGCGAAGCCCGACGCCGACCTTCCTGAGCTTTGGCGTCGCATGGCGTTCTCGCTTCTCGTGTCGAACACGGACGACCACCTGCGCAACCACGGCTTCATCGCCGAGAACGGCAGGTGGCGGCTCTCTCCGGCCTACGACCTCAACGCGAACTTGAAGCGACCGCAGTCGCTTTCGCTTGAACTTGACGCTGGTGTGCCGATTGAAGGCATCGACGTGCTCGTCGAAGCTGCCGAGTACTTCAGGCTTGGCAAGAAAGATGCAAATGCACAGCTTGAACGCATTCGCTCCGCAGTGGCCAAGTGGCGCAATGTTGCCGCACGTCTTGGCATCCCGCGCCGCGAGCAGGAGGAAATGTCGTTGTGCTTCACATCGAGGTAGCCCGCAGTTGGGCTGCATTCGCTATTGAAACGAACAAGTGATATATGGTACAATTCAAGCATGGAGACTGCAAATATGCATAGGGCGGTAATCGCGGCGGCGTGCGTGTGCGCGGCCGCATTCGGCGCGGGCGGCGCGGAGGCGCCGCGCCACGTCTTCTCGATGTCGTGTAAGGTGACGGCGGTGAACGGCGACCTTGCGACCGCGGCGGGACGCGAGAAGGCGATCGAGTGGTGGCGCCGGAACGGCTTCACCAAGCTCTGGCTCGAGACCTATCGCCACGGCGAATACGTGCCGACGGAGCGGCTCGTCGAGGAGCGCGACGCCTTCCGCGCCGCCGGCTTCGCGGTCTGCGGCATGATCACGCCGACGATGATGAACGACCCCGCGCCCGGCGCGAAGGAGCCGCAGATGGTCGTGTGCTGGAGCGACCCGAAGGCGCGCGCGCGCATGCGCGACGAGTCGGCGCGCGCGGCCAGGGTCTTTGGCACGGTGATCATCGACGACTTCCTCTTCTCGTCCTGCGGCGAGTGGTGCGCCGGCTGCCGCGCGGACAAGGAGCGCCGCGGCATTTCCGACTGGGGCGAATACCGCCGCGCGCTGATGTACGAGGTCTGCGAAAGGGACATCCTGCCGGCCGCGAAGGCGGCGAACGGCGCGGCGCACTTCATCATCAAGTATCCCTGCTGGTACCGCAACTACGCGAAGCAGGGCTACGACCCGGTGCGCCAGGCGAAGCTGTTCGGCGAGTGCTGGGTGGGCACCGAGACGCGCGACGCCAACCCGGAGCCGATCCAGGCGTGCTGGATCATGGCGTGGATGGACGAGCTGACCGGCGGGCGCTGCGGCGGCGGATGGTACGACGCGCTGGACTGCACGCCGGAGAAGTTCGTCGAGCAGGCGTACTACACGATCCTCGGCGGCGCGAGGGAGTCGCTTGTCCACTGCTACGACTACGTGCTCGCCGCCGACCCCGGGCGCACTCCGTTCGGCGAGAAGGCCGGCAACCCCGGCGCCTGCCGCGCGGCGTTCGAGCGCGCGGCCGCCGAGCTGCGTCGGCTTGCGGACGTCGTCGCAGGCGCGGAGCGCGGCCCGTTTTCGATGGGCGGTAACGGCGTCTCGACCCACGTGTTCCTCAAGGACGGCAAGTGCTACGTCGTCCGGCTCAACACGAAGGGCGAGCCGGTGGCAGGGCTGCCGCCGCACGGCCTTGAGCTGAAGGAATACAGAGGAGAGTGAACATGAAGAGGTCTCTTATTGCGTTTGCCGCCGCGCTGGCGGCGGTATGCGCGTTCGGCGGCGGCGCCTGGGACGCGAACGTAGCCGACTTCCCGCGGCTCGCGGGCGAGAAGGGCGACTCGGCGCGGATCATGCGCGCGGTGGAAAAGGCCGGGACGGACGGCGTGGTGTGGTTCCCGCGCGGCGAATACGACATCGACGCGATGCTCTACGTCACCAACCGCTGCTCGCTCCTGCTGCACTCCGCGGCGCACCTGGTGGCGCGCGCGAAGATGAAGTACGTGCTCTTCTGGGACGGCGCGGCGGACTACCACGCGCTCTCAGTCTACAGGCCCGACGGGTCGGTCTACGACAACGCGAACCTCTTCATCAAGGGCGGCGACATCGACGGCAAAGGGCTCGCGAGCTGCCTCGCCATCGCCAACGCGCACCACTTCACGCTCGCGGACGTCACGCTCCACAACGGACTCGTCGCCGGCCTCTGCGTCACGCGCGAGACCGGCGGCCACCTCTACGAGCTCGTCGCGAACAACGTCTACTGCAAGTGCACGATGAGCGGGCTCGCCGGCAACGTCGGCATCGACTGCCAGGTCGCCGACAGCCATTTCACCGACTGCATCGTGGTGGACTACACCAAGGGCATACGCACCGCCGGCGGCGCGAACCGCTTCACGCGCTGCCACGTCTGGGGCGGCACGGTGCCGCCGAAGGGCATGGGCTTCAGGGAGTGGTCGGACTTCTACGCGCGGCGCAAGGTCTTGGAGGCGTCCGGGAAGTGGACCGCCGAGGAGGAGCGCGCGGCGCTCGCGAAGGGCGTCCCGGAGATGCTGCCGGGGTCGGTCGCGTTCGAGTGCATCGGCGACGCCAACGTGTTCGACGGCTGCTACGCCGACACGGCGGAGATCGGCTACGACGTGCGCCGCGGCGCCACGATCATCAACAGCGGCTTCTACAACAACCCACGCATGAACCTCCGCAAGTCGACGGCGATCGTCCACCGCGGCGGACCGCTGCGCGTGGCGTTCTGCCGCTTCAGCGGCGGCGCCAAGTGCGAGAAGCTGTACGAAGGCGGCGCGAAGGGCGTGGACTGGATCGCCAACTCGGTCGACGGCGGCGACGGCATGGCCGCCGACGCGGCGCGGCTCTTCGGCGCCCGTTAGCCTCAGCGCGCCCAGGCGGGCGGCGGGGTGCGGATCTCCACTGGATCGCCCGAGGCCGGGTGGGTGAACGCGGCGGCGAGCGAGTGGAGGCAGTGGCCGGTCATGCCCTCGACGGCGAAGGCGCCGTAGAGGCGGTCGTTGACGATGTGCATGCCGGCGAGCGCGAGCTGGGCGCGGATCTGGTGGGTGACGCCGGTGTAGATCGTCACCTCCAGGAGCGTGCGCGGCTCGTTGCCTTCGCGGAGGTGCGCGATCGGCAGGAAGCGGGTGACGGCCCTGAGCGGCCTCAGCCGCTCGCGGTCCGAGGGCGAGAGCCGGTTGCGCCGCGCGTCGATCATCCGGCAGAAGGGGAGCGTCGGGTCGTGGGCGAGCTCGTGCTCCAGCGTGCCGCCGGCGGCGACGTCGCCCTCGACGAGCGCGAGATACGTCTTCTTCACCGACTGCGCGGCGAACTGGGCGCGGAGGTTCTCGAACGCCGCCTGGGTGCGGGCGACGAGGACCAGCCCCGAGGTGTCGGCGTCGATGCGGTGGACGGCGCCGGCCATCAGGGAGTCGCTCTTCCGTCCGCTTGCGTCGGCCGCGGCGATGGCGCGGCACTCCGGGTAGCGGGCTACGACGGCGTTCATCAGCGTGCCGGTCTCGCGGCAGTCGAGCGGCTGGACGCACATCCCGGCGGGCTTGTCGAAGGCGAGGAGGGAGTCGTCCTCGAACACCGCGGGCGGACACGGCCCCGTGCCGGGGGCGACGAGGTTGTCGCTCGCCTCCAGGAGCTCCGCCACCGCGACCGTCTCGCCGCCGCGGAGCTTCGTGCCCTTGGGCGCGCGGCGTCCGTCCACCAGCACGTCGCCGCGAGCGATGGCGTCCCGCGCGAAGGCGCGGGTGGTGGACGGGAACGCGGCGAGGAGGGCGGCGTCGAGGCGCGCGCCCGCGGCGGCGGTGAATGAGCGGTCGCGGATCAAGCCGGGAGAATCAGTCGTAGCGGTCCATCATCGCCGGGGAGATGGGGGCGATGCCCTCCCAGCCGCGGTTGGACGCCCACGGCAGGTTGGTGTCCTCGGCGTTGTCGGCGATGCAGCCGGCGACCGCGGCGAGCGCCGCGGCGGCGAGCACGGCGGACAGCGCCTTCTTGAGCGCATCCGCCGCGGAGGATGGAGCGGAGGCCTTCATCAGTCGGCGAGGACGATGTCGCCCTCGGCCATCTTGGCCTGCTCCCACGCGCCGAGGATGTCGCAGATCGCCATGTTCTTGCCGCGGATCTCCTGCCTGAGGCGGACGCGGCCGACGAGCTCGCCGGCCTGGCCGTTGAAGCCCGGGCGCTTCACGTTGAGCTCCAGCATCGGCAGCGGACGGGCGAGGTCCTCGCCCTTGAGCTCCTTCATCGCGCTCTCGGTGAACTCGATGATGGCGAACATGCTCTCGTTGTCGACGCGTATGATCTTGCCCTTGTCGCCGACGGAGATCGCGGTGACCGCGGAGTGGCCGCCTTCGTCGGCGCGGGCGTTGACCTGGGCGATGAGGTCCTTCACGAGCTGCTTGAGCTGCTCGACCTTTTTCTGCTCCTTGGCGAGCTCCTCCTTGGCGGCCTCGGTCTCGTCCTTGGCGGTCTGGACCTCGTCCTTGAGCGAGGTGATCTCGCTGTTGAGCTCCTCGATGTTGGCCTTGAGCTTCTTGACGGTGTCCTCGAGCTGGGCCTTCTCTTCCTCGAGCTTGGCGATCTTGGCGTTGCGCTCGTCGATGGTCACCTTGTCCTGGCGGGCGACGGGCTTGAGCTCGTTCAGTTCCTTGACCACCTTCTCGAGTCGGGCGCGCATCTCGGCGAGCTGGGTGCGGGTGTCGTTGAGGCGCTTCTGCTGGTCCTTGGCGCTTTCGAAGAGGCCGTCGAGCAGCTTCTGCTCGTCGCTGCCGCGGGTCTGGGGCTGGTTGCCGTCCATCACCGGCTTGCCGGTCATCGGGTCGAGCACGTAGACGGAGCGGAGCTGGTTGCGGCTGTTCTCCCAGTTGTAGGTCTCGAGGCTGGTCTGCTCGAGCGGCGCGGGATATTCCTCGAGCAGGTTCTCCATGTCGGGCGAGTCTACAAGTTTGTTCTCGACCGGCGAGGAGTCCTTCTGGATCTCGAAGGTGGTGCTCTTGTCGGGCTCGGCCTTTTCGATCGTCCTGGCGATCTTGACGAAGTAATCCTCCTGCATCCGGTTGCGGTCGGTCAGTTCGGCGCGCTTCTCGTTGAGCTGGATCTCGAAGAAAAGCGCCGTTCCGGCGAGCGCCAGAAACAGGTATACGAAGACGTGGAGGGCTTTGTTCATGGTTTTCGTTGAGACTCTTTGAGGTGTATGGTGAGAATAATACAAAATTTTCGGGAAAATAGCAAGGGGGGTAGGCGAAATTTTGGGGTGGCCTCTTGGGAGCTCGGAGCGCCGTCCGCTTTGCCGCGGCACCGGGAAATTTGGTAAAATACACATCTGTGGATTTCAAGGTCATAAAGGAGGATGCGGGTTCGGAGGCGCGGCTGGGGCGGCTCGAGACGGCGCACGGGACCGTGGACACGCCGGTGTTCATGGACGTGGGCACGCTCGGCTCGGTGAAGGCGCTCGAGCCGCGCGACCTCGTGGAGCTCGGCACCCAGGTGGTGCTCGGCAACACCTACCACCTGCTGCTGCGCCCCGGCCCCGAGGTGATCGCCGCCGCCGGCGGGCTCCACCGCTTCATGCGCTGGGACGGCCCGATCCTCACCGACTCCGGCGGCTTCCAGGTCTTCTCGCTCGCGCGGATGCGCAAGTTCACCGAGGAGGGCTGCCGCTTCAACTCCCACCTCGACGGCCACGAGTTCTTCCTCGGGCCGAAGGAGTCGATGGCGATGCAGCGCACGCTCGGCTCCGACATCGCGATGGTCTTCGACGAGTGCCTGCCGTATCCGTGCGACCGCGCGCGCGCCGAGGCGTCGGTTGCGCGCACGGTCCGCTGGGCGGAGCGCTGCCGCGGGGAGCCGCGCGCCGACGGCCAGCAGGTCTTCGGCATCGTGCAGGGCGGGGTCTACGGCGACATCCGCCGCCGCTGTGCCGAGGAGCTGGTGAAGATCGGCTTCGACGGCTACGCCGTGGGCGGCGTCTCGGTCGGCGAGCCGGAGGAGGAGATGTACCGCGCGGTCGAGGCGAGCGTGCCGTTTCTGCCGAAGGACCGCCCGCGCTACGTGATGGGGCTCGGCGTGATGCGCCAGATGGCGGAGTGCGTCGCGCGCGGGGTGGACATGTTCGACTGCGTCATCCCCACCCGCATCGCGCGCCACGGCACCGCGATCACGCGCCGCGGCAACATCGCGATCAAGGCGGCGAAGTACGCCTTCGACCAGGGCCCGGTGGAGGAGGGCTGCGAGTGCTACTGCTGCCGCAACTTCTCGCGCTCCTACGTCCGCCACCTGCTCGCGTGCGGCGAGATCCTGGGCCTGAGGCTGCTCACCATCCACAACGTCTTGGCGCTCAACCGCTTCATGGCCGACATGCGCGCGGCGATCGCCGCGGGGACGTTCGGCGAGTTCCGCCGCGCGCTGCCGCCGGCATCGGCGAACCAACTTTTCGAAACGAGGTAAAAATGTTAGCCGCAAAGAACGCAGAGAACGCAGAGAACTGGGGCTTTGCCCCAGACCCCAAATCCTTTGCGACCTTTGCGTACTTTGCGGCTAAAGAATTCACGGAACACGAAACACCAAGAAAGGAACAACCAGCAAATGAACAATAACTGCTTCATACTCTGCGACGCCGCGCCTGTCGCGGCTCCCGACGCCGCCCCGGCCGCCGCGCCCCAGCAGTCCGGCGGCATGGGCATGATGGTCCCGATGCTGCTCATCCTGGCGATCTTCTACTTCATGATGATCCGCCCGCAGCAGCGCAAGGAGAAGGAGCGCCAGAAGATGATCGAGGAGCTTCGCGCCGGCGCGAAGATCGTCTTCGCCGGCGGGCTCATTGGCGTCATCCAGGAGGCGACCGAGAAGACGTTCAAGGTCGAGATCGCCCCCGGCGTCGCGGTCGAGGTCGCGCGCTCGAGCGTTACCGCCGTCATCCCGCCGGAGACTCCTGCGGCGAAGTAGTCCCTAATGATAAAGCGGGGGATATACGGCGTCGAGTACTTCCCGACGCGGCAGAACGACAGGCAGTCGGGCGGACTCGGCTGCATCGTCGCCGCGGTGGCCGCGCTGGTGCTCGTTTCGCTCGCGTGGACGCTATTCTCGCGCCTGACCGGCGGCGAGGACGAGCCGCCGCCCC
>CACWVU010000051.1 GCA_902764415.1 uncultured bacterium | reverse complement strand
TGTCGCCTGGTGCGCGGAAGAACAAGGCGTTTCCGATGGAAGAGGGGTCTGCCCTCTGCGACCTCCACCTGAGGGCGGAGGCGCCTTGGCGCATCCGCTCCTCGCGCATCGCGATCCGCGACGACAAGACGCTGTGGTTCAAGGCGAGCGACCGCGAGTACATAATCGCCAGCGGCTATGCGCCGAACGAGTATGTGGTCGTCCGGGGCGAGCTTGAGAAGTCAGGCGGCGGCAGCGGGAAGGGGGCGGAGGAGAGGCCGCAGTTTCAGGTGACGGTGCCGAAAGTCGACCTCCAGTGGGCCGCGAAGCACGGCGAGGCGTCGCAGGAGGAGAAGGAGGACTCTGTTCCCGCCGTAATCATGGTGTCGGAGTCTCCCGAAGATTTCGGTACGCTGGTCGTCAGCGCCCCCAAGGACGACTTCCAGCTTTCAGATCCGCGCGTCACGCTGACATGGACGAATCCTGACGCGGTCAAGGTGTTTCGGGGCAATTTGGAGGTCGGGAGCGGCGTGTCATGGCTGCTGATGGCAGGAACGCAGCTGGAACTGTCGGTGAAGGCCGTCCGCCCGGAGGCAGACGTGAAGTTCACGCTCAAGGGCGAGCCGGACGTCGTCAGCCACGAGCGCGCGGTCGACTACGTGCGGGCGTGCTGCTGTCTTATAGTAAGTCGAGCTGTCGCAGAATTCCCGGAAAATCGTTCTAGATCATTTTTTGGCGTTGGTGAGATTGTTGATTTTTACATTGAACCGAGAATAGATGTTGAATGGTCAACAAGCATAGGATCCATTTCTCCGGCGACTCCGGCATCGACAGCTCGATTAATATTATCAGATAAATCTGGTCTTTTAATTGTGTCGGCAAAGGCCTATGGTTGTAGGCTTAATAGAAAATTCCAGGTTTTGGAACCCCAGGGGTATGCATCAGCGGCGATAGAAGAAAATGTGTCATATCCGGCTGGAACGGTTGCGGGCGTCTTGATTATATACCCAATTGTTATAGGCCCAGTGGATGTGTCGTTTTCGAGGGTCGAAATTAAGGAAGTGGGAAGCGCGGCTACCGAAGTGTTTGGATCTTTTTCAGATCATCCGCCTCCGATTCATCAACCAGCGCGGGGGTGGACTCGTATCAGTGAAAATGGTAATCGCATTAGAGATATTGCTGGGATTAGTGGGGTTGAACAAATATATTATCTGGATCAGAGGAATGGATTTGTTATTCAAATCCCAGTGAGGTGGAGGGTAATTGGCACGCAACAGGAGCACAACTTGGGGACAGGTTGGAGTCAATCCGTTGAAATTGACTGTCAAGGTACTGTTACTGTGAGGAAATTTGGAGTTTGGGGGAGTAGGACAATAGGTGATTGGCGAATGCCTATGTAACAAAGGAATAAGAATTATGCGTGTCACAATGAACATAAGTATAATCTGTTTTTCGATTGCAGTGCCGTTGTTCTATGTATTGCCAGCTGTAGTTTCGCCCACGGAGATGTTGCAGGAAGGAGAATATAGCTGTATAATCTCTGAGGTTAAGTATATAGCAGCTTCCGTGCTTTCCAATCGAGAGTCAAAGATATGCCAAGATGTGTTGGACTGGCGTGGGCGGGAAGATGCGGATGGTTTGTCAAACCTTTTTATCCGTGTTGTGTCAAATAGTGCACCTGTAGAGATGCTTGCAAAAGCGAATCATTATGCCGACAAGGGCAGAATGTTGGTCTGTTTTCGAGGGATGATGTCGAAGCCGGCAGGTTTTTGGATGCTTTGTGAATATGCTCGTTATCTCGGCGAATTGAAGATGGTACGACCAACAACCCCGATGATGTCTTTGCGATCTGTATGTTATGTTAATGACGAGAGGTCAGTTATAGATGATGGCAAAAGTCAGGCCGAAGTTGAGAGTTATGCGCAGTCCTATCTTGCAGTTGTGATTCGGCAGGAGTTGGAATCTGCGAGGTGGTATGTTGGTTACATTGTGGACAATTTGACGAAAAATTTCAGTGTGAATGATAAGAAAATTCTTATTTTGACTCAGATGTCAGGAATGTCATTGAAAGAATTATTAGGGCGTAGGGACCAATCTGGTTCTTGTCCGTAATGAAAGAGAAACTGTGAGTACAAGTTCCTTGAGAAATGTCGTCTGTGCATTGGCAATGTTGATGCCCTTGTTTTGCCATTGCGAGAATCGGGTCTGTCGG
Organism: uncultured bacterium; assembly: GCA_902764415.1. Lineage (GTDB taxonomy): Bacteria > Verrucomicrobiota > Kiritimatiellia > RFP12 > UBA1067 > UBA1067. The sequence continues at coordinate 11,490 of CACWVU010000051.1, read as the reverse complement.
GGATCGTCTTCTGTTACGAATTTGCTGTGCGAAGCAGATTTGAAGTCGTATTTTAAGCAAGTCCACATCTCTTCATCCAATGTAGTGCTGCGATTCCATGATCAAGGCATGCGCTATAAATTTACGATTAATGATAGTGAACCCAAGATCAGCGGATATGGCGAATCAATATGTTTGTCTACAAATCAAAGTATAAGAATTGTAAGCCGGGGTTTGTCATTGGAACTTAAGGGGTTTTCAAACGAAGCAGGAGCTGGCTTTGTGGCCACATCCAGAATTGATTTGCGTTCGTTTGGCGGCGATCTCAGGGTGAAGAGGGCGAGATGGATAATTTGCTCTAGGAAACTGGAAATTGACAATGACATTGGGCTATTCGTGGTGTCGTCGCTGGGGGACTGCACGCGAGAGGCCGGCTGTGCTAACACAGGAGTCGATCTGCCGGGAGGCGGAGTGATTGAATGAAGACGAATGTAAATATGACTGCGGAGAGGATACACGTCGCGCTCGTCGCGGACGGCAAATATCTGCCCGGGCTTGCCGCCGCTCGCGCCTCCATCGCCGCCGCGTGCTCCGACCCTTCGCGCCTCGAGTTCCACGAGTTCGGCTCCGACGCCGCGCTCGCCGAGCGCATTCGCCGCGACTTCGGCACCTACAAGGGCTCGCCGATGGCGTTCCTCCGCCTCTACCTCCCGGAGCTGCTGCCGGACTGCGACTGGGTGGTCTACTCCGACGTCGACGCGCTCTGGTTCGCCGACGTCTGCGAGCTCTGGGGCCTCCGGGACGAATCGCTCGAGGTGATGTGGGTGCGGGACATCCCCTCCACCCGGCGCGAGGCGGCGGCGTGGCAGCGGCGGATCAACCCGAGTTTCGATCCGCTCAGGTACGGCTGCAGCGGCGTGATGCTCATGAACCTCAGGCGCCTGCGCGAGAGCCGCTTCCTCGAGCGCGCGGTGGAGTTCACCGCCCGCGAGGGCGTGCTCAAGTACGTCGACCAGGACATCCTCAACTCCCTCTGCCACGACACCTGCGGGATGCTGCCGGCGAAGTGGAACGTCATCCGGGGCTGTCCTCGCCTCGCGTTCAGGTCCGGTCGCCCCGACTGCGTCCTCCACGTGATCGGCATCGGCCAGCGGTTCGACGGACGCGACCGCGGGCGGTTGCCGCAGTTCGACATCTGGTACCGTTTCGCCGCCGCGGCGGGCATCGTGGCCGCCGACCCGCGCTGGCCGACGGCGCGGCTCAGGCTGATGTGGTCCGCTGCGGCGCTGCTCCAGCCGGTCCTCTCGCTCCTGCCGCTCCCGGACTCGATTCTCAGGGCGCTCTTCTTCGCCCGTCTCCGCCGGCGCATGGTCGGGAAGGGGGCGCGATGAGCCTAAGGGGCGAGAGTGCGCGCGGCATGGCCTGGACCGCCGCCGGCAAGATTGCGGTCAAGGGGCTGCAGTTCGCCATCGGCATCGTCCTCGCGCGCCTCCTCACGCCGGCCGACTTCGGCCTCGTGGGCATCGTGGCGGCGTTCATCGCCGTCTCGGAGACGTTCGTCAACTGCGGCTTCTCGCTCGCGCTCATGCGCAAGCTCGACCGCACCGACGAGGACGCCTCGACCGTCTTCTGGTTCTCGCTTGGCGTCGCCGCCGCGTGCTATCTCGTCCTCTTCGCCGCGGCGCCGGCGATCGCCGCGTTCTTCGGGATGCCGGAGCTTGCGACGATCACGCGTGTGGTCGCGGCGGGTCTCGTCTTCGGCGCGATGGCGTCGGTGCCGCAGGCGCTCTTGCGGGTGAACCTCAGGTTCGCGGCGCAGTCGGCGGTGCTGTTCGCGTCCGTCGCGGTCTCGGCGCTCGTCGGCGTGGCGCTCGCGTGGCGCGGCCTCGGCGCGTGGGCGCTGGTGTGGCAGGGACTCGTCTGGCACGCGGTCAACCTGGCGCTGCTCGCCGCCGTCACGCGCTGGCGTCCGCGCATCGCGTTCTCCCGCGCGTCGTTCCGCTCGTTCTTCTCGTTCGGCTGGCGCCACCTCTGCTCGTCGGTCGTGAACACCGTCTGCTGCCAGGTCTACACCTTCGTCACCGGACGGTTCTTCGGCGCCGCGGCGACTGGCGCGTTCTCGCGCGCGGCGGCCTGGGCGGTGGTCGGGCCGCAGTTCGTGCACGAGACGATGATCAACGTGAACTACCCGCTGCTCGCCGAGCGGCAGGACCGGCCGCGCGAGCTGCTGCGCGCGTACGAGCGGCTCTCGGCGCTTTCGCTCTTGCTGCTCGTGCCGGCGCTCGCGCTGCTCGCGGTCTTCGCCGAACCGGTCGTCCGGGTCGTCCTCGGCGAGCAGTGGCTCGTCTGCGTCCCGTACCTGCGCATCCTCGCCGCTGGCGCGGCGTTCGAGCCGGCGCAGTGCCTCTTCCAGAACCTCCTCTACGTCCGCGGGCGCACCGACACGGTGCTGAAGCTCGAGGCGGTGGAGAAGCCGGTCGTGCTGGCGCTCGTGTTCGCCGCGGTCCCGTTCGGGCTCGGCTGGCTCTGCGCGGCGAAGTCGGCCGCGACGATCTTCATGGCGGCGGTCAACTACGCGGCCGCGCGTCGAGAATGCAGAATCAGGGAAGGAGGGGAAGGATGACCACGGGCAGTCAGACGCAGGCGCCGGCGGCGGAGGAGCGGGTCCGGCTGGTCAGGAGGGTGACCTTCCTCGGCATCGCGGTGAACTTGGCGATCACGGCGGCGAAGGCGGTAGCCGGCTTCATGTTCTCCTCGCAGGCGCTTGTCGCCGACGCGGTCCATTCCGCCTCCGACCTGGTCACGGACCTTGCGCTCGTCTTCAGCGTCCGGTACTGGGTGGCGCCGGCGGACGAGGACCACCCCTACGGCCACGGCAAGATCGAGGCGCTCGTCACCCTCTTCATCTCGGTCGCGCTTGCATTCGCCGCGTGGGAGCTTGCGCGCAACTCGGTCGTGTCGCTGCTGCGCGGCGGCGGGGACTCCTCGCCTGGCGCGTTCGCGCTCTCGGTCGCGGTGGCGAGCATTGTTCTCAAGGAGGGGCTGTTCGTCGTTACCCGCGCGGCCGCGCGGCGGGCGAAGTCAACCGCGCTGGAGGCGAACGCGTGGCACCACCGTTCGGACGCGCTGAGCTCCGTGCCGGTGGTGGCGGCGATCGCGGTGGCGTGGTTCTTTCCGTCGCTGTGGTGGGCCGACGCCGCCGGTGCGCTGGTGGTGAGCGCGTTCGTGGCCCATGTCGCGTGGAAGCTCGCCCGTCCGGCGCTGCAGGTGATGACCGACGCGCAGATCGAGGACAAGGCCGCCGCCGTCGCCGCGGCCGCCGCCGCGGTGCCGGGCGTCAGGAGCGTCCACAAGGCGCGGGCGCGCCGGTACGGGTCGATGTTCCAGGCCGACATCCACATCCAGGTGGACGGCTCGCTGTCGGTTGCCGAGGGGCATGACATCGGCCATGCGGTGAAGAGGGCGGTCGTTGGCGCCGGTCTTGACGTTGAGGACGTGGTCGTCCATGTCGAGCCGACGCAGCCTGCGTCATGAAAGGAAAGGGACCGCGGAAGCGGTCCCTTTCTGCAGACGTCGGGTTTATGCAAGTGTCAGAGCGAGATCGTCAGGGCCAGTCCGGCGACGACGTTCCAGCTGTCGTCCCACGAGCCGGTCGCCTCGTAGTCGCGGGCGGCGTCGCGGATCTTGCGGTCGAACAGGAAGTCGGAGTATCCCACATAGCCGCTGAGCGAGACGTTGTCGCAGATCTTCCAGCCGAGCTCGAGCTTGATCATGGTGTCCATGAGGCCGGCGTGGTTTAGCGGCTCGCCGTCCTTCTTCGTGGCGTATGCCTTCACGCGCTGCCCGTTGCCGAAGCCCTGGGCGATCGACGGACGCAGCGTCAGGGTGTCGTCCTCCTCGCCCAGCAGGTTGAAGGTGTGGCCGATCTCGAGGTTGAGGTAGGTGCCGTCGTCGCGCATGATGTCGCGCTCGTAGAGGAACGTGGGCTCCAGCCAGAGGTCGGGCAGGCCCAGCTCCAGCGTGATGAACTGCGTGTCCTCGGCGATGGAGGTGTCCCAGCCGTTCTCGTATTCGTTGAGGCCGCCCTTGTTCTTGGAGTTCGGGTGGAACTCGTAGTCGTAGCCGAGGGCGAATTCGACGGTGGTGGGCAGCCACTCGAAGTCCTCCGGCGAGAAGGAGTGGCCGAGCGTGACCGTGGGGTGCAGCTCGGTGTACTTGAACTGGCGGCTAGTGTAGCCGGCGTGGTTGCCGTACCTGGTGACGTCGAAGATTGCGCTGACTCCGAACGTCAGCCAGTCGAAGAACGTGATTTCCCCGGCCGGCGTCAGGATCGGCGCCTTGTTGTCGACGAAGCCGTAGCTGAGGTACTTCGAGTCGAACGAGAGCGAAGCTTCGGCCGAGACGATCGGAGTCTCGTTGAACGAAACGCCCTCGCCGGGCGTGTACGACCAGCCTTCGGCCTTTTCCTCGGTCGTTTCCTCGTCAGCGAACGCGGCGCCGCAGACGGCCGCCGCAAGAGCGAGTGCTATTGTCTTTGATTTCATTTTCGTTTCCTTTTTGGTTTTAGTGTTGGTTGTTTGGAGAAGTTTATTTCTTGGACGAATCCTCGGCGCAGTCGCAGCAGCCGCAGCCGCACGACTTGCGCGTGCCGCCGCACTCGCACGGCGCACCTTTTTTAAGGCAGCGCCATACGGCGAGCGCGGCAAGCGCGACGACCGCGACGAGGACAATGACGGACGCGGTGTTCATTTCGCCGCCTCCTTCCGCGCCGGGCGGACGATCATCCAGAGGCAGAAGAGGTCGACGGCGACCGCGAGCGCGGTCCAGATTCCGAAGCCGCCGCCGGCGATGAGCACGCCTATGCGGTAGACGCTGAGCGCCAGGGCATACCCGACGAAGAGCTGGAAACCGACCGCGAACCAGCCCCACTTCTGGGAGCCCATCTCGCGGAACGTCACCGCGATCGCCACCATGCACGGCGGCACGAAGAGGTTGAACACCATGAAGGAGAGCGCCGCGAGCTTCGGGAAGTCGCTCATCGTGCCGAACAGCGCCTGGATGTGCGAGCCGGTGGTCGCGCCGTCCATGTTCGCCGCGACGAGCCCCAGGGTCGCGGTCGCCTGCTCCTTGGCGATCTCCGCGGAGACGGATGCCGCGGCGCCCTGCCACGAGCCGAAGCCGAGCGGCTCGAAGAACCACGCTATCCAGCTGCCGAGGTCGTGGAGGATGGATTTTTCGATCTCCTCGTCCGCCAGCAGGTTGAGCGACCAGTCGAAGTGCATCACGAACCACAGGAAAACGCACGCGGGGAAGATGATGAGCCCTGCCTTGAGGATGTAGCCCTTGAGCCGGTTCCAGGTGTGGTGCCAGACGCCCGAGACCGTCGGCGGATGGTAGGCCGGGAGCTCCAGCACGAACGACGCGGCCTCGTCCTTGAACAGCCGCGTCTTCTTCAGCGCGACGCCGCCGAGGATGATGATCGCGATGCCGACTACGTCCATGAGCGCGGCAACATACCACTGCTCGCGGAAGAACAACGCCGCGAACATGGCGATGATCACCGTCTTCGCGCCGCAGGGGATGAACGTGGCGAGGATGGTCGTCATCCTGCGCGCGCGCTCGTTCTCGATCGTGCGCGTGGCCATGACCGCGGGGACGCCGCAGCCCTTGCCGATGAGGATCGGGATGAACGACTTGCCGGAGAGCCCGAACTTGCGGAAGATGCGGTCCATGATGAACGCCACCCGCGCCATGTAGCCGCAGTCCTCGAGGAACGCGAGGAAGAGGAACACGATGAAGATGACGGGCACGAACCCGAGCACCGTCGCGACGCCGCCCCAGGCGCCGTCCACGACGAGGCTCTTCACCGTGTCGCCGACGCCGGAGCGTTCCAGCGCGCCGGTGATGAGCGCTCCGATGCCGGGCACCCACACGCCGAACTGCGACGGATCCGGCTCCTCGGCGTCTTTCGCGGCGTTGTAGGCCGCCTCGTCGACGTCCCATTCATCGGACGCCTCGCCGGTCTCCTCGTCCTCGATGGACGCCTTCTTCTCGCCCGCCTCCCAGGCGGCGACCGTCGCCTCTGCCTTGGCGAACTCCTCCTGCGCGTCCTCGAACTCCATGCCCTTGTACCTGCCTTCCTCGCGGCACTCGTGCGTGGTGAAGGGGAGGTGCCATCCGTCCGCGAGGAAGCCGTCGTTCGCCCAGTCGGTGAGCAGCGTCCCGGGGCCGTTCTCGGCCACCGCGAGCCACCACATCGCGCAGAGCGAGAGGATAAAGATCGGGATCGCCCAGATGCGGTGGGTGACGACCTTGTCGATCCGGTCGGAGAGCGTCGCCTTGCCCTTGCGCTTCTCGTTCAGCGCGAGCGAATTGTCCATGAGGCGCTTGATGAAGTCGTAGCGCTGGTTGGTGATGATCGACTCCGCGTCGTCGCCGAGCTCCTTCTCGCAGTCGCGGATGTGCTCCTCGATGTGCTTCATCTCGCCGACGCCTAGCCCCAGGCGGTTGATGATTTCGCGGTCGCGCTCGAAGACCTTGATCGCGTACCAGCGGATCGAGCGGAGCGGCACCTTGCCCTGGATCGACTCCTCGATATGGGCGATCGCGTGCTCGACCGAGCCCGTGAACACGTGCGGAACGTCGGGGAGCTTGCCGGGGCCCTTGTCGACCACGGCCTTCTTTGCCATCTCCACCGCCTTCTCGGCGGCCTTCTGCCCGCCTTCGTTCTTCAGTGCCGAGATGCCGACGACCTCGCAGCGCAGCGCCTTCGCGATCTTCTCGAAGTCGATCTTGTCGCCGTTCTTCCTCACGACGTCCATCATGTTGACGGCCATCACCATCGGGAGTCCCAGCTCGGCGAGCTGCGTCGAGAGGTAGAGGTTGCGCTCGATGTTGGTGCCGTCCACGATGTTGAGGATCGCGTCCGGGCCCTCTTCCACCAGGAACTGCCGCGACACCTTCTCCTCGGCCGAGTAGGGGGAGAGCGAGTAGATGCCGGGCAGGTCCTGGATTATCACTTCCTTGTGTCCGGCGAGGATGCCGTCCTTCTTTTCGACGGTCACGCCGGGCCAGTTGCCGACATACTGCTCCGCCCCGGTAAGCGCGTTGAAGAGCGTCGTCTTGCCGCTGTTGGGATTGCCCGCGAGGGCGATTTTCACGCTGTTAGCCATGTCTAATCTCCTTTGCAAAAAAATATGACCGGTCAGACGGCCTCGATTTCGATTTTCCTCGCCGTAGCCTCGTTGACGGCGATGCGGCTCTCGTGGACGGCGAGAATCATGTTGCCGTAGGACGCGCCAACGACCCTCACGACTGTCCCCGCCACGAATCCAAGCGCACCCAGGTGGTGTTTCAGGGCGTCATCGCCGGACACGTGGACCAGCCGCGCGCGCTCGCCTTCCTTTAGTGTTGCCAATGTCATTTTTCGGCCTTTCTCCATTGTCTTTCGCCGGGGCAGAACCCATTAGTCCCGGCTAACTTGCGCGTAGTATACCATAATTAGCCTCGACTAATCAAGGGGGTGGGCAAGATTTTTTTGGTATAATACGCACACCTTCGAGGACGATTAGCTCAGTTGGTTAGAGCAGGACCTTTACACGGTCAAGGTCGGGGGTTCGAGTCCCTCATCGTCCACCACCCAAGCCGATGAAATTCGCGATGCCTTGCCCAGCTTGCTTGCCGAGATCCTCCTCGCCGCCACCCGCTAATCCGCGGCAGTTTCCGCGGCAGATTGCGCGGCACTTCCCGCGGCGGTCTATGCCTTCTCTGACACTTCCAGAACTTGCGTTTACTCTTCCCGGTTCGTCAAGTAGGACGTGCACCCTGTAGTTGACATTTGGCTTTTTGGTTCGTCAAATACTGGACACTCCGGAGCTTGCGCTGTTTGGCGCTGAGGCGGTTTGGACGGAGGCAAGGCGCATTGCTGATGAGGCGATGGCTCTCGAGCGTAAGTCCGGGGAATACGACACTTCATGGGATGCCGCGTTCGAGAAGTGGAACGAGTTGCTTCCAATCGCTGAATACTCCAATGGACTCTACAATGACGAGAAGGTCGTCCGAGCGAAGAAAATGAGCCGTCGTCAGAAGATACTGTCGGCTGTCTGGCAGATAATTGTCGGAATTGAGCTTCTTGTAATTGGCGCGATTATCAGTTCATGGCTCGCACAACTGTCAATGCTATTCGCCCTGGCGAAGTAGGGCGTTTCTCACGCCCGATTCTGTGAACCTTCGTGTGTGTAGTGCCGATTTGCAAAGTGCGCTCTATGGGTGGAACTTATTAACCGAAGATTAGTACCTGAATATTGTTTTTGCCTCAGAGGGTTGGTATTGTGTTGTGTCAATTCGTTACAAATGCCACACCGCGCTGAGACATTGTGGCGCAATTTGGAAGGGAAGAGAGGATAATCTGTTACATTATTGAGGTTGGCACGTGATTTGCTAAGGTCAAGTTGACAAGCAAAAGGAGAAACCAAAATGGCAATTAAAAGACTAGCAAATGCAGGCAAGTATTGGACGAGAGGTGTCAAACTTCGTCAACTCGATAGGAGGAATATGTCCGTGTGTGAGGGGTTGCAATAATCTGTGGAATGCTCAAATAATCGCGGCGTTAGGAAAAATGAAGATGAATACTGAAATTAATTATATTGGTGATTATCGGTTTGGTTCAAACACTCGGCATCGTGAGCCCTATTGGGCTTCGAGGATATGTTCTAATGGGGTTGAAAAGTGCGTTGCGGATGCGGCGGGCGCAACAGAAAATGGACGCAATGTTGTTCGCCTGTTGCCGTATGGTCCCAATGAACATGCGTTGGATGGTGTTGTGCAGGATGGGGATTTGCTCTCATATATGCAAGACCCGCTGACAGTTGTGTGGCCAGTGGCCTTGAATCCTGCATCCATTGTGAATATTCTCAAGGGGCGAGCTTCGCACGCCGAATTGGGATATGTCAGTGCGGACGGTAGCGCAAGACAGGTTTCGTTATGGAGCAATCATGGACCGATCAGGCCCTATGATCGTCCGTTTTTTGAACATGCGTGCGATGATGCAATCAGTATTTATCGTATCTCCTTGCGTGGCTATGGGGTCGGGCTCGAACGTGAAGCGAAGCTAAAGTCCGAGGTAAAACGATGGAAGCAGATTCTTCAACCGGTTTATTTCCCTTGTGAGACTATGAATGTTGACCCTGTTGACTTCACAACGGTGGAGGAGTTGCGTCGGATTGCCGAAGTCCTTATCAAGCATTCTCCGAATGACGGCCGTCCACCGTTCGATTTCAAGCTTAACTGTGTTCAGTGGTCTACGATGGTGTTCTCACTTGCGATATGCTTTCCACTTTCGCGTGAAATGCTTGCGGCAAGTGGCATGCTTTCTGATTACGAACGCAATTGGTCGGCATTGCTTGGTTTTGCGGATGAAGGTCTGATGGGACTGGACGAATTGCCGATGCCGTTCTACAGTGTTAAGGAGGCGGTCGAGAACGTCCTTGATCTCTATTTGCCGGAAGCGCGCGACTCGATCTTAGGCATGGTCGATATGCCTGCTGTCGCGGCGCTTCTCTGTCAGAATGGAATACGCCTGGATCAACGCGTGACCATGCCGTCGGCATTTATGATTGAGAACCGTCTGCGTGCATTGGGGGTGCCACGCAAGACCAAAAGTGTTTTTGAGTACGTGGCAACAGGTGTGCCAGCTCAGGAACTTATCAAGGTTTAATGGATAGGGGAGGATCCTAATGAACAATGTGCAACGTTGCTTTATACTGACAGCCGGAATTGTATTGCTCTGTACCGCAGGATGTCTTGAAGTCGATCCGCTCATTCAGGGTGGAAGGACTGGAAGGCTTTCTTGCGTCACCAACACTGTATACCATGGGTGTGCTTATCGCAACGCACCCTGGGGCGGCGGTTGGACGGCAGGCGGCGACCGGGAGCATGCTATTCATTCAGTGCGTGCGAAGTACAACTGGTATTATGCGTTGGTGGCAGTGTGTACGTTCGGAGTCTACATGCCTATGGACCTGGAGTGGCGCTACGACCTTGGAGAGAAGGGGATCCTCAAATGAAGAAGTATGCAGTTTACCTCTTTGACGGAACGACTCAGAGCCGTGTCAGGAGCGAGTACAAGGACTGGTCTAATATTGTGCGCCTGCACGCGTTGGCCTTCTCGCATCCGCCATCTGACGGCGTACTTATCGACATATACGGGGACGGCGTCGGATGTAGGATAAACGAAAAGATCTTTGGATCGACCATGGGGAAAGGGCTGGAGAAGCGTATCGAGGAAGCGTATTACGACTTGGGAACACAGGTTGGTAACGCTCGCAAGGGGGGTGACGATTTGCATGTCTTCGTGTTTGGATTCAGCCGCGGCGCATATGCGGCAAGGTTGTTCTGTGAATTGGTCGCCTATTGTGGTGTTCCTTCAAATGGAGGGTCGTATGACGAGGCCATGTCTCGTCTTGTCGCGCATGATCTAGATGCTGCGCAGAAGGGTTTAGTGGATGGCAAGTATCTGTCGCCGCCATACATAGATCTGTTGGGTGTGTTTGATACGGTCAAGATGACGAAGTTTGGATCGGGTGTTGACATTTTGAAACTCCCAAACATCGTTCGCCACGCCTGTCATGCGATGTCGTATCACGAGCGCCGCAGCATTTTCCCGCTGACACGTTTTGCACCGGGCCAGGCGAATGTAGAAGAGGTCTGGTTTGTCGGGTCACACACAGACATCGGTGGCGGATATGTCAAACGTGGCCTCGCCGATCATTCGCTCGCATGGATGGTCGACAAGGCGAACGAATATGGCTTGCCCATTCAGTTGACTGCAATTGACGGAGATACAGCAAAGCACATCTCAGAGTTCAACGACTCAGCGGTTTGGTATCAAACCGTATGGGGCATCTTCACCAAAAAGCGCGAGGTGCTCTTTGGAGATGTGTTCCACTGGAGCGTGGCCTCTGAACGCGCATTGGTCGCAAATGGGGTGCCGGCATTGCCAGATGGTGAGACAATAGCCTATACTTTGAAGCCGAACGACGAGGTCGTGTTGGTATAGGGAAACTTAGTGCGATTTTGGTGATTTTGCGCAGTAATTACAACCTCCGATAAAATATGGGGATGAATGATTTGATTATTTCATGGTGGGTTGGAGTAGCGATTTTTAAGGGGAGAGGAATTCCTGCGCGACTTGGCAAGGGTATTCATCCCGCTTGATTATGCGAAGCAGCGAGGCGATTGGACGTATGGGGATTTTGAGCGGGCGATAGAACCAAGGAGAGCAGACGAGACGGCCTCATATTCATAGTCCTTTGAAAGTCAGAATTATGGTATAATACGCGCCAGTGAGATTGAGTAACACCATGCGCACAAGCACCATAGCACCGTTCGCCGTTTCCGCCGCGCTTGCCGCATTGGCGGCGTGGACGGCGTCTGCGCGCAACTGCGGCATGGCGTTCGTGGACACCTCGCGGACCCCGCAGTCCGTCCCCGCCTGCTCCTGCGGGGAGTTCA
>CACWVU010000050.1 GCA_902764415.1 uncultured bacterium | reverse complement strand
GAGCCTGAAATTTGCAAAACTAAACGCTACCTCACAGTCGGAATTGACGCGTTCACCCAGCTTCAGAAACTAAACTTTCGTTTAGTTTTTCAATCGACACCTCTGCCAAAATCGGCACCGTTAAAACAGCCGCAGAACCGCCTGCGCTGGACTTCTACGCCCGTCAGTCGGCGAGGACCTTTACCACCACCTTGCGGATGCGGCGGGGACCGTCAAGCGAGAGGCACGGCGCATGGGCGCCGCGCGGCGGCATGAAGACCGCGAACTCGCCGGGCATCACGGTCTTGAGCTCGCACGGAAGATCGATGAATCCGATGTCCTTCCCGGCGTCGAACGGGAAGTCCGGCCGCGTGGGGTCGAGCTCGGCCACGCCGAACGTCTCCGCCGCCGAGAGCGGCGCCTGGACGTCGATGTACCTGCCGTGGGCCTCGACGCGCTGCGGTCCGGGGGCGGCCGGCTTGAGGTCCAGCTCCTGCACCATCGCGAACACCGCGGCCTTCTCGCCCGGCGCGCCGGCCTCGAGCTCGTAGGTGCCGCAGGCGAGCGTGTCGAGGTCCTTCCTCCGCAGGAAGTCGAACGCCTTCTTCAGCCGCGGATGGATTTTTTCCAGCTCGGCGGTGTCCGACACCTTGCCGAAGTAGTGGTGCGTCGCCAGCCGGTGGACGGAGACGTTCTTGACTGCCGCGTCCTTCGCCGACGCGGACGAGACCACGAGCGCGAGTTCGCCATCCCCTTCGTCCGCGGCAAACTCGATCGCGTACCCGATGCCGGCGCCGGCGCGGATGCCGCGCTGGTCCTTGACCGGCGGCTTCGCGACGTCGACGGCGATGGTCGCGGAGGACGCGAACGGCAGCAGTGCGGCCGCCAGCGCGACGACGCGGCGGCGGATTGGGAAGGCGCCGACGAGGACCAGCGCCGCGGTGCCGACGACCATCGCCAGGTTGACGTGCAGCACCTGCGGCAAGTCGAGGAGCCGCGCGCCGAAGACGACCCAGGCGACGGCGAGGACGCCCACCACAGTCGCGACCGCCGCCTGCGCGGAGCGCGTGCGGCGCGAAAACGCCCCGATGAGGAACAGCCCCAGCATGCCGCCGGAGAGGACGCTCTGGAGCGCCCACCAGGTGGTGAGCACGCTCGTCACGTTCATCACCGCGAGCGCCACCCCGACCGCGAAGAGCCCCAGCCCCACCGTCGCCAGCCTCAGGAAGACCACCTGCGCGCCCTCGCTCCCCTTCGCCCGCGCGGAAAAGCGCTTGGCGTAGTCCTCCAGGAGCACCGTCGCCCCGGAGTTGAGCGTCGAGGAGACGGTGGACATCGCCGCGGCGATGATCGCCGCCACCAGCAGCCCCGACACGCCGGTCGGCAGCCGGTGGATGATGAACCACGGGAAGACCGCATCGGACTTCGCAAGCACCTCCTGAGGCACCACGCCGGGATGGGACTTCACCCACGCCCAGAGAAGCGTCCCGATCGCCACGAACACGAGGGAGACGGGCAGGTAGAGCATCGCCCCCGAGAACATCGACCTCACCGCCTCGCGGTCGGACTTCGCCGCCACGTAGCGCTGGGTGTAGGTCTGGTCGATGCCGAAGTTCTGGAGGTTGAGGAACACCCCGTAGGCGAAGGTCACCCAGAACGTCTCGCTCCCCCAGTCGCGGAGCGAGAAGTCGCCGAGCGAAAGCTTGCCGGCGTCGAACGCCGCCGACACCCCGGCGCAGAGGCCGTCCGGCAGCGTGAAGGCGATGACCGCGAGCGAGAGGAGCGCGCCGGCGATGAGCACGACCGACTGCACGACGTCGGTCCACACCACCGCGTGGAGCCCGCCCATCATCGAGTAGAGCATCGTGGCGACGCCCACGACGCAGATCACGAGCGGCATGTCCACCCCGAGGAGCGTGTTGAGGACGAGCGCCAGCAGGTAGAGGATCATCCCGCTCCTGACCGACTGCATGACCAGGAAGCACCCGCTCGCGTAGAGCCGCGACCACGCGCCGAAGCGCGCCTCGAGGAAGGAGTACGCCGAGGCGCTCGTCTGGCGGCGGTAGAACGGCACGAACCACACCGCCGCCGCGCAGGCCGCGAACGGGATCGAGAACGAGAGGACGAGCGCGTTCCAGTTCGAGAGGTACGCCTTGGCCGGCAGCGCGAGGAAGGAGATGGAGCTGACGTAGGTCGCGAACACCGAGAGCGCGAGCGCCCAGCCCGGCAGCCTGCCGCCGGCCTTGGTGAACTCGTCGGCCCGGTCCCTGCCCCGGCGGAAGTAGAAGCTGCATCCGAAGAGCGTGGTGGCGACGAGGTAGACGAGGACTACGGCGACGTCGACATTCATCGCCGCCAGCCTCCGCGCGCCGAGTCGATGGCGCGGCGGAACCCGTCCATCATCGCGTTGGTGTCGTTCCGGACCCCGAGGTAGTCCACCCCGCGCCGGCGCCAGTCCTCGAAGTCGCCCTCGGCGTAGGTGCCGAGCAGCAGCCCCTTCGCCTTGACCTTGGCGCAGGCCTCGTCGAGCGCCGCGGCGACCTCGGGGTCGTGGAACTGGCCGGGCTTGTTCATCGACATTGAGAAGTCGTAGGGGCCGACCATCACCGAGTCAACGCCAGGCACCTCGAGGATGCGGTCGAGCCGGCGCGCGGCGTCGATGTGCTCGAGCTGGATGACGACGAGCGGGTCGCGGGCAGAGGCCTCGAGGTACGCGTCGGTGTCGGCCGCGCCGTAGGCCCAGCCGCGCCGGTAGCCGCAGCCACGGTTGCCGCCGTGGACCGGATAGCGGCACGCGGCGACGGCCTTGGCCGCGTCGGCCTCGTCCATCACCATCGGCACGATCACCCCCGCCGGCGCGAAGTCGATGATCCGCTTGATCTCGGTGTGGTCGCAGGCGGGGACGCGGTAGAACGCCGCCACCCCGGTGCCCTTCACCGCCATCAGGTGCAGGAACGCCGTGTTGCGGTCCATCTCGCCGTGCTCGCCGTCGATCCAGACGAAGTCGAGGCCGGAGGCGCAGGCGACCTCGGTCACCGCCGGGTCCGAAAAGGTTATGCACGCCCCCAGCGCCGGACCCGCCGTACGCGCCTTTTCGAGGAACCGCTCGAGGTTGTTGATTTCCATGTCTTTGTCCTTGAGTTGACTGGCGTGTATTTTACCATAACCGGGGCCGGGACGGCAATTGCCAAAAGTCCAGTGGAAATTAAAACCGGTTTTATGGTATAATCCGTCCGCTATGCACATCAAGGGAATTAGATTCGGCTTCCCGCCGATCACGAGGCTCGGCGTGCTCGACGACCGCAAGGCGCACATCGTGCGCTGGAACAGCCACTCCGGCTGCGAGATCCACTTCATGCTCAGGGGGCACTTCACCTGGGGAATCAAGGACTCCGGCCACCGGGAGCGCAAGGTCTCGGTCTCGGGCGGCTCGTTCGTCGTCATCCCGCCGAAGGTCCAGCACCGCGCGGACGAAAGCGTGGGCAACCCCTCCTCCCGCATCGGCGTCATCTGCGAGCCGCCGGACATGATCGACTGGGGCGGCTGCCGCTGCGCCTTCTCGAAGGAGGAGCTCGCCAGCGTCTACGCGCGCATCGCAGCCGGCGCGCCGAAGACGCGGCGCATCCCGCCGCCGCTGATGCGCGTGCTCAAGGACATCCGCAGAGACGCGTCGGCGTTCAAGGCAACGGACGAAGGCGGCCACCTGCACCTGCGCATCCTCTGCGAGCTGATGCTCTCGGAGACCGCCCGGGCCTGCGACAACGCGGACGGCAACAGCTTCGCCACCGACGACGAGTCGGGCCCGGTCGTCGTCCAGCGCGTGGGCGAATGGATCCGCGAGCACTACGCGGAGCCGATCTCCAACGAAAGGCTGGTGAAGCTCGCCGGCTACGGCAAGAGCCGGTTCTTCACCCTCTTCTTCGCGGAGACCGGCCTCACCCCGCACAGCTTCCTGCTGCGCGTGCGCCTGCAGAACGCGAAGCGGATGCTGCGCGAGAGCCGCTGGACGCCGGTGGACAAGATCGCCGCGGCGGTCGGGTTCGACTCGCCGCTGACGTTCGCCTCGGCGTTCAAGCGCTACTTCGGGGTACGGCCGGACGCCTGGCGCCGCCGCAACCCGAAGGGCTGACCCTTTTAACCATCCTAGCGCATCCGCTAGTTTGGCATAGACATCGCAATGCCGATATGCTATTAAGTGCCGCGGGGATAAGTGCCGCGGGGACAGTCCCCACTATTCTTACTTTTTCATGTCCGAGCTCATATAATTCCCGTTAAACGAAATCCGCCACCTCGCATGTAAAGAATCTTTCAGCGGCCATGCCCTGTCCTCCAATCAGATACGGCTTGGCAAGGGGGTGTCTGGCCTTGAACTCCTTCATCCCCGACACGCTGTCGGCATCAGCCGACTTCACCTCAAGCGCGGCAATGCGATCTCCCTTCTGCAGAACAAAATCAACCTCCTTGTTGCCGGCGTTCCAATAGCGCAGTTGGATGTTCTTTCGCCGGCAACCCGGCATGAGATGTGCGCCCACTGCAGACTCGAATACGCGGCCCCACAGATCGTGGCGCGCACGAAGCTCGTCAAATCCGTATGGAAGCATCGCCGTCATCAGCGCCGTGTTGCAGACAGTCAGTTTTGGGCTGGACGCCTTGGCCCTGACCGGCTCGTCGTAGTATTTCTCTATTCCCGCGACAAGCCCCGCCTCGCCCAGAAGCCGAAGATAGTGCGCAAGCGTCGTGGCGTTTCCTGCATCCTGAAGCTGCCCCAGCATCTTCTGATAGGACAATATCCTTGACGAATACATGCAGGCAAGCGCAAACAGCTGGCGCAGGAGCGCAGGCTTGGCAATGCGCTCAAGCTGAAGTATGTCACGGCTTATGCTGGGCTCGATTATGGAATCTCGCAAATACGTTCGCCAACGTTCCTCGTCCTTTATGTATGGGACCGCCCCAGGATATCCGCCGAACAGCACGTAATCGTCAATCGAGAAGCCAAAGGCGTCGTGCATGTCCGCGTATGACCAATGCCATGCCTCAATCATCTCGTACCGGCCCTCAAGGCTCTCGTTCAGACCCCGCTGGAGGAGCAGTCGCGAACTCCCCAGGATAAGAACCTTCAGCGGGACGTCTTCGAACGTGTCTTCATCCCAAAGACGCTTGACCAGTTCCGACCAGCCGACGACCTTTTGGATTTCATCAATCACGAGAAGATACTCTCCAAGCGACTTTGCCTGAATGCGCGCATCCTGCCACTCGCTCTCCAACCACGCGAGGGGGTCGATTCCCAACCCCTCCGCAAGGCGGTATGTGAACGGCTTGCCATAGTGCCGAAGCGCCTGCTTGACAGCCGTCGTCTTGCCCACCTGACGAGGTCCGGCGACAACCTGGATGCGAAGCCGACCTTCATTAAGGCGACCCGCGATAAGTCCTACCAATGGCAGTTCATACATAATCATTCACCTCACTGAACAAATTTGTTCAACGGAGCGAATTATATCATAAACTATGCCTGATATGCAATAGCGGCTATTATAGCTCCACTTTTACGAGCCTACTTCCGCTTTGGCGCGCGGCGCGTCCTGAAGGTCACGGTCTGCACCGTATGCGGCTTGATCGTGACCGGCAGCGTCGTCGCGACCGACTTGATGCCCTCGTAGGCCGACATGTCGGCCGTCCAGTAGCCGCGCGAAGTGTCCTCCCAGCAGAGCGCGCGCCACGGCTTCTCCTCGCCGGGAATCTCGTTGCAGTCGAGGAACTCCTCGGGGCAGGTGACGGTGCGGTAGGTGGGCGCGGCGAACTCTCGCTCGTCGATGGTCAGGTTCACCTTCTCGGGCGTGGACTTGGAGTTCACCATCAGCAGGCAGAACTTGTCGCGCCCGGGGTTGGTGGCAAGCACCCACTCCACGTCGCCGCGCACCTGCGGGACGTCCTGCCTGCCTTCGTGGATCGCGCGGCGGCGCGCGTAGGTGTCGTCCATCAGCCGCGCCGAGGCGCACCAGTCCCAGTCGCCGCCCTTCGCGTCGCCGATGCCGTGCGCGAGGAAGACGGGGCACTCGGCGATGCCCTCGCCGAGGGTGCGGTAGACGACGCCCATCGCGCCGACGTCGATGTGCGGCTTGCCGTAGCCGCTGCGGAAGTCGGGCAGCTCCTCCTGCGAACCGTTGTACCACTGGACGTACCACTTCCGGCCGTCGGACTGGTAGATCGCGCCCGAGAGCGCAGTGAGCTGGTGGTGGTTGAAGCAGTCCACCTCCGGCTGCGAAAGCGCCGTCAGCGTGTAGTGGCCCATCACCAGCGCCTCGCGGAACTGCCGCTGGCACTGGTTGTCCTCGTCGGAGCGCGGGCGGATCTCGGTCAGCCACCACTGCTTGCCCTTCAGCTCCGGGAACGCCTCGACGTAGTTGCGGAAGCGCTGGATGCCGTGGTAGGAGCAGCTGTAGGGCGTCTCCGCGCCGTAGGCGTGCCAGATGACGTGCGAGACGTTGTCGAGCGCGCCGATCTCCTTCATCTTCACCACGAACTGCGACGAGAACTTGTTGAAGTTCGCCGCGGTGAAGTAGGCGCCGGCGTGGGTCCAGTCGCGCTTGAAGTCCTGGTTGGACATCATGCGGTCGCGGATGTGCTTGATGTCCGGGTTGAGCTCGAAGAACTCGGCGATGTTGATGCCGAACTGGATGTCCTTGCCCCAGATCGCGATGCCGCCGTCGATGATCTTCTTCCAGACCGCGGCCTTCTGGGCGTAGCGGCTGTCGCCGTACGTCTCGTTGCCGCACTCGAAGCCGGCGACGACGCCCTTGTAGCCGTTGTCGACGATCCACTTGATGATCTCGAGGTTCTCGGCCACCGTCGCGTCGGCGTTCTTGTCGTCCTCGTGGCCGCACTCGAGGCAGACGAACACCTTGATGCCGTTCGCCTTGTAGAAGTCGAACGCGGCCTTCGGGTTGCTCGGGCGCTTCTTCGGGTCCTTCTCGACGCCGCGGCGGAACCAGCTGTTCATGCACTGGAGCCGCAGGAGGTTTGCGCCCGCCTCGCGGAGCTTGGTCGCCGTGTGCTCCCGGTTCTCGATGAACCAGTAGTCGTCGGTGCCGACGCTCCAGATGCTCTCCATCGCGGCGTTGAAGCCGATGCCGCGGTTGCAGCCGGCCTTGGACATGTCCTTGATCGGCTTCTGTCCGGCAGAGAGGTTGATGTTGACGTCAGCCGCCGCCGCGGCAGCCACCGATGCCGCGAGCGCGGCGATGATCATCCTGTTCATTTCGTTCCTTTCGTTGTTGGTGCTGAAACTGTCCGGTCCGTCACTCCTCGACCGCCGCGGCGGAAAGCCACTGGCCGCCGCTGCCCGGCGAGGTGAGGAGCACGATTTCGTTCCTGCCCTTCTTCAGCGCGGCCTCGAACCTGATGCCGTAGCCGAGGTTGCCGGTGAAGGGACGGTAGCTGTTCCTGCCGTCGGTCCCGTAGGCGGACGGCAGGCGCTCGCCGTTGACGAAGACATGGCAGTAGTAGTCGTTCTTGATGCGCACGAAGCGGCGGCAGTCCTCGGGGCAGTCGAGTTCCCAGCGCACGAACGCCGCGAGCGGCGGGTCGAACCTCGGACGCACGAACGCGATGTCGGCGCCGGTCGCCGCCGCCACGTCGACCGCCCCGTTCGGCGCCTTGACCGGCTTGGACGGCAGCGCGGCCATCTGGGCGAGCGGATTGTCCCCCTTCTTGACGAAGCCGTAGACCGTGGCCTGGGTGAGCACCCTGAGCTTCCGGTCCCTGGACTCGGCGCCGAACGGATCCCAGCGGCGCTGGGCGGAGGCGAACTTCGCCAGCAGCTCGGGCGACGGCTTCGTGCCGTTCTCGGCCGCGTCGAGCTGCGCGGTCCAGAGGCGCTTCTCGGCCTCCACCATGCGGTCTGTCTCCTCGACCCTGAAGCGCATCGACACGATGCTCGGGGTGGCGTTCGCCCAGGGACGGTAGCGCGAGTAGGTGTTGACGACGATCTCGCCGTCCTGCTTCAGGTGCACGCTCTGGTAGCCGCAGTCCCACGGGGTGCCGTGGTTGGGCACGAGCAGCACGAGGTACCCGCCCCGGCCGGAGCCGTCCCGGATCGACTCGTAGGGCCCGATCCAGCCGTAGACGTGCTGGTAAGAGAAGTCGAGGTTGCGGAAGACGACGAGGTAGCGCCCGTCGGGGAGCCGCTGGACGACGTGCCGGTGGCCGCGGATCGCCTCAGGCGCGGGCTCGGTCTTCGACCAGGTGAGGCCGTCGTCCTTCGAGAAGCACATCTGCGAGGGACCGCCCTTGTTCTCGCGCATGAGGCAGCAGATCTCGGACTGGTCGGGCGAGTAGAACACCGCCGGCTCGCAGAGGTCGTATTTGGCGTCCTTCGCCACCTTGAGCGGCTTCTCCCAGGTGAGGCCGCCGTCGCGCGAGACGGAGCTCAGCACCTCGAGGGGGCTGCCGTCGCCGTTGGCGTCGGCGCCGCGGTGGAAGACGCCGAAGTAGGAGCCGTCCCTGCGCTGCATCATGCCGAAGAAGGAGATCACGCACGCGAAGTCGGCGCCCAGCGGCGGCATGTACTTCCAGGTGAGGCCGTCGTCCTCGCTCATGATCGAGGGCATGGCCTCGGCGAGGGGGCGGTCCTTCGGTCCGCGCGTGCCGTCGCCGATTTCGGCGTAGCCGAGGAATACGCGGATCCTGGCCCTGCCTGACGCGGGGTCGACGAATCGGAAGGCGACCGGCGCGTCGTGCAGCCGGCGGAACTCGGCGGGGATGACGTCGTCGATGCGCTTCCAGGTGAGGCCGCCGTCGACGGACTTCGCCGTCGGGCCGGCGGGGCCGCCGTGGGCGAGGTCCCAGAAGCAGTAGAAGGTCTTCTCGTCCGGCAGCATCACGCTCGACGGATGCGCGTCGTAGAACTGCGACTCATTCACCGCGACGACGCGCGAGGGATAGTCGTCGAACGCCACCGTGGGGAGCCCGTCGCCGCCGCAGGTCGCCAACGACCTGAGCTGGCGGCGGTAGAGCGCGTCGGCGGCCTTGACGTCCGGTAGCCACGAGCCGCGGCAGTTCGGCCTGCCGTACCTGACGCGGTAGAAGCCGAAGGTGGAACCGGCCTTGAGCGAAGCCCACGGGCCGATCCACGCCATCATCCTGAAGCCGTAGACCTTGGCGTCGGGCTCGAACGGGTTCACGTGGGCGATGACCACGCGCCCGTCGTCGAGCGCCGCCGCCACCGGGTCGAAGCCGACCATGCCCACGGGAATCGGGCCGTGCTTAGTGGCGCCGGCGCCGCCCTCCTTGTACGAGAGCCAGCCTGGGACGTTCTTGCTGCTCCCGAGGTAGAGGCTGACCGTGTCGCCGCCGGGGGCGGTGAACTCGACGCAGTTGCGCTGGACCGGCTTCGCCTCCGCGATCGGGCCGTCGTAGTCGATGGAGAGGAGGTCGGTCGCCCGGTAGGGCACGGCCGCGGCCAGCGAGGACGCGGCAAACATCGCGGCGAACAGCATCCCGGACAGGAACGGATGGACGCGAATGGAGTTCTCTGTTTTCATGTTGCGCATTATACCAAAAACCGCGCCGCCTTGCCCTATAGGAAAGTCCAGTGGAAAATGGCTCGCACTCTGCCGCGCCCCAATGCCACTACGCATCAGCCACCAGCCTGAGATTACGGTGCGGACGAAATCCTATATGCCGCGGGGACAGTCCCGGGCATGCCTAATATGTGGATCACCTTCCCTCGGCTTCCCAGACCGCGGCGAATCCACCGCCCGCCGCAAGGCGAATCTTTCCGCGCGTCGCGGGGACGCGCTCCTCGCCGCGCACTACGTCCGTCGGCTTCTCGCCGTCCGACCAGTAGCGGCACCTGCCCTCGCCGGAGAGGAACGGCGCCGTAAGCTCGACTTCACGCGCCTCGTTTCCGTTCAGGACGCCGAGGTACCACTTGTCTCCGCTGCGGCGCGCGACGGCGATCCACTCGCCAGGATATCCGCCGAGGAAGCGCGTGTCGTCCCACACGGTCGGCACCTCGGCGACGAACTCGCTCCCAGGCTGGCCAAGCACGTTGCGCGGATGGTCGCAGAAGCACATCCACGGGCTCTCGTAGACGACGAACTTCGCGAGCTCGGCTGCGCGCGTGTTCATCACGAGCGTCGGGGACTGCATCTTGAAGTCCGACGCGGCGACGTTGAGGAATCCGCCCGGCGTGTAGTCCATCGGTCCCGCAAGCATGCGCGTGAACGCAAGCGTCACGTTGTGGTCAGGGGTGATGGACCTGCTGAACTTCGAGAACTCCTCTCCGAGGACCCCCTCGCGGGTCAGAAGATTCGGATATGTCCTCTCGATCCCGTCCGGTGCATACGCTCCGTGGAAGTCGAGCATGAGGCGGTTCTTCGCGGCGGCCGCTGCGATGCGCCTGTACCAATTGACAATCTCGCGGTCGTGGCGGTCCATGAAGTCGATCTTCACGCCCGCGACTCCCCACTTCGCGTAGAGCGCGAACGCCTCCTCGAACGCGTCGTTGCGCGTGACGTCGCTTGAGTAGAGCCAGAGCCAGAGGCGCACGCCGCGCTCCTTCGCATAGGCGAGAAGCTCGGGCATGTCGATCTGCGGGGCCGTGCGCGTGATGTCGGCGTCGGGCGTGTTGAACGGACCATACCACTGCCAGTCGACGAGCATGTAGGGCCAGCCCTGCTTCGCCGCGAAGTCGATGTACTCCTTGACGACGGGCATCTCCATCTTCACCCCGCCGCTCCACCAGTGGTCCCAGGCGGACATGCCGGGGCGGATCCACGAGGTGTCCTCGATGGCGCAGGGCGGATTCAGCGCCTGCACTATCTCGCTCTCGATGAAGCGCCCGGGGTTGTCTCCGACGAGAATCACGCGCCACGGCGTGTCGAAGCGGCAGTCGAAGCGCGCCTTCGCGCCCTTCTCGCCCTCGCGCGGCGAGGGAACGAGCCTTGTCGTGATCGCGCCGTCGCGCCACGCGAAGCAGCGCCCCGGGAAGTTGTCGAGGTACGCGTCGAGGAGCGCGACGTACGTCGAGCGGTCGACTTCGACGAGGAACGGCGCGAGGCACCATTCGTCGGACCTGATTTCGCGCACGGGCGTCTTCTTGAAGCGCGTCTCCTGGGAGCCCGCGAACGAGCCGCCGGCGTTGTGCCCGACCCAGGCGAAGGACGTCGCGGGGACGCGGAACTCCGTAAGTTCGTCGGTCACGATGCGCTCGCCAAGGACGCGCGCGCCGTAGAGCGTGTAGCGGAACGCAACGCCGCCGTCGAACGCGCGGACCTCGAGGTCCATCTTGCGGCGCTCGCCGGTTTTCTCGCGCATGGCGAGCTTGAGCGAATTGTACGAAAGGCGCACGTCGGCGTGGCGGTTGCGGACGACGGGTTTCCAGGACTCGACAAGTCCGTTTCGGACAACCGCCTCGCCGATCTGCTCGAATCCTTCCGCCATCGGCGCCTCGTCCGCGAACGCGAACCCGAGCGCGGAGCGTCCGATCGCCTCGCGCCCGTCGAAGGAGACGGAGTAAGACGGCCTCCCCTCCGCGTCGACCTTGAACACGATTCTTCCGTCGGGCGACGTCACCGTGCGTTCCGCCGCGAAAGCCGCGAGCCATGTGCCAGCGAACGCAGCCGCAAATGCCAATGTCCTTCCTGCCTGCATCACTTGTTTTCCCCTTTCATTGTTTCAACAATTATACCATTTCTCACGCATGCCGTGTTGGAAATATATGGTTCTGCGAAGAATTTGATCAGCCCCAAATATGGGACAACGAGCGATTTATGTCAGTCCCTGAAAGGCGACGCCGGAAAACCCGCCTCGTTGTACAGCGCGGCGGCGAGCGGATAGTCGGCGAACGCGTAGTCGACGAACTTCGGCTCTAGCACCTTGTCGGACCACACCTTCACCTTGTCTCCATCGACTATGCGTGCCGTTCACGTAGGGGAGGTCCGACCAGCTGACCCCGGTGGTGAGAAATCAGGACTCATGGCATGGCTCCCGGTCTCGAACCCGCGCGAACTACCTGAGTATCACCATGCCGCCGGGATACACGGTCATCGTGGCCCAGGGGGTGTTGCCGTAGGCGCCGAGGTTCAGGCGCTTGCCGTGCCAGCCCTGCTGGCAGTCGGGCTCGCGCGAATAGGCGGCGGCGGGATTGCCGGCGTCGAGCGCGGCGGACTTGCCGAGGCGGATGAAGCCCGTCACCAGCTCGCCGGTGCGCTCGTCGTAGTAGCCGCGCCCGCCGAAGAGGTGACCGTTCGCAGCCGCAATGCGCGACGCCGAGGTCGCCGGGTCGAAGCGGATCGGGTCTGCCAACGTGATGCGCGTGTCGAAGTTGGCGACGATGTCGGCGGCGTAGGCGGTGGCGTCGATGGCGACGCAGCGCACGCCGGCGAGGATGTTCTGGCCGACCGCGACGGTGGCGGACGCCTCGCCGGCGACCGCGTCGTCAAGCTCGCGGTCGAACGCCGTCCAGTCGACCGTCACCGCGCTGGAGCCGCCGGCCCTGACGTCGTTGCCGACGGTGTCGGAGAGCCGGTGGCGAGAGGTGTAGTTGCAGTCGAACACGCAGTTGGCGATACTGGCCGTCCCGTTGGCGATGTTGACGCCAGCCGGCGAGGACGGGGTGTCGACGAGGTTGCCCGCGAAGGTGCAGTTCACGAAGTCCACCGTCCGCGCCGCCGTGTCGAAGTTGGCCATCACCATGCCCGAGTAGGCGTTGGTTGCCCCCGACTGGACGTAGCTCTGCTCGAGCGAGTTGGCGACGAACAGGCAGTTGGTGAAGGCGCTGCCACCGCCGTTGCCGGTCAGCGACACGATGCCGCCGTTGGCGAAGGTGCCGCCGGTGGACCACGCCTGCGCGCGGTTGCCGCGGAACTCGCAGTTCCTCGCCGTCAGCGGGGCCGCGACGGCGGCGATGGCGACGCCGCCCGCCGACTGCGACGCCACCGCGGTGCCGAGGTCGGCGGCGCCCGGCGCGACGCCGTTGGTGAGGAAGAGGCAGCCGTCGACATGGGCGCGGCCGAGGTCCTGGAAATAGAGCCCCATGCGCGAAATATAGCGGCCGTCGTTGGCGTGGCCGCCGACGTGCCTGCCGCCGGCGACGACGCAGTTGGTGACCGTAGCGACCGTCGTGCCCGCCGAGCCGACGATGTACGCCGCCGACCCCTGGCTGCTGTCAGTATACGTGCTCCATTCGTTCCAGTTGTTGGAGTAGAAGTCGCAGTCCCTGACGACGATGTCGCCGGCGCCGGTCTTGCGGATTGCCTGCAGCAGCGACTGCCTAAGGAGGAAGCCCTCGATCGTGACGGGGTTCCCCGCGGCGCTGCTGAACTCGAAGGTCTTGTATTTCCGCTGGCCGTCAATCGTCGTGCGCGCCCCCTTCGCGCGCTCGGCGGCGGAGTCCTCGCTGCCGTCGAAGCCGCCGCGCAGCGTCAGCGCGCCGGTCGTCTCCACGCTCTGGATCGACTCGCCGAGCGTGAATTCGCCCGAGAACCAGATCTCTCCCTGCCGGAAGCGGTCGAGTGCGGAGTTGATGTCGGCGATGGCGTTGAACCAGTCGCTGCCCGAGCCGTCGCCGTGCGCGCCCACGCGGACGTGGACGATGCCCGCGCCGCCGCCGTGGCCGAAGGTCGGGTCGCGGTCGTAGGGGACGTCCTGCACGGAGGTCTCCGTCCTGCCCTCGGATCCGTAGGAATGGAGCAGCACGCGGATGGACAGGATCTGGTCGCGGTCGAACATCAGGAAGAGGTCCTGGTCGAACCTGCTGCCCATGACGAGCCCGTCAAAGTCCTTGTAGCGTACGAAGTCGACTCCGTTCGTGGACCAGGACACCGAAGCATTGGCGATGAAGCTGCCCGTCCCGCCGACCTCGAAGGCGAGGTGCGGCTGGCCCGACTCGTAGGGGAACGTCACCGCGACGCCGCCGGAGAACTCAGGCTGGCCAACCGGCGTCGTCTCCGCCTCGGCAGTGCCGCCGTAGTAGCCGAGGTTGACCCTGGCGCCGTTCGGGCTCGGCTCCGCGCCAACCGGCGTCTCGTAGTCGCCGCCGTCCACCATCGGGTACCTCTGGCCGGTGGTGTGGACGTCGAGCGCGAGCACGGCCGCCATGGTCGCGTCGTCCGGCGTGAAGCCTATCGTCTCCTTGACCGTCTCGGACGTGGAGGAGATCAGCGCCGCGAAGTCGTCCACGCCGGAGACGAACCGCGGGCTGCCGGTGTAGACGTGCTCGCCAAGGCTTATGACGGACGACGCCGAGCCGCTCACGTTCGTCGCGTCGAGCGAGGTGAAGAGGGTGTAGTCGACGTCGGCCCGGCCGTAGCCGACGACGTAGAAGTCGGAGCCGGTGACGCGGTCGTCCTGGAAGGTCGTCTTCGGCATGCGGCGGTTGGAGTAGAGGATTGAGTTCCTCAGCTTCAGCCGGCCGTTGTTGAGGCAGAGGCCGGCGGTGCTGTCGATGGTGTTCACGATGTTGTAGGCGAAGGTGCAGTTCACGACCTCGGCGGGATTGGCGGCGACGCTGGCGCCGTCGATGCAGAGGATGCCCCAGTTGTTCATGAACACCGTGGAGAGGTTCAACGCTATCGCATGGGTCACCTCGTTGCCGACGAAGAGGCAGTTGGTGAACGCGCACTGCCAGCTCGTCGGCGCGCCGCCGCGACGGGCGTAGACCATCGGCTGGTAGTATCCGTTCTGGGAGATCCCGTGGGTGCGGTTGCCGCGGAACTCGCAGTCCCTGACCGTGAGCGAGGCCATGCCGTTGAAGTCCACGAGCGACGCCGCGAATGGACTGTGCCGCGGCGCGCCGGACGGCGGCACGCCGAGCTTCTGGGTGAAGGGAATGCCGTTGGTCACGAACTGGCAGCCGACGAACTCGGCCGAGCCGATCTCCTTGATGTTGACGACCATGGTGGAGCCCCAGCCCCAGCCGGCCTCGCCGGAGGTGTTGGTGGTGACGTTGCCGTCGAAGAGGGTGTTGGCGCAGCGGAACTTAGACTTCCTCGCGGCGCCGGCGTCGACGAACGCCTGGATCGCCGAGGCGTAGGCGTAGCGGGTGTCGGCGAAGGAATAGTCGGGGGCGTTGTCCGCGAAACGGCAGCCGTCGACGTCCACGCCACCGGAATAGTTCACCCCGCCGTACTTGACGTCCGTCTTCCTGAGGGCGGTTGAGTAGGCGCGGCGGAACTCGATGCCCCGGAAGTACGCGGTGTCGGCGTCGGGGATGCGCTCGACGTTGACGAGGTCCACGACGCCGCGGCCGTCGAGGACGGACTTCGCGTCCGGCGCGGACTTGGTGTGGTTGTCGACGCCGGCGAGGCCGCCGGACATCACGAAGGTCGAGCGCACCCAGAGCCTCGTTGCCGGGGCGTAGGTGCCGGTCTTGAGGAGGATCGCGCAGGCACGGTAGCCGCCGTTGGTGTACGCGCCGTACGCCTCGTCGATCGTCATCGGACCCTCGTTGTCCGCGCCGTCGGTCCACGCCAGGCCGTTCCTGCCGCCGGTCGCGTCCGGGGTGACGCAGTAGACGGGGAGGATCTGGAAGCCGGTGGAAACGGACCCGAGGTACGTCGTGCCGTCGCCGGTCGCGGTGACGGTGGCGGTGCCGACGCCGGTGTTGTTCGCGTAGGAGATGGTGTAGTCGACGTCCTTCGCCAGCACCGCGCCGGTCACGGCGTCGCGCACCACGGCGACCGGCTCGATCGCCGTGCCGCCGTCGTAGATCTGGAAGGAGACCTCGTCGATGGTCAGGTTGGGGACGATGGTGAAGTTGGCGGTGACCGTGCCGGAGTAGGAGCCCTTGCCGGTCAGGGTAGCGACGCCCGTGCCGGGCGCGGTGTTGTTGGAGTAGGTGACGTCGAAGTCCACCCCCTCCTCGAGCGGCTTCAGGGTGAAGATGTCGTAGGCGGTGACCGGCGGCTCCACGCCGCCGGCGGCGGCGTAGAACTCGCCCTCGATTGCGTTGGCGGCGAACTTGGGCACCTCGACACAGGCGGTGAGGGAGCCAGAGGCGGAGGTCTGCGGATAGAACATGCCGTTGACCGTCTCGCAGTAGCCGGGGACGCCGTCGTAGGTGCAGGGGACGAACGACTTCAGCAGGACGCCGCCCTCCTTGACGCGGAAGTAGTAGATCCTG
>CACWVU010000049.1 GCA_902764415.1 uncultured bacterium | reverse complement strand
GCATGCCGCCGCCGGTCCACAGCGCCGGCGAGAAGAGCGCGGCGGTCGTGTCCTCGGCCCGGTCGTAGATGCCCATGCAGAGCGGGATGCCGATCCACGCACGCAGCACTTCGCAGCCCTTGTAGTAGCGGTAGGTCCTGAAGCCGCTTACCTCGCGGCCGAAGTGACGCTCGATCGCCGCCGCCATCTCCGCCGCGCGCGCCTCGCAGTCCGCCGCGGCGTCGGAGCTGCCGATTTCCCGCTCAATGATCGCAGCGTGGCGAAGCGCGTCGTAGTAGAGCGCCGAGGTGCAGAGGTTCGCGTCGCCGGCGGGAAGCCGCCGCTCCAGCTCGTCGCAGTTCGAGCGCACCACGCCCTCCTCGTTCAGCTGCCGGCGGCAGTATTCAAGCGTCCAGCGGATCGCAGGCAGCAGTTCCTTCGCCCATTCGCGCCGCCCCGCCGCCAGCACGAACCGCGCCGCGCCGTAGGCGTACATCGCCGCGTCGCCGCGGTCGCGCTGTCCGTTCCAGTAGTCGAGCCCCTCCGCCACCACCGAGCTCGGGATCGGATCGTAGCGCGGACCCATGAACGGGATGTAGTGGCGGTAGGCGTTCATCGAGGCCTCCAGCGCCAGCTCGTCGCCGGTGAAGGCGAACCAGGGACCAGCGTACTCCACCTGGTCGTTGCACCACGTCGCCGCGTAGAACGCCGAGCCGCCCGGCGAATGGAGGACGCCCGTGCGGGTGGAGAAGATGCTCTCGCCTGCTCGGATCTTCGCAAAGCGGAACTCCGCGTCGAGCTCGGGGATGCCGGTCTCCAGGACAACCGCAGAGGTGAGCTCCTCCACGCGCCGCCTGCGCGAGGCGAGCTCCGCCGCGCCGTCGGCCGGGAAGTCCGGCTCGTTCACACGCCGCGCCGAAAGCCGGAGCGTCCAGGTCCCCTTCTCGCCCTGAGCGAGCATGCGCACGCCGGACGGGAACGCCTGCGCGCGCACCTCGTAGTAGCCGGTGCAGCCGAGCCGGTAGTCCGCGAAATCGTCCGAGAAGCCAACGCCGCGCGGAGCGCCGCCGGAGTTCTCCACCTCCACGAGCTCAAACGCGGCGGGGTTGTCTACGGACGGGAACACGCGCCGGACAATGCGCAGCGAGCCGTCCGCCGAATGCGACTCGGCGCACCACACGCCGTCAAACGAAATCGAGTCCACGACCTCGCCGCACGGCTTGCCGTCCGCCGTCAGGCGCGGCATCTTGTCCTCGGCGAAGTCGTAGATGAACGAGCCGTGGGTGTTGTTCGGCTGCACGCGCAGAGCCGGCCACACCACCCTGCGCCCGAGCGCCAGCGACCGGTCGGCCGCGACGGAGTAGGAAAAGATGAGCGATGCCCTAAGTCCGCTCATCTCGAAGCTGTCGGCGTGTGGCAGCCG
This sequence comes from uncultured bacterium, assembly GCA_902764415.1. Classification (GTDB taxonomy): domain Bacteria; phylum Verrucomicrobiota; class Kiritimatiellia; order RFP12; family UBA1067; genus UBA1067. The sequence goes on along the minus strand of CACWVU010000049.1, from coordinate 17,555 downwards.
CGCATCGTGCGCGACGTCCCAGACGATCCTCCGCCCGTTGTCCGCGAGGCTCCAGCGTGACGAAGCGCCGGACAGGGCCTCCGGCAGCGCGACCGCCGCCGGCGCGGAAAGCGCCGCAATCGCCGCCACTGCCGCAAGCACTGCCTTCATTTCGTCCTCCTCCGTTCCCCGTGATTAGAAGTAGCCGCCCTTGTCGATGATCTCCGAGATGGTGTCGCCCTGGCGCACCCAGGAGAAGATGTCGACCTCGTTGCGCTCGATGCCCTCGGCGCGCAGGAGAACCTCGTAGGCGATCTCGCGCGGGATGCAGATGACGCCGTCGATGTCGCCCATGATGATGTCGCCGGGCCTGACCGTCACCTTGCCGATCCTGACCGGCACCTGGTAGTGGGTGATCATGCAGCGGCCGAGCGAGCCGTTGGAGACGCGGTACTTGTAGAAGACCGGGAAGTTCTGCTCGAGAATCTGCTTGGTGTCGCGGATGCCGCCGGCGATCACCGCGCCGCGGATGCCCTTGGTGATGGCGGTCGCGGTCATCACGCCGCCCCAGAGGCTGGCCTCGACGTCGTCGGATGTGTCCCAGACCACGACGCCGTTCGGCTTGAACTCGTCGAGCATCTGGGCGCGGAAGGTCATCTCGCCCTCGATCATGCAGTTGGGCGCCGACTTCACCGTGAACGCCTCGCCGCAGACTACCATCTCGTCGCGGAGCGGCATGATCTCGTGCGGGAGGTTCTGGTCGAGAAGCGTGAACTCGCGCATCACGTCGTTGACGCAGCCGGTGTAGAGCTTCTCGAACCGCTCGCAGAGCTCCTTCACCGGAATCGGGAATTCGTTCGTGGGGATGTGCTGCCGCTTGGCGATGAGCTTGTCGAGCTTCATGAGCCCCGCCTCCTTCGCCTTGGTCTTCATGTCTGCCAGTGATGCCATAATGCTCCTTGGTTGGGTGGTTAGGTGGTAGTCTTTAGCCACAAAGGACACAAAGCGACACAGAGCGTCTCGGGGTCTGGGGCAAAGCCCCAGTCTCTTTGTGATTTTTGTGTTCTATGTGGCAGAAAATCATAGCCGTTAGCCTGGAAGGGAAAGTCCGCCGTCGACCACGATCGTCGCGCCGGTGATGTAGCGGCCAGCGTCCGACGCGAGGAGCAGCGCCGTGCCGGCGGCGTCCTCGGGCATGGCGTAGTCGTGCATCGGGATCGCCGCGGTCACCTTCTTGCCGTAGACCGGGTCGGCGAGCGCCTCGATGTTGCGGTCGGTGTAGAACACGCCCGGGCAGATGTTGTTCACGGTTATCCCTTCGGACGCGACCTGCCTGGCCACGCTGCGCACGAGGTTCTCCTGCGCGCCCTTGGAGGCGGAATAGCCGATCATCTCGGGATGCGGGCGACGCTCCTGCACCGAGCCGACGACGATGAGCCGGCCCCACTTCTGCGCCTTCATCTTCGGATAGCAGCGCTGGAACATCCTGACGGTGGCGAAGAAGTTGACCTGCATCTCCTTCCGCGCCACGTCGAGCGGGAACTCCGGCCAGGGGAACTTGTCCTGGATGGACGCGTTGGCGACGAAGATATCGGGCATCGACCCCTCCGCCTCGAGCCGGTTGAAGAACGTCTCGATCGCCTCGGGGTCTGCAAGGTCGCACACCTTCGTGTTGTGGCGGATCACCTTCGCGCCGTATTCCTCGAACGCGTCGCCAATCGCCTTGCCGATTCCGCGCGTCGACCCGGTGACGAGGGCGATTTTCCCCGTTAGGTCAAACTTCTCCTTTAGCATGTCGTTTCCTTTCCGTGCTTGCAGGCGTCCATGATGTTCTTCATTCCACCTCGACGAACTTGCTGCGATCCTTGCCCTCGGCGTCTTTCCACGAAAGGCGGTAGCGCCCCTTGAAGCCGCGGAACGCGACCTTGCCGCCAGATGCCTTTGCGGTCGTCTTGGTCTTCCATTCGCGGTTGATGAGGTCGTCGAGCGCGTCGTATGCGGGCTTGTGCCTCAAGTCGGTGGTGAACAGACCGGAGACGAGCGGCTCGCCCTTCACTCCGCCGCCGTCGACGGTGTTCCACCAGGTGATGCCCATTGCCTTCGGATGGGAGAACCACGCGCGGTAGATGTTGCGCGTCAGGACCGCCTGTATCATGCGGCTGCGGTCGTCGGAACCAGGCGAGGTGATCGTCACCTCGGAGACGTGCAGCGGGCGGCCGGTCTTCGCCATCATGTCGAGGCGGTTGCGGATGTCGGCCGGCGTGGAGATCCAACTGATGCCGGTATCGCCGAGCGCGAGGCGCATGCAGTCGTTGGTGTTAAAAAGGTGCATCTGGCAGCCGACGATGTCGATCTTCGCGCCTTCGTCATCGAGATCCTTCACCTGCGCGAGGAAATCGGAGCTGATGTTGTAGTCGTTGATGGCGAGGTTGGCCTTGGCAGGGAAGGCCGCCTTCGCGTCCAGGAGCGCATGCAGCGGATAGTCGCCCGGCATGAGCCCGTAGTGCGACTTCCAGACCGGAAGCCCCGTCCGCGACTTGCGGTATGTCCGCCAGTCGATGGACGACTCGTTGACGACATCCCAGCTGTCGACAACCTCGCCGAATTCGCGTGCAACGTCGAAGACGCGCTTGCGGAAGATCTCCGGCATGCGGCGGACGAAAGTCGGCGCCATTGCCGCGATCTCAGCCTCGGAGAACGACTTGTACGCGCGCGACCAGCAGGCGCGCCAGTACTTGTTGTAGCCACCATCCCAGTTGTCGGTCTTCGGAAAGTCCTTGGTGTCGCTACGCGGAATGCCAATGGCGTCGAACGCGCGCTTCTCGCCTTCGGGACAGTACCAGTCGTAGATCCAGTTCGGCTTGGCCGAGCCCCAGATGAGGATGTGGCCGTGGATCGCCACTCCGCGCGACTTGAGGTAGTTGATGGCGGGCGCAGGCGCGGGACGGCGCCAGTACGGATGCTCCATTGCCTCGGCGCGCGAAAGCGAATTCCAGAACCGCGCGGTGTCCTCGTAGTCGCCAAAGGCGCGGAAGCGCCCGGGCACGGGCTCGTACTCGCGCCAGTAGAACGCGACGGTCGCCTGGTTGAAGATGCCACCTTCGCCGTAGCTCGCCTTGTAGGCGGCGTTCCACTCGTCGCGGCCGAGCTGGTCGTAGTTGAAGATGTGCGCGCCGAAGCGGAAGGCGTGGCCGATCTGCTCGACCTTCACCTCCGCGCCGTCAGGCGCGGCGACTTCGAACGTTGCGTCGGCCTTGCGGTTCGCCTCGATTTCGGCGTCGATCTTCGCCTGGACCTCGTCGTTCCAGATGCTCCAGTACTTCTCGCTCATCGCCGCGCGGTCGACCTTGAATTCCGCCTGGGCGGCCAGGGCAAGTGCAAGCGCAACAGTTGTCGCCAATGTCGTCTTCATTTCGTGGCCTTTCATGTTTTGTTGCTTTTTGTTTAGCTCCAGCGGCGGTCGTTGGACCATTCCTTGTCCCATTCCTTCGTGGAATTCCACGGCGGCGGGAAGTCCTTGCAAGCCTGCTTCTTGATGAGCTTCTCGTTCAGCTCGTCGATGCCAAGGCCCGGCTTCGTCGGAACCTTGATGAACCCGCCCTTGTAGGAAAGCGCGGGCTTCACGAGGTCGCCCCACCAAGGCACGTCGACCGAGTGGAGCTCGAGCGCCATGAAGTTGCGCGTCGCCGCCGCCACGTGCACCGCGGCAAGGCAGGCGATGGGCGACTCGGCCATGTGGATGTTCATCTGGACGCCGTAGTCCTCGGCCATGTCGCCGACCTTCTTCGTCTCCATGATGCCGCCGCAGGTGAGGAGGTCGGGATGGACGACCGCGAGCGCGTGCGACTCGAGGAGCGGCTTGAAGTCCTCCTTCAGGTAGATGTCCTCGCCGGTACCGAGCGGAGTCGTTGTCGCGGCGTGAAGCTGGCGCCACTGCTCCACGTTGCGCCAAGGGAGAACGTCCTCCGCCCACGAAAGATGGTACTTCTCGAGGCGGCGGAGGAGCTGGACGCAGTCTTCATACGGGATGTGGCCAAGGTGGTCGATGGCGATGGGCACCTCCCAGCCGACTACCTCGCGCACGTCGGCCATGTACTGCTCAAGGTAGTCGAGGCCGGTCTCGGTGATGTGGATGCCGGTGTGACCGTGTGCCGTCGTAAAGAGCTCAAACGCCTCGCCGCGCATCGACCTGAGGTCGATGGAGCCGTGAGGCGTCTGGACCACGTGCTTCATCTTCCGCATGTACTCGAGGTAGCCGAGCGGCGCGATAAGCGCATCCTTGACGTTCGTAAGGAGCTCGATTCCGAGGTCCATCTTGAGGAAGGTGAAGCCCATCTTCATGCGCTCCTTCAGCGCCGCGCCCATGTCGCGTCCACCGCCTTCGGAGTCGGTGTCGCAGTAGCAGCGGATTTCGTCGCGCCACTTGCCGCCGAGAAGCTGCCAGACCGGGACGCCCCACGCCTTGCCGCAGAGATCCATGCACGCCAGCTCCACCGCGCAGACGCCGCCGGCCTGCCGCGAGTCGCCGCCGAACTGCTTGATGCGGCGGAATATCTTCTCGACGTTGCACGGGTTCTCGCCGAGGATGCGGCTCTTGAGCATCGCCGCGTAGGTGCGGGAGCTCGCGTCGCGCACCTCGCCGTAGCCGACGAGCCCCTGGTTGGTGAAGAGCTTCATCAGCGTGCACCGCTTGGGCGCTCCGTCGATGTCGGCGAAGCGCATGTCGGTGATCTTCAGCGTCGCCGGGTTTACCTTGTTGATGTTCATGTTGCCTTCTCCAAAATTACGTGAAATTATGTGTATTATACCAAAATCCCCGGCCGCCATGACGTCCGCCACCCGCTAAAGGCCCTGGAACCGATGCTGGCGGCCGTTGCGGATCTGGCGGGCGGCCGCCGCTGCCTTGAAGCGCACTTCGCCGTCGGTGGCGTCGCGCAGCGCGTCAAGAAGCGCGAGCGCCTCCTTCGTCCGCCCGAGGTTGGCGAGCGCATAGCCGAGGCAGAGCCGCGTATTGAGGTCGGAATGGGCGCGCGCCGGGACCTTGAGCGCCGCGGCAAACCTGCGCGCGGCGGATTCGTCGTCCCCTTCCGCAAGATCGACCAGACCCAGCGCCTCGAGCATGAAGCCGGTGCGGTCGAGCGCCGCGTTCGCCGCCACCGCCGCGCCGAGCCGCCGCACCTCCGCCACGTCGCCGGGCGCGCAGCGGAGCGCGAGCACGTACGCGAGCGCGTCGGCCGTGCGCTGGCTGCCGCGCAGCTCGAGGCTGCGCTTGAGCATCGCCACTCCCTCGTCCATGCGCCCCAGCCGCGCGCAGTACTCGCTGCCGACGACCCGCAGCGCACGCCAGTGGTCGGGGTCCTTCGCCAGCGTCCGCGAAAAGGCGGAGTAGTCGTCGCGGTACGACCGCGCCACCGCGATCGTGAACGGGCACATCGCGGCGACCGCGGCAAACGCGAGCGCGGCGCAGACGGCGAAGCGCCGGCCTTGGCGCAGTTCAAGGAGCGCCGCGGCGAGGACGAGCGAGACGGCGAGCGCCGGAAAGTAGGTGTAGCGGTCGGCGTAGGCGTGGTCTCCGTTGACGGTGCCGAGGACGCCACTCACCGGGCCAATCGAAAAAACCGCCCACGCCGCGGCCAGCCACAGCACCGCGCGCAGGCGCGAACCGGCAAAGCGGAGGGAAACGGCGAAAAGCGCCAGCACCAAACCCAGGACGGAGAGCGCAAAAGCGCAGTCGAGCGGACAGCCGCCAAACACCGCCCGGTAGTCGAACCGGATGCCGCCGGGCACGACGACATGCCAGAGATACATGCCCGAGGACACCGCCGCGTTGAGAACGCGCCACCACAGCGGTTCGCCGAAGACATCCAGCCGCTCGTGGTCGATCGGATTGGACTGGCAGTAGAGCGTGATCGCCCCCACCAGAACGGCGGTCGCCAGCATCGGCGCATAACGCCAAAGCCGCCGCGGAAAGCGTCCTAGCGCCGCCCATTCGAGCGCCAGCGCGAGGAACGGAAAGCACACCGCCGTCGGCTTGGAAAGACAGGCAAGCACGCAGCAGGCGGTTGCCAGCGCCAACGACATGCCGCCGCCGCGGCGGATGTGGCCTATCCAGGCGATCAGCCCCAGCAGCGCAAAGAAAGTCCAGAGGAGATCCTTGCGCGCGGCGATGTAGACGACCGTCTCCGCCCGCATCGGATGCAGCGCCCAGAAGAGCGCGGCGGCGAGGCTGGCGAGCGCGGTTTCGCGGGGGGACGCCTCCGGCGCGAAGACGGACGCGAGCCGCTTCAGAAGCACAAACGCCAGCGCCGCGTTAGCCGCGTGGATGGCGACGCAGACGGCGTGGTGAACCGCCCAGCCGCCGCCGAAGAACGTGATGTCGGCCATGTAGGAGATGAAGGTGAGCGGCATCCAGAACGCATCGTAGCCGAACTGCGAAAATGCCGCGGCGACATTGGCGGCGGAAAGCCCGTCGCGGACGAACGGGCAACCGTAGATATATCCCCAGTCGTCCATGCTGATGTGGCCGGTGGTGACGCCGGCGAAAAACACCAGCGCGGCGGCGACAGCGGCAAGGAGCGGCGGAAGAAAACGCATATAAGACTTACGCCCCTCCGCGGCGGCGGTCGCGTGCGGCGTACGATTCAAGCGCGCGGTCGAAGTCGGCCTCGGAGAAGTCCGGCCAGAGCGTGTCGGTGAACCAGTACTCCGAGTACGCGCTTTCCCACAAGAGGAAGTTGGAGACGCGGCACTCGCCGCTGGTGCGGATCACGAGGTCCGGGTCGGGCACGTCCGGCGCGTAGAGGTGGCGGCGGAAGGTCTCCTCGGTCACCTGCTCGCCGCGCGCAACCGCCGCGTTCGCCGCGTCCACGATCTCGGCGCGGCCGCCGTAGGAGATGGCGACGATCAGCTGGCGCTCGAAGGCCTCGGTCTTGCGCTCGAGCGACTCGACGATGGAGAGGAGCTTGGGGCTCAGGTCGCCGCGGCGGCCGACCATGCGGAAGCGCACGCGGTTGGCCACGAAGTCGCGCTCCTTGGTCTTGAGCATCCGCGCGAAGAGCGCCATGAGACCGTCCACCTCCGCCTTGGGACGCTTCCAGTTCTCGGTCGAGAACGCATAGACGGTGAGGTAGCGGATTCCCCGCTCGCCGCACCAGTCGAGCACCCGCTCCAGCGTCTTCGCGCCGGCGCGGTGGCCCTCGCTCCGAGCCTTGCCGCGCGCCTTGGCCCAGCGCCCATTGCCGTCCATGATGATCGCCACGTGCTCCGGCACGCGCCGCAGGAATCTCATCGCCTCCATGAAGAACCTTTCCGGGGTCGAAGCCCCGCTTGTAACCCCGAGCCGTCCGACGCCGGAGAAGTCGAGGCGCGAAAGCCCTTCCACGTCCCCGGCCGTAAACACCTTCGCGCCGCAGTCCTCCGCCACCTCCGCGAGCCGTCGCGTGTTGGAGGACGTCTTCGAGCCGAGCACCAGCACTCCCGCGCCCGGCCCGGCCCCGCGGCAGAAGCGACGCACCGCGTCCTGGCGGTCCTTCGTCGCCCCGCACACCTTCGCCATCGTCTTCACCCGGCGCGCGCGGGCGAGCTCCGCGACCGCGCGCTCCACCTCGTCGGAGTTCATCGTCGTCTGCGCCACCACGCCAAGCGGCGCCGCGCCGCCCTTCGCCTTCGCCGCGGACACGCCATGCGGACCGACGAACGCGCGACCGCCGGCGTCCTCCACCTCGCCGACAATCCCCCTCACCTCGGCGGGCGCGGGATCGCCGAGGACGCACACCTCCATCCCCTTCTCGGCGAACGCGCGCGCGGAGCGGTGGACCCGGGCGACGAATGGACACGTCGCGTCCACCACCTTGAGCCCGCGCCGCGCCGCCTCCTCGCGCACCTGCGGCGGCACACCGTGCGCCGAAAAGACCACCGTCGCGCCACGCGGCACTTCGCCGATGCGGTCGACGAACCGGAAGCCGAGGTCCTTGAGCTCGCCGATGACGATCTCGTTGTGGACGAGTTCATGCAAACAGTAGATCGGCGAGCGGTCGCCGGCCGGACGCGACTTCGCCAGCTCCAGCGCCCTGGCGATCGCCCCGTTCACCCCCGCGCACATTCCGTGCGGCTCAATTACCTCGACCTGCATCGCCACCGTCCCCGCTCAGCCCTCGCGCTTGGCGTCCTCGAAGGCGCGGAAGCGCGCGGCAAACGCCGCGGTCGCCTTCTCGAGCGCCGCCTCTGCGTCTACGCCGAGGTCGGCGACGGACTTGACCGCCCGCAGCAGGAACTCGCCGGGATCTCCCTCCACGGCAACCGGCTTCATCTCCTCGGCATAGCCAACCCGCGACGCCTTCTCCATCGTGCGCCGCGCCTTCAGGAGCGCCGGCAGGGTGGACGGCACCCCGTCAAGCGCGCTGCGGCGCTCTTCCTTGCGGTGCTCGGACTGCTTGATGCGCTCCCAGTTGCGCAGCACCGTCGCCGGGTCGTCGGCAACCGTGTCGCCGAAGACATGCGGGTGGCGATGGACGAGCTTGTCCGCGACGGCGTTGGCAACGTCGTCGAAGGTGAACTTCCCCTCCTGCTCGGCCATCACCGCCTGGAACATCACCTGCAGCAGGACGTCCCCCAGCTCCTCGATGTGGTTGTCGACATCCTCCGGGCGGTCCATCGCCGCCAGCAGCTCGTACGCCTCCTCGAGGACGCAGGGCTTGAGCGTTTCCAGGGTCTGGACGCGGTCCCACGGGCAGCCCTTCTCTGGGTCCCGCAGCCGTGTCATGATTTCATGTAGCCGTTCGATTCCGTTCATGTGGCGTATTATACCACAAAAGGGAGTCTTCTGCCCCGAATGCCGTCGGGTGAAATCGTCAGTGGATGAAGATTGCCAATCCTGGATGGTAAACAGGCTTGAAGGCAAGAATCGCCGTGCCGTTGCCGCCGCGACCGCCGTGATAGCTGGTGCCGCGGCTTGCTCCGCCGCCGCCACCGAGACCGTCGGTGCCGTCGCTGCCATGGCCACTGCTGGCAGCAGAGTGGCCGTCGCCACCGCCGCCAAGACCACCGAGTCCACCAATGCCGCCACCGCCGCCGCCATAATAGACCTCGACGCCGGTGATGCTGCTCGCAATGCCATCGCCACCGCATCTGCTCTTGTTGATCTCTCCATCCATCTCATCGGTTTTGTAGCCGGCATGGCCCGCGCCGCCACCGCCGCCGCAGCTTTGTGCGACGCTGTCCGTAGCGCCTTCGTGCCCCTGGCCTTCAACCCCTGCGCCACCTTTGCCGGTGAGGAAACTTCCACCACCAGAACCGCCGCTCGCGCCGCTGTAATTGATTACGTTGCCGCCACCGCAACCGCCGCCGAAAGCCGTATAGGTCGTGCCGCCAATCGTCAGCGTCGTGTTGCAGCCGTTGGTGCCGATGCTTCCAGCCGGAGCGCCAGCTCCGCCCGCGCCAACCGTGAAACCGAACAATTCTCCAGGCAGCAACTTAACCTCTACGCCGGGACTCAGCACTCCGCCCGCGCCGCCACCGCCGCCGTTCAAGCCGCCGCCGCCGCCGCCGCCAACCAGCAGGCAGTCAACCAGTGCGAGCTCGCGCTTGATCTTTATTGTCAGCGCCGATTCGACATTGGTAAAAACGTAGACATAACTGCCGTCTATTTTGATCCGGCTGACAGACCCGTCGTCGACGGCGATATTCTCGTCGTTGTAGCTCCAGTCACCCGTAAGATCCTTACTCACAACCCACTGCCATTCAAGCCTGCGGAATTCTGCGGGCGTCGGGTGGGTGTAGGTGAAGGAGTTCTCGGAGCCGCTGGCGACAACTGCATCACTTTGATTGTAGAGTTTCCAGCCGGCGCAACGATACTCAAAAGATCTATTGGCGTTGGTGCAAACCGTCGCGCCACACGCGACTTCGCGCGTGTCACCAGCCGAAAGCCCGGTTGTCACGCCAAACGCCGGCGAAGGCGAACCCAGTGAACCCGGCGCGCTGGACACCTGAAGCGCGGAATTGCGGAATTCCGCATCGAAACGCAGACGGTCAACCTCGTAGTTGGCGGCGATTTCCGCTTCCGTCAGTTGGCGACTGTAAAGACGAATGCAGTAGATGGAGCCGGAAAATGCCGCAACTGTATTGGCTGCTCTTCTCCCGATGTATGTGGCTGTACTACTTGGAGTGCCCCAGGAGTCACTACCACTTGTCGCTGCAAGCGACCATCCGTTGGTGTAGATTGGGGAAACAGGCTTGCTGGAACTGTATCGTATCGCAACAGAATTCGTAACCGTATTCAGCGTAAACGGGAATTTCGAACTACCGGATACTGTTGACGAAAGGATTACACCGCTGAGGAAGCCGAAAGCCAAACCGTCGCTGGACGTGGACTGCAACATGACGGTCGCTGCCGTCGATGTGCTGCGCGAAGCAAAAACAATCTCCATCGTGCCGTTTTTCGCAGCATTAAATGTGGCCGTTGAACCGGCCTTGTCGAGAGTGCCGTAGGAGGTCGCAGTGCCGGCGAAGGTCATGCGGTCGTCGTCCACCGTGACACCTGTGAGGGCGAACCTGTAGCCGCCGACAATGTCCTCCCACACAGTCGCGCCGGCGTCGTGCGTTCCGGCGCCCGCGTTCTCGATGCCGTCCCAGCAGGCGATCAGCCCGTCCTGGACGTACATGGAGGTGGAGACAGCCGACGCATTCAGCGCGGCGCAAAGGCATACAGCAACGATGGATGGACTTTTCATATCGTGTATCATACCATATCTACCGCATCCTGCCGTCCGTTATGCGAAATTGCCTTGTTGCAGATTGCGAAACGCACTTGCACCTGAACCCTCTGCTGTGATATACTGCCCTCCATGTACAACGTTCTGAGATTTCCGCGCGGCGAAAAATCGATCACCCGAAGCTTCCATGACGCGACGAACCTCTACGAGAGATACGGTCTCTCGGTAAAGTTCGCCGATGCAAATGTCAGTAGCGCGAAGGAGGTGGCGGAGCTGATTGAGTTCTGGCAACCCGACGGCTGCATCGTGAACAACGACAAGCTGCCGGAGAAGTTGTTCGCCGGACTGCCGACCGTGTTTCTCCACCGCGACATCAAACCCGGCAATCCCCGCCACGCCACCGTCAGGCTCGACGAAAAGGCCATCGCCGCCGCTGCCGCGCACCACCTGCTGTCGCTGGAGCTGGCCTCGTACGCATACGTGCCGCCGGATTCCGAGGAGAACTGGAGTCGTCTGCGCGAGCGGCACTTCGTCAGCATCCTCGGGCTCAACGGGCGCGGCATTGCGTGCTACGCCCATCCGAAGCGACGCGTCTCCGCCACGGGCCGTCTGGCGCATCTTGCCTCATGGATAGAGAGCCTTCCGCGTCCGGTCGGCATATTTGCCGCGAACGACGCCGTGGCCGCCGCGGTAAACGCCGCTTGCGACCACAGTAAGCTGGCGATTCCCGACGACGTCGCGCTGCTCGGGGTCGACAACGACGAATCGATCTGCGAAGTCCTGCGGCCGACGCTGTCAAGCATCGCCGTCGACGTCCCTTCCGCGATATGCGAAACCGCGCATCTGCTCTGGATGCTCATCTCCAGAAAGCGGATCAAAGAACGCAATTCCACCATCGCGCCGATTGGAGTCGTGCGCAGGGCCTCGACTTTCCGCCTGAAAAGAAGCGACCCTGCGGTTGTCGCCGCCTGCGAACTCATCCGGAAGAAGGCATGCTGCGGACTCAAGGCCCGCGATGTCGCGGCGACTTTCCCGTGCGGACGGCGCATGGCGGAGATCCGCTTCCGCGCCATGCTTGGCCATTCGATTCTCGACGAGATTCGCGCCGTGCGGCGGAAACGAGCCATAATGGCCGTCACGCCCTTCCGCACTATGCTGTACGATGAAGTCGCCGCGCTGTGCGGCTATCATTCACGCAGTTCCGTCCACCGCCTGCTGCGCGAACCACCCAACCACCAAACCACCTGACCATCAATCTGCCGCGCAAACTGCCGCGGAGACCGATCCAGGATGCGCGGCGAGGAGCCATTCGCCCGCGTCCATACATCCAAGGTCGAAAAGCCGACAGGACTGGCAATGGAGAAGCGGCGAATCGCCTAAAAGAAACAAGAGGTGGTGATTCCAGAATACACGAAACCGAAGCGTTGAAGATGACGCTTCGGTCTAGTGCAACAAATTAACCAAGTGAATGTATGCAGCAGATGACAGCCGATGACAAACTTTTTTGAAAAAATCTCATTTCATGGGGACAGACCCCAGGAATTATGGGGGACAGACCCCAGGGGGTGGTGGACTAAAGTGACAATAATTCGCGAATTAATGGCAGAAGCGCCAATTTCACTGTTTCGGCATTGAGACGATGTCCGCCCGCGAAGCTGCGCGACATGCCGGGGAAATGGCGCTCGAAGATCTCCCTGCCGCCGGCGGTGAGCTCGTCCTGGTCGCCGAAAAGGCCGTGGCAGAAGAGGGTGTCCTCTTCGGGAATGTCGTCGAACTGGTGCGCCTCCATCTCCCGGAAATGCTCGATCGTCTCCTTGTAGACGTGGAACTCGACCGACCCGTCGCGGCGTTCGTTAAGCCACTTGTACTTGCCGACGTGGAGCACGTGGAAGAGCCGCGAGGTGTCGAACGACGGATTCACGCAGATGCGCTCGACGCCGCGCATCTGCTGGGCGTAGGCACCGCCCATCGAGGTGCCGACCACCAGGTCCGGCGCCTCCTTAGTCACCAGCGCCTTCAGCATCGGCAGCGCCTCGGCGGGGTCGACCGGGATGTCCGGCGCGACGACTCGCACGTCGTCCGCGAGCAGCTCGCGCCGGAGCAGCGCCACGGTGCCGCTGGCGCCGGACGAGGCGAAGCCGTGGAAATAGACGATCTTCTTCATCCGAGCGACCTCGCGGCGAGGTCGCAGACTTCGTCCGCCGCCTTGCCGGCGCCGATTTCGCCGAGGAACCGCCGGCGGAAGGCGAGGTGTCCGCGGTCGCGGCAGATTTGCCGCGAAGTCCGGAAGTACAGCCCGCTGACCATCCACCCCACCTGGATCAGCACGAAGTCGGCAAGCGAGCGGATGTGCTGGTAGTCGACGGGGCGGCGCTCCACGATGGCCTTGACGACCTCCGGGTTCGGACCGTCGTCGGGCGACAGGTTCCAGAACGCGGTGCGGTCGCGGCGCCAGTCGGTGGTGGCGACAAGGTTCTCCAGCACGCGGAAGATGTCGAGCTTGTCCGCGTCCCGCACCGTGTGGGCGACGTCGCGCAGGAGCGCGAGGTCGGCCGGCAGGTCCTCGCCCGCCAGCTCCGGCGGCAGGTCACGGCGGTTGTGGTAGAGGACGGCCTTGAGGATTGCGCCGGCGGTCGCGGGGTCGACGCCGACGGCGGAGAGCCAGCCCTTCTCGGCGACGATGTCGTGCGAGAAGACGGCGTGGTCAACGGAGTCGGAGTCGCGGAAGGTGTTGTATCGGCGCAGCTGCTCGTAGCGGCCGGTGTCGTGCAGCAGCGCGGCGGCGCGGGCGGCGAACGCGGCGAGCGGCGAGAATCCCTCGCCGACGGCGATGGCCTCGGCGTTGCGCACCACCTCGTCGGTGTGGCGGCGCTTAAGGGCCATCATCTCCGGAAGCGAGCCGTCCGGCGAGCGGTACGAGGCTACGTAACCATCGTAGAGCCTGAGCAGCTCGCCGAACCTGTCCATCGCGTGGCTCAGCCGCGCTCCGCGTTGCGGCGCTCGAGCTCCGCGCGATAGGCGGTGGGGTCCTTGGGCGCCCTGGCGACGCCGGAGGCGGCCGCGGCCGCGGCCACGGCGGCGGGGATCTCGACGAACAGGCGCCGGTCGAACGGCTTGGGGATGATGTAGCCGTCGCCGAACTCCAGCCGCTCGTCGGGATAGATCGCCTTCACTTCGTCGGGCACCGGCTGCCGCGCCAGCTCCGCGAGCGCGTGCGCGGCCGCCACCTTCATCCCCTTGTCGATCGTCGTCGCGCGCACGTCGAGCGCGCCGCGGAAGAGGTAGGGGAAGCCGAGCACGTTGTTGATCTGGTTGGGATAGTCGCTGCGGCCGGTCACCATCACGTAGCGGCGGCCGGCGAGCGCGGCGGCGACTTCGGCGGGCGCGATCTCGGGGTCCGGATTGGCCATCGCGAAGATCGCGGGGAAGCCAGCCATGCGCTTCACGTCCTCGCCGGCGAGCACGTTGGCGGCGGAGACGCCGATGAAGACGTCGGCGCCGGCAATCGCGTCCTTGAGCCTGCGCCCGGCCATGCCGCGCACGGCGTGGCGGCGCTTGAAGGGATTGAGGTCGGTGCGCTCCTCGCTGATGACGCCCTTCGAGTCGCACATCGTGACGTCCTCCACCCCGGCGGCCTTGAGCATCTCGCAGATGCGGATGCCGGCGGCGCCGGCGCCGTTCATGATCACCTTGAGCGAACCGAGCGGACGGTCCGCGAGCATGGCGTAGTTCATGACGCCCGAGAGCGCGATGACGGCGGTTCCCCACTGGTCGTCGTGAAAGACGGGGATGTCGAGCTCGGCGTCGAGCCGGTCCTCGATCTCGAAGCAGGCAGGGGAGGCGATGTCCTCGAGGTTGATGCCGCCGTACTGCGGGGCGATCGCCTTCACCGCGGCGATCACGCGCTCCGGGTCGGTGCGGCCGATGTCCGCGCCGCCCTCGCGGCAGCATGCGAGCGGCACCGGCCACGCATCCACGTCGCCGAACGCCTTGAAGAGCACGGCCTTGCCCTCCATCACCGGGATGGAGGCGGCGGCACCGAGGTCGCCGAGGCCGAGGATGGCGGTGCCGTCGGAGACGACGGCGACGAGATTCCCCTTCGCCGTCGCCTCGTAGACCGCCTCGGGGCGCTCGGCGATCGCGCGGACCGCGTGGGCCACCCCGGGCGTGTAGGCGAGGCAGAGGTCGTCCTTGGTCCTGAGCGGCCTCGGCAGCCTGACCGCGACCTTTCCGCCGCGGTGGTAGGCGAGCACCTCTTCGCGTCCGAATCCGGCCATCGCCAGCCTCAGCCGTTGGCCTTCTCGAAGTCCTTCATGAAGGAGACGAGCGCGTCCACGCCCTCCATCGGGAAGGCGTTGTAGATCGAAGCGCGGATGCCGCCGACGGAGCGGTGCCCCTTGAGCGAGCTCATGCCGAGCTTCTTCGCCTCGTCGATGAACTTCTTCTCCAGCTCCTCGTTGTTGCCGTGGATGTAGATCTTCTTCGCCTTCTCGGCGTTGAGCTTGAAGAGGTTCTCCTTGCCCATCTTCTTGACCCACTTCATCGTCTCGCCGAAGATGTAGATGCCCCATGTCGGCGGCGTGTTGAAGAGCGAGTTCTCGTCCACGTAGGTGCGGTACTGGAGCATCGTCGGAATCTTGTCATCGCCCTTGGCGGCGAGCTCCTTCCTGATCGCGACGACGGCCATGCCGGAGGGGCCGAGGTTCTTCTGGGCGCCGGCGTAGAACATGTCGAACTGGTTGTAGTCGCGCTCGCAGCTGAGGATGTCGGACGACATGTCGCAGATGAGCGGGCCGCCGACCTTTGGGAAGTCCTTGATCTCGGCGCCGGCGATGGTCTCGTTCGAGCAGAGATGGTAGTAGGCGGAACCAGCGGCCCACTTCCACTCGTCGGCCTTGGGCATGCGGGTCGGGATGTCCTTCGCGCAGTCGCAGGCGACATTGACGGTGGCGCCGCGGAGAGCCGCGACCTTCTGGCCTTCCTTGAGGGCCTTGCCGGACCAGGTGCCCTGCTTGGCGTAGTCAGCCGCCCCGCCCTTCGGGAGGAAGTTCATCGGAATCATCGCGAACTGCATCGAGGCGCCGCCCTGGATGAAGCACACCGCCCAGTCGTCGCCGAGGCCGCAGAGTTCCTTGAACGTGGCAATCGCCTCCTGGTGGATGGCGTCGTAGTCCTTGCCGCGGTGGGACATCTCCATCACGGACATTCCGCAGCCCTTGTAGTCGACAAGGTCCTTCTGCGCGTCCTGGAGGACTTCGAGCGGCAGGACAGCGGGGCCCGCAGAGAAGTTGTATGCACGAGACATTTCTGTATCCTTTCTTTCTGGTTAGAGTTTATCTTCTGCCGCCCTAAGAGATTATCTGGCGAGCGGCATTGGGTGCGTATTATACTCTTTTCACATCGCCGAGGCAAGGGCGGCGGCGAACTCGGAGCACTTGACCTCCCTTGCGCCCTCCATCTGGCGGGCGAAGTCGTAGGTCACCGTGCCGGAGGCGATCACCTTGTCCATCGCCGCGATCACCAGGTCCGCCGCCTCGGTCCAGCCCATGTACCTGAGCATCATCTCGCCGGAGAGGATGAGCGAGCCTGGGTTGACCTTGTCGAGACCGGCGTACTTCGGCGCAGTGCCGTGGGTCGCCTCGAAGACGGCGATGCCGGTCTGGTAGTTGATGTTCGCGCCGGGCGCGATGCCGATGCCGCCGACGGTCGCGGCGAGCGCGTCGGAGACGTAGTCGCCGTTGAGGTTGAGGGTCGCGATGACGTCGTACTCGGCCGGCCGCGTCAGGATCTGCTGGAGGAACGCGTCGCAGATGCAGTCCTTCACCGTGATCATGCGTCCGGTCTTCGGATTCCTGAACTCGCACCACGGGCCCTTGTCGATCAGCGTCGCGCCGTATTCGCGCTGCGCGAGCGCGTAGCCCCAGTCGCGGAAGGCGCCCTCGGTGAACTTCTGGATGTTGCCCTTGTGGACGAGCGTCACCGACTTGCGGTCGTTCGCGACCGCGTAGTCGAGCGCGGCGCGGACGAGCCGCTCGGTGCCTTCCTGCGAGACCGGCTTGATGCCGATCGAGGCGGTCTTCGGGAAGCGGATCTTCTTCACCCCCATCTCGCCGAGCAGGAACGCCTTCACCTTCTCCACCTCCGGCGTCCCGTTCATCCACTCGATGCCGGCATAGATGTCCTCGGTGTTCTCGCGGAAGATCACCATGTCGGTAAGCTCGGGGCGCTTCACCGGCGATGGCACGCCCTTGAACCACCGCACCGGCCTCAGGCACACGTAGAGGTCGAGCTCCTGGCGCATCGTCACGTTGATCGAGCGGATGCCGCCGCCAACCGGCGTGGTCAAGGGGCCCTTGATGGAGACGAGGCAGTCGCGGCAGGCGTCGAGCGTCGCCTTGGGGAGCCACTCGCCGGTCTGATCGTGCGCCTTACCGCCGGCAAGCACCTCGCGCCAGGCGATGGCGCGGCTGCCGCCGTAGGCCTTCGCGACCGCGGCGTCGAGGACGACGTGCGCCGCGCGAGTGATGTCGGGGCCGATGCCGTCGCCCTCGATGAATGGGATTTCGGGATTCGCGGGCACGTTGAGACGCCCGCCCTGCATGGTGATTCTTTCGCTCATGGCGCGTAGTATACCAAAAATTCGGCCCATGAAATGGTGGAGGTGAGGGGAGTCGAACCCCTGTCCGAAATGGAATCAACCGAGCGTCTACGCGTGTATCCGACCTTTGATCTCGGAAGAGGTATGCCAGCCGGCGGGCTTATCCCCAACCATCCGTTCGGTTCGGCACCCTGCAGCGCCCGAGCGGAGAGCCCTGCAGCGTGGCCTGCTAAATTATGCCTCGGCGCTCAGCAGACATCGGCGCTTCG
>CACWVU010000048.1 GCA_902764415.1 uncultured bacterium | reverse complement strand
CGTCGAGCGCGAGCTCTGGAAGCTCGGCATCCCCGCCAAGACGCGCCACAACGAGGTCGCGCCCGCGCAGTTCGAGCTCGCGCCGCAGTTCGAGGAGCTCAACCTGGCGAGCGACCACAACATGCTCATCATGGACGCGCTCCGCAACGTCGCCGAGAAGCACGGCTTCAAGTGCCTCCTCCACGAAAAGCCGTTCGCCGGCGTCAACGGCTCGGGCAAGCACAACAACTGGTCGGTCGCCTACGGCGGCAAGAACCTGCTCGACCCCGGCACCAATCCGGACGAGAACGCCGTGTTCCTGACGATGCTCATCGCCGTCATTGAGGCGGTCGACCGGCACGCTGACCTCTTGAGGGCGTCCGTCGCCGGCGCCGGCAACGACCACCGCCTCGGCGCGAACGAGGCGCCGCCCGCCGTCATCTCGATCTACGTCGGCGACCAGCTCGCGGAAGTCCTCGACCGGCTGGAGAAAGGCGGCGGCGCGAAGTCCAAGGGCGGCGGCGCGATGAAGATCGGCGTCGACACCCTGCCGGTGATCCCCAAGGACGCGACCGACCGCAACCGCACCTCGCCCTTCGCCTTCACCGGCAACAAGTTCGAGTTCCGCGCCCCCGGCTCCACCATCTGCTGCTCGGGTCCGATGACGGTCCTCAACACCATCGTCGCCGAGGCGGTCGACCGCATCGCCGGCGAGCTCGAGAAGGCCAAGGTCGCCGGCAAGGCGAAGCCCGGCGAGCACACCCCCGCCTTCCACAACGCGCTGCAGAAGATCCTGCAGGCCTCGCTCAAGGCCCACAAGCGCGTCGTCTTCAACGGCAACGGCTACGAGGCCGAGTGGCCGGAGGAGGCCGCCAGGCGCGGGCTCCCCAACGCGCCGGACACCCCGTCCGCGCTCGCCGCGCTCGCGAAGAAGGAGAACATCGCGCTGTTCGCCAAGTACGGAGTCATGACCGGCCGCGAGCTGGAGAGCCGCCACGAGATCTTCCTCGAGGAATACGAGAAGAAGATCCGCATCGAAGGCGCCTGCGCCCGCGACATCGCCTCGGAGATGGTGTTCCCGGCGGTCAAGGCCGAGTACCTCGAGACGGCGGACGCCTTCGCGCGGGCCGAGAAGGTCGGCGTGTCGTCCGGCACCACCGCCCTGCGCGAGGTCATGGTCGAGCTCGGCGCCGGACTTGACGCGCTGCGGCTCGAGATCCACGACATCGAGGAGGCCCTCGGCGGCAGCGACGTCGGCGTGATCATCGCCGCGATGCGCGCGCTGAGAACCACGGTCGACGCCATGGAGAAGCGGGTCGACGGCAAGCGCTGGCCGCTGCCGAAGTACCGCGACATGCTGTTCCTGTACTAAATGTCCGACGAACTAAAGCACGAATGCGCCGTGGCGATGGTGGTCCTGCGCGGGACCACCGTCGCCGCGGGCGATTATGGCGGAACGAAGCTCTCGCTCCTCATGGAGAAGCAGCACAACCGCGGCCAGGACGGCGCCGGCGCTGCGATCCTCTCCAACAACCCCAATCCGGGAGAACCGCCGTACTGGATCGCAAAATCGGCTTCGGCGACGCCGCTTGCGGACATACTCGCCGCCATCGGGAAAAGATTTAGCCACAAAGAACACATAGAACACAAAAATGAGGGAGATAGCCTTTGTGGCCTTTGTGATCTTTGTGGCAAAAATCAAGAAAGGATATTCCTCGGCCACCTCCGCTACGCCACCTTCGGAAAGAACGAGGTGGCGTTCTGCCATCCGTTCGTCCACGAATCGAGCGAACTCGCCCACACCGTCCTCCTCGCCGGCAACTTCAACCTCACCAACGCGCGCGAGCTCTTCGACGACTACCGCCGCCACGGCTCCTTCCCCACCAGCCGGTCCGACGGCTACCTCATCTGCGAACTGATCGCCCACGAACTCACACAGAGCCACAGAGACTCAGAGGACGGAAGGCTCCGTGCCTCTGTGTCTCCGTGTGAGACTCCGATAGCCAGAGCGCTCTCCTCCGCGCTGGCCAACGCCGACGGCGCCTGGACGCTCTGCGGCGCGACCGGAGACGGCTGGGCCTTCGCGACGCGCGACCCGTGCGGCATCCGCCCCGGCTTCTACTACCTCGACGACAACGTGGTGGCGGTCGCCAGCGAGCGCCCCGCGATACAGGCCGCCTTCGACGTACCGCCGGAGGCGGTGAAGGAACTCCCGCCCGGCCAAACGCTCGTCGTTTCGCCCGACGGCGAAGTAGAGTTTGAGAATTTCCACCCAACCACCCAACAACAGCGTAGCTGCACCTTCGAGCGCATCTACTTTTCCCGCGCCAACGACGCCGACATCCACCGCGAGCGCAAGGCGCTCGGCGCGGCGCTGGTGCCGCAGATCCTCGCCGCGGCGGATGCGCCGATCGACGACATCTTCTTCTCCTACATCCCCAACTCCGCCCGCATCGCCTTCCACGGTCTGCTCGAAGAGCTGTTTGCCAATGTTTTTAGCCACAAAGAACACAAAGTTCACAAAGGTGGCAAAAATCTCCCGCGGTTTGGAGAGGTGGCGGTGAAGGACGCGAAGTTCCGCACCTTCATCGCCGACGCCGCGGCGCGACGCGAGTTCTACAAGCACGTCTACGACGTCACCTACGGACTGGTGCGCCCCGGCCGGGACACGCTCGTGGTGCTGGACGACTCGATCGTCCGCGGCAACACGATGAAGAACGCCATCCTGCCGATGCTGGACCGGCTGGGGCCGAAGCGGATCGTCGTCGCCTCCTCCGCGCCGCCGATCCGCTATCCAGACTGCTACGGCATCGACATGTCCACCCTCGGCGAACTCGTCGCCTTCAAGGCGCTCATGAACCTGCTCGGCAAGGAAGCCGAAAATCTTTTGACAGGATTAACAAGATTTTCAGGATTATCTGGAGACACCCCCCAGCCCCCCAATCCCAATCCTGTTAATCCTGTAAATCCTGTCAAAGAAAACCCTCTCGCCGAACTCTATGCCCGCTTCACCGAAGAGGAGCACTGCGCGGAAATCGCGCGTCTCCTCACGCCGCCCGGCATGAAGGCGGAAGTCAAGGTCGTCTACCAGACCGTCGACAACCTTCGCCAATGCCTGCAACCACCTAACCGCCCAGCCACGAACCACGAACCACGAACCACGAACCACGAATTCGGCGACTGGTACTTCACCGGCGACTACCCGACGCCTGGAGGCTACAAAGTCCTGCACCAGGCGATCAAGAACTATCTTGACAAAAAAAATGAAAGGTCTTACTAGTGTTGTCAGCCGCAAAGAACGCATAGACCGCAAAGACAAAGGCTAAAACCAAACTATGGCAATGGACTACGAGGAGAAATGGAAGAACGAGCGGGAGCGGAAGGCGTTCCTTGCGCTGGACGATGGCGCCGTATTCCACGGCGTCGCGTTCGGCGCGAAGAAAGATGCGCTCGGCGAGGTCGTCTTCAACACCGGGATGAGCGGCTACCAGGAGATCCTGACCGACCCCTCCTACGCCGGACAGTTCGTCACCCTCACCACCGCCGAAGTCGGCAACTACGGCATCAACCCCGAGGACGTCGAGTCCCGGGGACTTTTTCTGTCGGGGCTCGTCATCGGCGACCTCACCGAACCCAGCAACTGGCGCAGCAAAAAGAGCCTCGGCGAATATCTCGCCGAGAACGGCGTCCCGGGCATCTACGGCGTGGACACCCGTGCGCTGACGCTGCACATCCGCGAGCACGGCAACCGGAAGGCTTTTCTCTGCCTCTCCGCGACCCTGAGCGAGGAAGCCGCCATCGCCAAGGCCCTCGAGTGGGAAGGCCTCGACGGCCAAGACTACGCGGCAAAAGTGACTTGCGAGAAGTCGTATGCTTTCACAGCTGATGTTCTATCCGAACCACGAGCCACGAGCCACGAGCCACGAGCCACGAACCACGAACCACGGATAATCTGCTACGACTTCGGCGTCAAGACCAACATCATCAGGTCGCTTGCGTCATGGGCGAAGGTCACGGTCGTGCCGGCAAAGACGCCGGCCGAGGAGGTGCTTGCCCTCGCCCCCGACGGCGTGCTCCTCTCGAATGGCCCCGCCGACCCGGCGGCAGTGACTTATGCGATAGAGAACATTCAAAAGCTCTTAGGGATTAGGAATCTCGCGCAGAGGCGCGGAGGCGCAGAGAAAGGAGACTCAGCGTCTCTGCGTCTCTGCGAGAGGAATCCCATCCCGATAATGGGGATTTGCCTTGGGCATCAGCTGCTCTCGCTTGCCTGCGGCGCGAAGACCGGCAGGCTCAAGTTCGGCCACCACGGCTGCAACCATCCGGTGAAGAACCTTGAGACCGGCAAGGTGGAGATCACCAGCCAGAACCACAACTTCGCCGTCATCCCGGAGTCGGTGCCGGACTGCCTCGAAGTCACGCACGTCAACCTCAACGACGGATCGATCGAGGGCGTCCGGCACAAGACGCTCCCGGCGTTCTCAGTGCAGTACCATCCCGAGGCCTGCCCCGGTCCGCACGATTCCAACTACCTATTTAACCAATTCAAATCGATGATAAAAGCCGCAAAGAACGCATAGTACGCAAAGCCTTTGCGCTCTTTGCGTTCTCTGCGGCAAAACAACAGCCATGAAAAAGCAAGTCAAATACGTGTTCATCACCGGCGGCGTCGTAAGCTCGCTCGGCAAGGGAATCACCTCGGCTTCGCTCGCGCTGCTCCTCAAGTCGCGTGGCTACAAGGTCTTCATGCAGAAGCTCGACCCGTACCTCAACGTCGACCCCGGCACTATGTCGCCCTACCAGCACGGCGAGGTGTTCGTGACCGACGACGGCGCGGAGACCGACCTCGACCTCGGCCACTACGAGCGCTTCGCCGGCGTCACCTGCACCAAGGCGTCCAACTACACCTCGGGCCGCATCTACTCCGCCGTCCTCGCGCGCGAGCGCGCGGGCGGGTACCTCGGTGGGACGGTGCAGGTCATCCCCCACATCACCGACGAGATCAAGGCGGCGATCCACGACGCCGGCAAGCACGACTGCGACATCGTCCTCTGCGAGATCGGCGGCGTCTCCGGCGACATCGAGTCGCTCCCCTTCCTCGAGGCGGCGCGGCAGTTCCGCTTCGAGGAAGGCGTCGAGAACACCTGCTTCGTGCACCTGACGCTCGTTCCCTACCTGAAGGCGGCAGGCGAGCTCAAGACCAAGCCGTCGCAGCACTCCGTAGGGCAGCTCCGCAACATCGGCATCATCCCCGACATCCTCGTCTGCCGCACCGAAATGCCGATACCCGAGGAGCACCGCGAGAAGCTCGCCATGTTCTGCAACGTCAGGCGGGAGTGCGTAATCGAGGAGCAGGACGTGACGGACTCGGTCTACGCGGTGCCGCGCGAACTGCGCAAGCAGGGACTCGACGAACAGGTGCTCCGCCAGCTCCACCTCGACATCTGGCCGGTGAAGCACAGCGTCTGGGACACGCTCGTCAGGAAGGCCACGCAGCCTAAGCGGCACTGCCGAATCGCGCTCGTGGGCAAGTACATCGCCATCCGCGACGCCTACAAGTCGGTCCACGAGGCGCTGCAGCACGCCGGCATGGCGAACGACTGCAAGGTGGAGGTTGTACCGATTGAAGCCGAAGATTTGATTAATCCTCACACAGAGACACAGAGACACGGAGATAAAAAATCTCCCTGTGCCTCCGTGCCTCTGTGTGAACTAAAAAAGGTCGACGGCATTCTGGTTCCGGGGGGCTTTGGATCAAGAGGCGTCGAGGGCAAGATCGCGGCGATCAGGTACGCGCGCGAGCACAAGATCCCCTTCCTTGGCATCTGCCTTGGCATGCAGTGCACGGTGATCGAATACGCGCGCGATGTTCTCGGATGGAAGGACGCCAACTCGACGGAGTTCGACGAACACACGACTCATCCGGTGATCGACCTCATGGAGGAGCAACGCGGCGTCACCCAGAAAGGCGGCACCATGCGCCTTGGCGCCTATCCCTGCGTCATCAAGCGCGGCACTCTCGCCGATAAACTCTATAGCCACAAAGAACACAAAGAGCACAAAGACTCTGTGAACTCTGTGTCCTTTGTGGCTAAAAATGGAACATTGACAATCTCCGAGCGCCACCGCCACCGCTACGAGCTCGCCTACGACAGCGAGGCGTGCGAGCGGCTCGAGGCGGCCGGGCTCAAGGTAAGCGGCCTTTCGCCCGACGGCAAGCTCGTGGAGATCGTCGAACTGCCGTCGCACCCGTACTTCATCGCCGGCCAGTTCCACCCAGAGTTCAAGAGCCGCCCCACCGCCCCGCACCCGGGTGACTTGTAAAGGGGGTGGGTCAGCAAAAACTCCTTAAGCCGCTTTGGCCAGACGTGAATCGTAAGCATATGCAGTTTCTCCGTTGAGTGATTCCCTGTGGATGGTGTTGATCCAGTCCTCTAGCTGCCGGATCTGTCGTCGCGTTAGCTGGTTGAAGTCCGTTCCCTTCGGATACCACCTTCTGACGAGGCGGTTGCAGTTCTCGATGGCGCCTTTCTCGTACGAGGCGTAGGCCCGCGTATAGTAGGTCTCGGCCTTGAAGACCCTGTCGAGCCTTTCCTGGCTGAGGAACTCGCAGCCGTTGTCCGTCGTCACGCTCCTGACGGTCGGCAGGGCCTTGCGGGCCTTCATCCGCCTGATCGCCTTGACGACCTCGTCCTGGTTGATGTGGTTGAGGTGCTCGATGACGTAGCGCCTCGAGCAGCGGTCCAGCATGACCAGCAGCCCGCCCCTGGTCCCGCTCTTCGAGACGACGGTGTCCATCTCGTAGTGCCCGAGCTCCTTCGCCTCGTTCGCGGCCTGCGGCCTGTCCCTGAGCTGGCGCCTGCCGGGGACCGTCCGCGCCTCGTGGGCCGGTTGCCGCGGCCTTCGTCGCCTGCCAGGGTGGTATGGCGTCTGGCCGTGGAAGACGCCCATGTCGCCGGACTCGATGTGGTTGTAGAACGTCTTGAGGCACGGCACGTCCCTGTCCGGGAAGGCCTCGACGACCATCATCCTCGCGTCGTACGGCGAGCGCCTGAGCTCCAGCACGGCGTGCCGGAACAGGATGGCCATCCCCACGGTGAGCTTCATCGGGGCGCCCATGTTGCCCCTGCCCTCGTTGATCGACGCCCGCGCCTTCCCGATGTCGTACTCCGGGTATGTCCAGCGGTTGCCGCGCCGGATGATCGGGGAGACCGCGCCGCGCCTGAACTCCCTCTGCCAGGTTGCGAACGGGATGTTGTGGACTCTCGCGAAGTGCCGCAGCGATATCCGCGCGCACCGGTTCACATATCCGTTCCAGGCGGCCCCGAGGATCTCGCGCTGGCGGTCCGTGAGGCGTAGACCTTCGTCGCGTCTTATGATATACTTTCTCCTGCTCATGGCGTCGGCCTTTCGTGTGCATATTTTGCTTGGTGGCTTTATGATACACGATTTCCTCGACGCCGTGGGCGTTTTCTTTCCCCTGTGGCGGCCACCCCCATGGGGGTGGTGTGGCGTGTTCTTCTTCTTTGTGGAACCCCATGGCCTCCCTCGCTTTTTTGCTGACCCGGTAGATATTACCATTTTCCCATGAGCGTAGCGCACATGGGCGCCGGGTTTTTGATATAATACGCGGTAAACAAAACCGCCCATGACGATTTTCATAGTAGGCGCCGGGTTCACCGGCATGCAGCTGGCCAGGATGCTTGTGCTGGAACGCAACAAGGTTGTGCTCATCGACAATGATGCCGAGAAGGTTCGCCATGCAAGCGATGCGCTCGATTGCACCGTGCTGGAGGCGGACGGAAACAGCATCGAGGTCCTGGAGCAGGCCGGCATCGCCTCGGCCCAGGCGTTCGTGGCCCTCACTGGCGACGACGAGGTCAACATGATCGCGTGCCAGCTTGTCGACTCGGCCTATCCCGCAGTCCTGAAGATAGCGCGAGTGCGCAACTACGCCTACTACTCGGCCGTGGACAGCGCCGGCCGTCGCATGCGGGCATCGGGATCTGACGCGGTGCGGGCGATGTACGGAATGGACGCCATGGTCAATCCGGATGTCGAGGCGGCTGGCGCCATACAACGCGCCATAGAGCACGGAGCCATCGGCAATGTCATCGACCTTAAAAACGACTTCATGCTGACCACGCTTGGCGTCGGAGCGGACAGCGCCATCGCCGGGCGCAGGATGCGGGAGCTGTCCGGCGTCGAAGGATGGAACGGCCTTGTTGCGTTTGCAGAGCAGGAAACCGGGGCGCTGATCCCCAGGGGCGACATGGTGGTAAACGTAGGCGACACACTTGGAGTGGTGTCGCGGACTTCCGACCTCGCCAGGATAGCGCAGCTTGCGCAGGCCGAGAGAGAGACCTTCCGGCGCATTGTCATCTTTGGCGCCGACCGCGTCGGATCCATGCTCATACCGCTTGTCGCGGCGAAGCGCTATGCCGCGCTATGGCGGTCGATCTTCGGCGGAAAGCCTGCGGAAAACAGACGTGAAGTCATCGTGGTCGATCGCAACGCCGACCGCTGCCACGAGATTGCCGAACGGCACCCCCACGTGCACGTCCTGTGCGGCGACATAACCGACGAAGCCTTGATGAACGAAGAGGATCTTTATTCATGCGATCTGATAGTGGCGGCGTCCGGCAACTACGAGCTGAACCTGGTCACGGCCGCGTACATGAAGTCGAAGGGCGCGAACAAGGCCATTGCCCTCACCGCCAGCACGGCATACGGCGCCGTCGCCCGCAAACTCGGAATCGACGTCGCCATTCCGATGCGGGGCACGGTGGTCGACAGCATCCTGAGCCATTTGCGGGGAAGAAACATCTCGGCAATCCACTCGGTGTGCAACCGGAGCTTCGAGATCGTGGAAGGCGACATCTCCGGCAAAAGCAGATTCGCGGGCAAGAAGCTGCGCGAACTCGGCGAGCTGGAGGGTGAGTTTCTGCTGCTGCTGACGAGAGGCCCGGACGGAGTCACGGAAATGCCCAATGGCGACACCGTTCTCGACGCTGGCTCGCACGTCGTGCTGATCGTCATGTCCGGGGACGCGGAACTCCTTGCGAAGATATGCGGAAAGTAGGGTCGTTCCATGCTGCTTTCGATCCTCAGGGTTCTCACGTACATTCTTGGCATCGCCGGATCTGCGTTTATTCTGCCGCTCGCAGTGGCGATGGCGGATTCTGACATCCAGACTGCGCTTGCGTTCCTCTCCCCCCTTCTCGCCGGATGGACGGTGGCAGCGGCGTTCTGGTTCGCGGTGCGCAAGCGCCCTAAGATATTCGACGTCAAAAGCGCGTTCGGCGTCGTCGGGCTGATATGGGTCGCGGTATGCGTGTTCGGGGCCATGCCGCTGTACTTCAGCGGCGCATTCCCGTCGTTCACCGACGCGATGTTCGAGAGCGTGAGCGGATTCACGACGACGGGCGCGTCTGCGCTTCACGAGGTCGAGAACCTGCCGCGGAGCATCAATCTGTGGCGATGCGAGACGCACTGGCTGGGCGGCATGGGCGTCATCGCGCTCGCGGTCGCGCTCATTCCGCTTCTGGGCATCGGCGGCTTCCGGCTCATAAAGGCCGAGGCGACCGGTCCGGACAAGGGTAAACTCACCTCCTTCATCGCGAACACGGCCAAGTCGCTCTGGCTGATATACGTCATGCTCACCGTCATCCAGGCGGCGCTGCTCCACCTTGCCGGACTCGGCTGGGTAGATTCGCTGGCGCACGCCTTTTCGACAATGGGAACCGGGGGCTTTTCAACCCGCAACGCGAGCGTCGGCGCGTTCGGGTCACCCGCCGCCGAATGGATATGCACGGCATTCATGCTTCTGGCTTCCGTAAACTTCGCGCTGTACTACAAACTTTTCACGGGGCGCGTCCGAGAAGTGGCCGGGGATTCGGAATTGCGCGCGTTCGCCGTCGTCGTGCTCGCATCGACGGCAGTCGTGACGGCGCTGGAGTCAAGCACCGCCACCGCTCTTTCCCAGACCTTGCGCGACACCGCCTTTCAGATATCGTCCGTGATTTCGACCACCGGCTTCATGACGGCCGACTACACCGGCTGGCGTCCGCCGTCGCAGGCGGTGGTTCTCATGCTGTTTTTCATCGGCGGCTGCTCTGGCTCCACGGCCGGCGGCGTAAAGGTCGTTCGATGGACGATCCTCGCAAAGGAAATCGTGAATGAGATCCGGCGCATAGTCCACCCCCACCAGGTGTTCACCCTGCGCATTAACGGCAGACCTGGATACGAATCGCTCATACCCGTTGTCGCCTCGTTCATTCTGATGTACTTCATCCTCGTACTTGCAACGACATTCGCCGGCGCGATCTCCGGTCTCGACGTATTTACGGCCCTGACGGCGGCGGCGAGCATGGTCGGCAACATCGGTCCGGCATTCGGACAGCTTGGCCCCACGGCGAACTACGGATCACTGCCCGCGGCACTCAAGTGGTGGTACTGCTTCGCGATGCTGGCGGGACGTCTCGAAATATACACGCTGCTGATCATGATTGCCCGCGTCTGCCGCGTCCCCAAGACACGAACGCAAGACTAAAACTGCCAAATGTATGTAATACCCGGCCGGCGAAAATTACACACGATGTAATACCTCGCCGGTTTTGGCCTCATTTTTCCATTGGCACGGAATTTGCTTGAACACCTCAGGTATGAAGAGAACCGACCTGAAAAAGATATTGATCATCGGCTCCGGTCCGATTGTAATCGGCCAGGGCTGCGAATTCGACTACTCTGGCTGCCAGGCGGTGAAGGCGCTGCGCAAAGAGGGATACGAAATCGTCCTCGCGAACTCCAATCCGGCGACGGTGATGACCGACCCGGAGATGGCCGAGGCGACCTACATCGAGCCGCTGACCGTCGACTCCGTCGCCGCGATCATCCGCAAGGAGCGCCCGGACGCGCTGCTCCCGACGCTTGGCGGGCAGACCGCGCTCAACGTGGCGACGGGGCTGGCGAAGTCCGGCGTCCTCGCCGAATGCGGCGTCGAGATGATCGGCGCCAACGCCGAGGCCATCGCGCGCGCCGAGGACCGCAACCTCTTCAAGGCCGCCATGTCGGAGCTCGGGCTCGACATGCCGAAGTCGGGGAGCGCCCATTCGCCGGAGGAGGCGCAGCGGATCGCGGCGGATATCGGCTCGTGGCCGCTCATCATCCGCCCCGGCTTCACCCTCGGCGGCACCGGCGGCGGCATCGCGCACAACGAGGGCGAATTCCGCGAGATCGTCTCGCGCGGACTCGAGGCGTCGCTCAACCACGAGGTACTGATCGAGGAGTCGCTCATCGGCTGGAAGGAATTCGAGATGGAGGTGATGCGCGACAAGGCGGGGAACGCCGTCATCGTCTGCTCCATCGAGAACATGGACCCGATGGGCGTCCACACCGGCGACTCGATCACCGTCGCGCCGATCCAGACGCTGACCGACCGCGAATACCAGGCGATGCGCGACGACTCCATCCGCGTCCTCGAGAAGATCGGCATCGAGACCGGCGGCTCCAACGTGCAGTGGGCGGTCAACCCGAAGACCGGCCGGCGCATCATCATCGAGATGAACCCGCGCGTCTCGCGCTCGTCCGCGCTCGCGTCGAAGGCGACTGGCTTCCCGATCGCCAAGATCGCCGCGCTCCTCGCCGTCGGCTACACGCTCGACGAGCTCAAGAACGACATAACCCAGGTGACTCCGACCTGCTTCGAGCCCGCGCTCGACTACGTGGTCGTGAAAGTGCCTCGCTTCACCTTCGAGAAGTTCCCTGGCGCCGACAGGCGCCTCGGCACCCAGATGAAGTCCGTCGGCGAGGCGATGGCCATCGGCCGCACCTTCAAGCAGGCGTACCTGAAGGCGGTCAGGTCGCTGGAGGCGCCGCTCGCGGGACACGACGCGTCGGGCTTCGACCCGTGGTTCAAGCACGAGCTCGACGAAATCGAAGCTTTCAGGGAATATCTTGGTGGCCATTTTTTAGCCGCAAAGAACGCAGAGAACGCAAAGACAAGTTCAGATTCCACTCACCCTGAACCACTTTGCGACCTTTGCGATCTTTGCGGCAAAAACACAAATATGCTAAGGCCCGAAGTCCTTCGTCAGGCGAAGGTGTTTGGGTTCAGCGACAAAGAAATCGCGCAGGCAATCGGCAGCGACGAGATTACGGTGCGGAAGAATCGCCTTGCCCTTGGCATCCGCCCCGAGTTCGGCGAAGTCGACACCTGCGCCGGCGAGTTCGAAGCCAAAACACCGTATTACTACAGCTACTACGCGATTCGTGACTCACGCCCCACGAGCCACGAATCACGACCCACGAGCCACGAGCCACGAGCCACGAGCCACGAACCACGAACCACGAGCCACGAACCACGAACCACGAAAATCATGGTCCTCGGCGGGGGGCCGAACCGCATCGGCCAGGGAATCGAGTTCGACTGGTGCTGCTGCCACGCGGCTTTCGCGCTCCGCAAGATGGGCATCGAGGTGGTGATGGTCAACTCCAACCCCGAGACCGTCTCGACCGACTACGACACCTCCGACAGGCTCTACTTCGAGCCGCTAACCTTCGAGGACGTGATGGAGATCTACGAGCGCGAGCGGTGCGACGGCGCGATCGTTCAGTTCGGCGGCCAGACCCCGCTCAACCTCGCCGAGCGCCTCGCCGAGGCAGGCGTGAACGTCCTCGGCACGTCGCCCCACGACATCGCGCTCGCCGAGGACCGCGACTTCTTCCGCGCCCTCGTCAACGAGGTGGGCGTGAAGCAGCCGCCGAGCGGAATCGCCCACTCCGTCGACGACGCCCTGAAGATCGCCGGGGAGATCGGCTATCCCGTCCTCGTGCGCCCGAGCTTCGTCCTCGGCGGACGCGGCATGGCGATCGTCTACCACGAGGACAGGCTCCGGGAATACGTCGAGGCGGCGGTCAAGATCTCGGAAGGCCGCCCCATCCTCATCGACAAGTTCCTCACCCACGCGATCGAGCTCGACGTCGACTGCGTCGCGGACGGCAAGACCTGCGTCGTAGGCGCAATCCTCGAGCACGTCGAGGCTGCGGGATGCCACTCCGGCGACGCCGCCGCTGTCACGCCGCCGGTGTCACTCTCGGCGAAGACGATCGCCGAGGTCGAGCGCATCGCGCGCACTTTCGCGGAGAAGCTCAACGTCTGCGGGCTCATGAACATCCAGCTGGCGGTCAAGGACGGCGAGGTGTGGATGATCGAAGTAAACCCACGCGCCTCGCGCACCGTGCCCTTTGTCTCGAAGGCGGTCGGCTGGTCGCTCGCCGGCACCGCCGCCAGGTGCATGGCCGGAGAGCGGCTACACACCCAACCACCTAACCACCTAACCACCCAACCATACTTCTGCGCCAAGGAGGCGGTGTTCCCGTTCGTGAAGTTCCCGGGCGCGGACATCACGCTGACGCCGGAGATGAAGTCGACCGGCGAGGTGATGGCGTTCGGCGCGGACGCAGCGACGGCCTACTACAAGAGCCAGATTGCGGCGGGGAGCCCGCTGCCGCTGCCGGGCCAGGGCGGAATCGTCCTCTGCATCCGCGACGAAGACAAGGCCGAGGTCGTTGAGCTCGCCAAGACGCTGGACAAGCTCGGCTACGAGATCTGGGCGACCCGCGGCACTTCCACGGCGCTCTGGAAAGCCGGCATCGAATCGAACGCCCTCTACAAGATTCCGCTCGGCAGCCCCAACACGCTCGACCTCATCCGGCGCGGCAAGGTGAAGTGGATCGTCAACACACGCGAGGACGGCGAAAGCGCCGCGCACGACAGCGTCAAGATACGCACGGCAGCGACGCTCGCGGGTGTTCCGGTCACGACGACGCTCGCCGGCTTCGCCGAGGCGGTGCGCGGCATGGCGGCGACCGCCTTGTCGAAAGCAGTGCCGCCCCGCTCGCTGCAGGAGTGGCACGCGGCGCGGGCTTGACGCAGGCCCAGTCTCAGCGCTCCAGCATCATCTCAAGGGACTGTTCCGGGGGCGGCGGTGGAGCGGGACAGGCGCCAGGCGCAGAAGATCCAGATGGCAAGCATCACAACCGAAAACGCGAAGACCTTGAACCAGCCGATGTCAACCACCATCGTGAACATCAGCGCCGTGCACACGCCGCCGCCCATGATCGGCTCGTGCAGCAGCTGCTTGTAGCCAAAGCTCGCCGCGGCGCACGTCCTGGAGTCGGGGTCGACGGTCCTCAGCAGCATAAGACCCGTGGCCGTCACCCCGGTCGACTGCCCGAAATCGGCGATGGCGCGCTCGAACCACGCCTCCTTGAAGCAGCGCGGGCCGAACCACAGCACGACGAACACGCTCCACGCCACTCCAGCGACGACGAGCGCCGCCAGCGCCACCCAGTTGTCAGCAACCGCCTTGACGCTGATTGTCGCAACCGCCGACACCACGAGGAAATCGAGCGACGCCCCGGAGATGCGCTCCATCTGACCGTGGTCGACAAGCAGATCCTGGCCGAGCCACTTCGCGGCGGCCTGCAGCAGTATGCCGCCGATCATGCACAACGGGAAAAGCGGAAAGCCGTTGAAGATCTTCCAGCCGGTGAGCTTCAATAGATAGAGCATCCCCACGCCGATGGCGATGGCGACGCCGACGACCGCGACATGCCAGGCAAGGGAATCCACGGAATCGCTCATGACCGTCTGCAGCCCGGCAGAAGGACGAAAGCGGCGGAGATGCACTCCCCTTCGCTCGTGCCGGCGCCGCTGGGCGAACGGCACCACTTCGGCGACTATTCCGCGCGCATGCGCCCAGTTGATCATCGCCATGCCGGCGACTATGCCGACCACCATGCCCGCCGTCGCCACGGTGAACCCAAGCGCCGCGCCTTCCTCCCACCCGGCCGCGACGAAGCTCTCCTGCATCCCGCCGACGGTGCCGTGGCCGCCCTCGAAGCCTATCTCGATGAGGTTGCCGAAGCACGGAGGCACGCCAAACCAGCGCGAAAGCACGAAGCCGGCGAGTCCAAGGCCGACCACGTACTGCCCCCACGCGATGATCTGGCCCATCACGAGCTGCGGATATGCGAGTGACACGATGCGCCTGACGTTCGGCAGCGCCTTGCCGAGGAAGAGCGTCGCGAAGACGACGTTGATCAGGAAGCCCGGGACCTTGCGCATGGCGTCGACGACCTCGCGCGGCACCCTGTCCCCGGCGACCGACAGCACGGCGAGACCGATGAGGCCGCCGATGACGGAGCTCGGCAGATACAGGCGCTGCAGGACCGGGACCCGCATCCGCACGACCTTGCCGACCACAAGAAGTCCGCAAAGGGAGATGAAGACTATGACTGCAGTTGGCATCGGAATTTCACCTCGTCAATGGCCTGAGCGAGAACTCCATGCCGTTCCAGGGGCAGTTGCGGGAGCGCGAGGCGAAGCCGGCGACGTCGACCGGGCGCGGCGATCCGACTTCAAACCGGCTCTGGGCCGTCACCTGCTCCGCAAGGGCGCGCGGCAGCAGCGAAAGCGGCAGGTCGTGCCAGGCGCGGGCCCAGGCGTCGACCGCCATCCCCTCGCCTTCTACCATCACCGCATAGGTCGCGGCCGCGGCGGTTTCGAGTCCGATGATGCCGTTCGCGGCCTTGGCAAATCCGCCGGCCTTGGCCTCGGCGGTGTGCGGGGCGTGGTCGGTCGCGAACATGAGCACGCCGTCCTTCACCGCCTTGCGCAGCTCGGCACGGTCCTCGCGGTTGCCGAGCGGCGGAGCCATCTTGTAGTTCGCGTCGTCCGCCTCCAGCTCGTCGCAGGCGAAGACGAGGTGGTGCGGCGTCGCCTCGGCGGTGACCGAGAGGCCCTCGCGCTGCGCCGCCCGCACCAGCGCCACGCCATCGGCGGTGGAGATGTGCTGGACGTGGAGCCGGCAGCCGGTCTCGCGGCAAAGCGAAATGTCGCGGCGGATCGCCGCCGCCTCTGCCTCGGCCGGAATCACCTTCAGCCCCAGCCTGCGGGCAAGGGGACAGTCCCTGACTACGCCGCCCGCCACGAGCCGCGGGTCGAGCGCGTGCTGCGAGACGACGAGCCCCAGCGCGGCGGCGCGGCGCATCGCCTCTTCCATCACCGCGTCGTCGCACACATACGAGCCGTCGTCGGTGAAGAACGCGGCCCCGGCCTCGGCGAGCGCCTCGAGGTCCGCCACCTCGCCGCCGAGCCGTCCCTTGGTGATGCAGGCGGATGGAAACAGAAGCGGGGCGCCGTCGCCCAGCGCGGCGCGCGCCTCAAGCTGGCGGCGGATGACCGCGGCGGAATCGCACGCCGGCGAGGTGTTGGGCATGGTGACGACAGCGGCGAATCCGCCGCGCGCGGCGGCGGCGAGCCCGGTCGCGGTCGTCTCGGCCGCCGGGGTTCCCGGGTCGCGGAAGTGGACGTGCACGTCCACGAAGCCCGGCAATGCGAGGACGCCCATCCTCAGCCTACCGGGGTGACGCCCTTCTTGACGAAGACGTTGCCGTACTTCGCCGTCTCGCCGGTCTGGACGACCGCGAAGGCGCGCTTGGCGCGGGCGTAGAGCTCGTCGCGGGTGACGAACTCGATCTCGCCCTTGTAGTCGAGCGCCTTGCGGATGCGCGCCTCGACGTCGGGGTCGAGCGTGTCGCCCGGCACCGGCGCGGTCATGATGACCGGGGTCGCGTAGCTGTCCAGCTCGATGAGCGGGGCGACGCCCTTCAGCACCCGGTCGACGCTGAGGCCGTCGGCGCGGATGAGCTCGCGCGCGTTGGTGCGCCCGGGGAAGTGGGCGTCGGCGAAGAGTATCTCATCCCCGTGCCCCATCTCGGCGAGCGCCTTGAGGAGTTCGGGCGAAACAACTGGATCTATTCCCTTGAGCATGCCTTTTCCTTTCTTCGTTCTTGGTTCTGAAGCTCCGCCTGGACGCAGATCGCAGCCCGCAGTCGCGCCCAGCCCGCATGCGGCTGCGGCCGCGGCGACGCCGGAGACGAAGCGCCTGCGCGTCAGCCTCACGGGAACTGCTCCTCGTCCCGCAGGCCCTCGGGCCGCGGCAGCGGCTCGAGCCCGCGTTCGGCGAGACGGGCGTTGACGCCCTTCCAGACATTGTAGCGGAACGCCTCCGGCGCGCGGTACACCGCATCGACGGCGCGCGCGCGGAAGGCGGCGGCCTCGTCGGCCGAAAGCGGCGGCGCGGGCGGGGCGGACGGATGCGCGCGGCCGGCGAGCATCGCGGCCAGCACGAAGACGAGCGCGAGCAGCACCGCGTAGCCGGCCGCAATGGCCCACGGGCGCCAGTTGAGCGGATCGTCGCCGATGACGCGGTAGGGGCGGATTCCCTGCTTGCGGAGCTGCAGGTAGGCGTCGTTGCGGTCCCGCGCCTTGATCTCGCCCTCGCAGTTGCGGTTTTGCCGGTCCTGGTATAGGTACTTGTACGTCATCGGCGTAGATTATACCATATTTTCGGACGGCGCGCGGCGGAACTTGGGGTTGGCGCCGGCGATCACCACCGCGATCTCGCCCTTCGCCTTCGCCCCGGCGAACTCCTTCACGAGGTCGGAGAGGTAGCCGCGCGAAACGCGCTCGTGCAGCTTGGTGAGCTCGGCGCAGACCGCGGCCTCGCGGTCGCCAAGCACCTCCAGCGCCGCCGCGAGCGTGGCACCGACGCGGTAGGGCGACTCGTAGAGAACGAGCGTATGCTCGCTCGCGGCGTCCTCGGCAAACCAGTTGCGCAGCGCGCCGGGCCCGCGCGGCGGAAAGCCGCGGAAGGTGTAGGACGAGGTCGGCAGCGCGCTCATGAGCAGCGCCACCTCCACCGCGCACGCGCCCGGCAGCACCTCGTAGGCGAGACCCTCGCGCGCGCAGGCGCGCAGGAGCCGGTAGCCTGGATCGGACACTCCGGGGTAGCCGCCGTCGGAGCAGAGTGCGACCTCCGCGCCGCCGCGGAGCAGCGACAGCACCCGCTCCTCGACACGCTCCTCGTTGCCCTGGCGGTAGGAGAACATCTCCGCCGGGCGCGGCACGCCGAAATGCGATAGGAGCTGCCAGGTGCGGCGGGTGTCCTCGCAGGCGATGGCCTGCGAGGACCTGAGCGCGTCAAGCGCACGGGGCGAAAGGTCTCCCAGATTCCCGATCGGCGTGGCTATTACGTGCAGCATACGTTTAGAAGTGGTGCTCGGGGCGGGACTCGAACCCGCAAGGATCTCTCCACATGCACCTCAAGCATGCGTGTCTGCCAATTTCACCACCCGAGCAGGGTTGCAAAACAATGTGTAGTATACCAAAAACTCCCCCCAGCGCGCAAGGGGGTGGTGTGTTAGTGTTTCAGCGGCCAGCAGCCAGTGTCCAGCAGCCAGTGTCCAGCAGCCAGTGAAAAGAGGACATCCACCATTCACTGGTTACTGTTTGCTGAATACTGGTTGCTGGTTGCTGAATACTGAATCACTTCCAGCGCAGCTGGCTGAATCACTTCCAGCGCAGCTGGTCAGTAGCCGCAGGACATGATGTCCTTCTCGAAGCCGAAGGTGGCGGCAATGAGCGCGGCGTGGTTGGCTTCCGGCTTGCACAAGGCAAGCGCAAGCCCCTTCAACTCCTTGTCCTGAGCCGGCGTCGCGCGGGCGTCTTCGGCAAGAGAGTACAGCGCAGTCCCCGCGTATGGCTGCTTCGTCCTCTTCGCCGCCTTTGCGAGCACGGCGCGGACGCGCAGCCGTCCCTTTTCATCAAGTTCGTCGAGCATCGCGCCAAGATGCTGGGTGACCATGGGGTCCTTTTGTTCCTGTATCTTGGTTTATACTTGGTGTCCAGTATCAAAGGACGCTCCTCGTCAACATACAGGAAATCCGGCTTGCCCGTTGTCACATTCGCCTGATAGATGATCTGCCGTTGAGCCGCCCCTGCAGCATGACCGCGCTTCGCTGTCCCTGATCCAACATCCTGCCAACAATCCGCTCCGCAAACAGTAACGCCCGTTTGATCAACCGGTTCTCGCATGTATTCACCGAAAGCTCGGAGTATCTGCAAAAGACGCGATCCGCCAAGGCACCCGCTTTCAGCATTCATTATACAGTGTATTTCACCTTAAAACGACTTTTATCTGTCTCCGTAACATCGACCCACAAACCACATTTCTCGGCAACAGCTCGCTTTACCGCAAAAGCAGGATGCCCAAATTGATTTTTCTCTCCGTATGTCGCTACACACACACGCCCGTCAATCGGCAAATTCCCATTCCCAAACGAATTTAACGAACCATGATGAGGCAATTGAACCATACCAATACTTTTGACGTATCTCCCAAACACCCTCGTCAAATCTGCATCGTCCAACGATATATCTCCCGTATAGAGGCAACCCGGACATCCGTGAAAAATCGAAGACTGCTCATGCCGTAGAACCCGATCAAGCCAATACTCTGCAAATTGATCGCAGGGACAGTAGCGCCCCCAAATATCCCCATCAACGACTTCACCTATGCTTGAACATGCGCCATCACGAGGCCCCGAATAAAGAGCCATCGAGTTCCGATTAATTCCATCTGGCAATGCCTTGTAGCAACGACGCAGGTCCTTTAAATTCTTAATCACAAAATCAGGATCTTTAAGATTTGCAATCTGAAATCCGGCCCCAAAAGCATTCTTCAACTCACCTTTCAGATTATAATACCGATGTGGCTTATGATTGTATGGTATCAAAAGCCACCTCAGCATTCGCCCACTGTCAGGAAGATTGTTCCCGATTGAAATCTTAGTCAGCGAAGGAACTTCTCTCTGTAAATCATCAACTCCAACACCCTCATCGTCCACCTCATTCCCCATTAGCGAACGCTCTCCATCTGCAGGACGGACAAATGTGACCTTCGTATCATTGCCGAAATAGTCCTCGGGATTATTGATAATACTATTAAGGGCGTCGCTTATCCTTCCCCATCTTGACCTACTCAGGTGATATCCAGTCAACATATACCGTTCTTCTGCAGACAGTAGCGGCAAAATGACCCTGCGAATTTGATAGCTCTTGAGACATGGAATCAGATTAACATGATCTTCATCAAAATGCGAAACAAACAATATGTCAATGCCATGTCCATTAGGGAAAGCCCGTTTCACCCGCTCTTCAATATCTTCTCTTTCCAGAGGAGTTCCATAACTGTTTCGTTGCAATCCACAGTATTTCAGAGACCCACAATCATAAACGATACGAAAGACACAGTTCTGTTCAGAGTTGAAGAATTCCTCAGAATAAAAAGCACCTTGCCCGACAGGGTGAAAAGTCCGAATCATATTCATTGTACAATCCTTAATTTTAGAAACATCCTCAAAATAGATTCAAGTTCAACACATTAACCCTCACTACCCAAGTAGCACTTATTAGTGTCTGCACACCTCAGCCCCCACACCAAAATCCATATGCCCTTACCATGAATCCCTATAGACAAAATGTTTCATGCCGCAATACTCATTCCAAGCATTTTTTAGCGCCGCTTCAAAGCGGTTAGCCGTTTTCAAATCCCAATGTGAATACTTACCGACATAATTATTTCGAGGCTCAAAGAACTCCATCCTCACAGGATAAAACCTCGCACACCGCGCCTGTTCGCCAACAAGCAAGCGTAATGTTCCATCTGCATCAACGACAAAACGACTTCCCTGTCTGTCATCAGCATTGTTAACTAGTCGCAGAATATCATTAGCATTAAAATTTACGGAGTGGCTCGGCACAGATACAATGCGAACAGTAAATGCATAGTCAAAGTCTAAACAATCCGTACCATACGGTTGGCAAAACTCATCCAACACACGCTCAAGCTGCAAAACCAGACGCCGCACAGCACCAAGGTCAGAGAAATACGCCAACTCGGCATTCGGCTCCTCGTCAGCATGAAAATAACCATCTATTGAGAGTTCAAAACCACATTGCTGTTCAACTTCTGCGCCAAAATCCATTGTACACGGTTCCAACGATATCCTAAAACTCCCTTTTCGCTGCGGGACAATCGAGAGTTCTTTAAATGCAGGAGAGAAATCACAAGACAATATCTTCTCGCGAAAGAAACCCATCGGTACGGCTGGTCTCTTTACCAAAGATTGTGTATCCGGTCTTGAACCTTTTACAAAAGGGTTTCTAGATAAACATGACACACTTGACAAGTCCATCTTCCTCCAATCAATGGCTTTGGACTGAAACAACTTAAGCACACGCGCAACACGTTCAACATAAGAATGAAAAGCCGACATTGAGCATCCTCCATGCCGTCCATCATAAACCTCCGCAATCGCATTGTAAGGTCCCGTTTTTGAAACGATCAACAGACGTCCCTTTATCATGCGTGTAACATAACGCCATCCTTTGGGCAAAGGTACACCCGTGTCATAGTCATACACGCCATAAACAGCATCTTTTCGCCCGACATAATGCCCTGGCGTATCCTCCACCAGCTCCTGAATTCCACGAAACACTTCAATATCAGGAACAGGCGAAATGTCTCCCGCCTCAATCAGCAGGTAATTCAATTCGGAATCTTCAAAAACGCCAATTTGCAACACTATGGGTTTAACTACAACTGTGTCATTATCAAAATGTAAAACAAGACAACCTGCTTCTGCAGAAAACTCCACACTTATCAAATCCAACCCACCATGAAAGGAAAACAACGTATGATTGGCCGCAGACGTATGGCTCACAGCCTGAAGAATCGTAGTGATCGACTCCAAATGCTGAAAGGTTGAAACACTCGGCACGCATCTGCCAAAAATGATTCGCTTTAGGAAATCCCATTCTGCAACCTGAGCCCTTTCGGGATTCGCCTCAGCATCACACCACGCCTTTAATCGTTCCACAACAGATAGCATGGCTGGTCGTCTTTCAGGATCGTTATCGGTTGCATCCTTGATTAACTCCTCCAATTCCGCCAAATGCAACTTACAGTCTGGAGTCGAAAGCCCCCCAAGACCAATTTTCGAATCCAACCAATCGTACGGACCATCAAATGCGTATTTGTCATTTTTCACCAACATCCAAAGTGTCTTGGCAAGCGAGTAAACATCCGCTTTCTTTCCATCAGCCATCTTCGGGTTGCGCCGCATTTCTGGCGCCATGGTAAAGATTGGACCCAAAGACATATCACTGCGGGTTAAATTGTCAAGTTCAGGCACATCAACCAAGCCGAAATCTCCGATCACAACGTCATTATCATTGAAATGTATGTTATCAGGCTTGATATCCCGATGGGAAATACTATCAGGTAAACCATGCAACTCCGACAGAGTTTTCGCACATGACAAAACGACATCAACGCTTTGCTTTAACCGATCACGTAATGGCAACTTTGACAACCGAACAAAAACAGGCTCTGTAATCGGCATTTCATACCAATGCTCATGCTCATCAACGGCATATGCATTGACAGGCATGAGCCCCTTCACTTTTTGACCATACTTTACAAGTATCTCGACTTCTCTTTTGAATCTGCTTTTTTTCTCGTCAGTTCCATTGCGTAAGATCTTAATTGCGACAGACTGATCATCACCATTGCGTACAGCCTTAAACACAGAAGCATTGCCACCAGCACCTAATGGACAGACAAATCTATATCTCAATGCCAACTGATAAAGAGTCTCGTTGCGAATTCCGCGCAAATGCTCTTTACCAAGAAGTTTCTCCAATTCCTCCTTACTTTGAGCCATACTTTCCATCTTACTTTTTCACAATTACTTTTTCAGTTTCCTCTTCTACGCGTCCAGCGCAGCGATTGCGTCGGCTTTCAGCTTGCGGGCTTTGGCGCGAATGGATGATGCCGTGGATGCGATACGATCCTGCACGGGGCGCGGCGGAATCGGGATGCTAATTGTCTTAAAGAAATCCGCCGTGACACGCTGGTGGCCGGACGTGCCAGTAAAGTGATGCGCGGAAACTTCACAGAAGCGTTTCATATACAGAAGGGTCTGCTTCCTTTTGACCATGACATCACCATCCGCATAATTCACGGCGAGAATTACGTTCCGCCAGTTCCTTTAACATTTCCGATTCCTGAATAGGAATTGCGTAAAATTCTGGACGTGGAACATATATAATCGACAGATCAAACTTATCCTTTTCTATGTCTTTTGAGTTAAATATCCCAACCTCACAAGAATAACAACTCTTAAAATATTGCCCTACAGCATTCCGATAATATGCAAACACTTTCAAACGGGACATCTTATAAGGTTCTTGAGATGGATTTGTTGCAATCCGATGCGCGTTCAAACGATGCGCTTCACGTGCTTCATCAAGCAAACTCGATACAAAAGCATTTCCATAAGACTGATATACCTGCGGTCCACTCTTTGTTCCTCCTTGCGGTATGAACGCCACTGCCATTGGCTCAAACCGTTGCGGGATTGTCGAACTTCCGCTTATCATTGAATATCTAAAGTCGAATTCAGAATCAATAAGCACATTGATTGCTGGCGCATTCCCAACATTAGACAAGCTCAGCGCAACGGACATCTGCCGACGTTTAGGACCAAATGGTGGCCCAACAACAATTTTATGAATTTCAATACCAATCAGAGGAACCAATTGACATTGAAATGATTGTTTTGTAATCTTCACAAGATGCCATGTGAAAACTACATAAACAATAGTGACAATTATCATCGCGAAATCTGCCGCCAATGACAGGAACGTCACCCATGTCAGTTCATTTCCCATTTTTCCCTCCTGTATCTAAAATTCTGCACTCACTAAGCACGACTTATCTCTCCCGGACAATCTCCATTTCAATCCCTCGCTTTGCCGCATCCAGTGAGGCAGTTGCGTCGGCTTTCAGCTTGCGGGCTTCGGCGCGGATAGATGATGCCGTGGATGCGATATGATCCTGCACGGAGCGCGGCGGGATCGGAACCGGCAAGGACAAGACATCCTCCAATTGAACACGCGGCAACGTATTGCCCGTCATCAGCAATGTCATCACCCTCGCGACTTGCGTCAAACGCAAATAGACAATCAGATATTCCGCAGAAACGCCCGTAGGTATCAGCGGGAAAAATTCCGTAGAGGCAGCGCCATCAAAATCAGACAACCAGACTTTGTTAAGGTATGGACGCAGTTTCGGGAACAGGATTTCACCTTTTTGGAACAGCACGGCAGTCGATATTGATTCTTTATCATTAGTTGGGCAACACGATCCATCCTCACCATTGACATTCTCCAACCCGACATACCTCAACCCGTCCAGCGAATCAGTCTGCCGGCGATCCACGTCTACAATCTCATTTAACCGTAATACCTCATACGTACCAGCACGAACATTCTTGTAAAACTGTCGCCGCATGGATTGATATGCGATGGGATCAAGACGACCATTTAGAACCTCCTTCGCGGGTACGGTGAAGATGCGAGAGGAAAGCGATGTGTCGGGCTTGGGGAGCTTGGCGATGCCGAGCTCGTTCAATACCATGTCGTCGATGGGAGCGAGAAGGTTCGTCGCCTTTTCGTCCGCCGCGCGCTTTGCCGCGTATGCCGCATCAAGCTCGGCAACGATCTTCCGCTGCTCCGACAAGGGCGGCAGGGGGATGGACAAATCCATCAACTGCTCGGTATTGAGACTTTGAACCGTCGCACCACTCTTGCACACCAGCGGCAGCAACCGCGAGCCAAAGACATCGAAGAATGCGCCCAGATAATCCACACTCACGCGATCATCAGGAAAGAACGCCTTGATG
>CACWVU010000047.1 GCA_902764415.1 uncultured bacterium | reverse complement strand
CCCGGTAGCAAACGTTCTGTCACCCATTTTGTTCATGGTGTGAATTATACCAAAAATGTCATAGGCGCGGCTCAGCGGCGGGCTGCTCGCTCGGTCTCGTCGCTGCGGACCTCGTGACGCCTTCCGCGCTTAGGACAACCAGCCCGTTTTACCCTGGCCGCCTAAATACTATCGCTGGTTGCGCAAAGAATCACTCTTACGGCTACGAGTCCTCCGCTCCTCACTCGCGAGCGGGCCCTTGCGGCCGCTTCGCGGCTCGGGCTTCGCCCTCGGCCAACCTGACGCCTTCGGCGCAGGCGCATTCCCCGCCGCTTCGCCGCCAGCTTTGCATACCTTGCGTCGCAAGGCAACACACAGCAACATAGACACAACTTCCGCGCTATTTGCCGCACAAAGACAAACTCACATCAAATCATTCACAAATCTTCTACTTAATAACACACCCCGCAATTGTATTCTACCACATTATCGAACTTGACATGCTCGGGGAGTACATTCCCTGTTTTCATGTCGACTTCGTCAACCACATGGTACAAGCCGCCAAATGCACTGAAGATATAATACGAAACACTCGCCATGCCATTGGCAATAGTCACCTCTGGCGCAAAATCGTTCTTGAGCATTCTAGCACGACCGGATTTGCCAATCTCTTCCCATGACTGTTCACCTGCGAAAGGAATATTTACCTCTTGCGCAAACCTGCGCACGTCGGTCACAATGCAGAATTCTTCATAGCCCGCATGCCATCCAAGATAGAACTGCGATTCCGCGATGTAGAGCAATATGCACTCCCAAGCACTGTCAACCGATCCATCCAGCGCCACGGACAACGGTGACGCATTTTCATCTGTACGCACAACAAAACAACTATGCGCGCCCCATTGGCCGCCAGAAACATTGCAGTCCAACTTTCCCGGAACGGCAAGTTTAAGATGCGGCAGCGCCTCAAGTATCGGGGCAAGCACGTCAGCGTCTCCCGACATGCGCTGCAAACTTCCTTCGGACAGGATCCTTTCCAATCCAGAATAGCATGTAACACCATCTTCGCAATTCTGACAAGCATGCCACATTTCATTGAGGTAGCCGGAGTTTTCTCTCCTGACTCTTCGGAAATCCTTCCGGAAACGCCACAATGTCTTCGTAAACGAGTTTGTCGGCGCGGCGGAAGCAGCCTTAAGTTCGGCTTCCCAGCCTATGCCGCCATGACGGCCTCTGCCGCCAGATCTATATTTGGACGCATCCTTCACAGCAATCTCTTCCCCTTTCAGCCTCTTGTTCGTCGCTGCGGAAAATTTTTACATAAATTTTATCATAATTCCAATTCAGCCGCGCACAATGCCGCGGAGTAATCAACATTGACATTATCAGCCTAGAATGACTTCTTTTGCCCACGCCGTTGTTTTAGACGTATCATTCAGCCCAAGTTCCTGCCAAATGCCAGGATAAAAGACCCCCACTGTCGAATTATTATGCCGATTCTTTGCGATGATATTACGCTGACCATATACGCCATTGAACTTCCATGTCGCTTTGTTCGCGCCACACTTAGTCAGCACTCGTCTTAAGTCGTATCTCAACAATCCACATCCCGGACGAGAGGGCGAAAATGACAGATGCTTGCGCGGAACAATAAGCATATTGGTCT
Organism: uncultured bacterium; assembly: GCA_902764415.1. Lineage (GTDB taxonomy): Bacteria > Verrucomicrobiota > Kiritimatiellia > RFP12 > UBA1067 > UBA1067. Next base: position 35,158 of record CACWVU010000047.1, on the reverse strand, counting down.
TCTCTCGCAAACGATCTCTTTTCGAATGAGGATGCCAAGGATAACGCGTCTTGATCTTCATTCCATCCGTGATAATCTCGCCGACCTGCAAATACCCCCAAATCAGTTGAATCGGATTGTCATGATAAAATATTCCTGTACGCCTAGCGAAGCGGTACCTGCCATCCACCTCCTCGACTCGACGAAAATTCCCGAAAAACAAAAAAATGTCCCCTGGCTTTAGCCCTACTGTATTTAGCAGATACGACGAGGATGACCCAATCTGGCCAAACGCCGGCTTCCACCCATGTGGCTTCTTTATCAATCGGCAAGCATCGAGATCAGGATCGAGATGGCACCGCATAAAGAGTTTCTTGGGCGCAAGTTCTTTGAGAATCTGGCGATATGTCTTCTTGCCATAGCACAACTGGTCATAGGAAGTGGCATCGCCAGGAGATGGGATTGGCATTGAGACGACATCGTCATTGGGCATTATGAGGCTCGGCAGCCCACCATTGGCGCTGTCAAAACCTTTTCTGCTCAAGATTACCTTCATGCCATATTCTCCATGTGAGAGCGTCATTAAGCCTAGCACATACGACTTGATCCGATACTCTACACCTTATCATTTAGTCACCCACACATTTTTCAGCCTTTATATCGAATTTTGCAATTATTCTTTTGGCAAGTGTCTCGGTTCGAGACTTTATCTCATCTATTGTCCACTTATCTTTATCACAGATGTCTGCATTCAAATTAATCCCATTACGGTATCCGATATAGAGTCCTTTCTGATCCTTTCGATCCCTCTTGGATTCAAATGAGAAGTTGCTCAATTTGGAATTGTATCCTGTTATCGTCAAATTGCCAAGCATGTGAACATACTCAGAGCGGTATTCACGCGCTTTTACAAGATCTCCTCCGGCAATCATGTCAACCCAGCTCTGCGGAATGTTTTTACCCTGAGGGAATATATGCTCAATAGTCCAGACATATTGGCCACTTTCCGTCTGACGCCACAAATCAATCGATTCATCCGTCATTCCGTCTTGAGCCAACATGCACAACATGAAACGGACAAGATCCGGATTGTCCTCATAAAGCGGTCCACGCAAACTGGCTTCAAAAACCTCATCATTTGCCGAACTAACAATTAAGCGTTCTCTGAGCTTCTCAAGCAGTTGTCGCCCCTTCAAATTGGCATCCTCGACCTCGTCCACAAAAGACATGAACATCCTCGCGAGGTCCATTGTCGGCGGAGTATTGGTCAAGTTGCGCCGCACAAAGAACTTCACCAACAGCTCATTAACCGCCGCTATGATTGAGTCGTCAATCTCCAAATCTTTCCCTCGCTTCAGCAAGTATAACATAAGCATATAAGATGGGGCTCCTTGGACACGCTGTAAATCCACAAACGATTGCTTAACCCGTGCCGAAATCCCATCCGTGTTTGTGAGCAGAATCTTTCCATACGCCTCTGCACTCGTACGAAGCTCATCAATAAACTCGAATGGATCCTTCTTGACTAGGCGCTCGTAGATATCAAGCATCGTTGACCGCGTAGCAATTGGACCAAGCGGCAACAACCGGCCATCGGTAACAAACGGAGCATTCAGCGATCTTCTAAACGCATTGTAGTTCTGACGGAAGAATCGCTCCTGTACCGCGTCCTCCTCGCCAACAAAATCAAGAATGTCGTTCCATTTATCAAAATAATCATCAACATTTCCCCCTTTTTCATCGACACAAGCAAGCAACAGATTCTTAACAAGGTCGATAGCTGTTAGCGGAGTTCCTCGATTGTTAAGGGACTCAAACAACTTGTAGGCATCCGAATGGCTCGGGACATAAATCGCGACAACAATTGCTTTCGTCAACAGATCATAAATCTCGAAGATTTTTGCAACAGGGTCATGATCCTGTGCGCACGATTCTTCAAGGCGCTTCTTAAAATAGTTATACGCTCTAAAGATCCTTCTGTTCCCGGCGTTTTGCGGAGCCTTCTTGCCCTGAGCAATGCCTAGCTTCGTCAACAAACCAATGTAATCATCTAGGTTATGCTTCTGCGTTTGCGGAACCAGCCGAATTGCATCTTTTGATTTCTTTGCAACAAGTCGCCGCTTTAATAAAATCATATCCTGCATCTGCTCCTCGTCTAGACAATTCTTATAGGCCTGAAGCGCATTATAAATGGCTGCAAGGAAAATGCTGATGGTCGTCAATCGCTGCTGACCATCAACAACTTCATAACGCGTCTCAATAGTCCGCGACTTATTGATGCATATAACTGATCCAAGGAAATATCCCGCACCATTCTCTGTAAGATCATCATACAGAGCTTCCCATTCTCTGACTCTCCATTTATACTCACGCTGATACTTGGGAACCTCATAGACAAAGCTCTCGTCCTGATTGAAAAGCTGGGATACCGAGTATTTCTCGACTCCTATATTATCAACATTCATCAAACAACCCCCTTGACTTCCTTGTTTGAGGATGACACTAATGTCGTACCCTTCGATATCATTTTGACAACCGCTTTCGCGACCTTGTGACGTATATTATACCATAATCTTCCGAGCATAAGCGCCGCGCTACGCGGCGGAGGGCGGGGAGTCGGCCCGACGACGTGATTCGAGACCTAAACGCGTTAGGAACGGAAGCGCGTTGCGGTCAGTGTCGAGAATCCCGAGCGAGGCACGCTAGGAGGCCGAGCGTTCGGCGGGCCGAGCTCCCACGCCAGAAGCCGCGCTTGGGTAGCCACGGACGTGCCGATTCCACAGCGCGGCAGAAGCGGCAGGTTATGGCCAGATTACGGAGAGGGATTCCTCGCCTTCGGGCAGGGCCGATTCGAGACGGTGGACGAGGCCGGACCAGTCGTCGCCAGAATCGACAACCTCTCCCTCGGCGTCGCGAATAGAGTATCCCGCCCCGCTTTCATCCACCCACACGCTAAGGGACATCCCGTCGATGTCGTTGGCTTTCTCGCCGTCGACCGTCAAAAGCAGTATCGCCATGCGGATTGCCGCGCCGATCTCGGCGTCGTCGTCCTGCTGCGACTCCTCGTCCGCGAGGACCCGCGCGTACGGCAGCCGGAAGTCGATTTCCAGCTTGGGCTCGCGCCATTCGAACTCGAAGCGGCGGCTCATCAGGCCGTGTCCGTCGACGAAGCGCGAAAGTCCCTCGCCGCTCTCCAGTTCCTCGAGCGCGGCATTTAGCGCGGCAATCGTCCCTTTCCTCGTTTCAGCTGTGTTGTCGTCCATGACCTGCGCCTCCTCTCCGTCCTACACCTGCACGAAGCCGCTGGCACCGAATTCCGGGGCGGACACGGAGCTCTCCGCGGCAGCCTTCGCGACGGGGCGGAAGTCGGCGAGGAGCCGGCGCCAGTTCTCGGCCAGGTTGACGAGCGACTCGAGCGCGGCGTCGAAGGATTCGGCATTGAGCGTCGAAAGCGGGAGGCGGCGCACGACGATGTAGACGCCGTTTTCGGACTCCTTGGCGAAGAAGGCGTCCGACTGCAGGTTCGCCTCGAGCAGAAGCTCGGCGAAGGCGGCCCGGCCCTCGGCGGGCGGCTCGCCGATGTCAGCGGAGACCGAGAGCACCTCGCCCGCGGCGACGAGCGTGACGACGATGCCGTCGATGTCGAGCGCAGAGGCGTTGTCCTCGGCGGCGAGATTCGCGATGCCGTGCCGCTCGGCGAACTCCGCTATAAGCTCCTTGAATTCCATTTAGGCCTTTTCTCCTTTGGCGCTTTGAAATCGTTTCCGCTTTGTCTACACGCCGCACGGCAGAAGGTTACGCCTTCGCCCCTGGCTTCTTGTCGCGTATTATACCATATTCGTGGATTCGCTGGTCTATTCAGTGCGAGTGCCGCTGGACATGCTCACCGCGCAGGATTTCGCGGAGAAGCTTGTCCAGTTCGGGCAAAGCGCGCGGCAAATCAGCGATTCGCTGGCGTAAACCTACAGGATGTGGACCGAGAATCCGGTCTGGCCGGTCCAGTTGGTATCGACGGTCACGCGCGAGAAAGTCGGGTTGGTCACCGTATCGTGCTCCGTCTTCACCCAAATGTCGCTCGCCGCGCCGCGCTAACGCAGGTAGTACACGGAGCCGGGGGCTCGGCCGACCTCGATCCACTCCGAGTCCGAGCCGCTGTAGACGCCACCGGAAGTAGCGCGTGCCGCGTTCGCCACAGGGCGAAAGCCGAGGTTGCCGTAGGTGTCGTAAAGCCCAAGCGTGTCATTAGAATCACACACCGGAACGAAGTCGTGAAGGAGCGTCGTCCCTTCAAAAACCTTGAAGCGGTAGACGCGCATCGGCGACCCGGCCGACAGCGACTGCGTATGGATTGTTCCGATGTAGACCGAGCCATAGAAGGACGGCGTGGAACTCACGGTGAAAGTGTGGCGCCAGCCGCGGCTCAGTTCGGCATCGCAGTTGAAGAGCGAAATCCTCATGCGAGTATACGCCGCCTGCCCGCCGGTTGCGGAAATCGCCTCGGTAGTGTTCCCGAAACCCATCTGCCCGCGTTCGGTATTGGAACTCGAGTAGTTTCCAGTTTGGATTCCATCCCATTTGTTGTTGACACGCGAAGCCGAGCCCATGACGCGGTGGCCGCTGTTGGCGGCATACGATTCGCCTATGTAGTAGTCGAAAAGGAAGCCGAACGTCCGCGTAGCAGGGGTAAAGCCGGTGTCAATGTAGGAATCGGTGCCGGTGCCAGAAAGTCCGATGTAATCGAGCATGGTGTAGCCTGAAGGCAGCGCGAGCGAGTCCATGACCCGGAAGCAGCGGCGCTTGAGATACGTGGCCGCCCCTTCGAGCACCACCTTGCCGGAACAGACTTCGCAATTGCCTGAGAACTCCGCCCCGGAACCCGCGAGGACGAGCGTGCCGAGGCCGCGCTTGAGGAAGCCCGAAGCGCCGCGAATTGGCCCCTTGATGGTCAGCGTCTTTCCTTCCGCGACATCGATCGCCGGCGTCGCGCCGTTGCCGAAGTCCCAGACGCGTTTAGCACCGGTAGTCCAGTCCTGATCAACAACCTTCACCGCGCCGTTGGTCACGTAAATGGTGGAGAAATCGACGAGACTGATGTCGGCCGAAGCTTCCGGATAGTCGCCGGACGGGATGAAGGTTATGCGCGCTGAATAGGGCGTGTCGGCGGCGAGCCCGGTCACGTTGGTCGAAAATTCATAGCCCGCGCCGATGCCTGAGGCGACCTTCTCTCCCGCCGGATACGGCTCGCCTTCGGCCGCGATGCTCAGGTAGAGGTCGCCGGCCGTAAAGGCCGTATACGGAGACTCAACGAGCGTGGCGGCAAGATAGGCGCCGCCCTCGATTTCCGACGCCGTCGCCGAGAACGGCTCAAGCGTTGCGATTTCGGGGCCGGCGACAAGCGCGGTCGAGCTTGCCGAAGGATAGAAGTTGCTGTTCGCCAGGTCGTAGAGTCCGGCGACGGAATCGGAATTGCGCCGCACCGGAACGAACATGCGCACCTCTTCGCCGTTGTCGCAGATTCGCAGCCACTTGAGCTGCATGGACGCGTAGGCGGTGGAAGGAGACCCAGCATTGTTGATGGTGAAAACATACATCGGATAGGTGTTGGCAAAAGTCGCCGAAGGAGGAGTCCACACTTTTGTCGCTCCCAGCATCGCCTCCGACGCCGATAGTCGTTGGGCGAAGAAGTCGGTGGGGAAGGTTTGCGTGCTGTACGCATTCGCGCCCCAGGCATACCTGATGCCGCTATCCGAAACACTGTCATTCCTGCATTGGTGAGAAACAAAGAGCATGCTCTGCTGCCATGCTTTCCGCGTCCCGAAGACGAACTTGGATTCGGTTTGAGCATTCATCAGCGACTTCCAGCAGATTTCGGCGGTAATGTTCGTGCCCGAGGAAATGCCGGTGTTGACATACTGCGAGCCGGACGACTGCACGTATTCAAGCCGAGTGTAGCTGGCGGGCAGTTCGTTGAAGTAGGTGGTGGGGATAGCGACTGCCGACCGCGACGGCTCCGGCTCCGCCACTGGTTCGGACACCGGCTCCGCCGCCGGCTCGTCGAGCGGATACTCGTCCATGCCGCAGATGCGCATGCCGAGACTACTTGCCTCCGCGAGAATCGTCTCGAGCCACGCGGTCGGCATGCCTATGTTGCTTGGGTTTGCCTGGATGTCGTGCGAGAAGACCGCCAGCACTTCGTTGTTCGCCGCCGCGCGGCGGATGCCGGCGACGAGATTGTTGGTGTCGGTGTTATAGTATGCCGCACAGCCAATGGCGTTCACGACGCGCAGTGAGCCAATTTCGGAAACCGGAGTGAAGCATGCGTCGTCATGCGCAAGGTCATTGCTGGACTGAGCGGCGAATTGCTTGTTGTTGGCGATGTCGGCCGCGCGGAACCGCTGGATCGGCGTGTTCGCCAAGATGTACGCGTCGATTGCGTCCGTGTGCTTGTTGTTGGGGTAGGCGAGCGTGCGGACGGTATGGCCGACGGAGGCGTATGCCTCGACCTGCGGCGTCACCTGCGCCGCCACCCATGCCGCGGGGTCGGTCACACCGTCGGTGTTCACGTGGTCGACGGTGTGGCAGCCGATGGTGTGGCCGCGGTCCTTGAGCAGCATCATCTTCGCAAGCTTGTCGGCGGTGAGGCTGCCGTAGGGACAGAACGTCGCGCGCGCGCCGTAGCGGGCGAAGAGGTTGGTCGCGGCGAGCCAGTTGTCGTAGTTCGCGTCGTCGAAGGTGAGGAGCAGGACGCCGTTCGTCGGCGTCGTCCATTCCGGCGGCAGCGCCGCGGCGAAGGCCGTCAGAAACATGGCCGCCGCGGCGGCGAAGATTGCGCTTTTTTTCATGGATATCCCTTCCTTGGCTTTTCAGGCGGAATTATAGCACAATCGACGGAGGAATGGAGATATTTTACCGCAAAATAAATATATACTTTTCCGCAAGAGCAAAAACGCCCTTGCGCCATTCGCGCATTGAGAGGCCGAAGCGATTCTTGAACTGCTTCTTCAAGTTCACGTCCGAGCGGTAGCCGCACATCTGCGCGATGGACTCGATGCGGACATTGCGGTCGGCGAGCATCCGCTCGACCGCCCCGAGCCGGCGTTCCTGGATTTCAGCGGAGACCGTCCTGCCGAGCTCGCGGCGGAAGCGGTATTCGAGCGTCCGCAGGGGAATATCCAGCGCCAGCGCCACGCCCGAGGCGGAGATGCCGGAGGTGACGTTCTCCGCGATGAACGCGAGCGCCCGCTTCACCACGGCACTGCGCGCGCTCAGCAGCCGCGTCGACTCGCGCACCGACACGCAGACGACTCCGTACTTCGTCGCGGCGCCCGCGCCGCCGCCCTCGATGCGCCGCAGCAGCCGCTCGACGGCCAGCTCGCCGCAGCGCTGCCAGTCGGGCAGGACGCTTGAGATCGTCGGATAAGAGTTCTCGCAGATGAAGGCGTCGTCGTCGCAGCCGAGCACGGCGACGTCGTCCGGCACCGAGAGTCCGGCGGATGCGCAGGCGTCCACCACCTCCTTCGCGACGGCGTCGAACGCGGCAAAGACGGCGCACGGCCTGGGCAGGGCGAGCAGGAAGCGGCGCAGTGCCGCGGCTCCGCGCCTGGCGCTCGGTACTGGACGGAAGACCTTGACCGCCGCGCCGCGCCTGCGCATGGCCGCGGCAAAGGCTGACTCGCGCTGTGCATCCCAGAAAGGCCGCCCCGAGACGCCGACGTACGCATACGAGGAGACGCCAAGGGAGGCGAGGTGCTCCGCCGCGCAGTTCGCCACCGACACCGCGTCCAGCAGGACGTTGCCGCTACGGGCGACCTGCGGCGAGGCGTCCATGAACACCCGCGGCACCTTGGGGAATCGGCGGCGGAAGTAGGCGATGCCGCCAGCCGCCGCGTCGTCATTCTCGAGGATGAACCCGTCGGGCACGACCTGGGCGAGGATGTCGTCGAGCGAAGGCGAGAACGGATGCCGGTCGACAACATGGAGTCGCCAGCCGAGCTTCCGCGCGGCGCGGACGACGCCCGCGAGCTTGTCGCGCCGCGCCCGGTGCGCGGTCGAGCAGGTGACAACTATGTGCGCGGTCCTCATTCCGCGGCGTTCCCTTTGGTCAGGCGGCCGGTCCAACTGCCGCGGCGCCAGCGGACGAACGAGCCGATGCAGATGACGACCACGTCGCCGCGGTCAGGGCGGTACTGGACGCTCACGTCGACGCCGTCCACGACAAGGTCGACGCTGCCGTCCTTTCCGGACTGCAGCGCCAACCCCGCCTTCCCGGCGAACTCGGAAACCAGTGACTCGAACGGATCCATCAGGCCTGGATCGCGTCCCTCATCGACTGGCTTTCCGCCTGGATCACCGCCTGGCAGAGCTGGATCACCTGGTCGATGACTTTCTGCTCCTGGGAGAAGAGGTCCTTCGTCTGGTCGAGCATCTCCTCCTGCTTGGCGGTTTCCGCGCCCTGACGGGTCGCGTCGGACGCGTACACCGTGTTCAGGTTCTGCGTCATGGACTGCAGCACGCCGCCGATCGCCTGGTTGATGTTGCCGATGCCCTGGAGGGTGGACAACTTGCGGTCGAGCGCCTTGACGTCCATGCGCCTGTAGGCGCTGTCCATCGTCGCGTCGACGTTGGCCCTCGCCGAGGCCAGGAGGTCCTGCCGCTGCGCGGCGGTCATGACGCCGTCCGTGGAGAGCATGTCGGCCTCGGCCGCATACGCCATCTCCAGGTTCGCCCGGGCCGACTGGACATTTGCCTCGAGCTCGGCCTTGGTAGTGCCTTCCGGCGGGTTGGACAGGCGGTCGATTGCGGTCTGATACTCCTGCCTGTACCCCTCGGCTACGCCATGGACGGTCTTCTGGTAGTCGGCGCGGGCGTTCGCAAGGGCGGTGTCGGCGGTCTTGACCTCCTCCTGCGCGATCCTGACGTTGCCCTGTTTCGTCTGGACGTCGTTCTTGGCGACGTTGACTTCCTGGGTGGCGACGTCGAGCTGCGCCTTCACGCTCTTGATCTCGGCACCCTGTGTGATCTGGGCGTCGTAGTTCGCGAGCGTGGCCGGATCGGGCTGTCTGCCGGCATTGATCTCTCCAACGATGTAGTTCTGCCGGTTGACGGACGCGGTGCGCGCATTGTTCAACGCCTGGTCTCCGCCCAGCTCGTTGTAGCGCGCCTGGAGCGCGTCCATCGTCTGCGTCTTCGTCGTGAGGGTGCTCTGCGCCGTCGCGAGCTCGGCCTTGGCGGTGTCGAGCCGCGCGTCGGCATTGGTCTTGTTCGCCAAGGCCTCGCCGAGGTTGCCCCTGAGGTCGCCGGACGGCGAGTTGCGCAAGGCGTTGTCGAACTTGCCGCAGACATCCGTGGCCACGCGGTCGCCGACCTTGTTCATCGTGTTCTGGAGCTGCGCCTGCGCCGTGGCCTTGGAATCGGTGTTCTGGAGCATGGACGCCTGCAGCTTGGCCGCGTCCGCGCCGGACTCCGTCACGAGCTTGTTCTGCTGGGAGGCGGCAACGCCCTGCGAGGCCATCACGATGCCGGAGACGCCGGCCGAGAGGAGCCCCGTCCCGATGCCGACCCACATGCCGATCTGCGCCGCCAGATGCTGCTGGTCGGCCTGGTCCTGGATCGACTTCTGCACCGCGAGGTTCTCCGACGTCCTCATCTCGCGCGTCGCGTTGCGCTGGGTCTGCGCCACCTCGATCATCAGCGCCATGAGGGCGTAGATGTCGTACATCGCCAAGGACCTCTTCTTGGTCGCCGACGCCGACACCTCGTTCAGCGACCTCGCCGCCTCGGTGTACAGCCTGGTGATCTCGTCCTTCATCTGCGAGATCTGCTCTTCGGTGAGGTTGAGCCCGCACGAGCCGAGCTTCGACACGAGCGACGAGAGCGACTCGGCGGTGACCGTCTCCGGAAGCTCGAGGTCGTCCGGGATGCTGATGGTCGCCGTGCGAACCCCGTCGTCGGTTTTCATGGTGATGGTGAAGGACTCCTTCCCGTCTTCACCGGTCGTCTTCTGCACGTCGCCAAGCTTGGAGAGGACCTTCTCCCAGTCCACGTTCTTGACGCCTGCGTTCGCGTTGACTCCTATGCTCATGGCAAGATTCCTTTCTTTGCAACTGGTTAGTTGGGTTGTTAGGTAGTTAGGTTGTTGATTTATTGATTGGTTCACTCTGTCTACACGCTAGATTCATTTAGGTTACACAGATTTTTCCAAAAACTACCCAACCACCTAACCACCCAACTACCTAACCGTTTTACGCCATCTGCCCGATGTTTTTGGCGATTTCATCACTCGTATCAGTGACCGAACCGACTATCTGGGCGATATCGCTCAAGCCGGCCTCGATCTGCTGGAGCAGCTGCTGAAGCTCCTCCTCACTCTCATCGAGTCGCTGCTGGAGCTGGGTGATGAACTTCTGCAGCTCGGTCGTGTCGGCCTTCGCATCATCCGACCTCTTGGTGTAGTAGGTGTTGATGCCGCCGGTGGCGAGCGCGCTCGCGGCGGTCGCGGTGCTGGCGACCGAGATCACGTTCTGCACCGTCTTGGCCGTCTGCGTCGACATGCCGAGGATCGTCGTCGCCCCGCTCGCCGCGTTCGCGGACTTATTCGCCACGTTCGCGGCTTCCGCCGCGGCCTTGGCGACGTTGGCCGCGCTCGATGCGGCGCTGCTGAAGCCGGCGACCATGCCGCCGATGCTGCACCCCGCGGAAAGCGCGATGATCCCAATGTTGATGATGAGCGTGGCCGCGAGCTGAGCGTCGCTCTTGCTCGAGCCGAACGAGCTCTGTATCGACTCGGCCAGCTTCTTGGTTATGGTTTCCATCGCCCCCGTCTCGTTCAGGGTGAGCGCCGTAACCGCCAGAACCGCGCCCGCGATGGCGAAGCCGGCCGCCGCGCCGCCGGTCACAATCGTCAGCGCAACCGCCGCGACGACCGAGAGGATCGCCCCGATCCAGCTGAACGCACGGCTCCACTTGGAGGCGGACTCGGAGTCCTTCATCTTCTTGATGGACTCGTCGATCTGCTTCATGCGATCGTCGTGCTCGGCATCAAGGGTGTTCTGCTGCATCTCGATGCGGTCCTTGGCCATCTCCGTCTGCCGCTGCTCGTTGTCGAGCTGCAGGTAGGCGATGAGCTTCTCGAGATTCGCCTCGCGCGCGGACGGGTCGCCGGGGTTGTCGAGCGACGGCGTGCTTGTGCCGCCGTTGGTCCGGGTGGTGTCCCGGTTGCCGTCGACGCCGGAAGTGCCGCCGTTGGACACTCTAACGCTTACGCCGGAGATGATGTTCGCAACCTCCCTGAAGAGCTCCTTCGTCTTCTCCGCATCGCCGCCGGTCAGCTTCGCGACCGTGTTGTCGATGTTCTGGAGGATGTCAGCCGAAGTCCTCTGCGTTGCAGCCGATGTTGGTGTTATGTCAGACATGGTTTTTCTCCTTTCTTGCCCTGTCTACACGCCAGACGGGAAAAGGTTACTGCTTTTTTGCGTTTTTTTCGTTCGCGAGCTTCGCGTCCTCGGCGGCAAGCTCCTCGAACGACTCCTCGCCGATCTGCTCGCGCAGCTTCGCCGCCTTGGCACGGTATTCGCGGCCAATGTCGGTGTCCTTGGGGCAGAACTCCTCCAGCGCGAAGAGCGCGCTCGCCGCGTTGCGCCGGTCGCCCATCGCCAGGAAGCACTCCGCCGCGTGGAACTGCGGCTTCGGGTTCTTGAGGTCGAGGAACGAGCTGTAGCCGTAGGACACGATCGCCCCCTGGAAGTCCTTCAGCACCTGCTGCACCGCTCCGAGGCCCATCCAGTACTTCTTGTTCAGGTGGTCGAAGAGGACCAGGAACTGGAAGAGCTTCAGCGCCTCGTTGAACTTGCCGGTCTGGTAGTAGCCGAAGGCCAGCGAATAGACCGCCTCGAGCTCGGCGTTGGTCACGCCCTTCAGCTGCTTGAGAGTGGCGTTGTCCTTGATGATCGCCTTCACGCGCTCCGCGATCTGGGCGGCGTCGATTTTCTTCTCCATTTTCTTGTTCTCCTGTGTTTGGTTAGGTGGTTAGGTGGTTAAGTGGTTGGGAGGTTACGCCTTCACGACCTTCGCCTCGTCCAGCGCCTTGTCGATCTGTTCGATGATCTTGTCGAGCGCCTCGCGGATGACGTTTCCGATGTCGGTCGCCTCCGCAACCTTCTCCGCCTTGTCGCGCTTGGCAGTGCTGTCGGGACGGTCCACGGAGGTCGACGAATCGACCTTGGTGGCGTCATGCAGCGCCTTGGACACTTCGCTCAGGGTGGACGCGGCGATCGTCTCGCTGCATTCCGCGATCTTGGCGTCGATTCCGGCGATCTTCGCGGAAACGGATTCGATGGAAGCGTTGACGCGGTCGAGCTTCTCCTGCTCCCGCGCGCGCTGCTCCTTGAGCTTTGCCACCTGCTCGCGGTGGTCCGCGCCGTCCTGCACCGCCTGCTTCACCTGCCGCTCAAGCGACTCGATCAGCAAGTCGATCTCGGCGATGCGGCCCTCGGACGCGGCCTTCTCGCTCTTCAGCCCGGCAAGCTCGCTCTCGGCCTCGGCCATTTCGCCGTTGAGCTCCTCGATCTTGACCAGGGCGTTGCGCTCCGCCTGCGTGACGCGGTCCTTCATCGAGTCCAGCACCGTGTTGAGGACCGAGATGCGCACCTGGCTGACGCTCCTCTTGGCGTCGTCCGTCTCGTTCTTGAGGTGGGCGACGAGCGCCTCCAGGTCGGACATCGCGCCGGACGATACCGTCAGCGACTTCCCGCCGAGAATTGGGGTTGCGGACTTCTTCGCCTCCTGTGCGGAGAGTGCGTCTTCCTGCGTAGCGGCCGTGGTGGTCTGCGCCGCGATCCGGGATATGTCGAGTTGAATGGCCATAGTTGTTCTCCTTTCTACTCGGTATACACGTCAGAGCTGAAAAGGTTTCATCATCATGCCGAATTTTCGCTGGCGGTTCTCCAGCTCGGCGTCGGTGGACGGCGGCTCGTCGGGCTGCGGAGGCGGCGTTTCGGCCGGCGGCTCCTCCCCCGCCAGCGCCCAGCGCTCCAGCGGATCGAGCCCGCGGCGCCTCAGTTCCGCGTTCACGGACTCGATCTGCGCCTCGGAGAAGTGCATGGCCATCACCTGCTCGCGCGTCAGCCCCTGCCGCTCCAGCAGGCGGTCGGTCTCGGCGATGCGCAGCGCCGCCTGCGAGACCACGCGCTCGCTGTCCGCAATCGTCTTGCGGATGCGCGCCAGATACTCCTCGACATCCTTTTCCCGCTCTGCCATGTAGAGACAATCCTCCTTAGGCTCGTATTATACCAAAAATCACGCCCAAATATCCATGGGCGAGTTGCCGTAGTAGCCCATGTTGACGCGGCGGCCGTTGTAGCCGGCCGGCTCGCGATGATATTCGCTCTTCGGGTCGCCCTTGTCGATGCACGGCGACTTCGCGCCACGAGCGTAAGTAGTCACCAGTGACCCAGTCGCCTCGTCATGGTAGCCGAGTCCGCCGCGCAGATGCACGTTCGCCGCCTCGAGCGCCGCATAGGTCGCAGGGGCCTTATCCGTCGTCCAGTCCCAGAAGATGAGCTTGCTGCCCTGAAGGGTGATACTGCTCGTCTTGACGAGATTCGTCATTGTTTCGTATTCCGTCACGAAGAGCGGGTCGGCAACGACGATTCCGTCCAGGAAGTTCGTGGTCGCCGTCGACGCGCAGGTCACCGAATCCGACCCGAGTTCGTCGAAGAGCGTGTACGAGACGTTGCAGACGCTGTCCCCGCGCAGCGAAATGTTCCGACCGCGGGTCGTCGATGCGCCGCCAAGAATGTTCCCGAAGAAAATCGAGTTGTGGATGTTGGCCGTACCGAGGGAGAGGTTCAGTCCCGCCGTCGTCTCGTAGCCGTCGTTGAGGTTGTAGGCAAAGGTACACCGTTCCACGTCCACCGTGCCGGAAGCGCTGCCGAAATGAACCACCAGCGCCCCTGAGTCGTTCGGCCCCTTGTTGTTCCAAGTCCAGTTGACTTCCTCGCCGTTCGCCACCCAGGCGCAGTTCGTAAACGCCGACCCTTCGGCGCCCGAAACGAGTCGTACCGCTCCGCCGTGTCCGCCGCTCGTCGTGTTTGAATTGATAACTGTGCCGAAATTGGCAATGAATCGACAGCCAACGGCCGAGACCGGGGCGGAGGAATAGACGGCGCTGCCGGAGAAGTTGCCTGTGGACGAATCGCCCGAGTTTGCGCCGCCGGGGGAACGCAGAAAGTTGCCGTTGTGGACGAAATAGCAGTTCTCGAGGCGGAGGCACTTGAGCGAGGAGCCATTGATGCCGCTGCCCAGCGCTGCGCAGGCGGCTGAGTATGTGGCTTTCACGCGGTTGCCGCGGAAGACGCAGTTGGTGAAGGTGACGGCGGTCGTCGCCTTCGTGCCGGATACGCGCGCGCCCTTGCCGCTGGTATTCCCCGCGCGCTCGGTTCCGTTCGTCAGGAAAATGCAGTCCGAGATGAGCATATCGCCGGCGCCGGTCTTGATGAGACCGCAGTTGAGGCCTCTTATAAAGACGACCCGCTCGATCGAAACCGCCGCGGAGTTGTTGATGGATAGACCTTCAAACGCATCGCGCCCGTCGAGGATGGAACGACTTCCTTCCGGCCGCTCGTCAGGCGCGTTCTCCACGCCGGCGAATCCGCCGCGGATCGTCAGCGGATAGGCGATGGCCGTCGATTCGTTCAGGTGGTCGTTGGTGCACGCGAGCCACACCTCGGTCTTTGAATTGTCCTGTATTGACGCCAGCGCGGTCTTGATGTCGGGGAAGGCGTCCGTCCAGCTGGTGCCGTCCATCCTGCAGTCAGCGCCCTCGCGGACATGGATGACGTTCGGCCCGCCGCCCTTGCCGTAGTAAGGCGGATACGTGCCGGTAACCGATTCCGAAACCTGGTAGTACACCGGATCGGAGCCGGAGTCGACGATCGAAACCGCCACATTAAGCGTTGTTCCAGGCACCAGAAACTCCGGCGACTTCCACTCGATGACATCGCCATTCACCATCAAGCGATATTCATTGTCAACCAACGTAACTCCGCCGGTCGCGCATTGGAGATACACGGTCGATGCATATCCATCCCCCGACGCAAGCCCCATAGCAATCCTTATGAACGGGCGCGGCGTGCCTTCGAAGAACGAGACCGAGACATCCGCGCTCGGCTGGCCGGTCGCGGTGCGCGATGCCTCGACGGTGTTGCCGTAGGCGCCAAGGTTGAGCCGAGAGCCGTTCGGCGCTGGCTCGAGCGAGTAGTCCGCCGCCGGGTCGCCGAGGTCGATCGCCGGGGAATACCAGGTAGTCGCAGGGCCCGCCGCGCCGTCGTTCAGACGATAGCCGACCGACGACAGCAGGTGGGCGTCCATGGACGCGAGGTCCTCGTAGATGCTCGGATTGGTGTAGGTGTAGTACTGGGCCGCGTCCGTGACCGTGACCAGGCTCTCGTAGGCGGCCGTCGACGTGACGAGCTTCGGATCGGCGGCGAAGACGGTGTCGGGATCGACGACGAGGTTCGCGCCGACGAGATACTCGTCGGCGGCGTCGAGCGACGTCACCAGCGAATGGCTCAGGCGCGCCGAGCCGGACGAGGCGACATGCACGTCCTTGCCGTAGCCGCCCATCGTGACGTGGTACCTGGAGTTCTTCCAGAGGATCGTGTTCACGATGTCGGCGCTGCCCTTGTAGACGGTGATGCCGCCCGACGAATAGGGACTTTGCGTGAGGTTGTAGGCGATGGTGCAGCTCCTGACGGACACCTTGGCCGCGCTGGCGTTCAGCCGGATCGCGATCGCGCCGCCGCTGTTGGAACCTTCGTCTCCAAGACTCACAATCTCCGTGTTGCCGATGAGCGCGCAGTGGTCGATCACCGAACCGCCGCACGCGCCGTTGAGCGCGATCGTGCCGCCGCACCAGTAGGTGTCGTCCTTCTTGCGCACCGGGCAGCAGTTGCCGGCGAAGCGGCTGTTCCTGATCGTTATTGGGGTGCTGTCGACGAGGAGCGCGGATCCGCGCGCATTGAGGTAGCCCACGTAGGCGCTGGACGGCGACTTCGTCAGGTCGTAGCCGTTGGTCAAGAAGAGCGAGTCGTCGACAAGTGCATCGTTGAAATTCTTGACATAGAGGCCGAAGCCGCCCCACTGCTTGTCGCTGTTGACGCTACGGTTGCCGGCGAAGACGCAGTTGGAGACGACGAGCGAACCGTAGCCGTCGGACTGCGCGTTCATGCCGCGCCCGTAAACTTCCGAGACGTTCCTGCCGTTCGTCTCGAAGACGCAGTCGTATGCCTTCAGCCCGCCCCTGCCGGTCTTGACGAAGCCGTTCGACCTGGCGCGGCAGAACTTGATCCGGTCGAGGAAGATGTCGTCGTCGGTCGCGTTGTAGATGGTCAGGAGGATGCTCGAGGTGCTTTCGCCGTCGAAGACCGTGAGCGCCCCTTCGGCGCGCTCGTCGAGCGACGTCTCAGTTCCGGCGAAACCGCCGCGGATCACGAGCGACGCGTTATTGGTGATGGAGAACGCCTGCGCCGACACCGTGCCCGCCTGCATCCAGAGCTCGTTGTAGCCGCTTGCGTGCGCCAGCGTCTCGAACGCCTTCGCGATGGACATCGCGTTCGCCCAGCTCGTGCCGTCGCCCTCTACGGCGACCGACGGCTTGGCATAGATGCGCGCGGTGATCCTGAAGCGCACGTCGGTCGACTTGCCGGCGTAGCCGTTGATGCCAATAATTGTCGCGACGGCATTCCCGCCCCTGTCGTTGTCGGAGTACGAGACCGTGTAGTCCGCATCCTTCACGAGGAGCGTCTGCCCGTCGGCTGAACGTACGACCGGCAGCGGTTCGCTCACGCCACCCGACAGAACCTGGTCGGGGATCGGATCGACTTCGAAGTCCGTGGCCTTGATGGCGAGAATGGCGATGCCGGAACCGCCTTTGCCCCCAAGGCCTCCATAATTGCTGGCGTATCCGTTGCCGCCGCCGTATCCGCCGCCGCCGCCGCCGCCGCCGAGGCCGTCGGCGCCGGGGCTGCCGTCGATGCCCTTGCTTCCGTTGCCGCCGCCGCCGAGGCCGCCGAGGCCGGGGGCGGGCTGGCCATAGCCATTGCCCGAACCGCCCGCGCCGCCGCCGCCGCCGTAGACAACCCAGGCGCCGGTGATGCGGTTGGAGACACCTCCGCCGCCATAGCCGGAATGGTTGGCGGTCGAGTCGCCCTTGTAGCCGGCGTGGCCTGCGCCGCCGCCGCCGCCAGACCTGTTGTTGGCGCCAAGGCTTGCGGCTCCGGCGAAGCCGTATCCGTCAATTCCAAGACCGGCTCCGCCGCCGTTGGCGCCGCCGCCACCGGAACCACCCCTCGCGCCCGCCTTTGCCGTTCCCCAGCTGCCGCCGCCGCCGCCGCCGGGAACAGTCACGTCGACTAGACCGAACGCAAGCGACGTGTCGCCGCCGTTGCCACCATTGACGTCCTGGGAGGCGCTGCCGGCTCCGCCGGCACCTACGGCGACCGTAAAGGTTCCGTTACTCGGAAGCAAAACGCCGGTGAAACCAACCGCGTTGGTAGCGACGCCGCCGGCTCCGCCGCCGCCGCCCATCGTGCGGCCGCCGCCGCCGCCGCCAGCCACGAGCAGGTACTCGTCAAGGGCGATCATGCTGTTCGCCGTCACCGTCTGAGCGGAAACGGTGTTGGTGAAGACGTAGACGTAACGCCCGTCGACTTCGAGGCGCTGCACGCTCAAGTCGGTCGTGGTGATGTTAGCGTCCGCGTAGCTCGTCGCGATGATGTTGAACACCCCCGACCAGAACAGTCCCGCACAGTCGCCCTTGCCAGTCACAATCACCGTCGCCAATCCGATGCCGACATTGTTGCGGTATTCGACGTCGAAGTACGGGCTCTCAATGTCCCCGCCAACTGTCCAGGTGGCCCCGTTCAGCACGTTCGACACCGTGATCTCGGGACGGCACGGATCGAAGTGGTTCCAGACCTGATCCGCAAGGTCGGTTTCGATTTCATTGGGCGTGACGGCGAGAATCACGGTGCCCGAACCGCCCCTGCCACCTGCCTTGAGGCTTCCGCTCCATCCGCCGCCGCCGCCACCGCCGCCGAGGCCGTCGGCGCCGGGATTGCCGACGACGGATTTGCCGCCGTCGCCGCCGCCGCCGAGGCCGCCGAAGCCGAAATTGTATGTGCCGTAGCCGGAGCCCGAACCGCCGCCGCCGCCGCCGCCGCCATAGACGACCCAGGCGCCGGTGATGCGGTTGGAGACGCCTTCACCGCCGTTGCCGGCGCGCGAATTCGCCGCCGTGTAGCCGGCGTGGCCCGCGCCACCGCCGCCGCCGGAGCCGCTGCCGTTCACAGCCAAACCGGCCGCGCCGGCGAAGCCGATGCCCTCGATCCCCTCGCCGCCGGCGCCGTTTTGGGATCCGCCGCCGCCGGACGCGCCAGCCGCGCCAGCCTTGTTGTCCCAGCTGCCGCCGCCACCACCGCCGACGACGGAAGCGGAGAAGACCCCGAAATCGAACAAAGTCGTGCCGCCGTTGCCGCCCTTTACGCCCTGAGCGGTGCTGGGGGTGCCGCCCGCGCCAACGGAGACCGTGATGGTGCTTCCCCTAGAAGCAACCACATTGGCAATGCCGGAGATGTTGGTGACGCCGCCGCCGCCGCCGCCGCCGGCCATCGTGGTGCCGCCCGCGCCGCCGCCACCCACAAGGAGGCAGTCCGTCAACCGGAGGGAGCGCTTCGTCGTTACCGCCTGCGCAGACGCGGCATTAGTGAACACATAGACGTACTTGCCGTCAACGATGTGCCGACGGACCGAGGGGTCGGAGGTAAAGATGTTGTCGTCGTCGAGATGTGTCGCGACGAGATTGAAGGTCGAGGAAATCACATTGCCCGCAAGCACCCCCTTGCCGGTCGCCGTCACCGTAGCCACACCTACGCCATCGTCGTTGCTGGCGTAGGCGACATCGAAGTCCGCGCTGACGATGTTCCCGCCGATCGTCCAGGTCTGCGCATCGAGGATATTCGAGACCGTGAATTCCGGGCGGCAGACGTCGCCGAAGTTGTAGGTCTGGTCAGTAATCGGGCAGATCTCCAGCGGCGTAATGATCCGAAGCGAAACATCGTCAAGGAAGAGCGATGTATCGGCATTGTTGTCCGTCCGTCCATCAAATTTCAGCGTGTGCTCGCCAGGAGCCAGAATCAGGCCTTCGACGCTTCTATATCGGACATCACTGCCCGTGACCGTCTCCTCGGGGTAGATGACCTCATTGTCAAGCAACACCGAGTAGTACACCGTGCTGGCGCCCCAGTCGCAACGGTGCTTGCATTTCCAGGAAAGCTTGACGCGGCATGAAGATTCGCACGTGAAGACCTGCTGCATGGAACAGGTCTGCTTGAGCATTCCGCAATAGGAGCCAGTGATGAAGGTCGTGGTATGGTTCGGCTTGTGGCCGTTCGAAGCATCGATAACACACGACTTAACTGAGTCCGAACCGACCCATCCAGGCAACATGGTGCCGGACTCGAACCCGCCGTTGACCAGAAACTCGTCGGTGAAGAGATAGTCCTTGGTCAGCGTCACGCCCTCGTAGCCTTCGCCGGCCTTGCCGGTCACGGTCACGGTGCCAACCCCGTCGGCGAGACTGTAGGCGATGTCGAACGGAGTCGCACTCGGCGCGACGCCGCCTTCCGCGAAAGTCCAGTACGCGCCGCTATCGTAGTTCGTCACCGTGAAGCCCGGCTCCGGTGCGATGCCGGGCAGACACATCTGTTTGGGAATCGGCAGGATCGCGAATTCCGACACGTACTTCACCCCCAGACTATTCCCGAGCGCAACCATCTGGTCGGTGGTGAGCACGTCGGGATAGACGCGGAGGTCGTCGATCGGTCCGCCGCATAGCGCCTCTCCGGAGATGACGCCGCCATGTCGGCCGCCGAACTGCCAGTTGACGAGATCGGACGCTCTTGGCGTCGTGGTGGTCGTGCCGGCAAGAACCCCGTCCACATAGAGATCGACGCGGCCCTGGAGGATGTTCACGACGTAGAGGTGGTATTCGGTGTCGCCGTTCGCGATGTCGTTGACGGTGATGAGAGCCGAAGAGGAATTGTTCTCGGTGAGGACGATCTGGTTGGCGGCCGCACCGCGCCGGAGCATAATGGAGGTATTGCCGTTTCTAAAGTGGAAAAGGATGCCGGTCGACTTGGTTCCAAGCTTCGCGACGGCGGCGATGGCGGAGTCGCGGTTCGCGGCGAAGACGCCGGAAATCGAGCCGTAGGGAGCGCAGGTGGGGGTGTCGAGGGCATAGCCCTGCTCCGATTCGACCCAGGTCGTAACTCCACCGGCCATGCTTAACGACCCCGAGCCGGTGTTGGCGAGACTCTGACCGTCGAACGTCAGGCGGAGCGTCGGCACGAGCCCAGTTACGTCGGCATCCGCCGCATAAACGCTCGCCGCGCCCAGCGCGACCGCCGCCGACAAAACAATCCCCCACGCGAGCTTCTTGACTCCGTTCATAGTTTTTCTCCTGTTGAGAATTTAGCTATACTTGCTATACAGCATCTAATAAAGTGAATAATATCATATTGTCACGCTGGCAGTCAAGCGAGATAACGACAAAAAAGGCCGCGGGATCCCGCGGCCTTTTTATGGCTTCAGCCCCTGGACTGGCGCTTAGTTGAGCTCCATCCGCCCGCGGCGCGAGCGGTTGCGGATGCGCGCGCGCTGGGACTTCTTGCGCGCCTTCACGCAGGGCTTCTCGAAGTAGCGGTCGTCGCGCAGCTTCTTGATGAGGCCCTCCTTGTCGAGGACGCGCTTGAGGCGCTTGAGGCCCCGCTCAACGGATTCGCCCTTCTTGAGCTTGAGAACGATAGCCATTATTTCACCTCCTTCGCCGGCTCGTCTTTCGCGGGCGCCGCGGCCTCTGCCGCGGTGACCCACTGAAGGACGCACATCTCAGCGGCGTCGCCCCTGCGGGTGCCGAGCTTGACGATGCGGGTGTAGCCGCCCTTGCGGTCCTTCATCGCAGGGGCGATCTTGTCGAACAGTTTCTGCACCGCCTTCGGCTCGACGAGGCGCGAAGCCGCCAGGCGCCGGGCCGCCAGGTCGCCCTTCTTGGCGACGGTGACGATCCGGTCGGCGTCCTTGCGGGCCTCCTTGGCCTTGGGCAGGGTGGTCTTGATCGATTCGGCAAGAATCAGGTTGGTGACGAGGCTCCTCATCAGCATCTTGCGGTGCTTGGTGGAGCGTCCAAACTTCTTTGCGACTCTCTGATGGCGCATGGCTTAAGCTTCCTTTTTCTTTTCAAGCAGATCCGGGTCGAACTTGTACCCGAGCGACAGGCCGAGCGAGACGAGCTTCTTCTTGATCTCGTCCAGCGACTTCTTGCCGAAGTTGCGGTACTTGAGCATGTCGGCCTCGGTCTTGGCGGCGAGCTCTCCGACGGAGGAGATGTTCGCGTTGTTGAGGCAGTTCGCCGCGCGGACCGAGAGCTCGATCTCGTTGACGGACATGTTCAGCAGCTTCCTGAGGCGCTCGCGCTCGTTGGCGTCCTTCTCGCTGTGGTCCTCGAACTCGAGCGTCTGCTCGCCCTCGTAGTCGACGAACACGTCGATGTGGCGGCGGAGCACCGCGCCCGCGGTCTTCAGCGCGTCGCCGGGGGTGACGCGGCCGTCGGTCCACACGTCGAGGACGAGCTTCTCGTAGTCGGTCCGCTCGCCGACGCGCGTGTTCTCCACGAGGAAGTTGACGCGGGTCACGGGCGAGAAGATCGAGTCGATCGCGATGCGGCCGATCTCCTGGTCGGGGCTCTTGTTGCCGTCGGCCAGGCAGAAGCCGCGCCCGGTCCTCACCTCGCACTCCATGTCGAGCGAGCCGTCGACGTCGAGAGTGCAGATGACCTGCTTGGGGTTGAGCACCTCGACGTTGTTCTCCTTGGCGAAGTCGCCCGCGCACACCGTGCACGGCCCCTTCGCCTTGAGGGTGAGCATCTGGTTCTCGCGCGAGACGGTCTTCACCAGCGTGCGCTTGAGGTTGAGGATGATGTCGGTGACGTCCTCGGCGCAGCCCTTGATGGTGGAGAACTCGTGGTTGACGCCCTTGATGCGCACGGACGAGATCGCCGCGCCCTCGATCGAGCTCAGCAGCACCCTGCGGAGCGAGTTGCCGATCGTACGCGCATACCCGACCTCGAACGGCTCGGCCACGAACCTCGTGTACGTGTCGGTCTTGGTCGACTCGTCCAGCTGGACGTTCTTGGGCATCTCGAACGGGCTCAAACGGATAGCCATATCGTTGTCTCCCTGTTAAGTTGTTAAAGGCGTAAAGGCCGGATCAGCGCGAGTAGAGTTCGACGATCGCCTGCTCGTCGACGATCGGGGCGATCTGCTCGCGGGTCGGCACGGCCAGCACCTCGGCGCGCAGCGTGGCGCGGTCGAAGGCCATCCACACCGGCAGCTGGGCGCCCGTGGCTGCCTCGACCGAGCGGTTCGCGGCGTCCTTGGACTTCGCGTTGTCCTTGACGGTCACGATGTCGCCGACGCGCACGATCATCGAGGGGATCGACGCCTTGCGGTCGTTGACGAGGATGTGGCCGTGGCGAATGAACTGGCGCGCGGCGCGGCGGCTCGGCGCCAGGCCGAGGCGGTAGACCACGCTGTCGAGGCGCATCTCCAGCATCTGCAGGAGAATCTCGCCGGTGATGCCCTCTCGGCGCAGCGCCTCCTGGAAGAAGCGGCGGAACTGCAGCTCGCCCATTCCGTACTGGCGGCGCAGCGACTGCTTCTGGCGGAGCTGGGAGCCGTATTCGGACATCTTCTTCGCGCGACGCGCGACGTGCATGCCCGGAGCGGGGGTTCCCTGCTCGATCGGGCACTTGGCCATGTAGCAGCGGGCGCCCTTGAGGAAGAGCTTCTTCCCCTCGCGGCGGCACTGACGGCAGACGGGACCTGTATAGCGACCCATGATTAAACCCTCCTGCGCTTGCGGGCGCGGCACCCGTTGTGGGGAACCGGCGTCGTGTCGGTGATCTGTGTGACGCGGATGCCCGCGGCCTGGATGGCGCGGACCGCGCTCTCGCGGCCGGCGCCGGCGCCCTGCATCCTCACCTCGCACTCGTGCATGCCCTTCGCGACCGCGACGCGGGCCGCGTCCTGCGCGACCATCGTCGCCGCGAACGCCGTCGACTTGCGCGAGCCCTTGAAGCCCGCCTTGCCGGCCGAGCTCCAGGAAATCACGCCGCCGCGCGCGTCGGCAATCGAAACCTGGGTGTTGTTGAAGGTTGAGCGGATGAACGCAATCCCCGCGGGAATCGACTTGCCGCTCTTCTTGGCCTTCGGTGCCTCGCCCTCCGCCGCAGGAGCCGCGGCGTCCGCGGCCGGAGCGGCCGGGGCGACCTCTTTCTTTACTTCTTCGCTCATGTCCTAAAGCTCCTTACTTGCCGGCCTGCTTGGGCATGGCGATCGAGACGCGCTTGCCGCCCTTGCGGGTGCGGGCGTTCGTCTTGGTGCGCTGGCCGCGCACGGGCAGCCCCTTCTTGTGGCGCAGGCCGCGGTACGACCCGATCTGGATCAGGCGGCGGATGTTCTGCGAGACCTCGCGGCGGAGGTCGCCCTCCACGCGGTAGTTCTCCTGGATAAAGGTCGTGATCGCGTGGATCTCGTCCTGAGTTACGTCGTCCGCCTTCTTCATCGGATCGACCTTGACCGCCGCCAGCACGTCATCTGCGCGCTTCGGCCCGATACCGTGGATATACCGCAGGGCGAAGCGAATGTGCTTCTTGCCCGGTATGTCCACACCCATCAGTCTAGGCATAGTGTTGTTGTTACCTTTCTTAACCCTGGCGCTGCTTGTGGCGCGGGTTTGTGCAGATTACACGCACGACCCCCTTGCGGCGGATGATGCGGCAGTTCTCGCAGATGCGACGAACGGAACTACGGACTTTCATTTTTTGTTACTCTCTTAGAGTGGTCGAATAGTTGTGTAGTATATCAAAAATGCCCCCATTTGCGCAAGGGGGTATTTTAAGAAAAAATTGACTGGCGGAGGGGGGGGGATTCGAACCCCCGGTGGAGTTGCCCCCACACAACCTTTCCAAGGTTGCACCATCGACCACTCGGACACCCCTCCAGTCAATCTTCCCGTCCGGTCAGTCGGTCATCCGCAGCCTCGGCGAGGATGGTGCCAGGGGCGGGACTCGAACCCGCACGCACTTTCGTGCAGCAGATTTTGAGTCTGCCGCGGCTGCCATTACGCCACCCTGGCTGAACTTTCCTCCTGGAGCGGGCGAAGGGAATCGAACCCTCGTAGCCAGCTTGGAAGGCTGGAGCTCTGCCATTGAGCTACGCCCGCTTTCCGAACGATTGGTGCATAGTATACCAAAAATATGGTATACTCTGCAACCGTGAAGATTGAAAGGTCAATTCTGCCCCCGGGAAGGATCGGACTCGCCGTCAGCGGCGGGGCCGATTCGGTGGCGCTCGCGTTCCTGCTCACCAAGGGCGGCAAGAAGCGCAACGCGGCGAAAAGGTTCGTCGTGCTCCACGTCGACCACGGCCTCCGACGCGAGAGCGCGGAGGAGTACCGGTTCGTGAAGGCGCTCGCGAAGCGGCTCGGCCTTCCCTTCCGCGGCGTCCACGCCAAGGTCGTCAGGCGCCGCGGCGAATCAATCGAGATGGCCGCGCGGCGCGTGCGCCTCGCGTTCTTCGCGAAGTGCGCGAAGTCGCTGAAGCTCGACGCAATCGCCACCGGCCACCACATGGACGACGTCGCCGAGACCTTCCTCATGAGGCTCCGCCGCGCCTCGCTTGCCGGCATCCGCGCGACGAGCGAAGTGGACGGCGTCAGGTTTGTCCGCCCGCTCTTAGGCTGCCGCGACGCGGAGCTCAAGGAGTACCTCGGGAAGTACGGCGAGGAATGGCGCGAGGACGCGTCGAACGCCGACGTCTCCATCGAGCGCAACAAGGTGCGCCACGAGGTGATCCCCTTCCTCGAGCGCACCCTCGACCGCCACCTCGTGCGCCACCTCGCCGAAATCAGCGGGCGCCTCGGGCGATAGCGGCGCGGCGGGCCAGGCCGCCGCCTGGTCAGTCCTCATCAGGAGGCATCGGCGCGAGGGTCTCGAAGTCGGCGGCCGCGCCGGCGTAGCCGGACATGACCTGCTCGAGACCGGCGCGGACGCGCGGGAACTCCACGTTGAGCCAGAACTCGAGCGCCGGCTTCTTGTAGTCGAACTTCTCGGCGGCCTTGACGAAGAGCGCGGCGACGACGAGCGCAATCGCGGCGTCGACGAGCTTCCGCGCCGAGAGGTCGTGGTAGGTCTTTGCGTCCTCGCGGCCCTTCACGTACTCGACCGCAGCGTCCAGGTCCGCGAGGAGCTTGGTCATCCGCGGATGCTCGGCGTGCCAGTCCTCCTTGCCGAGGATGTCGGCGACGACGTCCTTGACGAGCCCGCCGGTGACGCCGGCGATCGCGGCAACGACCTGGAGCTGAGAGGTGCCCTCGTAGATCGTGGTGATGCGGCTGTCGCGGAGGTACCGCTCGCACGGATAGTCCTTCATGAAGCCCGAGCCGCCGAGGACGGCGATCGCGCCCTGCGCGTTGCGCATCGAAAGCTCCGAACCGTAGTACTTCGCCATCGGGGTGAGCATCTTGTTGAACGCCGCGTACTTCTTGAGGCGCGTGCGCACGGCAGGCGCCTCCGGCGAGCCCTTCAGCGTCTCGAACCTGCGGCCGAGGCCGGCCTCGAGGTCGACGTTCTTCGCCGCGTAGTAGGTGAGCAGGCGCGAGCCCTGGAGCTCGACCGACATCGTCGACATCAGCTCGCGGAGCGCAGGGAAGGTGTCGATGGTGACGCCGAACTGCTTTCTCGCCGCGGCGTAGTCGCGCGCGGCGCGGTAGGCGGCCTCGGCGATGCCGGTGCCCTGGGCGGCGATGCCCATGCGGGCGCCGTTCATGAGCGCCATGACGTAGGTGATGAGTCCGCGCTTCCTAAGGCCGATCAGCTTCGCCGGCGCCTCGGTGAACACCATCTCGCAGGTGGGCGAGCCGTGGATGCCAAGCTTGTTCTCGAGGCGGCGCACCTTGACCCACGGGCCCTTCTCGACCAGCAGGCAGCTCAAACCGCGGCCGTCGCTGAACTCGGGCTCGGTGCGGGCGAGGACGAGCAGCACCTCGCCGCAGCCGTTGGTGATGAAGCGCTTGACGCCGTTGACGCGCCAGACGCCGTCCTTGTCCTGGTAGGCCGAGGTCTTGACGGACTGGAGGTCGGATCCGGCGTCCGGCTCGGTCAGCACCATCGCGCCGGTCCACTCGCCGGTGACGAGGCGCGGCACATACTGTTTCTTGATCTCCTCGTCGGCGAACCAGTTGATCGTTTCGGCGATGCCCTGGAGCCCGAAAAGGTTCATGAGCCCGGCGTCGCCGCGGCTCACGATGTCGTTGCACGCGGTGAGGACGGTGCATGGCATGTTGAGGCCGCCGAGGTAGTAGGGAATCGTGACGCCCATAAGGCCGGTCTTCCCGAAGAGCTCGATCGCGAGCTTCATCCCCGGCGCGCGCGTCACCGACCCGTCCTCGTTCAGGGTGTTGCCGACGAGGTCGGTCTCCTCGGCGAGCGGGGCGATGCGGTTCGCCATGATGTCGCCGCAGAGGTCGATCGCGCGCTTGTAGTTGTCGATCGCGTCCGCGGCGTCCTTCGGCGCGAAGTCGTATTCCTTCGCGAACTTGAAGTCCTCCTCGAGAAGCGTCGCGACTTCGGTGAGGTCGAGGAGGTCGATGACGTTCTCGATGTCCTTGTTGTCTCTGTAGAAATTGCCCATTTTGTTTCTCCGTCCAGACTTGATTGAAGTGTATTATACCAAAATTAGCGGTTCGTGGTTCGTGGCTCGCGGCGGCGGTCAGGTTCACTTCCACCGCTTCAGCAACACACCGACAGCGTCGGCGAAGTTGCGGTAGTCGGTGATGACGATGCGGTCGAGTCCGCCGATGCGCACATAGCTGGTCGGAGCTGCTCCGCGGTAGAGGTCAAGCAGCCTCTTCGCGCGGTTGGTGGTGACGGTCGCCACGCCGCGCTTGAACGCCTCGACCGCGTCGGAGAGGTCGTCGACCGTCCAGACGTGGACCGAGAACCCCGCCGCGTTGACCTCGCGGACGAAGTCGGCGGTGACCGCCTCGCGCACGAACTGGATGTCGACCCCGTCCGCCCCGGTCGCCTTAAGCTTCTCCACCACCTCCGCCGCGGTCACCGGCTGCATCTTTCCACCTGACCGGCGCATCGCGCCGGAGAGCCAGTAGACGCGGTAATCCGGCATCTCGTCCTTCAGCGTCCGGCAAGTCTTGTCGTTGAAGGAGATGAAGAGCACATTCTTCGGCGTTGCCTTCTTCTGCGCAGCGAAGACCTTCTTGATGTAGGGCACGATCTCCGGCCCCGGCTTCACCTCGACGTAGATCTCGCGCCCGTCGCGCGCGAGCTGGAGCACCTCCTCCAGCAGCGCCGGGCGCGTCCCCGCGAACCTCGACCCCTTCCACTTCCCCCAGGCACCGACGTCGAGCTTCTCGATCTCGTCCCATGAAACTTCGCCGCAGGCCTTGGCGTTCGCGCCGGCAGTGGTGCGCTTCAACGTGGAGTCGTGGAAGGTGAATACGCGCCCGTCCTTGGAGAGGTAGACGTCGCACTCGAACCCGAAGCCGCGCTCGACCGCCATCTGGTACGCGGGCAGGGTGTTCTCTGGCGCGTCGTGCGATTCGCCGCGGTGAGAGATTAGCGTCGCATAGCCTGGCTCGGCGGCAGCGAGCGCAAGCGCAACGAACGCGGCAGCAGCTGAGACGATGACTTTCTTCATTTTCGTTCCTTTCGGTTTTCCTGAAATTCACTCCTCGCCCTTGCGGAAGAAAGAGAGGTACTCAACGTTGCCCATCTCGCGTCCGCGGATCGGCGACTCGGCGAGTCCAGCGAGCGACAGTCCCAGCTCCTCCTCGGCAAAGCGCACGACGCCGTCGCGCGCCGCGAGGCGCAGCGACTCGTCGCGCACCAGCCCGCCGGGCGCCTGCCCCTTCCCCACCTCGAACTGCGGCTTGATGAGCGCGACTACGGCGCCGCCAGGCGCGAGCACCGAGACGATCGGCGGCAGGATGAGCCGGAGCGAGATGAACGAGACGTCGGTCACCGCCAGCTCCGGCGTCTCGGGCAGGTCGTCGCGCGTCATGTAGCGTGCGTTAAAGTTCTCCTTCACCCACACGCGCGGGTCGCTGCGAAGCGAATAGGCGAGCTGGTTGGTGCCCACATCGACCGCCATCACCATCTTCGCCCCGTGCTGTAGCAGGCAGTCGGTGAAGCCGCCGGTCGAGGAGCCGACGTCGAGGCAGATCCGTCCGGACGCGTCGAGCGCCCGGTCCGGCCCCGCGCCCCAGAGCGCGAACGCGCCCTCCAGCTTCTCGCCGCCGCGCGAGACGAAGCGCGGCGGCGACTCAACCTCAAGCGCCGCCGACTCGTCCACCTGCCGCGACGCCTTGGTCTCCACCTGCCCAGCTACGCGCACCTTACCCGCCATTACGAGCGCCTGCGCGAGGGTACGGGACGCGGCAAGCCCGCGCTCCACCAAAGCGACGTCGAGCCGACGCCTCACTTCGCCCTTTCGCCGATTGGCGTGTACTTCCTGATCTCGTTCCTGGGGATGGTGCGGGTGATTCCGAGCGAGACCTCGACCTTGACGCAGTCCGCCTGGTTCTCCACCAGCACGCCACGGACGGTTCCGTGCACCGTCTCGAGCTCGATGTCGGGCACGAATATCCGCTTGAGCCTCACGTTCGCCTGCGAGGTCTTAGTGCTGCGGATCTTCGGCTTCCGGGAGGCCTCCTCGTAGCCGTCCTTGCGCACGATGAGCACGTGCTCGCCCTCGAGGATGTTCTCGATCGCGAAGACGTCGCTCTTCGCCGCACTCTCGGACCCCTTAGTCGTCCCGAGCACCTTGCCGTCGAAGACCACAGTCGCCCCCGGCGGATCGGTGCGCACCTCGAGCCGCCCCATCACGTTGGAGAGCCGGAACTCCTCGCGCGTCGCCTCGCCAGGACGGATAGCAACCGTCTTCTCGATCGTGCCGTAGCCGGCGAGCTCGGCGCGGACGCGGTACTCGCCGGGCTTGAGCCCGGTAATCGCGAGCGGTCCCTGGCCCCGCGCCTCCTCGTTCAGGTAGAACCTGGCGCCCTCCGGCACCGAGACGAGGTGCAGCGAGCCGGGCAGCGGAGTAAGCACGATTGACAGCGTCTGGCGGTCGCCGGCGCGCATCGCGAGCTCCCGCACCTCCTCGGCGAAGCCGTCGAGCTTGAATGTGACGGCCGCCCTGCCCTTCGGGACGTCCTTCACCTCGAGCGGCGTCACGCCGCGGACAATGCCGTTCACCGTCACCTCCGCGCCAGCCGGATCGGAGATGATGCTGATCGCGCCGGAGTCGAGCACCATCGTCTCGTCCCTCACCAGCGGCTCGCGGCCGTTGAACTTGACCACCAGCTCCTGCGGCAGGTAACCTGCCTTGGTCAGCTTCACCTTGTACGTCTCCTTGGCGTCGAGATAGGTGAAGAGCCGCGGCGTCGTGCCGGCGGCCACGCCGTCGATGGCAATGGCGCAGCCCGGCGGGTCGGTGCGCAGCAAGAGTAGCCCCTTCTCGGGGACGAGCGTCTCGCTCTTCTCCAGCACCGGGCCCTCGTCCATGTTGAAGAACCGGTCGCGGTCCTCGTAGCCGGCAAGCCGATAGCGCAGGTGATGGCGGCCGGGGCCCAGGTCGTAGATCACCAGCGGCGTGACGCCGCGGTCCATGCCGTCCACCGACACCGTCGCCCCCGACGGCTGGCTCGACACCGTCACCCTCGGACGCACAGCAGGCTGCTCGTCCGCCGCAAAAGCCGCGGCGGACGCCAGCGCGAGAACCGCAAAAATGACCGACCTCATCTCTCGCCTCCCTTCTTCAGATGGCTCTCCGCCGAGAGGAGCTTCGTCTTGGCGTCGCGGTGGCGGTCGTCGCGGCGATCCGGCACCATCTCCATCAGCACCATCAGCGCGCTCTTCGCCTCCTCCCACTGCTTGAGGTTGAGCGCGCGGTCGGCGAGGAACCGCTGGTCGCGGCAGCGCCGGTCGAGCTCCGCCTTGGAGCGCTCCAGCCCCTCGCGCGCAGTCGCCGCGAGCGGAGGCTTCGGGTCGATGGTCTCGAGATAGAACAGCACCTCGCGGTACGCATCGATCGACGCGGCGAGGTTGCCGTGCTCGACGTCGCGGTCGGCCCACTTCGCCTCGCCGAGCTCCGCCGCCTTCTCGGCGAGCTCCACCAGCTTGCCGCGGGAGTACTGGATCGCCCACACCCCGAGCTCGCTCTTGGAGAACGCCTCCAGCCGCTCGCGGATCGTCCGGAATGCCTCCGGCTCCTGGGTATTGACCACCTTCACCGTGCGCACCCGGTTGGAGTATACCACCCGGAGCGACCAGCTCTCGAGCGCCGGCGGATCGGGCTCGACGCCGATGTACTCGCGGTCGAGGTCCTTCAGGTTCTTCCAGGCGAGGATCTCGTTGATCTCCTCCAGCGCCTCGGGACCGAGCGGCTGGCTCTTGGCGTGGTGGCGGTTCTCGTCCGGCACGTCGTCGACCTTCACCGTCAGCGTGGAGTCCGCCGCCAGCGTCATCGCGTAGCGGAAGATGCGCGAATCGTTCGCCTCCACCTTTTCGTAGAAAGCCTCCTTGACGACCGGCGCCGCCTCCTCGACCGGCGTCGCCGGCGGCGCTGATACGGTCCGCTTGTCCGTCAGCGCCAGGTAGATGCCGATCGCACACGACGCCACCGCGATTCCCCAAAGCGCGTTGAGGAACGCCGGACGCCTGCGGCGCGGCGCCGCGGACGGCGCGGCGGCCTGTTCCGCCGGCACCGCCGGCCCGAGCCCCAGGTCCAGCCGCGACCCCGCTCCGCCGGCGACGCGCAGCGTGGTGCCGCCCGCCTCCACCGTGTCGCCCGGCGAAAGCGGAACCGGCTCTGCGCCGATCGGCTCGCCGTTGACGATCGTGCCGTTCGCGCTCGCGAGGTCGGTCACGCGCAGCCCGGTCGGACCTGCCGCCTCGAAGAGGCAGTGGTTGCGCGACAGCTCCCCGTCGGGAACGTGGATGTCGCAGGTAGACGAGCGGCCGAGCCTGAGCCCGCCCGGGCCCACCTCGAACCTGCGGCCCGCGAGCGGGCCCTTCACCGCCTCAAGTGACGGATTCTCCGCCATCAGAACACTCCTTTCATCGCCTGTGTAAGCACCGGCCCGAGCAGGATGATGAACACCGCCGGGAAAATGCAAAGCATCAACGGGCCGAGCATCTTGACCGGCGCCTCCGCCGCCAGCTTCTCCGCCCGGTCGAAACGGCGGGCGCGGAGCTGGTCGGACTGTATCCTCAGCATCGCGCCGATGGAGACACCGAGCTCGTCCGCCTGCACCAGCGCATGCGAGACAGCCCGCAGGTCCGGCTGGCCAACGCGCTTCGCCATGTCCTTCAGCGCCTCGCGGCGCGAGCGCCCCACCTGGATCTCCTTCGTCATCCGCAGAAGCTCCTCGTTGAGCGGGTCAAGCCGCCGGAGCCGGCAGTTGCGCTGCAGCGCGCTGATGAAGTCCATGCCCGCCTCCACCGAAAGCGTCAGGAGGTCGAGGACGAACGGCAGCGCCTTCTGGATCGCGAGGTGCCGCCGCTTCACCGCCCCGCGCAGCCAAATGTCCGGCAGCACCCACAGCAGCATCAGCTTGAGCGCCGCGAACTCCTCTCCCGAGATCAGCCCCTCGAAGCCGCCCTGCACCAGCTTCGCGTCCGCGCTCTCCACCGTGCGCCTGAACGCCGGACTCCGGACGAGCGGGAAGAAGTTCGGCGCAAACGGCAGCAGCGCCTTGAAGACGACCGGTATTTGCCGCGCCTGGCGGCGCCCGTCCGCAAGCGTGACATAGGTCACCTCCCCGGCGACTGTCGCCAGGTACCACGCCACGCCGGCCGCCGCCGCCGCCCAAATCGCCATCGACGCTAGGGTAAGTGTGTCCATTGGATGTAGATTATACCATAAATTTGCGGTTCGTGCTCGGGTGTAGTCATAACGGGTGCTTTGCCAGAGTGAACGCAATTTAAAATTTTGTTTAGGTTGTCAAAGGCAGATGTTGGATAGCAAACTGCCGCGGGAAGTGCACACCTGCCAGGGCATCCGCGCCGCGGACGACCTGTGTTAGAGCAGATGAACGGCAAATCCACTTACGGGCAGACGGGTGATCTTCAGGAATCCGGCATTCGTGGCGTTGTCGTACTCGGCTTTCACCCATTCCGCCGACGCGACGCCGGAGCGGATGCGGATCTCGTCGATCTCGCCCTGGAAGTTGCCTGTGTCGCCCGGCTGCGCGTTGGTGAATCCGCCGAGCCCGAAGACCGTCCGCGAGGTGCTCAGCGTATCCAGCTGATGATAGTCGCTGCTGTCCTGGGGTATGAGGACGCCGTCCAGGTAGGTCTTGGAAGACGTGCTTTGGTAGACGCCGGTCACGAACTGCCAGGTGTCCTTCTTGCAACGAGACTTCGCCTTTGTCTGTTCGTCGGTGTCGCCAGCCGCCGCCTTCTGGAACGGCAGGTACTTGGCCAGATCGCCGCTGTCTATGTCGCCCATCACAAAGCCCTGTTTCCAGTTGAAGAAGATATTGGCGGCTTGGTTGTTCGTGCCGCAAGTCCAGATGCGTCCGCTGCCAGAGGCGCAATCCCAGCGGCTGGCCGGATATCGGCTCCAGCAGGAGACGGAGAACGGCTGGGAGAAGACATAGCCCGCCCCCTGCGCCAGCAGCGGATAGTCGCCGTAGATGCCGGCCGCGGAACCCTGCGCGCCGGCGACAACCGTCGGAGCAGTCCCGACCGGCTTGGCGGGATAGTTCGTCGAGACCGAGTTAGCGTAGCCGCCGATCGTCGAGTCGTAGCGGTCGAGGTGCCAGACGAACTTGTATCCAGCCGCCGTCCAGACGGCGGAAGCTGGCATCGGCGGCAGAACGGCCGACTTGTTCTTCTTCTGCCAGCGCATCGTCACCACCGTGTCGCGCGAAAGGCGCGGGACGCTCACGTAGAGCACGGACTCGCCCGCCTGGTTCCACGAGGCGACTTCGTGGAAGAGCTGCATGTCGTCTGCGTCGAAGAAACGGACGTCCGAGCCGTCCACCGCCGCGTCGGCGTATGAGAAGCCGTACTTGTTGCTCGCCGTCAGCTTCACCATCAGCGGGAAATTCGTCAGCACCACGCCCGCAGCGAGGTTGGTGGCCGCGATTGTGCAGCCCCTGCTTAGGCTGGAAGGCTGCGCCATCGGAACGACGAAGCCCGGCTGCAGAGTGGCGTATTCCGCGGCGACCCATTCGTCGGACGAAGCGACGTTGCGGATGCGGGCCTCGTCGATATAGCCGTTCAACGAATAATTGCCACCTGTGAAGCAACCGAGACCGATACCCTTTGTGGGCGTGTGGCTGGTGTAATTGGCGGGGTTGCCGCCGGCGCTGCCGGTCAAGTTCACCCCGTCGGCGAAGATGAACGACTTCTTGGTGCTGCCGCGGCCGAAGACAGCCGCAGCACAGACCCAGCCGGTGGATCCCGCAGGATTGGCCTTGTTGTGGTAGCTGTTGCCGCCCATGCAGTAGATCTGGTCGTTGCCAACCGTGAGGTTGGCCATCTCGCTGTAGGTGGTCCCGGTGGCAATGATGCGGCTATTGCTTGCCGTCTGCCGCGCGTTGACGATGGCGGAGAACACGAAGCCAGGGCCGTTGAGCGTCGTCGACGAGGTTACACCCGCCGGCACGAGAAAGCCGCCTTTTTCGTAGCTGGCCTTCCCGGCTCCGCAGGCGATGTTCATCGCCGTGCCGGTGATCGGCGTCGGATGCGCGGTGACGGTGGGAGCGTTGTTCGTTGGGACTGGATAGTTGGCGTCGTCCTCGTCTTGCTTGTAGGCGTGCCAGCCCTTCCCGGAGGCATCAGGGGTGTAGTGCTTGCCTTCGCCATCCTCGAGGATTTCGTTCATGTGCCAAACGGCGTAATAGCCGGCGCGGGACCAGACATTGGTCGAATCCGGAGAGACTGGCGCCTCCACCGAGTTGGCCGAACAGTGCATGGTGATCGTCGCAGTCGTGGAGAGCGACGGCACGGAAACCCAGACGAGAGACTCGCCGGTCGTGTCCCAGGTATCGACGTCGAAGGGAAGCGTTTCGTCGTTCCTGTCGGTGAACCAGAGGCAGCTGGCAGTCGGACATTCCGCATAGGAGAAGCCGTCCAGCGCGGCCGGGGAGATGCGCACGAGCACCGGGAAGTTCTCAAGCTCGGTCGATGATGCGCTGGGGAACGATAGTTCGCATTTGTATTCCGCGAGCGCGCCCAGCGCGACCGCAACCGACAAAACAACCATACACGCGAGATTTTTCACTCCGTTCATCGTTTATCCTCCGATTTGGGGGTAGTCCAGTATGTCATTGCTGGGAATAATACCAAATCCGCGGCAGTTTGGCAACCCCCTGCGCGTGGTTCGTGGTTATAAACTCCGATCCGTGGGGCTCTCGCGGCCTTCGGCTGTCTCGCTTCGCTCGGCTGTCCCGCTCCGCTGAATGCTTTTCGCTTCGCTTGTGCCATTCATCATGCACGGCCACTATTGCCATGTTATATATCTGCGGCCTCGCCGCAGGGGCTATCATGGGCGTCTGGGGGCTTGCCCCCCAGATCTAAAACCAGGAAATGTTACCATATGTATCTGGGTTGGCTTGTGCGAAGCTGTGGAGCGGTAGCGAGAACCCCAACCATCGGAGTTTCCAACCCAAACACTCAAACACCCCGAAAGGATCGGAGATTTAGGATGGTTGCCTCGCAGGGACTCGAACCCCAACAAGCAGAATCAGAATCTGCGGTGCTACCATTACACCACGAGGCAATCTCGCTCGCCCTTTCCGTACTGGCGGGGTCGACGGGGCTCGAACCCGCAACCCCCGGATCGACAGTCCAGTGCGCTAACCAATTGCGCCACAACCCCGTGTTCCAGAAAGTGATGCGTAGTATATCATATTCCGGGCCGCTTGCGCAAGGGGGTGATTTTCTGGAGTTTCACGATTTTTTGAGAGGTGATTATGACTTGGCCCCTGTAAAACAAGGGCGAAGTCGATTTTGGCAAGTGTAAAGGGCGTCTCGGCTCGG
>CACWVU010000046.1 GCA_902764415.1 uncultured bacterium | reverse complement strand
AAGACCGCCAAGGCCTGCGCACGAAGCGAGGACGGTGCCAGGCAGAAGGCAGCTCAGGGACAGGCCGAAGGAGGCGGCGGAGGCAAAGGAGCTCGGGCACTGGGAGATGGACACGGTCATTTCGGGGAAAGGCTCGAGCGGAGGGCTCCTGGTGATGCCCGACCGATGCTCGAGGCGATATGTCATCGAGCACCTGAGCCACGTCAACCAGGACGAGGTCGTCGCCGCGATAAGGAGAATGAAGCGGAGAAAGGCCCTCGGGACGGTGCGAAGCGTCACGACAGACAACGGCTGCGAGTTCCTCGACCAGCAGCTGGAGGACTGCATCAACTCAATCCACAGGGAATCACTCAACGGAGAAACCGCATATGCTTACGATTCACGTATGGCCAAGGTGGCTTAAGGAGTTTTTGCTGACCCACCCCCTTTACAAGTCACCTACGGTGCGGACGAAATCAAACTGCCGCAGGGGTCTGTCCCCAGCGATCCAAGGACATATGAATTCCAATAGTCATAGGACTTAGCCGCAAGGACTCTGTCGACGGCGTCCTTAAGACTTGGCAACAGGTCATGCAATAATCCGCTAATCTTTCTAAAGGCATCCATATTATATTTGGTCCTACCCTTTTGGCCAGATTCTCTCTCGAATTGAGGCATATGCCGGCCCAGGCGAATTCTCCGTTCCGATGACAACATGGTCACGAAGCGGTATGCCCAGCACTTTTGACGCCTCAAGAAGCGATTTCGTCATCGCAATGTCCTCCTCCGACGGCGTGGCATCTCCGCTTGGATGGTTGTGCGCCACATACAGTGATGTCGCACCCCACTGTATCGCCTCGCGGAAGAGCTCTCGCGCATGAAGGAGCGAAGCATTGACAAGCCCGGTGGTCAAAACCTTCGGCGGACACAGAAGCCTTTTCTTCGGATCGAGGTAGAGCGCAAAGAAATGTTCCTGCATGTCGGAAACGCCCAATGCT
The DNA here is from genome assembly GCA_902764415.1 of uncultured bacterium. Classification (GTDB taxonomy): domain Bacteria; phylum Verrucomicrobiota; class Kiritimatiellia; order RFP12; family UBA1067; genus UBA1067. The sequence goes on along the minus strand of CACWVU010000046.1, from coordinate 21,385 downwards.
CGAATGTGCTCAAACACGTCATGTGCGTTCTCGACTGGCTTCTGATAGTCCTCTGCCGAGAGTTTGGCACCACGCCGTCCAAGTTCAAATGCCGCCGCCAGCTCCATGGATTTTACTTCACCGATCCCAAGCACTCCCTTGCCCGCGATCTGCCGCCAATCGGCATAGACCATGTTCCGCACCGAGCCAAATGCATCCTTCAGTTCCTTACCGACTTCAACAGCGTTTTTGCCCCTTCTTCCAATTCTGATAAGAAGACCTAGCAGTTCCTCGTCGCTTAGCTCGAGAATGCTGCCAGCTTTCTCCAGTCGCTCTCGCGGCTTGACATCCTTCCCTATGTCCTTGAAAATCGGCATGTCAAGCACCTCTACATTCGATTGTCGTCCGATGATTCGCCCTCGGCAGCTTCAAGGGCATGCGACACATCCGCATTGGGCCAATCCACCTTCATCACCTTGGGTGCTTCGATCCTCGGAATCTTTTCGCCTTTGCCGCCAGAGATGAGAAACTCCTTGAGGACGATACAGATCCGCGTGCGGTAGCCTATTATGCTCAAGCTCTCGCCTTGCGCCCGTTCCAGATACTTCTTCGCCTTGTCGTCGTCAACGCTACCTACAAGCTTCTCAAACCTCCCGTACTCGTTCAGGTTCGTCTCGGTTACCTTGCCGCGTCCAAGAATGTCGACAAGAAGCTTCTTGTCCAGGCCAAATGCATCAACTGCCATGTCGATGTCGCGATTCCGCGCTTTCGTCTTGTATTGCGCAATGTAGTCCTGCAAGGTCATACCGCTTTCCAGCGTGATGTTCCCGTGCGCAATGTCGTCAAGCAGCATCTCCGCATATTTCTGGTCTTCCTGCGAGAGCGCGGCGAAAGTCTTGTGCAATTCCTCCTTTACGGCCGCAAGCTCCGCCGGCGACACGTTGGCCTGAGCAAGGCTCTTTATGAACTTGACGAACTTCGCATTCATGTAGTCTGCGTTTATGAGGCCAATGTCGATCTCGGTAAGATACGGCTCAACGTCAAACGGTGCGTCGATGCCCCCGTCTTCACCCTCGCCGCCTGAAGCAAGCTCCTTGTAGCGCAACGCGAGAATTCCGTATACCCGTTCATCTATCATCATCGTCACCAGCGTATCTTTTCCGCCATCGTGCTCAAAGGTGTAGGCCGACTCCTTCCAGGTAAATCCCTGTATCTTCGCCGCGTTCAAATAGTCGTTGAAGCGCTTGAAGAGCTTCGCGAACTGACCACAGGCAGCGGTGTCCGAAGGCAGCCGTTCGAAATCCTTGACCCCAGCCTCGTCGAACAGCGCCTTGATTTCTTCGTACGTCTGGTTCATGCCTTTTAGGTTGCCTTCAAGGCGCTCCACGTACAAGGCGAACGGACGATCCCCGGAATAGAGCTTAAGCGCATCTTCGATATTCTTCGTCATCGTATGCGGCTTGCGGTAGTAGCGTATCGACCCGAACGGCTTGTCGGGACCGAAAAGGCGGTTCGTGCGCGAAAACGCCTGAATGAGGTTCTCCTCGTCGCGCATCTTGTCCAGGTAAAGCGTATTGAGCCACTTGGAGTCAAAGCCGGTCAGCATCTGATCAACGACGATGAGAAGGTCTATCTGCTTCGCGGCGTCCTTCTCGATTCCATTATACGGCTTCTTGTGCGCCAAACGGGACGCGACATCCTTCTTGAATCTGTCCCAAGTAGGCATCGCATACGAGGTGCCGTAGCGCGTGTTGTAGTCCTGAAGAATCTCGAGAAGCGCGTCTTCCTTTACCTCCGCGCCGCCTCTGTTGTCTATGCTTGGATCAAAAAGCGACGTCACCTTGAAATCCGGGTGCTCGTTTCGGAATAGCTTGTAGTATTCTATCGCCTCCGGAATGCTTGCCGTGGCGAGAAGCGCATGGAATTTCCCGCCGACGCTGAGCGTCGTCCAGTTATCCATGATGTTCTCGACGACCTTGCGCCGATGCTCGTCGCGGTCGTACTGCGCCGACGGAAGCTTCTCCTCGATCCTCACCATCGACGTCACGGCCGGGTTCATCCATTTCTGGTAAACCGCCTTCTTCGTCTCGTCGCCAAGCGCCTCCTTCTCGCTCTTTGCCTTGGCCTCGTCAAGAGCCACCGCGAGCCGAAGGTCCTTGTCCTTGTACGTCGCCACCATGACCGGATCGAAGCCAAGCACGTTCTTGTCGCAGATGCCGTCGGCAATCGTGTAGCGGTGCAATTCGTTGCCGAATATCTGCGCCGTCGTCGCGTCCGCCCCGTCCTTCAGCTTCGGCGTTCCCGTGAACCCGAAGAACATCGCCTCCGGGAACGTGCTCTTGATCGTGTAGAGCATTTCGCCGTCCACGTCGCGGTGCGCCTCGTCGATGATGAAGACAGTCCGCTTGCTCTTCATCTTCTCAATGTCCATCGGGCCGATGCCGTCCGCATCCTCCTTGATTCTGCTCATCTTCTGGATCGAGGTGACGATCAGCGTGTCGGAGTCGTTCGGGCTTTTCAGCTTTGCCGCCAGTATCGCCGTGTTCTCGGTTGCCTGAACGACGGATTCATTGCCGTCCTCTTCGGGATTCTCGCCCGCAAAGCCGCGGTAGTCACGCAAGGACTGCGTGCCCAGCTCCTTGCGGTCGAGCAGGAACACGACCTTGTCGGCTGATTTAGTGTCGGCGATCATCTGCGCCGCCTTGAAGCAGGTGAGCGTCTTGCCGCTGCCCGTCGTGTGCCACACGTAGCCGCCAAGCCGCGCCTTGCCGCCCTCCCATTCGCTGTTCTTGCGCACCTTCTCGAAGATCGCCCGCGCCGCATAAAACTGATATGAGCGAAGCACCTTCAAGACTCCGTCCGATGTGTCGGCCACAGAATAGTAGCCTATCAACTGATGCGCCATCGGAATCGAGAGTAGCTTTTCCGCAATGTCCTCCCAGTAGTTTATCCGCTCATTGTTGAAGTCCGCCCAATGGAAATAGTAGTCGCGGTTGAAGATTCCGTCCGGACCGGGATTGGCGAAATAGACGGTTTCCTTCGGCTCCATGCCGACGAATATCTGGACAAGCGAAAAGATGCCGCCGAACGCGCCCTCGTGCATGTACCTTTCGATCTGATTCGTGGCCTGTCCGACCGCGACGCCGCTTCGCTTCAGCTCCACATGGATCATCGGCATGCCATTGATGAGCAGCATGATGTCGCCACGCCTGTCGCTTGCAAGCGGATGCGGCGTGGGCAAATGCGGCTGCCGCGCGATCTGATAGCGTGTCTTGCCGCCCGCGATCTGCATGCGGTCGTAGATGTCGAGACTCACTTCCTTGCCGAAATGTGCGGCGTCGGCGGGATTGTCGCGCTTCACGCTCACCGTCTTGCCATTGATGAATGTATTGAGGGCAAGCGGCGTGCGAAGCGTCTTGATCTGCTCGAGAATCTGCTGAATCTCGCCCTCGGTGAGCGGATAGTCTCCAAGACGGTCGATGCCTCGGTTGTTCTCGAAAAGGATCTTCGCCCAGTTTGCGAGAAGCTCTTTCTCCGTGGGATGGTTCATGACGCCGTCCTTCCATCCGCACTTCTCAGTGAGCATCTTTACGAGGGCGTCCTCGAAATCGATCTCCTTGTCGAACTCCGTCATACGAACATCCTTTCAAGCAAAGCCTTCTTCATCTGCTTCAGCTTTTCAACTTCCTTTCGCCGAGCCACAATCAACGCATCAAGTGAACGGAAATACGCCCCGATCTTCCGCTGTTCGGGGAGAGATGGAAAACAAACAACGCCTGAAACAGCCTCGTCGTCACTAATCAACAATGTATTTTTTGCACCTTTGTTCACTAAAGGGCGAAGATAGTTATTCAGCCGGGCGAGAGATCCAAAGTAATATTGCACAAAAGACGAGTCCGCACCAACAGTATCATAGACCCCATATAACGCAGAAACTATTCCATCCTGAAAAAGATTTGCCTTCACAATGCCAAACGGCGCACGTTTTAGCGGCGACTTAGTATAAACCACTTGATCTTTCTTTAATACTCGATAATGAGAAAGTGATGCACCTGCAAATGAGCGGCCCTGGAATTCTATTTGATTCACCACTCCATAATCTCCAGAGACAGAAAGAACATCTTCTGCGGTAAAACGACCATCACGATTCTCTTCTTCAGAAACTACTAACCACTTATCTAGTGTATTTACCCCCCACTCACCTTCAAACCCCTTAAACCTCACTTCGGGCACGGTTGCGTCGCCCTGCGGGAACATCTTCAGAAGCATGGACTTCTTGAGCGCTTCCAATTTCTCAAGCGCCTTCTCCCGCCCCGCAATAAGCGCATCAAGGGAACGGAAAAGCGAGCCGATACGGCGTTGCTCGTGTTGTGTGGAAGGCGCAAGAAATGCACATTCGTCAAATGAAGACTTCGCAAGATTGCCAAGTGCACCATTCCCACCCATCATGTAATCCGCAACAAATTGCTTGTACCAAGGAGCGCTCATAGCGGCGTCTAAAAACTCAGGGAAATCAGACTCGGCAAGAAGCATAAAACCGCCATGTACAGTATCTTTCTCGCCAACGCCATCAATAAGAGCATGCTTCCCCACAAGATGCGAAGATCCATTTGCCGCAGTAATCAGAATGTCACCGTTCCTAACAAATGGTATGTTTGCTGCTTGTTCAGAAACAAACACATCATCACTGTGCAGAACAAACGTCTCATCACTGATATTTGAGGAGCGAAGAACCCGCACTCCTTTCTCACGGCAATCAGCAGGCGTATAGGTCAGCCCTCGCCGAAGTGTTGCGAAATCTCCGAACCGCTTTCTCTCCCACGGTTCAAGAGAACTCATAAACCGCAATGGCGGCGCTTTTGCTTCCTGTCCGCTCATCGCGCCAGCTCCTTCTTCCATGCGGCGATGCCAGCCATGTCGTCTTCAGTCCCATCAAGTTCGCCAAGCATTTCCGCAATCGTGCTCTCGGACGCCTCTATCTTCTCCTCCACGTCGGAAAGTGTCGTCGCGTACTTCGTCGCCAGTGCCTTGATTGTCGTTGCGAGACCTTCAACTATCGTCTCAGGCATCGACATCAATTTTCTCACAACTGGCTTCACCCACTTCTCTTCAAGAAGCGTTTTCGCCTCATCATCAGTTAACGCTTTGATCTTCGCAATCGTCTTCTTCTCAAGCTCCCATCCAAGGTTTCTTATCGTGCTCTTAAGCGTCTTGATCCGAGCGAACAAACTGCCCGCCTTTATGACAAGAGCCTCGAACGAATCTTCGGGGAACGCGAAAGCCTCACGTATCACATGAATTCGGATCAAAACCGTACCCTTGCTGTAGGTATCGTTCTTCGCAGCCGACATGCAATTCCATTCGACTTCGGGATGCTGCCCCACAAAAGTTTTTTTCTCAGCTACAGATGTTAATGCTAGATACTCTTTCAGAACGGTTATTTCATCGTTCTCAATGTCATTGAAAACTTCTTCGGCGACCTCGGATACCAGTTTCGCGTCAAGTTCTTCTTCACCATCCTTGACGACTCGCTCCTTTTCCTCTTCGGGCATTTCAGAGGCGAGCGATGCAACCTCGGAAAATAGGTTGTCCACCTCCTTTGCCTTCGCCTTGATTTCGGCCAGCTCCTCTGCAAAGAACATCTTCTGGACAAGCTCGAACGGGAATATACGGCCGACCCAACCGTCCTGCACCTCGATGGTTTTGTCGCCGGTCTTCTTCAACACCATGTGCGGATCGACGGCGCGCACGGACTCAAAGCCGTCCGTCTGGATGATTTCAAGGTCAATCGCCGTTTGCGTCCATTCGTCGTCCAGCGCCTGATACGCCTCGTACTTGTCAATGAGCGGCAGCGATTCCACGCGGCGGAACACTTCGTCCGCGAGCCTTCCCTCCTCGGCGTTCACATGCACGTCAAGGCAATGCTCGACAAGTTCCCGCTTCAGATAGCCGTCAAATCCGTCAAGCGCCTTCTCGAAGACGGCGGCGTATTCCTTCACGGACGCCACGGCAGCTATTGCCGCGCCGACATCCCCCACCTTTACCGTCGCGTAGTTGCCGCTCACGGAAAAGAGCGCATCACGAAGCCCGCCGAAAACCGCCCAGTATTTGGCAAGCTCGTCCAACTCGCACGTCGGAATGCCGCCAAACATGATGGCCCTTACATCCCAGTGCTCAGTCTCCCTATTCGAGAGATAGCGCGGGATGTTGAGGTTGTAGCCGTTGGACCGGATTTCATCCCGCGAAACCTTGCGGGAGAAGCCCGGCATCTCAACATGCCTCGTCACGGCGTCGGTGATGCGCTTGATGTCGCACGCGCGTAGCTTGTTCTTCTTTCCGTCCTTCACGAATCCGCGTGACGCATCCACTATCAACACATCTTCCCTGTCGCGCACTTTCCTAAGCACGACCACGATTGTCGGGATGCCCGTGCCGAAGAAGATGTTTGGCGGAAGACCGATGATGGCGTCAATGTGGTCGCCCTCCACGAGCGAGCGGCGGATAGACCATTCAGAGCCGTCGTCCTCCTTGCCGCGGAACAGGACACCGTGCGGCATGACGATCGTCATGATGCCATCGGAGCGCAGATGGTAGAGGTCATGCAGGAGAAAGGCGTAATCCGCCTTGGATTTTGGCGCAAGTCCAAACCCCTTGTAGCGCGGATCGCCATCGCGTCCGCCTGGAGACCAATGCTGCGAATAGGGCGGATTCGATACGACCGCATCCACAAACAATGGTTCGTACGTGGCGTCCGGATTCGCCTCTTCGAAGAAAGGCCAGTCGCGTTCCAGCGTGTCGCCATTGCGCACCTCGATGTTCGCGGGCAGTATTCCGCGCATCACGAGGTTCATGCGCGTGAGGTTGTATGTGTTCTCTTTAAGTTCCTGAGCGTAGTACTTGATGTCGTTCGGACCGTTCAAATGGCGGGCGACGGCTCGTCCGATGTTGATGAGGAGCGATCCCGAACCGCTTGTCGGGTCGTAGATGGTGATGTTCTTCCTGTCCTTCAGATGGTCGGCTACGATCTCCGCCATGAAAAGCGCAACTTCGTGAGGCGTATAGAACTCGCCCGCCTTCTTGCCGGCATTTGCGGCGAACATGCCAATCAGATACTCATAGACGAATCCAAGAATGTCATAGTCCTGCCGACCGTCCATAGGAATGTCGCGGATAAGTTCAAGAAGCGACTTTATGGCCTTGGTCTGCGATGCGGCGCTGTCGCCCAACTTGCTAAGCCCCGTCTCAAGCGTCACGAATATCTTGTCGAACACCTTCTTGTGAGATGGCGCGACAAGACGCGCAAACGCCGAAAGCGCATCGCGCACGTCCGCGACGTTGAAATCAATTCCCTTGTTCAGCCACGTCGAGAACAAATCCTTGTAGGCGATAAAATAACCAAGATGCGTATGCAGATAGTTTACGACTTCAGCATTGGTCTCATAAAACTCGGACTTGATCTCCTCGGCAGATATTCCAGCAGATTTTGCGAATTGCTCCTCTCTGTCCGAAAGGAACTTGTAAAAGATAAATCCCAGGATATAGTCCTTGTATTCGTTCGCCTCAATCTTCGAGCGCAGCTTGTTCGCCGACTCCCATATCCTGTTCGCCAACTGCCGTTTATCCACTCGTCTATCCCGCCTTTCCGCGCCTGTTTGGAGGGGAGCGGGCCGCCGACGCGGAAAAGAAGAGCGGCGCACTCCCAAGACTCATGTTCTTGCTGAGGCACCGCTAAGAGCCTATACCAAAACACGAATATGAAAGTGCGCCGCGTGGAATTTTTCCACACGTGCGCACAGTCGTATTTCGCCTTGGTATTACTGGAAATTAGCGGTTTTCAGCAAGGGCTACTTTACGTGCTATTGCGTACGTCGGCGGATGTTGCCACCCGCCCTTGGCGATCTCCGCACTTGCGTGTCGCCGTTCCTGGGCCAGCCTGCACCCAGGAATGTGTCAAAGAGCGATTTGCGGATATTATACTATAATGCCCTGGCGTGGTCAATGGGGCTAGGAATAATGCCATTCTGCCGCGGACTGGCGGGCGTAGAGGCGTTTGAAGGTGACGAGCGCCGGCGAATCAGCTAGCGCGCGCGGGACGCGCTTCAGCACTAGCGCCCGCGCATCCCATAGCCGCCAAGTCCATGATCACAAACTGTGATCTTGAACAGGTCTGGTCAGTGAATACGCCTTGCCGAAATCCATCATAAGAGTATCCTTTCCAACGCCATTATCCATCAGTATTCCCTCCATGGCTTGACAACGACGTTGTATTTCGGCTGGAACTCCCCGTCTTTGTCGATTACACGACATCCTGAGCCAAGATCTATGCCCGAAAGGTCAACCCTCTTCGTCCATCGATGACCAATGTCGTCGGCAAGTAGCAGAAAGACGCGCTTAGCCTTGACAGAACCGCACTTCGTCAACAGTTCAGAGACGAGTTTAGGGCGCAATGTATCCGCAAATTCCATCAGCTGGTATAGCTCTCCAAGCGCGACCTTCTGCGGCACCTCCGCCGCAAGTTCCAAGAACGCTCGTTCCGGCGACGAAACCGCGCACACCGCCTCGCGATGTTCAACACCCGTTTCGTCGGGGAATAGCGAAGTGCGTTTGCAGACGAATCGGCCGGCATACGCGACTGAAAACCATTTCGGCAGACGGACACCCCGCCTGAGGTATATCTCAGCTGGCAATCCCCCAATCGGAACATACTGCATAATGCCGCGCCGGGCCAACGCAGTCTTTCCCCCGAGATGAAGCGGCAACCCAAGCTGCTCGACGAGCGCGGCGAGCGCGGCGTCAATCGACGGGACATCGCCGCTTTCGCAAAATGCTCCATTACCCAGCGAACGCAGCCAATTCGACTTGCGGTATTTCAGCATGCTTTGGTAGCTCACACCATGTCGCCGCAGATAAACTGCCGTCACTACGCCTTTTTGATGGACAAGGCGCATGATGTTCTTTATTTTCGTGTCGTTTTCTGAACTCATGGTTGATGTATTGTATCAAAAATAAAACGGGACTGCAACCACCAACATGGGGCTTGGCATCATGCAATTCTGTCCGCTAGGCGTCGCGGGACTGCGAGCCAATTTCCCAATTATCGGCAATTTTGGAATTCTGCCGAGGTTTAAGTGATTTAGCGAATAGTGCGAATAAAATCAAGGATGGCCTAATCACATGGGGACAGTCCCCTGCAATACATCGCACTTCCGCGGCGCTTCACGACGCCAGGGCCAGCAGCGAGACGCCGGCGACGATGGCCGCGAGCGCGATTCCCTTGCGGACGAGGTTGGTCTCGTGGAAGAACCGCGCGCCAAGGAGGAACGTCAGCACCACCGATAGGCGGCGCATCAGCGAAGCGGCCGAGATCGGCGAGCCGGGGTGGGCGACGCCCTTGAAGTAGAGCCAGTCCGCGCCTGCGAGCAGGATGCCGACAAGGGGGATGGTCCAACGCCACTCAAACGCGTGCCGCCCGAGGCGCAGCATGCGCGCAAACGCCAGGGCCAGCGCGTAGAACGCCACCAGTCCCGCCTGGAACACCAGCTGCACCTGCTCCACCGGCATGGCACGCACCTGGAACACGTACTTGTCCCAGATCGAAGACACTGCGGAGAGCACCGCGCCGGCGATGGCGCACCAGACGGCGCGGCTCCTGAAGAAGTCGATCCCCTCGTGCCGTCCGGCCCAGGAGAACGCGAAATAGCCGGCGAACACGGCGGCCATGCCGACTCCCTGCAGCGGCGACGGCGTCTCGCCGTAGAGCGGAACGGCGATCAGCAGCACCAGCGCGGGCGCCGAGGCGCGGATCGGCGTCGCGATCGTGATCGGCAGCGTCCGCAGCGCACAGAAGGTGAACACCCACGAGGTGCCGACGATGACGCTCTTGGCGATGCCCAGCGAAACCGCCGCGCCGGAGACCGCGCCAAGCGCGCGGAAATGTCCGGTCGCCAGCAGTCCGGCGGCGTAGGCGGCGAAGCCGAACACCGTCGACGCTAGCAGTACGGGCAAAACGGCGTTCGCGCCCACGCTCGCCTTCTTGGCGAGGTCGTAGAGCGCGAGTAGCACCGCGCTCGCCAGCACCCATGACGCCCATTCGGTCATGACGGGATGCGGCGGCGGGAGCCTCGCCTAGGCTGCTGCGCCTAGGCGACCGAGCCGCCGGCAGCCTCGATGGCTGCCTTGGCGGAGGCGGAGCAGGGCACGCCCTTCACCGAGAACTTCTTGGTGACCGAGCCCTTGCCGAGAATCTTGACCTTCGGGCGCTTGTTGTCCGAAAAGCCGGCCTTGGCGAGCGCGGCGACGGTGATCTCGGCGCCAGTCTCGAACTTCTTCTCGAGGTCGGAGAGGTTGACGGCGAGGGCCTTCGCGGCGAACGCGGCGTTGTTGAACCCGCGCTTCGGGAGGCGCCTGACGAGCGGCATCTGGCCGCCTTCGAAGACGAGCTTGTGCTTGTGGCCCTTGCGGCTCTGCTGGCCCTTCTGACCCTTGCCGGCGGTCTTGCCGAGGCCCGAGCCGCAGCCGCGGCCGACGCGCTTCCTGCTCTTGCGGGCGCCGGGGGTGTTGGTGAGATTGCTGAGTTCCATCCTGTGTTCTCCTTTCGGCGTTACGCCCTGATCGCGGCGATCTCCTCCGCCGAGCGGAGCTTGGAGAGCGCGTTGAGCGTGGCCTTGACCACGTTGAGGCGGTTCTTGGAGCCGAGCGACTTGCCGACGGCGTCGCGGATGCCGGCCGCCTCGAGGACGGGGCGCATGCCGCCGCCGACGATGAGGCCGGTGCCGGTGGGCGCCGGCTTGAGGATGACGCGGCCGCCGTCGCAGACGCCCTCGACGTCGTGCGGGATGGACGAGCCCTTCATCACCACCTTGCGCATCGCCTTACGGGCGGCCTCGCCGCCCTTGCGGATGGCGTCGGCGACCTCGTTGGCCTTGCCGAACCCAACCCCGACGCTGCCTTCCTTGTCGCCGACGACGATGACGGCGGAGAAGCTCATGCGGCGGCCGCCCTTGACGGTCTTGGCGCAGCGGTTGATGAACACGGTGTGCTCGTCGAGCGCGTCTTCCTGCTCCTGGCGCTTGTCACGATTGAATGCCATGGCTTACTTCTCCTCCTTCTTCGCCGAAATCGAAACGCCGCCGGCGACGAGCGCCTCGACGATCGCTGCGACGCGGCCGGTGTACTTGTGGCCGCCGCGGTCGACGACCACTACAGAGATGCCGGCCGCCTTCGCCGCCTCCGCGGCGCGGGCGCCGAGCTCCTTGGCGACGCCGAGGTTGGCCTTCGCGTCCTTGAGCGAGTTCGCCTGGGCGAGCGTGCGCCCGGCGTCGTCGTCGATGAACTGCACGTACATGTTCTTGTTGGTGACGCAGATCGACATGCGCGGACGCGCCGCGGTGCCGATGACGCGCTGGCGGAGGCGGAGGTGCCTCTTCTGGCGCTGGACTTTGCGATTGAACATAAGTTGCTCTCCTTCGCGGCGCCGTTAGGCGACCTTCTTGCCCTGTTTGCGGCGGATGTGCTCGCCGACGTACTTGATGCCCTTGCCCTTGTAGGGCTCGGCCGGGTAGTACGAGCGGATGCGCGCGGCGGCCTCGCCGACCATCTGCTTGTCGCAGCCCTTGATCGTCACCTGCAGCCCGTCGTTCTCGACCGTGACCGTGAGGCCGTCCGGGATCGAGAAGACCTTGGGCGACGCGAAGCCGAGCGAAAGCGCCAGCTCCTTGCCCTTCAGGACGGCCTTGAAGCCGGTGCCCTCGATCGAGAGCTGCTTCTGGAAGCCCTGCGAGACGCCGACCGCCATGTTGTTGATCAGCGCGCGGGCGAGGCCGTGGAAGGCGCCGAGCGCCTTGTCGTCGGCGCAGGAGACGACCACCGAGCCGTCCTCCACCTTCGCGGTGATGCCCTCGTGCATCGTGTACGAGAGCTCGCCGAGCTTGCCCTTGACCGTAACCGTCTGGCCCGAGACCGTGGCGGTGACGCCATCGGCGAGCTTGACGGGTTCTTTACCGATTCGAGACATGTTCTTGACTCCTCAATTAGGCGACCGTGCAGATTACCTCGCCGCCGAGACGCTCCTTCTTCGCCTCGACGCCGGACATGACGCCCTTCGAAGTGGAGAGGATCGTGAGACCCATGCCGTCGAGGACGGCGGGTATCTTGGCGGTGCTTACGTAGTGGCGCAGGCCCGGCTTGGACACGCGCTTGAGCTCCGTGATGGCGGGCTTCGCCTTCGCGGTGTACTTGAGCGTGATCACGAGCTTGCGGGGAAACTCGGTGGTCATGGCGAAGTCGGCGATGTAGCCGGCGTCCTTCATCACGCGGGCGATCTCGCCCTTGAGCCTGCTCGCGGGGACCTCTACGGAATAAAGGCGGGCCTTCAGTCCGTTGCGGATCGTCGTGAGCATGTCGGAAATGGGATCCATAGTCATAGCGTCGGTTCCTTTCCTTGGTTTACCACGAGGCCTTGGTCACGCCGGGGATGAGGCCGGCGACGGCGAGTTCGCGGAAGCAGAGGCGGCAGACGCCGAACTTGCGCAGGTACGCGTGGCGGCGGCCGCAGCGCTGGCAGCGGTTGTAGGCGCGGACCTTGAACTTCGGCGCGCGCTTCTGCTTTTCGATGAGACACTGTTTTGCCATGGCTTAGTTCCTTCCTGCGAACGGCATGCCCATGGAGACGAGAAGCTCCTTGCAGGCCTTGTTGTCGGTCGAGCTGGTCACGAACGTGATGTCCATGCCGGAGTGGGCCGAGGACTCCACCAGCTCGGGGAAGATCGTGTGCTCCTTCACGCCGAGGGTGTAGTTGCCGGCGCCGTCGAAGCCGCGGTTGGGAACGCCGCGGAAGTCGCGGATCCTCGGCAGCGCGGCGGAGATCAGTCGGTCGGCGAATTCCCACATGCGCTCACCGCGCAGCGTGACCTTGGCGCCGATGACCATGCCCTCGCGCAGCTTGAAGTTCGAGATCGACTTCTTCGCGCGGCAGAGCATCGGGCGCTGGCCGGTGATGGCCGCCAGGTCGTCCACCAAGGTCTTCTGCTCGTCCTTGGTGACGATGCCGAAGCCCATGTTGATGACGATCTTCTGGAGGCGCGGAACGAGCATCCGGTTGGTCGTGCCCAGCTTCTTCTCGAGCTCGGGCACGATGCGGCTCGCGTATTCGTCCTTGAGTCTTGCCATGATGTCCTGTCCTTCCTTAGAGGGCCTTGCCGCTCTTGATGGAGACGCGGGCCTTCTTGCCCTCCTTCTCCCCGGTCTTGACCCGCGTGCCGCACTTCTTCTCGGCGTCGTAGGGCATGAGCTTGCAGAGGCGGATCGGCAGCTCGACGTCGATGATGCCGCCCGGGGTCTTCTCCGTCCGGCGCATCGCCTTCTTGTGCACGTTGATGCCGCCGACGACGGCGACGCCCTTCTTGGGGTCGACCCTGACGACCGTGCCCGTCTTGCCGGCGTCGTTGCCGCTGACGACGATCACGGTGTCGTTCTTCCTGATTCTTGCGATAGCCATTTGACTGCTCCTTTTCGTCAGACCACTTCCGGGGCCATCGAGAGGATCTTCATGTAGTTCTTTTCGCGGAGCTCGCGCGCCACCGGCCCGAAGACGCGGGTGCCGATGGGGTTGAGCTTCGAGTCGACGAGGACGCAGGCGTTCTGGTCGAAGTGGACCGTCGAGCCGTCCGCGCGGCGAATCGGGTTGCCGGTGCGGATGACGACGGCGGTGGCGACCGACCCCTTCTTGATGGAAGAGGTCGGCGACGCCTCCTTGATCGCGACGCGGATGACGTCGCCGAGGTGCGCGTACTCCTTGCGCTGCTTGAGGATGCGGAAGCACATCGCGCGCTTGGCGCCCGTGTTGTCCGCAACCACTAGGTTGGAGAGTTCCTGAAGCATGGCGTTTGCTCCTTTACTTCACGATCCGCCAGCGCTTGGTGGCCGAAAGCGGACGGGTTTCCATGATGGCGACGACGTCGCCGACCTTGGCGGTGTCGGCCTCGTCGTGCACGTGGTAGTTCTTCGTGCGCGTGACGATCTTGCCGTACACGGGATGGCGCTCGCGGTACGAGACCGCGACCTTGACGGTCTTGGCGCCGGACTTGGAGACGACGACGCCCTTCCTGAGCTTGCGGGCGCCGCGGGTGTTGTTTTCCGTGCTCATCAGATCTTTACTCCTGCGCGGGTTATGAACTTGGTGTGGATGCCGATCTTGGTGGCGGCGAGGCGGAGGCACTCCTTGGCGACCTCCTCGCTGACGCCGCCGACCTCGAAGAGCACCTTGCCGGGGAGGATCACGGCAGCCCAGAACTCCGGGTTGCCCTTGCCCCCGCCCATACGCACTTCGATCGGCTTGCGGGTGACCGGCTTGTCGGGGAACACGCGGATCCAGAGCTTGCCCTTGCGCTTCATCTCGCGGTTGATCGCCACGCGGCACGCCTCGATCTGGGTGGCCGTGAGCAGGCCGCGGGTGAGCGCCTTGAGGCCGAACTCGCCGTACGCGAGCTCAGTCCCCGAAGTGGCGTAGCCGGAGCGGTTGCCCTTGGAAACCTTGCGGTACTTTACTCTCTTGGGCATCAGCGGCATGGCTTAGCTCCTCTCCTTGCGGTCCCCGCGCTCGCGGCGGCCTTCGCGGCGCTCGCCGCGCGGCGCCCGCGCCTGGAAACCTTCCTTCTTGCAGATCCACACCTTGATGCCGATCTTGCCGGCGGTGGTGTTGGCCTCCGCGAACCCGTAGTCGATGTTCGCCCTCAGGGTGTGCAGCGGCACCTTGCCCTCGCGCGACCACTCGACGCGCGCGATCTCCGCGCCGTTGATGCGGCCGCCGGCGTGGATCTTGATGCCGTCGACGCCCATGTCCATCGCCACCTTCTGCGCGCGCTTCATCGCGCGCTTGAGCATGATGCGGCGCTCGAGCTGCTGGGCGATCGACTCGGCCACGAGCTGCGCGTCGGCGTCGGCGCCGGCCACCTCCTTGACCTCGATGTAGACCTCCTTCTTGGTCAGCTTCTCGAGCTCCTTGCGGATCGCCTCGACGTCGCCGCCGTTGCGCCCGAGGATCACGCCGGGGCGCGCGCTGAAGAGCGTGACCCTGGCGCGGCTGGCGTAGCGCTCGATGAGGATCTTGGAGACCCCGGCCTCGGCAAGCCTCTTCTTGCAGACCTCGCGGATCTTCTGGTCCTCGACCAGCAGCGCCCCGAACGTCTTCTTGGGCGCGAACCAGCGGCTGCCCCAGGCGTGGTTGACGCCGACGCGGAACCCGACCGGATTGACTTTCTGTCCCATTACTTAGACTCCTTCCCCTTCTTCGCGTCCACGAGAACCACCCGGCAGTGGCACAGGCGCCGCGCGATCGGATGGGCCGAGCCGCGGGCCGTGGGCCAGTAGCGGCGCATCCTCACCGACTCCTCGAGCACGCAGAGGCGCACCTTCAGCGCGCCGGCGTCGGCGACGCCGTCGTTGTTCGACGCGTTCGCCATCGCGCTCAGGATCGTCTTCTTGATGATCTGCGCCGCCTTCTTGGGCGAGAACTCCACTATCTTCAGCGCCTCCGAGGCCTTCAGCCCCTGGCACGCCGCCGCCAGCGGGCGGCCCTTGAACGCCGACATCCGCGAGTTGCGCGTCACGGCGACGTACGCCTGCTCGAGGCCGAGGACCTTGACCTTCGACCCCTGCGGGAACTTCGCCTCGAGCTTGGCGCCCGCCTCCTGCTCGGAGCCGGCCGAGATGCACCCCTCGGCCGCGGCGCCGTTCTTGCTGATTCTATAAAGGAACGTCATAGCTCACTTCCCTTACTTTTCGGCCTTGGCCGCCGAGTTGCCGTGCGACTTGAACGTGCGCGTGGGGGCGAACTCGCCGAGCCGGTGCCCGACCATGTTTTCCGTGATGAAGACCGGCATGTGCTGGCGGCCGTTGTGGATGGCGAACGTGAGGCCCACGAAGTCCGGGAGCACCATCGAACGGCGGCTCCAGGTCTTGATCGGCTGCTTCTTGCCGCTCGCCTGCATCTTCTCGACCTTGCGGAGGAGGCTCTCCTCGACATAAGGTCCCTTCTTGAGAGAACGACTCATGGACTACTTCCTCCTCTTGACGATGACCTTGTCGGACGCCTTCCTCTTCGCGCGGGTCTTGCCGCCCTTCGCGAGCTGGCCCCACGGCGAACGCGGGTGGCTGCCGCCGGACGTGCGGCCCTCGCCGCCGCCCATCGGGTGGTCGACCGGGTTCATCGCGACGCCGCGCACCGTCGGGCGGATGCCGAGGTAGCGCTTGCGGCCGGCCTTGCCGAGCTTGATCGAGCCCCAGTCCTTGTTGCCGACCGAGCCGACGCAGGCGCGGCAGCGGCCGTCGAAGATCCTCACTTCGCCGGAGGGCATCTTGAGCGTCACCCTGCCGCCGTCGCGCGCCATCACCTGGCAGGCGTTGCCGGCGGAGCGGGCGACCTTGGCGCCCTGGCCCGGGACGAGCTCGATCGCGTGGACCGTCAGGCCCAGCGGGATCTGCGAGAGCGGCAGGCAGTTGCCGACCGTCGCCTCGGCCTTCGCGCCGTTCATGACCTTCATGCCCTGCTTGAGCCCCTCGGGCGCGAGGATGTAGCTCTTCTCGCCGTCGGCGTACTCGATGAGCGCCAGGTAGGCGCTGCGGGTGGGGTCGTAGGCGATGTCCTTCACCGTCGCCTCAACGCCCTCCTTCCGGCGCTTGAAGTCGACGATGCGCATGCGCTGCTTGGCGCCGCCGCCGCGGTGGCGGACGGTGATGCGGCCCTGGTTGTTGCGGCCGGCGGTCTTGCGGACCGCCTTGGTCAGGCGCTTCACCGGGCTCTTCTCGGTGATCTCCTCGAACGTCGCGGACTCGCGGAACCGCATGCCGCACGAGCGGGCTTTGTACTTTTTCAGTGCCATATTCTCCGGTCTCCCTTACGCGAGCTCGATGCGCTCGCCGGCCCTGACGGTGACGATCGCCTTCTTCCAGGTCGGCTCCGCGACCGCGCGGCGGGTGCCGCGCACATACCTCATGCCGCCCTTCATGTTGGCGGTGCGCACCTTGAGCACGTGAACGCCGAAGGCCTTCTCGGCCATCTCGGCGATCATCGGCTTGCGGGCGTCGCGCGCGACCTCGAGCGGGTAGCGGTTCTCGGCCGAGATCCGCGAGCCCTTCTCGGTGATCAGCACGTCGAGAATGACGCCGTTCGTCTTTTCCTTAAGCTCCTGCTTCGTCATGACTCTTCCCTCCTTACCTGGCGATGCGGGCCATGAGCGCGTCGAACGCCGCCTTGTCGCAGACGAGCTTGCGGTTCGCGAGGACCGCGTAGACGTCGAGCGCCTGCGCCGTCGAGTAGTCGATCCGCGGCAGGTTGGACATCGCCAGCACCACCGTGTCGTCCACGTCCTTCTGCACGATCACCGCCGTGCGGTCCACGCCGAGCGTCTTCAGGAACGCGGCCATCAGCTTCGTCTTCGGGGCCTCGAGCTTGAACTCGTCGACCACGATCACGTCGCCGGCCTTCAGCTTGTCGGAGAAGGCGCGCGCAAAGGCGAGCTTCATCACCTTCTTGTTCACCTTCTGCTCGTAGGAGCGCGGGTGGGGGCCGTGCGCCACGCCGCCGCCGCGCCACACCGGGCTCTGGCGGAAGCCGGCGCGGGCGTTGCCCGTGCCCTTCTGCTTCCACGGCTTCTTGTTGGAGCCGGCCACCTCGCCCTTGGACTTGGTGGACGCCGTGCCGGCGCGCATCGCGTTGCGGATCGCGGTAACCGCGTCCTTCACCGCCTGCGCGCCCTTGTCGAGCGTCAGCTGCGACTCGTCGTAAGCGACTTCAATCTTCTGCATGGCTTACTTCCCCCCTTTCGCGGCCTTGGCCGCGACCACGTTGTTCTTGAGGGACTTGCGCACGAACACGATGCCGTTCCGGGCGCCGGGGATCGACCCCTTCACGAGCAGCGCGTTGTCCTCGGGGCGGATCGCCACGACCTCGAGGTTCATGGCCTTGCGGCTCACGTCGCCCATGTCGCCGGGCATCTTCTTGCCCTTTTCGATCCAGCCGGGCAGGTCGCGCGCCGCGAGGCCGCCCGTCCTGCGCTTCGAATGGCCGCCGTGGGTCATGTTGCCGCCGGCGAAGCCCCACTTCTTGAGGACGCCCGCGAAGCCCTTGCCCTTGGTCATGCCCGTCACGTCCACGTACTTGACGCCCTCGAAGTTGGCCACCGTCACCGCCTGGCCGACCTCCACGGTCTCGCCATCGTCGAGCGCGAACTCCTTCAGCACCTTCTGCGCACCAACGCCGGCCTTCTCGAAGCGCGTGCGCTCCGCCTTCGCCAGACGCTGCGGCTTCTGCGGGCCGAAGCCCACCTGCGCCGCCACGTACCCGTCCTTCTCCAGCGTCTTGAGCTGGACCACCGGGCAGGGGCCAACTTCGATCACCGTGACGCAAGTTCTGACGCCGTCGGCGTCGAACACCTGAGTCATCCCGACCTTCTTTCCGATCAATCCTTCCATCGCGACCCCCTCAGACCTTGATGGTGATGTCGACGCCGGCCGGAAGATTGAGCTTCTTGAGCTCGTCGATCGTCTGCGCCGTCGGGTTCACGATGTCGAGAAGGCGCTTGTGCGTCCTCATCTCGAACTGGTCCATCGACTTCTTGTCGACGTTGGGCGAGCGGTTCACCGTGAAGCGCTCCACCCGCGTCGGCAGCGGGATCGGGCCCACCACCTGCGCACCCGTGCTCCGGGCCGTGTCGATGATGCCACCGACGGCCTGGTCCAGCACACGATGGTCGTATGCCTGGAGCCGGATGCGTACTCTCTGCTGCTGCATGTCTTTGCCTTTCTTCGTTTTCGTTTCCTGGAGTCCGACGGCTGCGATCTCCGCGTGCGCCCCGCCGCCTTCCGGCGGACTCTTGGCGTTGGCGCGAGAAGCCCTTTGCGGCGCTTCGTTCGCAGCTGGGTCTCGCCCCAGCCATCCCCCCAAAACAAGGCCCGCGGCCGACATCACGACCGCGAGCGAACTGCTTGGCGGTCACGACGCGACGGGATTTACCTGCCCGTATCGCGACCCTTCTCATGGGAGAATTGGCGCGTAGTATACCAAAAACCCCCGCAACTTGACAAGGGGGTATTTTGCAAAACGACCGTCCGCGTCAATTTGCCCCCTTGCGGCGAAATTTGGTATAATCCGCAAATACCCGACCGAAAAACCGGAGAACCCAAAACATGCAAAAAAACCACCTCGCGCCGATCGGACTCGGCTGCCTCGTCGAAGTACTGCTGTTCGCCGCCGTCGTCGCGGCGCTCGACGCCGACCAGGGGGCGAGTTTCCTCTTCTACATGGTGCTGATGGCGATCCCGGCGTGGATCGTGCGCTATTTCGTCTTCGACGACGACACCCCGCTCTGGATGCGCGCGCTCCTCGGCCCCGCCGGCGCGCTCCTCGCCCTCGCCGCCGCCGCGCTCTTTCCCCTCCATGTCGACTCCGACGACGAAAAACCGGCGGAAAGCGCGGCAAAAGCCGGAACCGGCGCCGCGGCGAATGCCGGGATTGCGAAAAACGCCCCGCGCGAGACCGTCGAGGAGGTCCTCGCCGAGCTCGACTCGCTCGTCGGCCTCGACGAGGTCAAGGCCGAGGTTCGGAAGCTCGTCAACCTCGCCAAGGTCAACGAGGCCCGCCGCGCCCAGGGGCTCAAGGTGCCGCCGATGTCCTACCACATGGTCTTCACCGGCAACCCCGGCACCGGCAAGACCACCGTCGCGCGCATCGTCGCGCGCGCCTTCCGCGCCCTCGGCATCGCCAGGACCGGGCAGCTCGTCGAGACCGACCGCGCCGGTCTCGTCGGCACCTACGCCGGCGAGACCGCCACCAAGACCAACGCCAAGGTCGACGAGGCCATCGGCGGCGTCCTCTTCGTGGACGAGGCGTACCAGCTCGTCTCCGGAGACAACGACAACTACGGCAGGGAGGCGATCGCCACCCTCATCAAGCGCATGGAGGACGACCGCGACAAGCTCATCGTCGTCGCCGCCGGCTACACCGACGAAATGCGCGAATTCCTCGACGCCAACCCCGGCATGCGCAGCCGCATCGCCAGGACGATCGAGTTCCCGGACTACTCGGCGAAGGAGCTGGCCGCGATCTTCCGCTCGATGGCGAAGAAGAACGACTTCACCCTCGCCCCTGACCTAGAGGCAGGACTCGACGCAGCGATCGCGAAGCTCACCGCCAGGCGCGACCGCACCTTCGGCAACGCCCGCTTCGTGCGCCAGCTCTTCGAGGACGCCACCGGCCGCCAGGCCAACCGCCTCGCCGAAAGCGGCAGCCTCGACGCCGACGCGCTGAAGACGCTCGTCCTCGCCGACCTCGCCGTCGGCGAGCGCAAGGCCGACCTCCACGCCCCGACCGTCGAGGAGGTGCTCGCCGAGCTCGACGCGCTCACCGGGATGAAGCCGGTGAAGGAGGAGGTGCGCCGCCTCGTCGCCACCGTCAAGGCGAACAAGCTGCGCGCCGAAAAGGGAGTAGGAGGAGACGTCACCATGAGCTACAACTTCGTCTTCACCGGCAACCCCGGCACCGGCAAGACCACCGTCGCGCGCATCCTCGGCAGGGCGTTCAGGGCGCTCGGCGTCCTCGAACGCGCCAATTTCGTCGAAACCGACCGCTCCGGGCTCGTGGCCAAGTACGAGGGGCAGACCGCCGCCAAGACCAACAAGCTCATCGACTCCGCCGCCGGCGGCATCCTCTTCATCGACGAGGCGTACCAGCTCAACCAGGGCGAGAACGACCAGTACGGGGCTGAGGCGGTGGCCACGCTCCTCAAGCGCATGGAGGACGCCCGCGGCACGATGGTCGTCATCATCGCCGGCTACAAGGAGGAGATGAAGAAGTTCATGGCCATCAACTCCGGGCTCGAAAGCCGCTTCAACCGCACCATCGAGTTCCCTGACTACTCGGCGAAGGAGCTGGCCGAAATCTACCGCTCGATGGCGAAGAAGGCGAAGTACACGCTCTCCGCCGACACCGACCACTGGCTCGAGCCCTACATCTCGATGCTTACCAAGGAGCGCGGCAAGAGCTTCGGCAACGCGCGCTGGGCGCGGAACCTCTTCGAGAAGTCCATCGAGCGCCAGGCGCTGCGCGTGACCGAGCTCGCCGACCCCTCGCCGGAGGAGCTAACGACCATCCGGCTCAAGGACCTGGGTGTAAAGCTCAAGGACCCCAACGCCTCATCCGAAGACTAAAAAAGCCGGCGCTATTCGAGCGCCGCAGGCGCGAAGAATCATCTGCGAGGCCGAAGGCCGAAGCGGATAGCGGACGCCGCCGGGTTTTTCATGCCGCGAAGGCATGAAAAAAGCCGGCGGCGTCCTACTCTCGCATGGGCGGGTCCCACACTACCCTCGGCGATGGAGCCCTTGACTGCCGTGTTCGGAATGGGAACGGGTATGG
>CACWVU010000045.1 GCA_902764415.1 uncultured bacterium | reverse complement strand
ACGTCTTGACGACCGACGAGCCGGCGTAGGCGCCGATGCCGGTGACGGTCGCGGTGCCGGTGCCGACGCCGTTGTTGTTCGCGTAGGCGACCGTGTAGTCCACGTTGAGCGTGAGCGCGGCGCCGGTCTCGGAGTCGGTCACCGCGACGGCAGGCGTCACCGCCGCGCCGCGGTAGACCTGCTCGGCGATGTCGGCGACGGACAGGCCCCTGGCGGCCACCTCGGCGCCGGAGCCGGACTCGACCACCGGCCCCGCCGCGAGCGTGCCCACGGCCGCTGCGTTGGCGTAGAAGCGGCCCTGGACGTTTTCGTAGAAGCCGACGGCGTTGTCGGAGTCGCGCCGGCAGGGGACGAAGTTCTTGACCAGGACGGCGTTTTCGCGGAAGCGGACGTAGTTGAGGCGCACCTCGGAGCCGACGTGGTTGCGGTTGCTGTCGAAGAGCTGCACCGTCGAGGTGTTGGCGGCGCCGCGGGTCGTCACTGCCCCCACCTTCTTTCCGTTGATCCACCCGTCCGAGCTGCTGAACCAGCCCTCAATGTCCTGCCCAATCGCAGTGGTTACGTTGTTGACCCCCACCCCGCCGTTGCCGGCGCGGGAGCAGCAGTTGACGATGAGGCTCGAGGAGGACGCTTGGCTGGCGATCACCCGGAAGGTGTCGGTGTCTTCGTTCACGTAGCTCGCGAAGAGCCGGTTGTAGCTGATGTGGCTCGTGCGGAAGGATCCCTTGAACTCGGCCACGGTCTGGGGGCTGGCCACGTAGAGCGTGTCGACGTAGGCATTGCCGGTGGAGTCGACGTATTCGAGCCGGGTGTATCCCTCCGGCACCTGCATCGACACCGCCGGCGCGGAGCCGTTGACGCAGATGTCCTGGATGTAGAGGTGGATCTTGGACCTGACGTCTATGCCGTAGCTGCTCTGCGCAACCTCGCTCGCCGGCGGAAGCGACATGGTCACCACGTGGTTCGTGTCCGACAGCCCGTCGGCGATCATCACGATGTCGCCCAGGTCGCGGCCATACAGGTAGGACTGGTAGTTGGTGAGGTCCATGCGCACCGGAGCGCCACCGTCGACGGAGACGTCGACCGTAGGGCCGGTGACGCCGACTGCGCCGCGGAAGCCGACGGCCGTGCCGCTGAAGCTGATGGTGAGCGACGAGGCGGCGTTGGTGGAGCAGAGCGGATAGGTCTGGCTGGGGGTGTAGGAGAACCAGTGTCCGGACTTGGAGACGTAGCGCGGAATGGACAGATAGGCGGGGCGCTCGTAGCAGAAGGAGTCGATCGCCGCCGGCAGCACCTTGTCGGCCGCCGCGCCGCCTGAGAACGTCTCGCCGAAGTGCGCCTGGTCGAGAAGGTTCTCGACCACGTCCGCGGCAAGGCGGTTGCCGGCCCCATTGGGGTGGCAGTCGCCGCCGTAGTAGCCCCAGCCGGTGCCGAATTTGCCGGCCTTGGTGCGGGCGACCAGCTCGGCGCCGATGTAGGCGTAGGGCAGGCCGTAGTACGCGGCGACCTCGCGGTGGGCCTTGCAGGGGTTGGGCTCGCCGCCGCCGGCGATGACGTCGTACCAGCCGGTGTCCACGAAGCTGATGAGCACGATGTCCATCTTCGGGTTGGCCCGCCGTGCCTGGCGCACGATGCCCTCGAGCCAGCGCTTCATCTGCGCCACCGTGGCGCTCCCCTCGGTTGGTCCCCAGTAGCGGTTGTCGTTAACCGCGAACTCGACGAACAGCAGGTCGGGGGTGCCGTTCGCGTGGTTGAGGACGTCGCTCTTCAGCCGGAAAGACCCGATCAGCGAGCCGGTGCTCGAGATGCCCGCGCTGGTGAACTTGAAGGTGGTGTGCGGAAAGCGGTTGGTGAGCGAGCGCTGGATGATCGGCCGCCAGTACCAGTCCTCCCCGCGCTGGGTGATGGAGCCGCCGAGGAAGGCGACGGTGCCATTCCCGGTCGTCTCGAAAACCGCGCGCGAGTTGGCGAGTCCGTCGTTGAGCTTCGCCGCGTCCGGATCGGACAGCGGATGGTCGGCCAGCGCTGCGCCAAAGGCGAGCGCCACAGCCATCGCGGCCGCATACTTCATGATTGATCCAATTCTTCCGCTCATCTCGTCTACCTCCTGTTCTTGTGCCTGCCGACTCCACGCCGACAGTTCGGTGCGTATTATACCACAAAACCCGCGCGAGCAAAATCCATTGGATTTTTTGCCAACTACGCAAAATCGCACCTCTTACGCCTCAACCGCCATGCTGAGATTACGGTGCGGACGAAATCTAACTGCCGCGGAAATAAGTGCCGCGGGGACTAAGTGCCGCGGGGACTAAGTGCCGCGGGGACAGTCCCAGGCATGCCCATGAAAGGATTTTTCATGGCTTGTGTTATCCTCCTATGCGCTATCCTATGTAGCACAGCGCATATTGTAGCATAAACTTCCGCGCCATGTCAACCGGCGACAGTGCCTTGTCGTGTAGATTTCAAAACCGGAAAAGTTGTAGCGAGCAAAACCGGAATGATTTTTGAGTGTTCGCGGCGACCCAAGCTAATACAGCCGGGCTCTTTGTGGAGGCCCGGCTGCCGCTTGGGCGCCCCGCCGCGACTCCTAGCCTGGCAATCACCTACTCCTGTACACCTTCGGGTTGTTGGTGAACACCACTTTCGGAGACGTCCCCTTTTCCGGCTTGTTGAGCACGAGGGACACGGTCCCGTCGACATGCCTGCAGATCCACACGCGGGTTCCGTTCGCGCATTCCGTCGTGCAGAGGACGCCGTCGACCAGCAGCCGCCCGCGCGGGCCGACCGCCGAGCCCTTCCATTCCGACCATATCAGCTCCCACCACCCGTCCTGCGGAGGCTGCCGCAGTTTGCACTGGCCCGACCTGATCTTCTCCGTCCAGACGTTCAGCGGCATGTCGTGGAGCTCACGGTGCCGCTCGAACCCGTTGCGGTAGTCGACCAGGCAGTCCAGCCGTTCGTTGACCTCCTCGAGGGGCGTGCTCCCCGTAATGCCCTCCCTGGCCGCATACGCCGGAAGCCGGTCCTGCCAGACCTGGTGCACGCGCTCGATCTTGCCCTTCGCCTCGGGCGTGTTCGCAAAGACAAACGAGACGTCGACGAACTTAAGCCTCTTGCCGAGCTGGGTCAGAGACCCGTCGTCGTTTCTGAAGAAACTCGCCTTGTCCACATATATCTCAAGGGGCAGCCCGTACCTTGTGAAGGCCCTGTTGAACAGGTCAAGGTACGATGCGACCGTCTCCCTCCGGTAGAGCCGGCAGCCGACCTGCATCCGGCTGCAGTCGTCGACCATGTCGATGAGCTGGAGAGGCGGGTTCGAGCGCCCGAGGAAGTAGTCCGGCGTCGCGTCCAGCTGCCACAGCTCGCCGACCGACTTGCGCTGCCAGCGGCGAACGTGCGCCGGAGGCCGCGCCCTGTGGTCGGCAAGCTGGAGGCTGTGCGCGATGGCCCAGTGCCGGACCTGGGAGCGGTCGGCCGGGAAGCCGAACCTCCTCCCGACCTCGCTGGCGGCAAACGCATACGAATACCGCTTCGCGTCGCCGTCCGGCCTCAGGGCCCTGCGCAGGAACGACTGCACCTCGTCTGGCCACGCCGGCATGTGGTTGCCGCCAGACGAGCCGGGCTCCCAGCCATCGCCGCGCCCTTGCGCCCGCGCCTTGAGGTAGGACGTGCGCAGCGAATACAGCTGCGACTGCCCGACCTGTAGCGACTCCATCGCCTGCTGACGGGTGATTGCGCCCGCCACGAACTGCATCATCGTGTCGCGGACATGCGCGACACCGAGCCGGTTTGATATTTGCTGTTTCATGGAGTGGAGTATACTCCACTTTCCGGTTTTGCTCGCTACACCGGAGCGGTCGCCCCCCATGGTGGGCGGGTGGTTCCGCTATCCTGCCACTATTGCCGGCTTTGCTGCAATATCAATCGCTGAAGCCCGCTTTACAAGCCTTCACCAGCCATTCCGGTTTTGCTCGCTACAGCATTCCGGTTTTGCTTTCACCTCGACACCGGCGACAGTGCCTTGCTGATTTTCTCTGCCGCCGGAAATGCCGCGCGGTCAAACTACCGCGATGCTTACATAAAGCTTATTTGAGGCCCTTGCCGAACTGCGCCTTCGCGGCGACGCCCTCCTCGAGCGCACGGCGGAGGCGGCCGCGGTCGTTGTCCTTCAGCGCGGCGAGGAAACCGTCGAGCCGCCCGACGTAGCGCTCCAGCACCGGCACGAGCGCGGCGCGGTTGGAGAGAAAAAGCTCCGTCCATATCTCGGGGTCGGGCGCGCCGACGCGGACCATGTCGCGGAAGCTGCCGGCGGAGAAGCCTACGTGGCCGCGCGCCAGGTCCTCGCGCACGTAGGCGGAGGAGATGAGGTGGCAGAGCTGGCTCGTAAAGGCAATCATCTCGTCGTGGTGCGCGGCAGTCGTCACCACCACGCGCGCGAAGCCGAGGGAGAGGAAGTAGTGCTCGAGCGCGGGCGGGGCGGACGCGGCGGCGTCCGGCGGCACCAGGATCATCGAGGCGCCGTCAAACAGGGTGGCAAGGGAGTTGGCGTAGCCGGAAACCTCGCGTCCGGCCATCGGATGCCCGCCGATGAAGCTCCAGCCGCCGGTTCCGTTGGGGAAGGCCGCGGCGAATTCGTCCATGATCCGGCGCTTGACCCCGGCGATGTCGACCACGAACGCGCCGCGGCGGAACTCGCCGGCGTGGTCGCGCATCCACGGCACCACTGCGGCAGGTGGCAGGCAGACGAGCACCAGGTCGGCATCGGCCAGGCCGGCGCCGCCGTCGCCGTGGTGCAGCGTCGCGACTTCGTAGCCGGCGCGCCGGGACGCCTTCTCGAAGGAGCCGCCGATGAGGCCAAGCCCCACCACCGCCACCTTGCGCACGTTGTTCTCGCCTGATTCTCCCTGCATATTCCCTAGACCTTGATCTCGATTCTGTCCGCGAAGGCGGGGTTGAGCCGGAACTCCTGCTTCACCGTCCTGCCGTTGGCCGTCGCCTCCAGCTCGTAGGTGCCGTGGAACCCGCGGAACGAGAACTGGCCGCCGACGTCGCGCTCGAAGTTGGTGCGCCACTCCTTCCCGAAGAGGTCCCGGACCACCCGATAGGCCGGCTTGGGCGTCATGTCGAAGCGGCAGAGACCGCCGTAGTACAGGTTCTCGCCGCCGGAGAAGTCGCCGGGCTCCGCGAACGCCGCGTAGCCGTCGGGCAGGTTCCAGTAGATGATCGCCTTCATCGCGCGGTGCGAGAACCAGATGCGGTAGAGCGTGCGGAGTATCTCCGCCTGCGTCTCCTCGTCGCCCGGGTCCTCGGAATAGGCCGGAATCGTGATCTCGGTGATCTGCAGGGGCTTGCCGAGCTTGGCGTAGGTGTCCATCACGTCGAAGAGCCGCATCGGGTCGTAGAAGTCCCGGGTCTTCCGCACGACGTCCTCCGCGCTGCCCTGGTGGAACATATGGAACTGCATCCCGATGCCGTCGATCCGCGCGCCCTTGAGGAGCGCCCGCTCGATCTGCATGTAGTAGCGGCTCCGGTCGCGTTGGTAGCCGGACCAGACGCCGGCCCACTCGTTGATGATGAGTTCGTTCGCCGGAAAGTATTTCTCGGCGGTCTTGAAGCTCCATTCGATGAAGTCGTCCTGCTGGTAGAAGTTGCTGCCGCGATGCTGCGTACCCCAGAACGTCTCGTTCGTGACCTCCCACATCCGGATGCGCCGTGCATAGCGCTCGGAGAGCTCGCGCATCCGCTTCTCGAGCATGCTCTTCTCCTTGAAGAGGTCGCCCCACGCCCATTCCGGGGTCTGGCTCGCGTAGTTGAGGATGTGGCACTTCGGCTCGATGCCGTTCTTCTCGCACCAGTCGACGCAGAGGTCGGTCGGCGGGCGGCGGTAGATCTTCGAAGAGTTCTTCGCGTAGCGCGGCTTGCCCTGCTCGGGCTCGAGGTCCTTCCAGTAGAACGGCACCGTCGCCAGGTTGAACGCCGCGGCGAAATGCTCCTTGTACGCCTCGTTCTTCTCCTTGGAGTCGACGATCTCGTCCAGCATGAAGAGGTCGGCGCCGTACTTGAAGTCGTGGGTCTTCTGCGTCACCTTGACGTGCACGTTCTCGAGCGTCTTGCCGTCCTTGTCCTTGAAGGTGAAGAGCATCGGCCCCTTGCGGTTGAGCTCGATGCCGGCCTCGACGCGCGCATTGGTCTCCTCGGCCATCAGCCGGAAGAGTCGCAACACGCCGTCGCGGTCGTACTTCATGGCGGCGGCGAGCGCGCCCGGCATCCCGCAGGCGGCCGCCAGCATGACCGAATTCCAGAGAAACTCCCTTCGCGTGTTCATAGTCTCCATTGCCGTATCTTCTGTCTTTATGCGTGTATTATACCATATTCGTGGCTCGCTTGCCCGCCGTAGCCTTGGCGTAGGCGGGTGGCTCGCTTGCCCGCCGTAGCCTTGGCGTAGGCGGGTGGCTCGTGGCTCGGGGGTCTGGCGGCTTGCCCCCAGTTAAAAACCTCTGTGCCTCTGTGCCTCTGTGTGAGACAAAACTGCCGCGGGGACAATCCCAGATATGCTTACAGCAAGTAGACGGCGAAGCCGACCGGACGGGGCCGCACAGCGGCTGCGTCAGCGCACGATATAGATGAAGCCGCTGGATTTGGCGGGTTGGTCGGGGAGATAGATGGTCTCGGACCACTTGCCGTCGCCGGTGTAGAAGCGGACGTAAACGGTGTCGCGCGCGAGAGCCGGCGTCGTGAACTGCGCCGTCTGGGCGTTCTCCGCAAACGCGCCGAGCCGCGCCGTGTGCTCCCAGCCTGCCGTGTCCATCGCGGCGTAATCCGCCCCCCACGCGGCATAGACATCGGCCTCCGCAGTCGAGGCCCCGTTGCGGTTCAACGTCACCGTCAGCGTCCGGCCGACGTAACTCACGGAGTCGATGGTCAGATCTGCCCCTCCGACCTTTGGGCCTGCGAGGAACGGCGTGGCGCTGCCGTTCGGGCACCACGCATTGGCGACGACATCATAGACGCCGATGACGTTGTCCGATTGTCTCTTCGCCGGCACGAACTCGTGCGTCAACGTGCGGGTGCTAGTATCGTCATAGACCTTCAGCGAGTACAGCCGCATTACCGCGAACTGGTCTGGATCGTTCCCGGGTCCGTTTTCCGAAGCGAAGAGCGACAGGGTCGGTCCGGTGATTGCACCGCGGGTTTTGTTTTGCGCATTCGTCACCGCCCCACAGATGGTCGTATACTTGCCATTGCCCAGCAAGACCGACATCCGCTCGCCTCTGGTCAGTCTTGCATTCATGGCGCCTCCGCCGTACACGAACAGTCCGTCGGGATAGCCTCCCTGACCACCGGTGCTGGAGGAAACGAGCACCTGGGCGTTCTGACCCTTGACTATCGATGAAAGATAGACCCCGTAGCCGGTTTCGCGGTTATCGGTGTCGTGATAGGCACCTCTCATGAACGCATTGTAGCCGATGAAGTCGAGGTCGAAGCCGATAATGATGCCGTTCGGGACAAAGCCGCAGTCGATGTACTGGTGACCGGCGTCCGTCGATTCAATGTATTCGAGTTCTGTATATCCCGCCGGCAGCCGACCTGGAATGAGATCGTCGGTTGACGCGAAATTGACCGCATCGCCCACGCTTACGGCTCCGTTCGCGGAGACGGCGCCGAACCGGAGTGTGTAGCCCGCGCCGAGCCTGAGACCGGTCACCTTGGTTTCGTAAAGCCCCGTCAGCGTCGTCGCGCGCGCCAGCCAGTTCGTGTCGGCGTGGTCGCCCGTGCGGCATTCGACGAAAAGGTCGAATGGATCGACCGTCTGCCCGGCCGGGAGAATCGACACTATCGCATCCACCGAGCCGTCGCCGTTCACAGACTTGACGCCGGTTCTGTATAAGGCGACGTCGCGCGCGTCCTCGTCATCCGGGCCAAGCAGTCCCGACATGGTTATTTCGCCAAGCGAGACATAATCATTAGCCCCGTTCCCCTGCGTAAACGTGAAGCGGACATGACGGGTCGGGACAAGCGCCTCGGTCGTGAAATCGGCTGAGTAATAAGAGGTGGCAACATCTGAATATGCGATCGGCCTCTCCCGGCTGTCAACCAGCGTCCAGTCGTCCTCGCTCGACGGCGTCTCCACGCCGCTCACATGGACGGTCCAGGTGCCGGGCATTCGATTGGCGATGTTCCATGCGGGGGCGGAGATACGGTGCCACATGCGGAAGCCGTATTGCTGTAGATATAACTGACGATTCCCGAAGACCGCCGGATTGAAGGAAACCGTGATCGACGGCCCTTTCGAAATCGCAAAGATGGCGCGGCCGTTCTGGTCTGAAGATTTGGTGTTGTCGGCGGTCAAGTCCCCGTCGAAAAGCTGCTCGCTGTGGCTGCCGTCGTTCTCACCGGTTGTGGAAAACGTAAACGTCGACTCGACTTCGCTCTGCCGCACCATCTCCATGATGTCGATGGGCGTGAACGCATCAATGCCCGTCGCCCGCGCGGCGGATGCGCCGCAGAGAACCGCGGCGGCGACTGCGAGCAGACTGCGGACAGACTGGCAAAGAAAAGTGTTCATAAGTTTCCTTTCGTTATAATCCACGTTACTGGCAGTATTATACACCAACCAGGATTGATTTTTTACGCAAGTATGATTGACTTTTCAGGCAAACAAGTGATATACTACGGAGCATGAAGCTGAAACCGACGCGCAGGAACATCCTGCTCACTTTCGACAGCAACTACTCCAGCAGCCGCAGAGTGGCCTCTGGCGCGCTTCGGCGCATTGCCGAAATACCCGACTGGGATGTGACGATGCTGAACTTCCGCAACCGCGGCTTCCAGCGCTCGGTGCGGCTGCTCTCCGAGCGGCAGCCCTTCGACGGCGTCATCTCCGATTCGGACATTCCGCTCTCGGATGGCCTCTCCAAATCGCTTAGGAACGCCATTTTCGTCAATGCCGTTGCCCCCTCCCAGGGCTGGACGCACTTCGGCTGCATGATCGACAACGCGGCAATCGCGGAAGCCGCCGCCTCGTCGCTGATGCTGCTCAAACCGCGGCACTTCGCATACGTCGGCGCGCGGGCGCACGAAATGGAGGACTCGCACTCCCGCGCCCGCGAATGGCGCTTCCGGCAGTTCCTGGTAAAGAAAGGCCTCGCGGTCTCCTCGCTCTTCGTGGACGACGACCGCTTCTCCACGGACCTGGCCGCCCTGCCCAGGCCGGTGGGGATCTTCGCCTACAACGACATCACCGCCGCGAAAGCTCTCTCGGAGCTGCACGCCCTGGGAGTCCAGGTACCGGAGCAGGCGGCGGTCATTGGCGTCGACAACGACCCCGACATCTGCGAGAACACCCATCCGCCGCTGTCAAGCGTCGACCCCGACTTCGAAGCGGCGGGACGGATGGCGGTCGAGGTGCTGTCCGCCGCCCTGTCCGAACGACGCAGGATCCCAATCCTCAAGTTCGGCGTCAGCGGTGTTGTCGAGCGCAGATCCACGCAGTCGGGCAAGACCGGCAGCCGCATGGTGTCGAAGGCGCGGGAAATCCTCAGGCGGCGCTACGGCGAACGGCTTTCACTGGAACTGATCGCCGGCGAGCTCAACATCTCGCCGAGGCTGCTCTCGCTGCGATTCCGCGAGATTACAGGCGGCACCGTCCACGCGGAACTTGAGGAAATCCGCCTGGCGGCCGCGCGGCGGATGCTCAAGTCGCGCACGCTGCCGGTCAAGGCCGTCGCCTCGGACTGCGGCTTTCCGTCGCTCGAGAACTTCTACCGCCGCTACCGCCGCCGCTACGGCACCACCCCCCGCAGCACAAAATTCCCCATTGCAAAGTAACCGCCGAATGTGCTGTATACAACGCAAATAGGAACCGTGGTTCCCGTAACCGCCGTTCCGGTTTGAAGAGTGAGAATATGGAATTCAGCCGGTTCGCAGGGCCTGCCCCCCCCATAATTCACGAATAATCACATTTTCCGATGGAATATTGCAGTTCAATAGCGCCAAGTGGAGTTTGTCCCCGCTTGGTCTTCATCTCAACTGTCGAAGGTCTGTCCCCAGCGATGCTTATCATTGTCACGCCGTCAATGCCACAATACACCTTTTTAAGCAGTTGCGCTATGCGTTCACTACACCTTTTTAAAAAGCCTATTATCTGCCACAATACACCATAAAGGGGCAAAGTCTGCCTGAGTCCGTACCCGGCGATGCTTACTACCGCCGGATTTATATAAATGCGGCGGTAGGGGTGCGTTCGCAATTTGCCGCGAAAACTGCCACGAAAGTTTGGCGAATTGGTGAATTCAGGTCTGAATCACTAGTCTGCTATTTTCGCACCAAGGGACTTCAGTAGGCGGAACGAACAATCGTACAGCGCCTGTGCATCTTCCGGGAGCACTTCACGCCTAGCACATATCATGTCGCACCACGAACGAAGATCAGCGAACTCTGGCGATTCAGATGGATGACGGTCTAGCCACTTGGCAATAGCGCTGACCTCCGACACCTCTATCTTATCATCTTCTAGAATTACATTCCAAAGACGGGCATATTCCTCTGCTGGTGACAACGGCGCCTCTGGCTCCGTTTTGCCATTAGATACATCCGACTTTGCAGACAATACTGCGCGCAATTGAGCAATCTCAGATTCGTAGGACTGCTTCAGCGCCGAAACCCTCTGCTCGACATCTTCATCGCTGGAAGTCGCTTGGTAGTTGGCGGCAGCAGCAACTGCGGCCGCGGCAATAGTTGCATTAGCGCGGCGCATGGCGGACTGAGCCTCCTCTTGGAGGCGCTGCTCCGTGTTGCGCGCTTTTCGTTCGATGCGTTCCTTTTCGCGAGACAGTTCGGATGTCTGCTTGTCGGCAGTGGCAAGCCGCTTTTCCGTATCAAACAGTTTGCCTTTCAGGTCTTTCAGCTTGCGGTCAGTGTCTGATCTGGCACGAGACAGTTCGGAGGTCTGCTTGTCGGCGGTCGCAAGCCGTTTTTCCGTATCGGACAGTTTGGCTTGCAAATCATTATAGCTCGTGATCAGAGATTCCAGCTTGCGGTCAGCATCCGAACTAGCGGAAACAAGACGACTACCAATGCCAGAGATTTTATCGAACATGCCATCAATCTTCGATATCTGTCTATCAATAGACTGTTTTGCATTGCGAATGCTGCTGTCTGCACTCGAATAGCTGGAATAGCCACTCGACTTGCCAGAATTTCGCTGGATGTCTTTGACCTTATCTTCATTAGCGCGAATAAGAGAATCGATGGCGGACTTCAAATCACGAAGCTGATAATCGAAATCACGCTTCAAAGACGACAACGTCTTCCCTGCGTCTGACATGGAAGATTGGACGTCGCGCTTCATCGACGAAAGCTCATAGGAACTAATTATCCGGCAATACATTGTGGCTGTCTCCTCTTTCGTGGTTATGGGTTTGGACAGATTCAACTATCATCGCATTTCTCGCTAAAACCTCGGCTTGGCCTTTCTCCAATCCTTGACGAATCCATTTTTGTCAAAGGTCAGGCCAATGCGTTCAAGCCTATTTCTCCAGAGGCCGGCCTTGCAAGCCGCCTTCTTCATCAAGAGCTGCCTTACATGCCCATCCGATTTCGACGGATCGAACTTCTTTAGAATCGCCCTTGCCAATTGCGTGGGATTGTCCCAAGCGTTACCATTTGACTTGGTGACTTTTTTCACCTTAAGCTTGACACCTCGTAGATTGTTTCGTATAGCAGAAGATGAGCGGCCTACATACTTCGAGCCATCGCGTTTAACAATCTTTATACGGACATGCGCGGCACATTTCCTAATGCGGTCTACGACATATTTCAAGTCTTTATCAAAAAATTCAGTAAGCGAACCATCTTGGGTGCGTATTGACTCGTTCATATAGCCTTTGGCAATCTTTTCAAGATCCCTGTATCTATTCGTCTCAAACAATGCGACAACCTTGAAATTCTCTGGGACACTCGTATTCAACGTACCAAGCCGCCTCGGAAGGTTTGTGGTAAAGCCCACCTTCAGCACTGGCCTCCCCTCTCGCGAAACAATGCACTCATTGCTCAGCACATATACATAACCCTTCTTCTTCATTTCACTCTCCTTTCATTTCAAACTGCCACGATGGCCTGTCCCCTCACCATTTAATCCCACTTCTTAAAAAGCTCCACATCTGGATTGAGGAATCCGAGTGAATAGACCTGCGGGAGAAGCTTTGCTCGGAGGACGTCATGGGCAGACTTGAGCGCGGCAAGTTCTTCGGCGGCAAACCCAGCGTCCTTCAACGCGGAACGCACCTGATAGAAGCCGACATCCCATGTTTCGATCTTCCAGTCCATCCACGGCGTATGCGTGATGTTGGCGTAAAAATCGCGGTAAAGATCGCGGGCGGCGGCAAGGACGGCACTGGCCTCTGGCGAGAGTTGATTTTGCCGCTCGGCAATCCACTTCGCAAGGAAGCGGTCTTCGTTCGCCGCCGCGAACTGCGCGGAGATGTCACTGTGTGCGCACGGCCATTGGCGAACCTCGTCCAGCAGGTACGGATACATCTGGTTCGCAATCTGCCACACACGGCCCTTATACTCGACGTTGCGCAGAGACACGCAGTTGTTCGACCCTGCAAACGCAGACCACACTACGCAATCCGATATGAATTCCTCTGGCAATTCTGCGCTTGGGGCATAAAATGCATCCTTGTCATTCGTCCATTTCGCCTCAGGAATCCTTTTGACCGCATGAAGCACCATCGACTTCTCGAAGTTCTCCGGTGTCACGGAGAACGCCCCGGCACTGGCATAAGGCGACGACAACATGAAGACCATGTTCTGGTGTTCAAAGTCATCGCGGCCACATGACAATGAAAGTAGAAATCCTGGTGCAATGTGATCTCGAGGGTCCTTGTTGCCTGTCTGCAACTTCATTGCACTTACAAACGTCGGCATGATTGATTTGCCATCCCACTTTGGACGTGGACACCACTTGTTTAGCATCGCAGTGCGCTCGATCGAAGGGAAAATTTTCGTCCCCTCCTTCTCAACTTTTAGATTGAACACATCGAGCAAGAGTGTCTGGTCTTTGAGATGTTTCTTCTTGGCAAGGTTCCAGACAAGAAATCCAATCGGGTAGTCACCTTTTGCACCATGAAACGCCTTGCTACGAAAGATAAATCCGCGTTCATACTGGTACTGAAAGAATCCGTCTCGGATCTTCTGGTCGTTGTTAGAATTGATGTACTTCAGCTTCGAGAACATCGCAAGGTGCGCCTGTCGACCCTTGAACTCCTTGGAGATGCGGAAGAGAAATTGTGTATATAGTTCTCGGCTCGCCTCTCCATAGCCCTCCACATGCATCCATTCACGAATCTTGGTCCTCGAAACTTCATCTTTGGATGTTTTACCAAGGCCGCCACCAGTGACACTTGCCATCGCGAACGGCGGATTGATGAAGACAATCCACTTGATGTCGGGGTTGGCAAGGTCGGCGACAAGATTAGGCGGCATCTTGAGCGTCTGCCCAAAAGTCATCTGGCCGGCCAGCGCGGGCACGTCGTCCTCGAGATAATTGTACTGAAAGCACGTTGCGGCAGGAAAGATCTTCTGGCAGTATTTCGCGTCCTCTGCTTCAAGCGTGGAGATATAGCAGTATGGGAGCGCCGAGGACGGCAGCTCGAATTCGAGGTTGCCGGTGCCGGCGGCCATGTCCCAAAAGCGGTACTCGCCGCTCTTCCACCACTCGCGGCCAAGTGTGCGCTCGACATATTCGAGGCCCTTCGCGGCGAACTCCACCGGCGTGTAGAACTCGCCGGTGAAACGGCGGCGGAAGTCTTCAGTGAGGCGGTCGGCCTTTTGGCGGATGCGCGTCATGGCCGGCGGCGGCACCCTCTCGTAGTTCTGCCAGAAATGTTGGTACTTGTCGGGCTGTATCGTCTTGGGGATGTAGCCCTCCGCGCCGCTCACGGAGAATAGCACCTGACCGTCCTGCGCGACGATGGACTTGCCCTGCTCGATGTCGGAGAGGAAGTATTCGGAGGATTTGCGCCCGTTGCGCACATACGCGCCGAAAAGCCCGTCCCAGTAGTCGAACACATCGAGGAAGTTATCCTCGTTGATGCTCTTCTTCTCGAGGAGTTCAAGGAAGTTGAGCTGCGCGGTCAGGCGCTTGCGGCACTCGGCGACAAACTGCTCCTCCTCGGCCTCTTTAGTGAGGTCATAGATGTAGGGTGTCGCGTCAGCAGTAAGACTGGCAAGAACATCCTCCACCAGCTTCGGGCATGGCGTGGAGGCGGCACGATCCCAGTCATAGCGGTCGGACTTGGCGGAATAGAACTTCGCAAACTTCTTGGTCTCGACGAAGAATGCCTCGTTCTTATCCACAACACAAATCATGGACGGCAGCGGATAGCGCGTATAGCCAGCGCCGAACTTGAGCTTGCGCGCATAGTACATCACCTGCGCGAGGACGCGCGCGACATTGACAGAGCTTTTGAAGTTGCAATCTAACTTGAACTCGAAAAGAACCTGTTCCGTGTAGTGGTCGATATTGCCGAGAGCCTTGATCTTCATCTTGAAGAACTTGCAGAACTCGGCCTTGACCTCTTCCTCTTTCGCGCATAGGCGCAAGCTGTCGTAAAGATGTTTCATCTAGCGGCCACCATGCCCTCAGCATACGCATTTGCCGCAAGAGGTGCCATCGTCTTTGTTAAGCCTGCTATAACATCAGACCCTGTCTCCGCCGGCGCGGCGGAAACGGCGAACGGCGCAGTAGAGCGCATGCGCATGGTGTTGTTCAGTTTCACTATTGCGTATTATACCAAAAAACTGCCGCGGAATCTGCCGCGCAAACTGCACCCCTGCTAGGGCATCCGCTTCGCGGACAGCCTACGGCTGGGGGATATGCGGAAAGTGCCGCGGAGTGTGCCGGTCATTCCCACTTATTATAATATGTGGGCAAGGGTGGGGATAGCCAAACTGCCGCGGTGAGATTATGGTGCGGACGAAATCCAATCTGCACCCCTGCCAGGGCATCCGCGTTGCGGACGACCTTTGGTCGGGGGATATGCGCAAACTGCCGCGGAGACCGCCACACATTGATACCATGAGATAACTACAGGTATTGACGCCTTCATGCGCAGAAGAGCATTTTGCCGCGTTCACAAGGTGTCGGCAACTCGTCGGCAACCTGTCGGCAAGTAGCCCAAAATCACGAAGGCCATAGTAGCGCTGTGCTACTACCCCAGTAGCACAGTGCTACAGTATCATATATAGAACATCCATATATCATCCCGAATATCATAACCCGCCAAGGGCGGGAGAATGATCGGGTTGCTTGTCGTCAATTGTTGTTCGGCTGAGGTGGGCTCACGGGGGTAGCGTTCTCCCCGCACGGGGGGTTTGATCTTCCCGCACGAGGGGTTTGATCTCCCCGCACGAGGGGTTTGGGTTTCCCGCACGCAGGGTTTGGGTCGCCCGGCTACTTCAGGTTGATGGCCGCGGGCCTGATCTCTTCCGCCTTGGCGCGGAGCGCCGCCTCGCTCGCCTCGAGCGCCTCGTCGCGGAGGTCGAGCGTGATCAGGTAGGCCTTGAGCGCGGCGCGCTGACCGGCGTCCATCCCGGCGGAATACCTGTCGAGGAGCGCCGGGGCGCGCTTCACGGCTGCGTCGGCGCGGTCCTTCTGCTCCTGGGTTGCGACATGCCTGCGCAGGGCGGAGGCGTCGTCGGCCTGCAGCCACTCGTCGTTGAGCGCATTGGCGATGGCCATGAGCATCCTGCGGCCGACGGTGGCGGCGACGGCCTTCTTGTTCGCGGCTTCGGCGGCGGCGTGGTCCACGGAGACCTTCTGCAGCTGTTCGTTGTATCCCGTCGAGGCGCTCATGAACTCCCAGGAGTAGCGCTGGTTGATCGCCGCGCCGGCGCTGTCGATGGATTCGATGCGGCCTGCGGCGGCGAGGCGCGCGGCGGCGGCGAGCAGCGTGTCGCCGCAGAAGTCGATGAACACCGTGTTCAGGATGTCCCGGATGACGAGCCGGGCTTCGGGATCCATGTTGATGCGCTTTTCCTCGGGCAGGACCTCGTCGATCGCGTCGTTGAGGCGCGCGCAGACGTCCTGGAGGACGGTGAAGAGCTCGTCGTCGGTCATGTTCTCGACCTTGCCGGGGACGAGGACCGCCTTGGCGAACTCGAAGGCCCTGCGGACATCCTCGTGCTCCATGACGGTCTTCACCGCGTCCGGCAGGTCGCGGTCGTCGTAGGTGCGCTTCTCGAGCGCATCGACCAACAGCGCCCCGCGGGCCGAGTCGGATATGTCGAGATTGTAGATCGCCTCGATGAAGCCGGCCTTCTTGCCGATGAACGACTGGACGCTCTTCTCGGCGCGCTTGCGGACCGCGGCGACGTCCCAGTTCGCGACGTCGGTCTCGGGCTTTGCGAGCTGCTTCTTGATGTCGTCGATCAGGAAGCTGAATGACCCTCCCTTGATGGGCAGCGCCTCGATGTTCAAGTAGGTGTTCAGGATGTTGACATCGACGCCGGTGCGCTCGAAAATGCCCTGGACTGCGGTTTCCATGGCGGTCGCCTCCACGCGGCGGATCTCGTCGATGGAGCGGAGGAGCGCGAGCATGGCCGCGTCCTGCGGCGCGATCAGCGCGTCGACTGCCTCCGTCACGTTCTTGCCGCCCTTGACGGCGTCGGTGATCGCGGCCAGGATCTTCCCGTGAAGGCTGGCGTCGCGTCCGAAGGCCACATCGACTCCGAAGCCGGCTATATCCGCCGGGTTGATGCCGTTCTGCCTTGCGAGCGCGGCGCTGCGGCGGACGACCGCGTGCCTGACGGCCAGCTGAATGAAATGCATCCTGACCAGCGCCTGCAGCTGGTCATGGGTGACTGGCTGCGAGGACTTGCGCACCTGCTGCGCGATCCTCTGGCCCTCGTAGCCGGCGAGCAGCTTGGTCTTCTCCTCCATGGTGAGGTCGTCGAAGCCGAGGCTGTCCAGCGCCTGGTAGAGCGCCCGCGCGGCAACCGGCGGAACGTCCGCCTTGCCGATCTTGTCCGCAAGCGCGGCGTTCGACTCGGCGATGGTCTCGTCATGCCGGAACATCTCGAAGAACACGACGGCGTTCCCCTTGACGTCCGTCACGTCGGTGGCGTGGAACAGCTGCGTGTGGTTGAAGTCCTGGATGTCCGGCCGCTGGAAGAAGTTCCTGACGAGGCCGAACACCTCCGGCCGCTTCGAGAGCGCCATTACGAGCGCCATCCTGCCGACTGGCCCCAGCTCCTCCGGCATCCCGTCCTGGGCGCCGATGGCGTTCTTCGCGGCGTTGCTTGCGGCCCGGGCGACGATGCCCATCTGCGTGAAGACCTCGTCGTTGGTGCCGGTGTCCACCGCCACGATGAGGTCGTTGACCGGAATCGCGTCCACGACGTCCTTGAGCGCGGCGAGGTCGATCGCGCAGACCTTGTTGGCCATGAGGACGGTTTCAATCATGCGGTCGCGCGCTTCGCCGAAAACCTCAAGCCGCTCGATCTGGGCCAGAATCGAGGTGCGCTCGTTGGCGGCGGCGGCGATATGGTCGCGGAACGCCTGCTCGATCTGCTGGTCGGAGTCGGCGGGATTGGAGCCAGAGCTGATCGACTCTTCGAGGCGCAGGATCGTCGTG
Organism: uncultured bacterium; assembly: GCA_902764415.1. Lineage (GTDB taxonomy): Bacteria > Verrucomicrobiota > Kiritimatiellia > RFP12 > UBA1067 > UBA1067. Next base: position 8,368 of record CACWVU010000045.1, on the reverse strand, counting down.
GCGAGGCGGTCGGTGTTGATGGCCTTGCCGGCAAGGGCCGAGACGGGGACGTGGAGCGCGTTCGCCAGCGTCTCCCGGTACCAGTTGAAGGCGGCGGCGCGGTACTTTTCGATGGAGACCTGCCGGCGGACGCCGGATTCGATCTGCGTCTTGTACTCCCCGATCGCCGCGGCGACGTCTTCGGGCGAAGTCGCCGCGGCAATGCGATTGCGCATCTCCGGATGGCGTTGCATCAGCGCCGTCACGAGGCCGTAGACCCTGAACTCCTGCACGCCTGCGGCACGGACCATCGGCTTTAGCGCCTCCACCAGGCACCGCCGCGTCGCCTCGAGCGACGCGCCAGCGACAAGCCTGGACTTCATCTCGGCGTAGGTCCGGCGCTGGCCGCCGTTTTCCACATCGCCGAACGCGTCGCTGAAGACGCTGTCGAAGACGAAGGAGGAGAAATTGACGTTCTGGGGCACGATGCCGGCCCCGAAGCGCGCCCTAAGCTCGGCCATCACCTCGTCGCGCATCGTCTTCATTTCGTGCGTCAGCAGGGTGTCGTTGCCGTTCGCGCCCGCCTGCACGGCCTTCTTGTATTCGGCCGGCGTGAGCGTCGGGGCCAGGGCCGGCTGGTCGGGCCGGACGGGGTTGGCGTCGACGGACTTGGACTGCGCGCTGCACCGCAGCGCAAGGAGCATGTCGTCGAGGCGCTTGAGGACTTCCGCGTCGCTGCCGCCGAGCGCGAAGGTCACTTTCAGGCCGTCGCCGGGACGGGTGAACCGCATCGTGGCCCCGGGCTCCTCCGACGGAACCCCGTTGGGCGCGCGCGACAGGATGCGCTCCTTCATGAGATTCGCCATCGCGATCAGCCGGTCGCGCTCCGCGGCGGTGCGGAAATTGACGTCGCCGGAGATTATGGACTGCGCGTCGGCGATGCCGCGGTCGAAAGTGACCTGGCGGGAAGTGGCCAGCGCGGCGTTCTTCTCGTTGCGCGTCTGCGCGTAGCTGTCGCGCTGCTGCTGCGTGTAGCGCGCGAGGATCTCGTCCCTGGTGCGGATCGTGCCCTCGCCGACGGTCTGGTTGATCTCCCGCGCGTGCTGGTCGAGGATTTCGCGGATCTCCTGGCGGGAAAGCGGCTTGAGGCTGCGCTGCGCGAGGGTCGCGTCCTTCTCCCCCATGGGCGCGAGGCCGAGCTGGCGACGGATGCCGTCGATAGCGCCCGCGTCAACGCCGCTCTGCGAGAGGGCGCGCACGAACGCGTCCTTGATCGCGAGCACCTCGGCGTGCGAAAGGGAAGTGTTGTTGCTGAAGAACCAGCCGACATGGTGGTTGACCTTGTCGATCGAATGGTCGCTCGTCAGCCGCACCTCGCCGGCGTTGATCACTCCGGACGAGACGGCCTGGAAATCCCTGATCGAGATGTTGATGTTGGAAAGGTTGATAGCCATGGTTTTTCCTCCTTTTTACCGAACAACCCGGCGGCCCGAACGTCAGACGCCGCCTTGGTCTACCCTGTATACACTCCGCAGCGGGAAAGGTTACACCTCTCCCGCGAAGCCCCTACGGCCAGATTACGGACAGATTCTCCTCGCCTTCGGGCAGCGCCGACTCGAGGCGGTGGACGAGACCCGACCAGTCGTTGCCGGAATCGACAAGCTCGCCCTGGGCGTCCCGGATCGAGTATCCAGCCCCGTTTTCGTCCACCCACGCGCTCACGACCGTCCCGTCGGCGCCGTCGGTTTTCTTGCCCTCGACCGTCAGCAGCAGTATCGCCATGCGGATTGCCGCTCCGATCTCGGCGGCGTCGTCGGCCTGCGTCTCCTCGTCCGCCAGGATCCGCGCGTAGGGCAGCCTGAAGTCGATCTCCAGCGCAGGCTCGCTCCATTCGAACTCGAAGCGGCGGCTCATGAACCCGTGCCCGCCGGTGAAGCGCGAAATGCCCTCGCCGTTCTCCAGTCCGGCGAGCGCGGCATTTAGCGCGGCAATCGTCTCGTTTCTCGTTTCCGCAGCGTTGTCGTCCATGTGGTTTTCCCCCTGTTTTGGTTTTCAGTCCAACAGCCGGTCCAGGCCGTCGCGCAAATAGTAGGACGTTTCCGCGACCCTCCCGTCATTAATCGCCGTCGATGCGCATCGGGGTGGTCGTGGAATTGCCTTCGACGTCGATGGTCGTGGTCCAGCTGAACTTGACCGGAAAGTCCTTGGGCTCGGAGTACTTGATTGTTACCGCGCCGGTCTCGTCGTCGCGCGAGAGGGTGAACGTGACGGCCATGTGTTCGTTGGACGAGATGCCGTGTGCCAGGAATCCGCCGTTGACGTTTACGCTGAGGGCGCTCTGCGAGAGCGCGTAGTAGACGTTGGAAAGCTGCTTGGGGTGAATATTCCCGCACAGCTCCGCGACCTTGTCGGCAATGGCCTTGCTGGCCTTGACGACCACCGGATCACTCTCCGACCCGTTTACCGCTTCGAGCGTCTCGCCCTGCGGGAAATGGAACACGAACTTGACGTTCTCTTCCGGGAGGACCGGCTCCTCGTTCTCCGTATACACGGGCGGCGAAGCGCGGCTGAGGTCGAGAACCATGGTGTTGCGTCCACCGCGCGCGGTGCCGTCCATCTCCTCGAGCTTTCCGGTGAACGAGGATATCCCAGGCGCGTTCTCGAGGCGCGTGCCGGAGGCGAGGGCTGCTTCCGCCTCGTCGAACGTCGCGCCGGAGTTCTCGGCGAGAAACATGATCTGGCCCATGGTCATGGGATTCCGCGCGAGGCGCCGTCTGATGGCGCTGGAAAGCTCCGAGTTGCTGCTGTCGGGCGATGCTTCGACATCAGGGTACAGGATCGGCACCAGGTTGGCGCGGTCGAGCTTCCCGGACTTCTGGAGCGCCGCAATGGCGTCGTAGTTCTTCATAACCCGCGCCGCCACGAGCAGGCAGTAGTCGACCTTGTCGCGCTTGCCGCCGATGGAGGTGTCGGAAAGCTTGTCCAGCACGTTGAACACGGCGTAGATGAGCTTGCGCTTCTCCGGCAGCATCTGCGCGAGCGAGCTGGAAAGCGACGTCGCGTATCCGCGTCCGACAAACTGCATCGCGGGGTTCTTCGCCATGCCGAAGATGTCCTCTGGGTTCTCCGCGTCGAGCGGAAGCTTGTCGTTGACGGAAATCTCCTCCAGGACGAACTTCTCGACGGCGAGTTTGGCCGCGTCGGTGCATGCGGCGAAGTTGAGGTTCGCCTTCGTCGGCGTGTCGCGCGTCTTGGCCTCCCGGTCGCCCATGAGGTTTTCGTACCAGTTCGCGAACTTGTCCATCAGCGCGAGCCCCGCCTTGAACGAATCGGGGTTCTTTACGAAGCGTCCGCCGTAGTCGTAGAGGCGGCGCGCCTGCGAGTTCGGATCGAGCGCGGCAGACTCCGCTTCCGCGTCCGTGCATCCCGTCGCCTGCTGGTAGATGTTCGCGACGCGCGCGAGCTTCGGAATTTCGGCGGCTACGTAGCCCATCCCCGTCGCCTTGCCGATACTCGCAGGGTCCGTGAACTTGCCGCCTCTGACCGTGTCGATGGCGATCCTGACGAGGTTGATCCGCCGCGCCGTGAGCGGCTTGCCCTTGCCAAAGTCCTCAAGCTTCATGTTGTCGCGTACGATGTCGGGAATGTTCCTCTCGCCGCCGAACATGTCCGCAACCGTCTTGCGGAACAGGTCGCGCACCTGGTTGTTCGCGGTCTTCATGTCTGCCGTGCGCCTGAACGACGCGAACGCGCCCTTGTAGTCGCCGACTGGCATTCCTTTGAAGCGCGCGACCGTGTCCTCGCCCTTGCCATTGGGCCCGTAGGCCTTGTTCGCGAAATCAACGAACTTCTGGAAATTTGCACTGTAGTTTGCATTTACCTGCCCTGGCATCGTTCTGTTCCTTTCAATCTTTCAACTTTTCAACTTTTCAACTTTTCAACCTGTTTACACGCGCGGCGCGGGAAGTTTACACCTGGACGAATCCGCTTGAAAGCATGTCGTGATGGATGTCGTCCGAATCCGTGGACGGTTCGGACGGCGATGCGTCCCGCTCAGCTGCGAGGCGTTCCGCGAGGCGCGAGGCGAAGGACACGAACTTCGTGAACGAGTCGGGGAATTCCGCCGCGACAAGCCGCGTGCACGGATAGACCGCGAACGCCGCGATGAAGCCCGTTTCGGGATCGCGCCCTACGGCCGGCAGCCCCTCGTGCATCATCCCGAAGCCGAGGTCCAGAAGATCGGTCATCAGCTTTCGCGACGGCGCGTCGGGGAGGTCGTCCGCCACCAGCGCCGAAACGACGAGCCTGTCCAGCTCGTCGTCGTTTGTTATCGTGAAAGGCTGCCCGCCGACATTGAAACTGCAGGAACCGTCCTTGAACTCAAGCGGCAGCCCAAGGCGCGCCGAAAGCGCGCGCCATTATGCCTGCACCTCCTGTTCGTTGTTGTGGATGAATGTCTTGGTATCTATTTTACCATAATGTCCGATGAGTTTCAGGAGCATGCTCATGTTATCGTGCAGCTTCATTTCCTTCCCTCCGGCCGCGCGATGGGACATGTCGTATGTCAGCTCGTCCGAGAAAAGGCGGCCGTTGAACATGACTTTGAAGAGGTTAGACTTGCACGAGATGTTTTTCTGGCTGTTGGGATCGGCCTTGACGCGCTCGATCATGGTGCGGAGCGTCGTCGCGATGGCCTTCTGCGCCTCCTTGACGTCAACGACCTTGTTCTTGCCCTGGTAGACGAACTTGAGCATCTGGGCGCAACGTCCGGCCTTGCCGTCGAGATCGGCGAGGAAGGAATCGTAGAACGCCTTGAGGTTCTCGACCCGGCGAGCGACGAGGTTGGCGAGTCGGGATATGTCGGAGTGCTGGTCCGCGTACGAGGAGTCGGCGTAGTTGCGGACGAAATTGGCGAACCTCTGCTCCGTTTCCGCTAAATTGAGGCCCTTGCAACCAAGAATGTCGCCGAGCGCCTTCTTGACGGTATCCTTGAATTCGGCGTCCGGGATGTCGAGCTTTAAGCGCATCTGGTTCTTCACACGCTGGCTGAACTTTGCGACCTCATTGTCGTCCTTGCACACATCCGAAGCGGTGTCGATGACGTCCTTCGCGAAGAGGTCCTTGCGGTTCCCCATCTTGACTTGCGTCGTCTTCGTCTCCTTTTCGATATTGTTCAGCAAAACGGCGTCCTCCTTGTACATCGCCACGAGCTTCTCGAACTGCCTGTCGATGTCGAAAGCCGAGACGGGCTTGAGGATGGGCTTGTTGTTGCTGTCCTTGAAAGTCGTAACCTTCCATATGTCGCTGCCCTCCTTCTTGGAGATGACGGTGACGGGACGTCTGGCGCCGACAAGGTTTTCGTAGAGGGCAAATTTGCCGTCTTCCTCGATCTTCTTGTGGATGAGCGGGGCAATTTCATCGGCCTTTTTCGCGATTTCCACCTCGACCCTCTCGTTGATGCGTTGTTCGACCTTCACCTTGTCCACAATCCCCTCTTTTTCGCACGCCGCGCGCACCTCGGCCTCGCAGGCCTGGCGCGCCTCGGCGCGGAACGGCGCCTCCACTTCGTCGGCCAGGACCTTGAACTCCGCCGCGACGCTTGTGGCGAGGTCGTCCTTCTCCGTCGAGCGCGCCTCCTTGACGTCGCCGGAGGACTTGATGAACCAGTCCTGAACGTTGTCGCTCTTGGCCTCGAGGCAGACGCCGTCGAACTTGTCGAGGAACCTGAAGAGCTCGACGCTCTTGTCCTTCATCTCGTTGAAGGCTTTGAGAAAGCCGTCGAGAATGGCGTCGATCGTGTTCAGGAGGTGTTTCTTTATGCCCTCCTCGGTCATGCTCGCGCAGTTCAAATCCGGGTGCGTCTTGATTCCGCACTCTCCGAGGAGCTTGGCGGCGATCTCCGTGCCCGTTGCCATGTTCGTCAGCTTGTTGCGGATGGCGGCGAGTTCTGTGATTGTGCCGAGACGCTTGGCATACTCGCCGAGGTTCTTGGGCATGACTTCGATATAGTGCTCGATATGTTCAAGATCGTAGTCGTTCAGCGGCTGGGACAATTTGATCTCGTTGCCCACCACGTGCATCGTCGCGTACGCCTTGAGGGCGTCCTTCGAGCAGTTGATGGTTTGTTGGTCAAGCTTAGATGCGCCGGCGTGGAGTATGTCGAAACACTCTTCCACGGCGGTCTTCACGGCCGGGACGTTGGCGTTGTCCTTGAACCCGGTCTGTGCGACGGGATGATTCGCCGGCTCCTGGATCAAGTTGCCGTTCTGGATCTGCTGGTTTTCCTTGAACCCGGTCTGCGCGACGGGAGGATTCTCCGGCTCCTGGATCAAGTTGTCGTTCTGGATCTGCGGGTTTTCCTTGAACCCGGTCTGCGCGACGGGAGCGTTCGCCGACCCCCGGATCCAGTTGTCGTACTGGGTCTGCAGGGTTTCCTTGAATCGGCCCATCGTCTTGAAGCGGAAGAGGTTCGTGAACCAGTTTCCGGTGGTAAAGCGGGCGTTCACGCGCCCATTGTCGAACGAGACTTCGAACGTGTTCTTGTTGACCTCGATCTGTCCGTTCTTGGGCGCGTTGCTTGCTTGTTCAAGAAAGTGGGTCGTGAACGACACGTCCGCGATGTGATCTACGTGTATAGCCATTGTCTTCCCTCCTTTATTTACTCTGTTTACACATGACGCGGCAAAAGGTTCCGCCCGGAAATCACCCCAGGATTTCCGCCGCGGCCGCGACGCCGCGCTGGACGATGGCCAGGGAGATTTCGCGCACTTCCTCAAGCGTGCGAAGCGTTCCTCTGCCCGAGACGAGAATCCTGTCGATGTTCGCGGCGACGTAGTTGACGGCTTCTTCGCTTTTGGCGCAGTGCGAGAGCGCGATTTGGATGAGCTTGTCCACCTTCTTGGCGTTGCCCTCGCCGGCTATGGCGTAGGCGGTGACCGCGTTGGACTGGGCGCGCGGAAACGCCCTGGGCATGTACTCACTCATGCGCTCCGCGTCGAGCTCGGCCGCGGCGTCGTTTTCGGCCAGCGGGATCAAGAGGTCGTGGATATCCTTGTCGCCGAAGGCCGCCTTGTCGAACGGACTTTTGAACGGTTTGATACTACCGTCATCTTCCTGCCCCAGCAAACTCCCGACAGCCTTCTTGTACTGGATTGCCGTCTGCTCCAGCGTCATGCTCTGCTCGCGTATAAACGAGGAAATGACTCTGGAGACCGGCTTGGCGCCGACAGGCCTATTGCTTCCCATGAGATCGTCCAAGACGGTGAAAAGTTTCGACATCGTCTCGGAGCGAAACGCGTCTTTCACGCCCTTGAGCTGCGCTTCCGGGTACTTCGCGACGAGCACCGAGAACGCGAATTCCCGCGCCGGCCCCATTTCGTCGGCACCCTCGAGATAATCCTTCACGAAGGCGTTGCGTATCACGCGTATCACGTTCTCCACGGCCTCGCGCATGTCGATGACGGCCTTGGTGATCTGCTGCGGCGTCGATGTCGCGGAGAGCTTGGAGAACTCGCCGGTCTTCTCGGCGGAAGCGGCCTTGAGCATTTTTCCGATCAATCCCGGCGGAACGCTCTTGCCGTTCATGCCCCACAGGAGGTTGATGCCGGCTTTTTCGATCCGCTCGCTTCCTGCCGCCGCCTTGCGCACCTCTTCGAGATTGGCGCGGATCGCGTCGATGCGCGCCTTGATCTCGTCGGGCTTGCGCATCTTGGCGGCAGCGGTGATGCAAAGCCCTTTGATCGTCCGCGAGACGATGTCCTTCAGGACGAAGTCGTCGCCGCAATACGCAAGCATGTCCTTGATCATGTTCTTGGCCGCGGCTTCGCTCTTCCCGGGCAGCTTGTCGGCGATCTCGCCGGCGAAGGTCATCGCCTTGGCCTCGTACTGGCCGTGGTCGAGACGCATCGGGGTGGAGGTCATGGATCCGTCTACGTTGACGGTGACCGTCCAGTTGAACTTGACGGGGAAGTTCTCCGGCTCCTTGATGAAGATGGAGATTGCTCCAGTCTCCTGGTTCTTCGAGATGGTGTACTCAACCGGGATATGCTCGTTGACGAAGAGTCCGTGTTTGGCGAGGCACTTGAGCTGGCCGAGCTGCCCCTGTCCGAGGGAATAGGCCACTGTGTCGAGCTGCTTGGGGTGCGCCGGCGTGCATAGCTCGCGGAGCTTCGCGGAGATGCGATCCATCACGGGCTTGGCGTCCGCCTCGGAGGAGCAGACGCATTCGAGCGTTTCGTCCGCGAACTTGAAGACGTAGCTGTTGCGGACGCCTTCGGGCTCTTTGCCTGTTGCGATGAAGGTGGGCATCGATGGGCGGTGGATGTCGCCGCACATGGCCTTGATGCCGCCCTCGCCGTTCATGCCGAAGGACACAAGGGACTTGGTGACG
>CACWVU010000044.1 GCA_902764415.1 uncultured bacterium | reverse complement strand
TTGCCGACACAATCCCTCGCTGAAGCCCGCTTAACAAGCCCAAACACCGCAGTTCACTTTTGCTAACTACAACAGTTCACTTTTGCTTTCACCTCGACAGGGGGATGTTACTTTGGTGACCTGTGGCAGCCCCGCCTACGCGATTTCGTCCGCACCGTAATCACACGAACATCAAACTGCCGCGGGAACTGTCGCGCAAGGTGCCGCGGACCCAGGTTTCTACTGCCGTTTACTGCACTTCGACTGCACGGGGAATTTGCTCGCAGCACCTATAATCAGCCACTTTGTTGCCACCGGAAGTTGTGGGCTACCAGGCGGTGTCGGATGGGGGAAACACCTCGCCGGGAATTGGTTCGGTGTTCTGCCCGATTGGCCTTGGCGCGACCTATCCGCTCAGCGACATCATCGTCGAGGGTGCTGCCGCTGACGAGTTCATGTTCCCGGGCACAGAATACCTCCAGCGGCTCGATCCCTCGACAACTTCGGTTTCCGCCCGCTACACCTATGTCTCTGAAGCGTTCCTCAAGGACGAGTTCGAGGAAGATTGGGAAGATTACAAGTCGGCGATTGGCTGGTGGGCGTTCGTCAAAGGTACCAAGTATGCGACCTTGATTGAAAATGGCGACTACTCGCTTAAGCTCACCACTCCGCCCCAGATTCCCGTCGGCACGGCGTTTCTTGGTGCGTTGAATGGCAACGAGCTTAAGTTCACTTCCAACGGCGAGGCTCCCGCAGTTGCTACCGAAATTAGCGACAATGGCAACACCAGCCCATTCATCCTTAATTATCTCCCCCGCCAGATTGACCTCTCCGAGATCGTGGTTGAGGGTGCTGACGAAGATGAATTTATGTTTCCTGGAACTGAGTATCTTCAGGTCTTGAGCCCGGCTGATACCCATGTTACCGCTCGTTACACCTACGTCTCCGAAGCGTTCCTCAAGGACGAGTTTGAGGACGAGTGGGAGCTCTATCAGTCCGCCATCGGCTGGTGGAATTTTGTCAAGGGAACAAAATATGCGACGCTGATTGAGGATGGCGACTACACCCTCAAGTGCGGCGAAGTTCCGCTTGCCCCGGGCTTCAGCTTCCTCGGTGCGCTGAACGGCAACGGGCTGGTCTTCAAGTTCCCGGCGGCGGTTAGGTAATTTTCGTGCGGCGCATAATGTGCCGTGCATAATAAAGGAAAATAAAACAATGAAGAAAATACTAATAGCGGCGGCGGCGGTTGCAGTTGCAATTGCATCGCAGGCGGCTGTATTTAACTGGAAGACCGACGGCAAGGCGTTCAGCATTGCCACCGCAACTATAGACGGCGGTCTGGTGGACGGCACGCACTATTCGGCGGCATCATCCGGCAACGCTAACACAATGGCCAACCAGATTTCGTCGTACACGGCGACCTGGGCGTACGAAATTACCTTCACCAGCGCCTCTGGCTCGGATACCATTTCCGGTTCGTTGGTCGCGGACGATTTCAATTCGCGTGCAATTGATAAAATTAATCTGTCGAGCGACTTGGTTGTCCAGACCGATCCATCGACGCCGGTCGACTACTCGATTGTATTCACCGGCACAATCGAGGACGGTGATGGCAATACTTGGACTCTGACATCAGATGCCATCAATGGTACTTGGAATGTTGCCTCGCTCGGGGACCTGAATCTTACGACCGCCGGCCCTTCGGGCTGGACGGCCTCGGGTACGGCGCCGGTGATCCCCGAGCCGACCACCGGTCTCCTCGTGCTCCTCGGCGTCGCCGGCCTGGCTCTCCGCCGTCGCCGCGCGTAATCAATATTACCATAGTTCAAAAACAAAACACCCGCCATGATGCGGCGGGTGTTTTGTTGCTTATGAGCGAACTGCCGCGAAGCATTAAAGAATGCGAACTCATTTCCCTGTGTTCGCTGCGGACTCGGCCTTCTTGTACTTGATCTTGATCGGCTCCGTCGGCATCTCGTGCACCTTGTCCCAAATCGCCTTCTGCACCTCGTTCGTTGGTGCAGGAGCCCAACCTTCGCGACAGGCATTGAGGTATGTGGCGCTTCTGAACGCCGGAATGCCTCGCTTCATGCATACCTGCGAAATCTTACTCATGGCCTCGGGGCCGATTATCGGGAATGAAAGACCGTCAAGATCGGCAGGACTATACACAGGCCCCATAACACAATGCCCATTGAAAGAAAGTCCGGCACCAGCCGCCTCCGCAAAAGCCCGATTAATCTCCTTGTGAAGCCTCATCTCGTATACTGCCTTGGGGGGAAGGTCGTCCCTTAGGTGCCGGATGTTCAGTATTGCCCATCCTTCCTCCATAGCGGACAGAAGCGTCGGAAGACTACCATCATCCACAATTATCGCCGCGATGCCGGTGCGAGGAATCGCCAACGCCTTCTTGGCGAGATTGAACGGATTGTCCTCCGGCTCCGCTTCCGACACTTCGATGTGAACATTGAGTCCGGTGTTGAACTGATCGACGACGGACTTGATGAAATCCGTTGATACCTTTTTCTGGCAGTTGACGACCCTTGCGAAATTGCCGTTGTTTGGCTTTGATACGATGCCGCCCTCGGCAGCGATTCGCGCCTCCATCCTTGCCTTTCGCCTCGCGCGCTTTTCCTGCGATGTCAGCTCCTCGCTGTCGTTGGCGAATGAAGCCGCAGCCAAAGCAAGAGCGGCCGCCGTCGTTATGAATGCTTTCTTCATTGTTTTTCGTCCCCCAGCTTTTCGTCTTTCCCGAGGTATTCCTCTGGAATCTCAATCTGCATTATGTCCGCGCGCTTGAGCACTTCGTTGTACCTCGCGCACAGCTCCTTTGCCCCCTCCACATCACCCTCGTCAAGCAGTTCCCTGACGCCCTTCGCCGCCTCAAACCTGATTGTGGCATTGTCCTTCTGCATCCTCGCGTATTCCTTCACAACATCGTTGGCGCGGACGCCACGGGCCATAAGATCAAGCAGTTCCTTGCGGGCCGCGATTACACGCTCCTTTAGGGCCTTGACCTCGGCGGAGTCAGACTCCTCTATGACTATCTCAGTCCTGATTGCACTGCCGAACTCATCTTCAAAGTTCACCATCGCTGGGAGCGGCGGAGCGCCAAATCCATCGTCTGGGGCCGTCATGAGGGCCAACATCTGGTCTGCCGCAGATGGAAGAACATTCTCGCGCTCGTCATGGTAGTATTTGTGTATCTTGCCGTCAACTGTGACGAACGTCTCGACTACCATGGTGTTGTTCGTCACCACGCGGTGCTCCTTTACCTCTTTCCCGAGCCAAAGTTCCTTTGGAGGTTCCGGCAGCTCTACCGAATCAATGGGGCTGTTAGTGGTGGCGGTTGGCGCCATTGCCACGCGTACGTTGTCCGGCTCCTTTATCATATGCCGTCCGTCGCTGGGGCTGTGGACCTCCTCGACCTGCCTATGCCTGCTGGTGACAAAATACACGGCAGCTGCCCCCGCGACCAAAAGAATCGCAAGCCCGAAATACATGCCGGCGTGCGACTTTTTCTGGATTTGCGGTTTTTCTTTAGGCGGCCAAAGTGCCATGATCGCTCCTCAATATCATGAAAGACAAGGCCCGCCCGCGCAACGCGGACGGGCCTTCGCGTCAGAATCGCCTACTTGCCATCATGCACGCTTACGCTTCAGCGCAAGTCCGGCAATTCCGATCAGCACCAGCAACCCGCTCGTCGGCTCCGGAATAACATTACCAATCGGCGCACCTTTTGTCGTGAAGGAGTCGACCGTGAATGTAAACTCACCAGGCGAACTTTGCGGCGGATTAAACGTATAAGCGGAAACATCGAGCGCTCCAGTGGTGTCGTAGGTGCTACCATCGGCAATCGAATCTCCCGCGAAGATAAACCAGGCGAGGGTCGTGCCTGTCATACCCTCTGCAGTGTTACCGCCACCGCCTCTGCTATTGAGCGCTGCGGAATTAATGACATACGAATTGAAATCCGTTGCCACGGACTCCCCTCCAGTTGTGAGGAGCGCGACTACCGTCGCGAAATCGGAGCCATTGATGGCATATGCGGTCAGATTGGCGTATGTCTTTGCCGAGTCTTTTTCAAGCCCCCACAGGCATTGCGCCGCCTGAAGCGTAGTTGCGAATGCAATCGCTGCAGCAGCTATAATTATTTTTTTCATTTTCATTTTCCTTTTGTTTTCTTTTTGTTTGTGCGCATGACCCTACGCCATGCACAAGATTATTTTTCAAATGTAATGGTGCCGGAGCCATTGAGAGAGCGAACCCAGAAGCCGTAGTTAACAGCAGCACCTGTCTCTTCAACATAATCACCGCCGCTATTTGCCCAGCCCTCGATTTCGTCATCTGTTGCCTCGACATACGCATCACTCAAATAGTAATAAATCGTGTAGCTTGACCCATTCCAGACCTGAAGCTGCAACGCTTTAGATGTCCGCTGAGAATAGGGAACTGCTCCAACCGTGGTGGAAACCTTCCTGAGATTCAGTGAAACCGGATACGGACTGCCATAGAGATTGAAAGCATCAGAAACGTTCTTCGTCACGCTTTCAGCCTCCGAAACCTGCCCGGACAGAGTAAAGCTTGATGCCGCAGTAGGATACTTGTACCAGTAACCAGTTCCAGGAGCAATAGTCGCTTCGGTGTAGTCACCTCCGCTGTCGGCCCAACCAGTAACCTCTTCATCGGTAGCCTCGACATAGGCATCGCTCAAGTAGTAGTAAATCGTATAGCTTGATCCATTCCAAACCTGAAGCTGGAGCGCGTTGGTGGTGCGCTGGCTATATGGCACTGCCGTGACACCAGTAGGCACGACCATATCCTGAATCTTAACCACATCGGCGCCAACCGCCACAAACGGGGAGGTGCCGAGCGAGAACGTATTTGCCGCAATCGAACCCGACTGAGCGTAGCCCACAACGCAAGGAGATGGGGGAACGGCCTGTAAAACGGTAGCAGCGCGATTTCGGTTGTGCAGTAGATGTGCAGTAAAGTGCAGAAGGGCGCGGAGGAGTGGGTTTGTCGCGCAATCTGCAACGGCGAGATTATGGTGCGGACGAAATCGCATGGTGGCAATGGAAGCCACTATGACTTGGTCAATTGCTGACAAATTTAAACTGCCATTTTAAATTTATCAGCTTTTGCCGTTGCACAATGACGCGGAATATGCTATAATTCGCGCATGAAACAAATCAAAAGAGCCGCTTTGGCCGAAGTGCTATCTGCCTCTGCCGAATTTCCTGCACTAATCGTAACTGGTGCGAGACAGGTTGGCAAGACTACTTTGCTGAAAGAGGCCGCCGAGTCTGGGCGTCGCTTTGTGTCACTCGACGAATTGACCATTCGCGATCTTGCGCGGCGCGACCCCCAGGCGTTTTTGTCGGCATATCCTCCCCCGGTTGTCATAGATGAAATTCAATATGCGCCGCAGCTGTTGCCCACCATTAAGGCCATGATTGACCAGTCCGGCGGACAGAACGGCATGTTCTGGCTGTCTGGTTCGCAGCAATTCCACCTGATGCGCGACATAAGCGAGTCCCTTGCCGGCAGGGTCGCGGTTCTGAAGCTGGGTGGCATATCGCAGGGCGAAGAGCTGGGACGGAGCGATGACGGCGTCTTTTCCCCCTCCGCGCCCATGCCGGCTTCGGGACGCTTCGCCGGGATGGCGGAGCTTTTTGCGCGAATTCATCGCGGCGGCTATCCGGCGCTTGTTTCCGGAAAGGTCAAGAACCTGGAACGGTTCTTCGGCTCCTATGTCGGCACCTACGTCGAGCGTGACGTTCGCGACCTTGCGAAGGTCTCCGACGAGGAGCGCTTCCTCAAGTTCATCAGGGCCGTTGCGGCGCGCACCGGTCAGCTGCTCAACCTTTCCGATCTGTCTCGGGACGTCGGAATTACGGTGCCCACAGCGAAGGACTGGCTCGGCATCCTTAAGGCGTCCAACCTCGTCTACCTTCTCCAGCCGTATTCCAGAAATGTCACCTCTCGCATAGTGAAGACCCCGAAGCTGTATTTCACCGACACCGGTCTTTGCTGCTACCTGCTCGGCTGGGATTCGCCGAAGACGCTGATGAATGGGGCGATGGCGGGTGCGATGCTGGAGACGTTCGTCGTAGGCGAACTGCTCAAGCGGTATTGGAACTGCGGCAAGGAGCCGCGGCTGTATTTCTATCGGGACCGTGTGGGTGTGGAAATCGACATCCTGATCGAGCGCAACGGCGTCCTGGAGCCGGTGGAGGTGAAGCGCAACACCAACCCCGGCCTTTCCGACATCAAGTCGTTCAAGAAGGTGGCTGGGCTCGGCTTCCCGATGTCGCGCGGTGCGGTAGTCTGTCCGACCGAGCTCCCGCTTCCGCTCACCTCGGATGTGTCGGTGATTCCGGCCGCCGCCATATAGTCGCGAAAATATGGTATAATTCGCACCGTAATCCAGAAGGAGATTTGAGATGGCATGGAACCGCAGCGATAACACGGGGTCTGTCCCCGTCAATCCCCGGGCCAAGGGCGCGCTGGCCGGCGGCGGCAGGAAACTGCTGCTGGCCGCGGCAGTTGTCGTGGCACTTTGCGCGGCAGTTGTGGCGCTGTGGGTCTGGCGGTCGGGCGCGCCGGCTCCGGACGACAACGGGCGTCTGTCGCGCATCAAGTCCAGCAAGCCGTCGCTGATTGCAGAGACGTCGGCTGCGTCCAACGAGTTGGCGAATGTCGGCGCGGCGCTGTCCGGCGCGGCGGAAGGTGCGGAGGAGGCGCAGGCGCCGGAGCAGCCGAAGGAGGAGAAGAAGCCCGGCGTGTTTGCGCCGGGGATGATTCGGCTGCCGAACGGATACGAGCTTCGGTTCAAGCTGCCGGCGGAGGGCGAGACGCGGCAGCTGCTGGCGGGCGGCGAGATCTGGGAGATCGACTCGAAGGGCAACATCGAGAACGTGACGCCGCCGCCAATCTTCGAGAAGCCGTTCGAAGGGATGATCTCGAGTCTCTACGAGCGCGACGGCATGGTGCTTCCGTTTGCGCTGAAGGGGTATTCCGAGGAGGAGGTGCGCAGGATGTGCAAGGAGCCGACGCTGTCCTATGACGACGACACGCCGGAGATCACGATGAAGCGCGAGAACGTGGCGATGCTGAAGAAGGCGATCCTGGAGTTCATGGACGGCGGGGGCAAGTTCGAGGAGTTCGTGGACGACATGCTGCAGCATTCGCATAAGGCGCAGGCCGCGCAGATCGAGGGGGTGCACGGCGTGCGCGACCTGCTGCTGGCGGGCAAGGACGAGGAGGCGGTGCAGTACTACCGGCTCTTCTCGCAGGACATGTCCGACAAGGGCTATGGCGAGCTTAAGCTGCCGCGGTCGTATATGGCGGCGCTGGAGGAAATAGCGGCAAAGGGAAATGGAGGTAACGGAAAATGAAGGCGAAGGCGGTAGTGTTGGCGGCGGCGGCTGTGTCCGCGGCAGTTGTGTTTGGCCAGGGGCTGGTGCCGGCGGGCAAGCCGCGGGTGCCGGCGAAGGAGAAGCCGGCGAAGGAGCTGACGCCGGAGGAGGTGGAGCAGAACCGCGCGAAGGCGGCGGCGTTCCGCAAGGCGATTGCCGACCGCGGCGGATGGGTGTCGGTGCCGATGGCGGGACCGGCGCTGAAGCTTGTCGACGCGACGGCCAAGGGCTGGGCGCTGGAGGGGCTCGAGGCGGTCAAGGCGAACCTGGACCGGTACGGGCTGTGCCCGGTAGAGGCTGTGCGCAAGGGCGTTCCCGCGAATGCGCTGGCGGAGGGACTCGAGGCGGCGAAGGGAACGTGCGGAGTCGTGATGCTGGTGGACGGCGCGGAGGATGCGCCGCTTATGGCGGTGTATCCGGAGGAGCGGCTGGCGCTCATCGATATGACGGCGCTTTCGAAGGGCGTCAAGGGAAGCGGGGTGCGGCAGGACCGGGTCGAGAAGCTGACGTGGCGGGCGATCGGGCGCATCGTCGGGTGCGGGGTGCCGGAAGGGTACACATGCGTGATGAAGCCGCTCGGGAGCATGTCGGAGCTTGACGCAATGCCGAACAAGTTCATCCATCCGGCGACCTTCTTCAAGGCGCGGTCGTATTTCGACATGTGCGGCGTGACGCCGGCGCGCAAGGGCACGTACGAGTCAGCCTGCCAGCAGGGCTGGGCGCCGGCGCCGACGAATGAGGTGCAGCAGGCGATCTGGGACAAGGTTCACGAAATCCCGACTGATCCAATCAAGATCAAGTACCAGAAGCCAGACCAGGCCACAGACACCGGAAAATAGGTGGACGGCGTCGCGCGGCGATGAAGTTCCTATACGAGTACCGGACGAGCGGCAACGAGCCGCGGCAGGGCGAGATCCGCGCTGCGGACCGCGACGCGGCGTTCGCGGCGCTGAAGGCGCGGGGAATCCGGCCGAGCGCGGTGCGCGAGGCGCCGGGGTTCTTCAACTGGCTGTTCGGCAAGGGGAAGCGCTGGATCGCGATCGGCGCGCTCGCCTGCGCGGTGTGCGTCCTGCTCGCGTTCTGGGCATCGGTCAGGGAGGAGATCGAGGTCGGCGCGGCGTTCGGCAACACGACGCGCAGGCAGGTGATCGGCGACGCGGCGGTGGTGCAGAAGGGGATCCTCGATGGCTGGAGCGACGTCTTTCCGGAGGAGGGCGAGCGCTTCCTCGCCGGGTTCGCGGTGCCCGGGGTGCCGGTCAGTGTGCGCAACACGACCGAGCGCGAGATCCGGGAGGCGCTGGGGCGGAAGGTCCCGGTGGCGAAGGACGACTCGCTGGAGGCGCGGCAGATCAAGGCGATGGTGGAGGGGATGAAGGAGGAGCTGCGCGAGTTTCTGGCCGACGGCGGCTCGATCATCGGGTACGGGCAGTGCCTGGTGCAGCGCCAGGAGCAGGAGATCGGATATTACACGCGCGCGAAGACGGAGCTGGACGCGCTGGTGGAGGCGAAGGCGCCGCGGGAGGAGGTCGTCGCGCTCTGGGAGAAGAGCAACGACAAGCTCCGCCGCATGGGCATCCGCCTCCTCTCCCTTCCTGAAGAGTAGATGGTTTTGTTTTCCCCCAACCATCCAACCACCTAACTACCTAACCAAACATTGTCAGAAATCGGTGTCATGTTCTCCTAACCAGTCATCCATACCAAAGGCAAGGAGGATGAAATGAGGAAAACAACTGCAATTGTGCTGATTCTCGCCGCGGCGCTCGTCTGCCGCGCCGACACCAAGACCACCTGGCGCGACGCTCAGGGCCGCGTGCAGGGGACGATGACCACCGACCGGTACGGCAAGACGACCTACCGCGACTCGACGGGCCGGGTGCAGGGCACCAAGACCACCGACAACTACGGCAAGACGACCTACCGCGACGCGCAGGGCCGCGTGCAGGCCACGGAGACCACGGACCGGTACGGCAAGACGACCTACCGCGACTCCATGGGCCGCACCCAGGGCACGATGACCACGGACCGCTACGGCAAGACCACCTGGCGCGACGCGCAGGGGCGCGTGCAGGGCACCGCGACCACGGACCGCTACGGCAAGACGACCTACCGCGACTCCATGGGCCGCGTGCAGGGTACCAAGACGGTGAAGTAGCGGCGTTGCGCTCGGCGGCGGGAAATGCTATACTACCCGCAACTGAAACCAGCAACATCCACCTGTCGAGGACAACCAGCCATGCAGATCACCAAGCGCGAATTTCTGAGAAAACTCGGCCTCGTCGGAGCCGCCGGCGTCACCGGCGCCGCGTTCGGCGACCAGGCTCCCGCCGACGCCGGCACGGCGGGGCGGTTCTACGTCCGCGAAGAGGACGACTGGAGCGTCAAGCGCATCTTCGACATCCCGCACTCGATGGAGGACGGGCCGAGCGCGTTCCTGAAGGACGGCAAGGTGTTCCGGCCGATGCGCGAGGTGCCGATCTTCCACGAGACCGACGTCGTTGTCGTGGGCGGCGGCCCGGCCGGCTTCAGCGCCGCCATCGCCGCGGCGCGCGCGGGCGCGAAGGTGGCGCTCGTCGAGCGCTACGGCTCGCTGGGCGGACTCTTCACCAACGGGCTCGTGCTTCTCTTGATGGCGACGAGCGTCAAGGCGGACGGCAAGTGGAAGCTCGTCACCAAGGGCCTCGCCAAGGAGTTCATGGACCGCGGGCTCAAGGAGGGCATCTCCACCGGCGACTTCACGGACCAGTGGCACTGGCAGCCGACGCTCGACGCCGAGGGCTCGAAGTACCTGATGGACAAGATGATTGCCGAGGCGAAGGTCGAGATGTTCTTCCACAGCTGGGGCGTGGACGTGATCCAGGACGGCATGGAGGTGAAGGGCGTCGTCTTCGAGTCCAAGCAGGGCACGCAGGCGATCCTGGCGAAGCAGGTGGTGGACGCCACCGGCGACGGCGACCTCCTCTTCAGCGCCGGCGGCGACTACCGCCAGGTCACGCACGGCATCGGCCACTGCGTGCAGCTCGCGAACATGGACCGCATCACCGCGAAGAATCCCCACAGCGACAAGGACGGGAAGCTCTTTCCGCACTGGCCGATGCGCTCGAACGAGGCCAACCGCGGGCTCTGGTGGGGCAACATGGGCCCGGGGCCGAAGGGCAACGGACTCGACGTGCGCGAGCTGAGTCACGCCGAGGTCAACTTCCGCAAGCGCTGGTGGGAGCAGGTGCGCGAGATGCAGAAGACGCCCGGCTGGGAAAAGGTCTACATCGCCAACACCTGCTCGCAGATCGGCGTCAGGACAACGCGCCTCGTGGACGCCGAGTTTGTCGTCGACGCGGCGGCGGCGCACGCTCCGGCGCCGGCCGACACGGTGGCGTGGGCGGGCGACGGCGGCGCGGGCTACGGCATCGCGGTGCCGTACCGGCAGCTCGTGCCGAAGAAGGTCGAGAACCTCCTCTGCTGCGGCCGCATGCTCGGCGCGCCTGACACGATCGAGACGCTGCGGCTCATCACGCCGTGCATGACCAACGGCGAGGCGGCGGGAACCGCGGCGGCGATGGCGGCGAAGGCGGGGGTGCATCCGCGCGACCTCGACGTCAAGGCCCTGCGCAAGGCGCTCGCCGCGGCCGGCGCGTACCTGGGATAGGGCGCGTAGCGGCATTGCAGTTCCGCGGTACTTTTGTTCACACAGAGGCACAGAGGCGCAGAGGTTTTTAAACCTTCTGTGGGGACAGATTTATGCCGCGCAGGACAAATGCCTTGCTGATTATCCTCAAAAATGTGTAGTTACAATGTTTATCTAATCTTCAAAAAAGTGTATTTTGGCTATTGCGGTAAGGTTCAAAAATGTGATATAATTCGCGCATGGAGGAATGTGTCCATGAGAAGAAAAGCCTATGACAAGATGCTTGAGTGGAAGTCCAAGTATGCGGGCAAATATGCGCTGATGCTGGATGGAGCCCGTCGTGTCGGCAAAAGCTGGCTTGCGGAGGAATTCGCCAAGGCAGAATACGATTCGTATGTCATGATAGACTTCAGCAAGGTCAAGAAAGACGTCAAATCGCTGTTTGACGAGTATCTCGACGACCTGGACACCTTTTTCATGATGCTCGAGACGATGTTGAAGGTGCGCCTTGTGAGAGGCAAGTCGCTTGTGATCTTCGACGAGGTTCAGAGATTCCCCCGCGCTCGCGAGGCAATCAAGCATCTTGTCAAGGACGGACGATTCCATTATATGGAGACGGGGTCGCTTATTTCGATTAAGAAAAACGTCGAGGGGATCCTCATACCCTCGGAAGAGATGCATATTGACATTCATCCGATGGACTTCGAGGAGTTTCTGTGGGCAACCGGCAACTTGTCGATGATGGATGCGATTCGGTCGGTTGTCGTTTCTGGCAAGTGCTTCGGCCCTGCCCTGCACCGGCAGATGATGGCCGCTTTCCGCCAATATCTTGTCGTGGGTGGCATGCCGCAGGCCGTAGCCGAGTTCTCTTCTTCTCACGATTTGAAGATGGTAGACGGCGTGAAGCGAGAGATTCTGAACATATACCGTCAGGACATACACAAGTTCGGCGGGCGGCTTAGGCATCGCATCGAATCGATATGGGATGAACTTCCGGCCAGCCTGTCGAGGCATGAAAAGAGATTTAAGCCCGGGGATGTCGAGCCGGGTCTTAAGATGCGCGACATAAAAGAGGCTTTTCATTGGCTTCAGGAGGCTCGCACGGTAAACCTCGCGTACAACGTGACCGATCCAAATGTCGGACTGAAGATGACAATGGACGGATTTGCGCTCAAGGGATACCTTTCCGACACTGGACTTCTGATCAGCCATGCCTTTGACGAGAATGAACTTGCGGCGGCAGAGATCCATCGCAGGATCTTGTTTGACAGGATTGAACTGAACGAGGGAATGCTGATGGAGAATGTCGTGTGCCAGATGATAGTCGCAAGCGGGCGAAAGGCGTACTTCTACTCTCGAATCGACCCGAACAAGGCAGACGAACGCATGGAGATCGACTTTCTCCTGGCAAAGACAAAGACGGGCCGGCACAAGAACATCGTGCCAATAGAAGTGAAATCCGCAAGGAGGTTTACCCAGGTTTCATTGGACAAGTTCAGAAGGAAGTTCCACTCCTATATTGACAAGCCTACGGTCCTTGACGTCAAGGATCGTCGCATTGTCGACGATGTCGTATATTTGCCGCTATATGCAGCTCCTGCCATGTTGGAGATTGTATAGCGCGGCGGTTCTGCGGCAGATGTAATATGTGGCTGTGAAAGGAAAATGAACATGGTGAAGAAACTCGTGTGTGGCGTTGTGTGGGCGTGATGGCGCGCGTGCCGGCGGAACTGTCGCATCTCGACCTCCAGGTCCGGGGCCCAGAGCTTTCCCGACAGGATTTACAGGACTGAGTGTGTTTGAGTTTGGAACTCCGATGGTTGGGGCTCTCACGGATCGGAGTTTATAACCACGAACCACGAGCCCGCGTAGACAGGCGACGGCGAAATATGGTATAATTCGCAAACTATGTCCATAGTATTAGGTTTACCAAAGGGGAGTCTGCAGGAGTCCACGTTCGCCCTCTTCAAGCGGGCGGGCTTCAACGTGACGTGCTCCAGCCGCAGCTATACGCCCACGATCGACGACGAGGAGATCAAGTGCCGCCTCCTGCGTCCGCAGGAGATGAGCCGCTACGTCGAGCTCGGGCTGCTGGACGCCGGCATCTGCGGGTGGGACTGGGTCTACGAGAACGGCAGCGACGTCCAGGAGGTCTGCGAGCTCAACTACTCCAAGGCCACGTCCAACCCGGTTCGCTGGGTGCTGGCGGTGCCGAACGACTCGAAGATCAAGTCGGTCAAGGACCTCGCCGGCAAGCGCATCTCCACCGAGGCTGTCGGGCTGGTGAAGCGCTACCTGAAGAAGAACCGCGTCAAGGCCGACGTCGAGTTCAGCTGGGGCGCGACGGAGGTGAAGGCGCCGGAGCTCGTCGACGCGATCGTCGACCTTACCGAGACCGGCTCGTCGCTCCGCGCGAACAACCTGCGCATCGTCGACACCATCCTCGTCTCCACCACGCGCTTCATTGCCAACAAGGCGTCCTGGCGGAACAGGGCGAAGCGCGCGAAGCTGGAGCAGCTCCGTACGCTGCTCACCGGCGCGCTCGAGGCGCAGCGCCGCGTGCTTCTCAAGTGCAACGCGCCGAAGTCCTCGCTCGACCGGGTGGTCAAGGCGATGCCGGCGCTGCACGCGCCGACGGTGAACGCGCTGCACGGCGGCGACTGGTTCGCGGTGGAGTCGGTGGTGGAGGAGCGCAAGGTGCGCGACCTCATCCCCGCGCTCAAGTCGGCCGGCGCCACCGGCATCATCGAGCTGCCGCTCAACAAGATCATCTTCTGAGGCGAGGGGGCTCGCCGAGAACTGAACCAAATCCAAGGAGAAAAGAAAATGGGATCCATCAAGAAGAAGCGCCGCAAAAAAATGTCGAAGCACAAATACGACAAGCGCATGAAGGCGCAGCGGCACAAGAACAAGTAAGCACCGCGCCGTGCCGCGTCCGCCAGCTCTCCGTCAGGGGTCGACGACCTCCGGCGGGGAGTTGCGTTTTGCGCGAACCACGAGCCACGAACCACGAGCCACGATATTTGGTATAATACGCGCATGAAGAGGATTTTCATCGATGGCTCGGCGGGTACGACGGGCCTCAGGATACGCGAACGGCTCGCCGGCCGCGCCGACATTGAGGTCGTGGCGCTCCCCGAGGAGCTGCGCAAGGACGCGTCCGCGCGGCGCGCGGCGCTCAACGACTGCGACGCGGCGATGCTGTGCCTGCCGGACGCGGCGGCGGTCGAAGCGGCGGCGATGGTGGAGAACCCGGCGGTGGTGGTGATCGACACCTCCACCGCGCACCGCGTCGCGGACGGCTGGGAGTACGGCTTCCCCGAGCTCGCGGGGCACCGCGAGCGCATCGCGAAGGCGAAGCGCATCGCCAACCCGGGCTGCCACGCCTCCGGCTTCATCGCGCTCGTCGAGCCGCTGGTGCGCGCCGGCGTCGTCGGGCACGACGCGCGGCTCTCGGCTTTTTCGCTCACCGGCTACTCTGGCGGCGGCAAGAAGATGATCGCCGAGTATGAGGCGGATGGCGGCTTGCCGCCGCTCTTCCTCGGCGGCCGGCAGTACGCGCTCGGCCAGGCGCACAAGCACCTGCCCGAGATGGTCAAGGTCTGCGGGCTCGACTTCGCGCCGTGCTTCTCGCCGGTCGTGGTGCCGCATTTCAGCGGCATGGAGGTGACCGTCTTCCTGCACGGCGTCGATCCGTCCGCGGTGCGCGAGGTCTACCGCGCGGCCTACGGAGTCGGGAGCGGCATGGTGAAGTTCGCCGAGGATCCGTCCGAAGGCGGCTTCCTCTCCTCCGCCGCGCTCTCCGGGCGCGACGACATGGAGGTTTCGGTTTTCGGCACGGCCGAGCGCGCGATTCTCGTGTCGCGCTTCGACAACCTTGGCAAGGGGGCGTCCGGCGCGGCGATCCAGAACCTGAACCTGGTCCTCGGCGCGCGCGAGGACGAAGGGCTGGTGCGCGGATAGGTGCAGATGGAATTAAGGAGGATGACGATGAAAAGATGGGTGCTGTGCGCGGCTGCCGCGTACATTGCCGCGGCGTCTGCCGCGGACGGCAAGCTGGAGACTGCGAAGTGGCAGGCGGCGATCGACGCGGCGTCCGCCGCGGGCGGCGGCGTGGTGTCGGTGCCCAAGGGCGACCATCCGACCGGCGGACTGTTCCTCAGGTCGAACGTCGAGCTGCGGCTCGAGAAGGGCGCGCGGCTTGTCGCCTCGGGGAATCCGACGGACTTCGCGCCGCCGTGCGCGGTGGTGGCGGCGGTCGGCGCGACGAACGTGGCGATAACCGGCGAGGGCGAGATCTTCGGCAACGGCTGGGCCTACGACTATTCGCGCAAAGACCAGCCCAAGCCAAAGGGGCTCTGCTTCCAGCACTGCTACCGGGTGAAGCTGGAGGACTTCACCCTGCGCGACTCGGCGGCGTGGGGGATCAACGTCTTCCGGTGCGAGGACGTGGTCGCGCGCCGGGTGAAGATCGACAGCCACGCCGGCGTCTGCACCGACGGCTTCGACATCGAGGGCAAGAACGTCCTGATCGAGGACTGCGACGTCGACTCCGGCGACGACGCGTACTGCATCAAGTCCCACGAGGTCGGCTACGCGGTGGAGAACATCGTGGTGCGCGGCTGCACGGCGCGCTCGCACTGCAACGCGTTCAAGCTCGGCACCGCCTCGCACGGCGTCATGCGCAACATCTCTTTCGTCAGCTGCCGCGCCCTGCCCTCGCGGCGCGTCTACCGCGACCTCGGCCCGATGCCGAAGGACCTGCTCAACTGGAAGCCGGTCGAAGGCGCGCCGTGGTATCTCTGCGGGCCGGGCTTCGGCTGCATCAACGTCGAGTGCGTGGACGGCGGGCTGGTGGAGAACATCGTCGCCGACGACATTTCGATGGAGGGCTTCCAGACGCCGATCTTCGTGCGTGGCGGCGACCGCGAGGGATTCAACGACGACTTCGCCGACTGTTCCCAGGGCGGATGGTTCACTCTCCGCAACGTCGTCATCTCCAACGTCCGCGGGCGCGCCGACGGCCGCACGCCCTCCACCATCACCGGCGCCGGACGGTGCCGGCCGGAGAACATCGTCCTTCGGAACATAGACCTCGAGATTCCCGGCGAGGGCGAGAACGCGAAGCCGTTTTCGTGGCCGGGCGAGGAGAAGAAGGGGATGTATCCGCAGACGAACATGTTCGACCCCTACCACCTGCCCGCGTACGGACTTTTCGTGGACAAGGCCGACGGCGTGAGGATGGAGAACGTGAAGTTCCGCCTCCGTCCCGGGACGACGGACGCGCGGCCGGCGGTCTGCGAAAGAAAGTAGGGAGCGCAAATGGACAGAAGGGTAGTAGTCGAGATCGACCTGAAGGCGCTGGTGCGCAACTACCGGCGCATCGCCGCGCACGTGAAGCCGGCGAAGGTGCTGTGCGTCTTGAAGGCGAACGCCTACGGGCTGGGCGTCGCGCCGTTCGCGCGCGCTCTCGGCGCGGCGGGCTGCCGCAACTTCGGGGTGGCCGAGCCGTACGAGGCGATGGAGCTCGCCGCGGCGCTCAAGGCGGCCGGGGTGCGCGACGCCGAGGTGCAGATCCTCTCGAGCGTGCTGCCCGACGAAGTGGAGGGCATGGTGCGCGCCGGCGTCACGCTGCCGGTGACGGGGCTCGAGGGGGCGAAGCTCATCTCGTCCGCCGCGGCAAAGCTAAAGCGCCGCGCCCGTGTCCACTTCAAGCTCGACACTGGCATGGGCCGGCTGGGCATTTTGGCGACGGGTCCCGGCGGCGTCGAGCGTGCGCTCGCGGAGATCCGCGCGGCGGCGTCGCTGCCCGGGCTCGACTGCGAGGGGATCTTCTCGCACTGTCCGGTCGCCTACGAGCCGAAGAACCCGTTCACCCCGCGGCAGATCGCGCTCTTCAAGCGCGTCGTCGCCGCGGCGGCGAAGGCGGGCCTCCGCTTCCGCATGGTGCACATGGCCGCCTCCGACGCGATCAACAACTTCCCCGAGACCGCGCGCCGCCCGTTCACCCACGTCCGCACCGGCATCAACCTGCACGGCTCCTTCGACCCCAACGGCAGACGCGCGCTCAAGGTGGAGAGCGTGCTCACGCTGAAGACTCGCGTCGCGCAGGTGCGCGAGCTGCCGGCCGGGACGACCCTCGGCTACGGGCGCACCTGGTGCCTCGCCTCGCCGTCGAGGATCGCGACGATCTCGGCCGGCTACGCCGACGGCCTGCCGCTCGCGCTCACCAACCGCGGCTTCGTGTTCATCGGCGGCAGGCGCTGTCCGATCGTAGGGCGGATCTCGATGGACTATGCGACCGTCGACGTGACCGGAGTCGAGGGCGTGAAGGCCGGCGACGAGGTGATCTGCTTCGGGCGCTGCGGCAACGACGCGATCACGCCCGACGACTGGGCGGCGCTCAAGGGCACCCACGCCTACGACATCATCTGCTCGCTCGGCAACCGCGTCCAGCGCGTCGCAAAGGGCTGATTCAGCCAACGCTGCGCGTTGGAAGTGTTTGCCGCCGCTGGCGCGTCGGAAGTATTTCAGTGTCCAGCAACCAGCAACCAGCAGCCAGTAGTGAGGATGAACCATCCTTATTCCACTGACCGCTGATCGCTGGTTGTTGGTTGTTGAAACACTTCTAACGCGGACGCGTTGGCCACCCTGTTTGACATGCATCAGTCCGTTTTGGTATACTACGCGCCAATTCGCCCATGGTGGGCGGGTTGAAGCGAACGAGCCGGGGCCTTCCATCCCCTGCCAAAGCGGATTGAATCAACAGTTCAAAAAGGAGAAAAGAATATGGAAATGCCTACGTCCGCCCTCACGGGCATCACGCTCAAGGACATGTTTGACGCCGGTCTTCACTTCGGCCACCAGACCAAGCGCTGGAACCCGAAGATGAAGGGCTACATCTTCGACAAGCGCAACGGAATCCACATCATCGACCTGCAGCAGTCGGTCGAGATGCTCGACGAGGCGGCTGCGTTCGTGCGCGACACGATCCTCGCCGGCAAGAAGATCCTCTTCGTCGCCACCAAGAAGCAGATGGCCGAGATGGTCAAGGCCGCGGCGGTCGACGTCGACCAGTTCTATGTCACCGAGCGCTGGCTCGGCGGCACCCTCACCAACGCCAAGACGATCCGCTCCTCCGTCAAGCGCATGCACCAGCTGCAGGCGACGGCGAAGGCCAACGGCGGCCAGCTCTCCGAGCACAAGCAGGAGAACTCGATGCTCCGCCGCGAGCTCGCCAAGCTCGAGAAGAACCTCGCCGGCATCGCCGAGATGGCGGTCGAGCCCGGCTGCGTCTTCATCGTCGACTGCGTCAAGGAGGCGAACGCCGTCAAGGAGGCGACCCGCCTCGGCATCCCGGTCGTCGCCGTCGTCGACACCAACGCCGACCCCGAGCCGATCGACTACGTGATCCCCGGCAACGACGACAGCGTCAACGGCGTCAAGCTGATCCTCGATGGCATCGCCAAGGTGATCAAGGCCGCCAACGATGAGTACAGCGCCAAGGCCGCCGAGGAGAACAAGCGCCGCGAAGCCGAGCGCAAGTCCCGCGACGAGGCCGAGAAGGCCGCCCGCGCCGAGCGCAAGGCCAGGGCCACCAAGCCGTCCGGCGAGCGCCGCGGCTCGAAGAAGGGCATCGGCGCCGACGTCAAGGCCGCCGCGCGCAAGGCCAAGGAGGCCGCCGAGTCGAAGGCGAAGGCCGACCTCGCCGCCAAGCGCAAGGCCGCCGTCGTCGAGGCCGAGGCCGCCGTCAAGGCCGCCGCCCCTGCCGAGGCTCCGGTCGAGGCGCCTGCCGAGGCGCCCGCCGCCGAGGCCGCTCCCGCCGCCGAGGCTCCCGCCGCCCCCGCCGCCGAGTAAGGCGGGGTCCGGAAAGCAAGCATCAACCCAGCAACTGAAAGAAGGAGAATTTCGATGACTATCACGATTGACATGATCAAACAGCTCCGCGAAGCCACCGCCGCGGGCATGGGCGCCTGCAAGGAGGCGCTCGCCGCCTCGAACGGCGACATGGACGAAGCCGTCAAGTACCTGCGCGAGAAGGGTCTCGCCGTCGCCGCCAAGCGCGTCGACAAGGAGTCCAAGCAGGGCATCGTCGCCCTCGCCGAGGCCGCCGACAAGAAGTCGATGGCGCTCGCCGAGGTCAACTGCGAGACTGACTTTGTGGCCAAGACCGAGGCGTTCGTGAAGTTTGTGGATGACGCGGCGAAGGTCGCGCTCGAGGGCAAGGACATCGAGTCCACCCTCGCCGACGACTACAAGATGCTGCTCACCAAGACCGGCGAGAACGTGAAGATCCGCCGCAGCGAGCGCTACGAGCTCTCCGGCGCCGGCGTCCTCTCCGGCTACATCCACATGGGCGGCAAGATCGGCGTCCTGGTTGAGCTCGCCTGCGACAAGGCCGACGCGAAGCTCGACGAGGCGGCGCACATGATCTGCCTCCACGTCGCGGCGAACGCGCCGAAGTACGTGAAGCCGGACGAGGTCCCGCAGGCCGAGATCGACGCCGAGCTCGAGATCAAGCTCAACGCGCTCAAGGAGCAGAAGGGCAAGCTCCCGCCGGAGCAGGCGCTCGTCGGCATCAAGAAGGGCATGGCCGCCAAGTTCTGCTCGCAGATCTGCCTGCTAAAGCAGGACTACGTCGCCGACGGCGACATCACCGTCGAGCAGTACCTCGCCTCGGTCGCCAAGGAAATCGGCGCGCCCGTTGCGGTGAAGCGCTTCTGCCGCATGCAGCTTGGCGCCTGACGGCTCCGGGCCACTGACTGGCTCATGAACAAGCTCGCGCAGTTGTGGAGGATCGCCTCGCATCCGCGCGAGCTTCGTCTTGCTCTCTCGGGGCTGGGCGCGCGGCTTGCCGGCGACGACGCCATGGGAGGGCTCTCCGCCGACGAGACCGCGGCGGTCTGCCGCTGGACTTCTTCCGGCGGCGTCGACGTCTTCGTCGAGATCGGCACGCTTTTCGGCTTCACCGCCCGCGCGGTCAAGGCGGCCTCGCCCGGCGTGCGTGTGATTGCGGTGGACAACTTCTGCTGGAATCCGTTTGGGCTTAAACCCGATGAACACGAGGCGTTTGCGCACCGCGTGCTCGAAGGCTCGGGCGTGGAGCTAGTGCGCGCCGACGCTGAGGAGTTCCTCGCCGGACTCGCTGGCCGCCTCGACCCCGCCCGCGCCATGGTGTTCCTCGACGGCAGCCACGCCTACGAGGATGTCCGGCGCGAGCTCGCGCTGCTCAAGTCGGCGGGCGCGGCGGTCCTCTCAGGCCACGACTACGGCAACGCCCGCTTCGGGGTGACGCGCGCGGTGGACGAGGCGCTGGGCGGCGTGGACGAGCAGTGCGGCATGTGCTGGCTCAAGAGGGCGGCGAGATGAAGATCCTCCACGTCTGCGCCGGCTGGGAGGACACCAACGGAGCCGCCGTAATCGCGCAGCGCATCGCCGAGCGGCAGGCGGCCGGCGGCGACGAGGTGTCGTTCGCGACCTGGGCGTCGCCCGCGGCGCTCCGCCGCGCCGACGAGGTGTGGACGCACTGCGGTTGGCTGCCGTGCCTCTGGTGGGCCGGGCTCTTCGCGCGGCGGCTCGTCAGGATGCCGGAGGCTTGCTACGATCCGGTGCGCCTGAAGTACAGCGCCTGGAAGAAAAGGCTTGTGCGCCCCTTCGAGCGACTCTTCCTCCGGCGGGCGGCGAGGGTGGTAGCGACCTGCGCGGCGGAGAAGGACTGGATCGAAAAGTACGAGCCGAAGGCGAAGGCCGAGGTGGTCGACATCCGCGGCTTTGGCTGGGGTCCAAATGTGATAATTAAGGTCAGACCTAAATTATCACTTTCTGCTGCTGCTCCGCGTGTCCTCTACATGGGCCGGCGCCATCCGCTGAAGGGCGTGCGGTACCTGGAGGAGGCGGTGCGGCGGCTCGGCTTCGAGCTCAGGGTCGTCTCCGACTCGCGCGGCGAGGGAAAGGAGGCGGCGTTCGATTGGTGCGATGTCTTCTGCCTGCCGACTTTAAGCGAGAACTTCGGTATCGTCGTCGCCGAGGCGCTCTCGCGCGGCAAGAAGGTGGTCACCACCGACGGCGCGCCGGCGTGGGCGAACGGCGCTGGACCCGCCGCCGCGCCCGGCGCGGAGCTCGTCTACCTGAAGGGATATCTCGCCGCCGGCGACGAGGCGCGCGTCGCGATGCTCGTGGATGCGCTCGCGGCCGCGGCCGGAAAGAAGGGATTGGAGGCGTAGGATGGGAATTGCCGTCAACCGCATGGTGGGATATTTGACGAGTCCGCTGTCGGTCGCGCTGACGCTGGTCGTTGCGGGACTGGTATTCCTGGCGCTCGGACGCCGCCGCGGCGGAACTTGGCTCGTCCTCGCGGGCACCGTTTGGCTGTGGATCTTCTCCACTGGCTTCGCCTACGCGGTCCTCGGCGGTCGTCTCGAGCGGATGTACCCGCCGCAGCGGGTGGAGGACCTGCCTGAGGCAGATGCGGTGGTGGTGCTCGGCGGGGGAGTCGGCGCCGATACGAACAACCTCGTCTACGCCGAGCTTTTCATGGGCGCCGACCGCGTGCTGCACGCGGCGCGGATCGTGAAGGCCGGCAAGGCGCCGGTCGTGATCGCCTCGGGCGAAGGTGAGCGCGAGGCGTCGCTGCCGCTCCTGAAGGAGTTCGGCGTGCCCGAGGAGGCGATCCTGGTCGAGAACGAGTCGCGCAACACCGAGGAGAACGCGCGCTACGTCGCGAAACTGCTCGCCGACCGCGCGGAGCGGCCGCGGGTGCTGCTCGTCACCTCGTCCTGGCACATGCGCCGAGCGCTCCTGATGTTCCGTCGCCACGCCGGGGATGTCGAGGTGGTGCCGGCGCCCATCGACTACGAGGGAATCATGGCGGCGGAGTCGCTGGCGTTGCCCTGGTCGCTCGCGCCGTCGGCGGACATGCTGATGAAGAACTCCTTCATGCTCAAGGAGTACGTCGGCTACTGGGGGTATCGGCTTTTGCGGTGAATGTTGGTCGCAGAGGCCGCAGAATCTGT
Organism: uncultured bacterium; assembly: GCA_902764415.1. Classification (GTDB taxonomy): domain Bacteria; phylum Verrucomicrobiota; class Kiritimatiellia; order RFP12; family UBA1067; genus UBA1067. The sequence continues at coordinate 408 of CACWVU010000044.1, read as the reverse complement.
GTCGGTTTGAAAACTCCGATGGTTGGGGTTCTCGCTACCGCTCCACGGCTTCGCGCTAGACAACCCAGATTCATGTCCGTTCATTTTTGCTCACACAGAGGCACAGAGACACAGAGGTTTTTTAACTGGGGGCTGCGCCCCCAGACCCCCTGCGGCGAAGCCGCAGATATAACCCATGGTCAGTCGGGCCGTGTCGAGCGAATATTATGTGCGAAGCTCGGCCAATTCTGCGGAGCGGTAGCGAGAGCCACACAGATCGGAGTTTCATACACTACGCGGCCAACACTTTCACTAAGTTCTTTGAAGAACCGTCGTGTTCAAAACTGAATGCAAGTTCTGGAAGTAAACGCAAGTTTATCCGATAACTTTTGGCAAATTCTTCTGTCGCTGCGTGCGGAAGCTCGCCAC
>CACWVU010000043.1 GCA_902764415.1 uncultured bacterium | reverse complement strand
GCCGTGATGTCGGGATAGCGCGTAAGCACCACCCGGCCGCCGATGCGGAACGAGTTGGGCATGGCGAGCGCCCTACCGGCCATCTCGACGCAATGCTCGACGCCCGCGGCTTCGTCGCCCGCCGCCGAGGCGGTCGGCCCCCGCGCCCGCCCGCCGCGCCCCGGCATGCACCCCGGCCGCCCGTTCCCTCCCGGCGGCATGCGCTTCCCGATGATGCAGCACCGCAGCTTCGGCGCGCTTTCCGACGGTCGCCAGACGAAGCTCTACCGCATCGAAGGCGCGGGCGGGCTCATCCTCGACGTCTCCGACTACGGCGGCCGCCTGGTGCGCTGCTACGCGCCGGACAAGTACGGCAACCTCGAGGACGTCACCCTCGGCTTCAACACCGCCGGCGAGTACGAGCGCAACGGATTCTCGATGGGCACCCTGATCGGCCGCTTCGGCAACCGCATCAAGGACGGCAAGTTCACCCTCGACGGCAAGGAGTACACCCTGCCGGTGAACGAGGACAAGCCGCCGCGCCACAACTGCATCCACGGCGGCACCCAGGGCTGGGACGCCCAGATCTGGGCGGTGAAGCCGCTCCACGAGCCGCGCGTGCGCGGGCTCGAGCTCATGTACGTCTCCAAGGACGGCGAGATGGGCTTCCCCGGCACCGTCACCTGCAAGGTCCGCTACCGCGTGCTGCCGAACAACGTCTGGTCCGTCGAGTACGAGGCCACCACCGACAAGCCGACGATCCTCAACCTCACCCACCACTCCTACTGGAACCTCGCCGGCGAGGCGAGCGGCTCCGTGCTCGGACAGGAGCTCCAGATCTTCGCCGACCGCTACACCGACGTCGACGACGGCCTCATCCCGGTCAAGGACCTCGACGTGAAGGGGACCGGCTTCGACTTCACGACCTCGCGCGCGATCGGCGCGATGGCCGACTGGATGGCGAAGAACGAGCACCTGAAGCCGATGGACAACTGGTACGACCACAACTTCGTGCTCCGCGGCGAAATGGGCGTCCTCCACCCGGCCGCGACGATGAAGGACCCGGTCTCCGGCCGCCGGCTCGAGATCTGGACCACCGAGCCGTGCATGCAGATGTACGGCGCGCAGAACATGGACGGCACGATGGACGCGAAGAAGGCCGGCGCGAAGCTGGTGCAGTTCGCCGGCGTGGCGCTCGAGACCCAGCACTACCCCGACTCGCCAAACCACCCCGAGTTCCCGACCACGGTGCTGAAGCCGGGCGAGACCCTGCGCAGCCGCACCGAGTACCGCTTCTTCGCCGACTGAGCGGTGACGGTTCCGGCCATCCTCGCGGCGCTTTCGGTCGCCTTTCCGCGCCCGGGCGCCGCGCTGCCCTCGGTCGAGCGCTGCTACGTGCTCGGCGCGGCCGCCCCCGGCACGACCAACGTGGTCGTCTCGGGCAGCTCGTTCCCCGTCCACCCGCAGGGCGGATGGGTGGCGATGGCCGAGCTCAAGCCCGGCACCAACACGATCTCGGTCTCCTGCGCCGAGCCCGGGGCGGAGGCCGCGGCGGAGACGAACATCGTGGTCGTCGTCGCGCCGAAGCCGCCGCTCATCGACAAGGTCGTGGACAAGGTGACGCAGCCGGAGTACAAGAAGCTCGATTACGCCGGCGACACGCCGCGCCCGCATCCGTCCGAGCATCCTGACCGCGTGCCGGTGGTGGTCATCGACCCCGGACACGGCGAGAACGACACCGGCGCCCTCTCCCCCCATTCGCTGCCGGAGAAGGACGCCAACCTGCGGCTTGCGCTGGCGGTCAAGGCCGAACTCGTCAAGCGCGGCTGGAAGGTGGTGATGACGCGCGAGGACGACTCCTTCCCCAAGCTCTACGACCGCCCGAAGGTCGCGCACCGCGAGGGCGCGGACGCGTTTGTCTCCATTCACCACAACGCGCCGCCGATCGACAAGGACCCGCGCAAGCTGCGCTACCACTGCGTCTACGCCTGGAACGAGATCGGGGAGCGGCTCGCCGCGGCCGTCAACCGCCGCATGGCCGCGGCGCTGGGCGAGAGCCTCAAGAACAACGGCGTGATGAAGGGGAACCTGGCGGTGACGCGCAACCCGGAGATCCCGAGCTGCCTCGTCGAGGCGGACTTCGTCACCACTCCCGAGGGCGAGATCGACTGCTGGAGCCGCGAGCGCCGCGCCAAGGTCGCCGCGGCAATCGCCGACGGCCTCGACGACTGGCGAAGGGGCAAGTAGGCAACCGCGGCCCCGCGTGCCGCGACACCACAATTTTTGGTATAATACGCCAAATGTCGCAAACAATGAGAAAGACAGTCGGATGGGTGGTGTTTGGGGTAGCGATGGCTGCCCTGGGCTGGTTTGGCCGGCAGCTGGTGCCGGCGAGCGCGCAGGCGCATGCGCCCAAGGGCGAGGAGACCGTGTCCGTGGCCGTGACGACGGCGAGGATGGTCGAGTTCAACCCGCCGACGGAATATGTCGGGCACGTCGAGCCGGAGGAGGCCACCGACATCCTGCCGCAGATCGACGGCTACATCAAGAAGGTCTGCTTTGCCGAGGGCGCGAAGGTCGCCGCTGGCGACCTCCTCTTCGAGATCGACCAGGAGCAGTACGGCGCCTCCCGCAACCTGCGCTATTCCGAGGTGCGGAGCGCCGAGGCGAAGGTCGAGGTGGCCAAGGCGGACCTGGAGCGCGCCGAGCGCTACTACCGCCGCCTGGCCGCAGCGGACGACCGCGGCATCACGGCGACCGAGCTGGACAACGCGGAGATGGCGCTTTCGTCCGCCAAGGCCACGCTCAACTCCGCCGTCGCCGCCGTCGAGCAGGCGAAGGCGGCCGCCGCCATCGCTGACTTCAACCTGAAGCACACCAAGGTGTTCTCGCCGATCTCCGGGCGCATCGGCCGGGCCTTCCACCATGTCGGCGACTACGTCTCGCCGTCCAAGTCCGCGCTGGCGCACGTCGTGAAGCTCGATCCGATCCGCGTCGTCTTCCCGATAACCGACTGCGACTACGACGCCTGGCAGTCCGCCGCGGAGCGCCGCGGCACGGAGCTGAACGGCTCGCGCCGCTTCCGCATCAGGCTGCCCAACGGCGAGGAGTACGCGGAGTGCGGCGTCGTCGAGTTCGGCGACAACGTGATGAGCCGCGAGACGGGGACGCTGGTGATGTACGTTTCGTTCCCGAACCCGACCGGGCGGCTCGTCCCCAACGCGTTCGTGAGGGTGCTGTCCGACGAGGCGAATCCGCCGCGCGCGCTGGTGGTGCCGTCCGGCGCCGTGGTGCTGGGCGACGACGGCGCGCGCGTCTGGAAGGTCGACGACGGTAACAGGGCGCATTCCGTCCCGGTCGAGGTCGGCAGGACCTGGAACGGGTCGACGCTTGTCAAGTCTGGGCTTTCCGAGGGCGACAGGATCGTCTCTGCGGGCGCCTTCAAGCTCAAGGAGGGCGCGGCGGTCGTCTGCCACGAGGGGAACGAGGCCAGATGAACGCGGTCGCCCTGCTGGTACGGCGTCCGTACTTTGCGATTGCCGTCGTCCTCCTGTCGGTCGTCGTCGCCGCGATGTCGTTCCCCCGGGCGCCGGTGTCGCTCTACCCGAACGTCGCGCGCCCCGCCATCTCCGTCTCGTGCACCTACCCCGGCGCGAACGCGCGCGAGGTGATGAACACGGTCGCCGGGCCGATCGAGGAGAAGGTGAACGGCGTCGAGGGCATGAGCCGCATGACCAGCTCGTGCTCGGACACCGGCGCCTATTCGCTGACCGTCTACTTCCACGTCGGCGTCGACCGCGACATGGCGCTTACCAAGGTGCAGAGCAAGGTGCAGCAGGCGCTTTCGCTCCTGCCGCAGGAAGTCAAGAACACCGGCGTGACGGTCGAGTCCGGCTCGACGGAGGAGCTGGGGCTCCTGACGCTGCGCTCCGCCGGCGGCAAGCTCGCGCGCGAGCAGGTTGTCGACTATGCATACGGTGTCGTCAACCCCGCGATCCTGCGCGTCCCGGGCGTCGGCAGCTCGACGGTCAAGGACAACAAGGTCGCGATGCGGATCTGGCTCGACGCGAACAAGATGGCCGCGCACGGCATTGCGTCGGATGAGGTCGTCTCGGCCATCAAGTCGCAGAACGTCCAGGCGTCGCTCGGCAGCGTCGGCGCGAGCCCGACCGAGGAGCCGGGCTGCCGCGTCGTGTCCCTGATCTCCAGGGGGCGGCTCGACGCGGCGGAGGAATTCGAGAAGATCGTCGTCCGCACCGAAGGCGGCGGCGGGCTCGTCCGGCTCGGCGACATCGCGCGCGTCGACAAGGGGCTGCAGGGATACACCTACTCGGCGCTCTACGACGAGACGCCGGCGGTGTTCATCCGCATAGTCCAGCTCCCCGGCGTCGACGTGCGCAAGACGATGAAGCTGATCAAGGCGGAGCTGAAGAAGCTCGAGCCGTCCTTCCCCGGCGACCTCGCCTGGGACATGACGTACGACACCACGCTCTACATGGACGCCGCGCTCGGCTCCGTCTTCAGGTCGCTTGCGCTTGCCTTCGCGCTGGCCGTCGTCGTCGCGGCGCTTTTCCTGCGCTCCGCGAGGTGGGCGCTGATAGTGGCGGCGGCGTCGGCCGTGCCGCTGGCGATTGCCTTTGCCGTCATGGTCGCCGCCGGCTGCTTCCTGAGCCTCGTCTCGCTCTACGCGTTCATCGTCGCCGTCGGCGTCTCGGTCTCGTTCTCGGCTTTCATGGCGTCGCGCATCCGCGCCCTGGCGGGCGAGGGGACGGAGCCCGCCGAGGAGGAAGCGGTTCAGCAGCCAGCGACCAGCTGTCAGCATTCAGTGGGAAGAGGGCGGGAATCCTCTCAACTGGCCGCGGCGGTGTCGGCGGCGGTGCGCTATGCGCCGCCGGTCTGCGCCGCCGCCGTCGCCATTGCGCTCGCGATGGTACCGGTAGCGATGGTCGACGGACTGCAGGGCATCGTCTACCGCCAGTTCTCGCTGGTGCTCGCCGCCGCCGCGCTGGCGTCTGCGCTGGCGGCGGTGGTGGTCGTGCCGGCCTTTGCCGCGGCGTTTCCAGTCCGCGCGAAGATGCGCGTCCATCAGTCCGCGGCGCGGCAGATGCCGCTTGCGCCGGCGGTCCTGTATGTCGCGCTGGCGGCCTGCGCCGTCGCGGCGTGGGGAATCGGTAAGAGCTTGCCCGGCGAGTTCATCCCGGCGGAGGACATCGGCGAGATCGTCGTGGACTGCAAGATGGCGGAAGGGACCTCCATGCCGGTCACAGCCGACGTGATGCGCGGCATCTACAGAAAGGTGCGCGGCATCGAGGGCATCGAGAAGTCGACGACGCTGCTCGGCGAGAGCATCGTCAGCGGCTACGGCGAGAACAACGCCAAGATGTACCTCGTCCTCAAGGACTGGGCCAAGCGCGGCAAGTCGATGTTCGAAATCGCCCGGGAGGTCGAGAAGGCCGTCGCCGACGTGCCGGAGGCGCAGGTCTTCACCATCTGCCCGCCGCCGGTCCAGGGGCAGGGCAACCAGGGCGGGCTGACCGTCCTCGTGCAGTCCATGGAGGACGCGGACCCGGTGCGCTTCGCCAACGAGATGCAGAAGTTCCGCGCCGCCCTCGCGCGTTCGCCGCTGGCGGCCGACGCCAACTGCGGCACCGTCGCCGACGTCCCGCATCTGCGCGTCCACGTCGACCGCGAGAAGTGCGAGATGCTGCAGGTGCCGATGCTGTCGCTCTACACGACGCTCCAGCACGCGCTTGGCTCCGTGTACGTCAACGACGTGAACCTCGGCACCCAGGTGAACCGCGTCACGGTGATGTCGGACTGGTCGGCGCGTTCGTCGGCCGACCGCGTCGGCGACCTCTACGTCCGGTCCAAGACCGGGGACATGGTGCCGGTCAGCGCGCTGGTGACGTTCAGCGAGGAGCTTGGCGTGCGCGACTGCTACCGCTGCAACCAGTATCTCTACGCCACCTGCCAGTTCCTGCCGAAGAAGGGCGTCGCGTCCTCCGAGGCGATCAAGGAGGTGCGGCGGATTTCGGCGGAGAGCCTTCCGCGTGGCTACGTGCAGGACTGGAGCGGGCTTATCTACGAGCAGTTCCAGAGCCGGGGCGACACGGGACTGCTCATGGGGCTCTCCGTGCTTGCCGTGTATCTGGTGCTGATGGTGATGTCCGGCTCGCTCGTCCGCCCGCTGGCGTGCCTGGCGCCGGCCGCCGCCGCGACGCTTGGCGCCGTGGCGCTCCACCTGGTTACCGGGGTCCCGATGTCGCTCTACTCCCAGTTCTCGGTTCTGCTGCTGGTCGTGGTGTGTTCGTCCCTGGCGGTGCTTGCGGATCCGCGCGACGGCATGGCCGGCCGCGCATTCCTGCCGCTGCTCATCGCCGTCTCCTTCCTTCCCCTTGCGTTGTCGTCCGGTGCGGGCGGCGCGGGCAGCCGTTCGATGGGCGTCGCCCTGCTTGGCGGCTTCGCGTTCTTCGCGCTGCTCCGGATGCTTGGCGCCGGACGTGACTTCTGCCGGAAGTGAATTTGACATTGACCAAGCCATAAAGATTTCTTTCTCACCTTTTGGCCTTTGCCTGTGTCTATATATTAAAAGGAAGAGGCAAATGGGATTCATCAGGGAGATCCGCAGGGACATCGAGCAGGAGGCGCTTTGCCTGATGCGCGAATACCGTTTGCTGCTGTTCGCCGAGGCGAAGCAGCTGACGAACGACGACAGCGTCGCCGAAGACCTCGTCATGAAGACCATCGAGAGCTATCTCGCGCAGCCGGACGAGGGGCTTCCGGCGAAGGGCAAGGTCCGTGCCTGGCTTCGCACCACGCTGCGCAACCACTTCAACAATTCCGTCCGTGGCAAGGCACGGGCCTGCACAGTGTACCTTGACGAGGAGGATGCCGCGCGGATAGACGAGATTGCGCCGGCCGACAACTCCTCCGACGAGGCGATTCTCGCCCATTCCGACGCGGAGCTGGTGCGCAACGTCCTCGCCCGCCTGCCCGAAAGCGCGCGCTCGGTGATTGTCATGCACTACTTCGAGTCGCTCTCGATCCGCCAGATCGCCGAACTGCTGCGGAAGTCGCCGGATTCGGTGAAGAGCAACTTGTACTACGCCCGCAAGGTGCTGGCCAAGCGGCTCGGCAAGATGATGGGCCGCGCCGCGCTCGCAATTGCCGCGCTGATCTTCGGTGGGTCGCTGCTCTACGCCGCCGCGGTTGTGACCGGCTTTGCGCCCTCGCCGTTTGCCGCGGATGAAGAATCCGAGGTTGTTTTTAACGCAAAGAGCACAGAGAACACAGAGGATTCTTTGACAGGATTTACAGGATTGTCTGAAGCTGGGGCTCCGCCCCAGACCCCGAACCACGAATCATCCGCCTCCGCTGAAGCTACGGCGGGCATGCGAACCACGAACCCCGAATTAACCACCAATCTCACAACCAACAACGAGGAAACCACCATGAACACCCAATCAGTAAAATCTGCCGCGGTCAAGATGATGGCGGCGGGCGCTATGCTCGCGGCGGCGGCGCCAACACTGGCGGCGAGGTCCGCCCGCGCCGACTCGCTTAAGAACTACCAGGTGCTCAAGTACCTCGAGTCGTCCGGCACCCAGGCGATCGACACCGGCGTCAAGTACGCCGATGACACGTGCCTGTACACCCAGATGCAAGTGCTGAACAACAATACCGGTGGGCACATTGGCGCGATTGACCAGTGTTCAGACAACACCAATGATCGTTTCCATTTCTATGTTGAGAATTCAACGTTATATGTCTTCGCTGCACATTCAGAAAGCAGTGCGGTTGTCAACAGTGTGGGAGACGGATGGAATCAATGGTTCATCGACAAAATCAACAACCGCCTCTCCAAGAATGGTTCGTATGCCACGGGCTTAGCATTGGGCGCATATGGTATCGCCGATGATTCACACAGCACCATCTGGCTCTTTGGACGCAACTCTAACAATCCCTCGTATCGCCGGTACGCGACCGTCCGACTCTCGTTGACTGCGATCTTTCATGACGATAGTCTTGAGCGGCAGCTGATTCCCTGTCGGCGGCTGAGCGACAACGAACTCGGCATGTACGACCTTGTGCGCCGGGAGTTTCTCACGAACATCGGCACCGGCTCGTTCGCGGCGGGACCGGAGGGCCTCGGCTGCGCCGAGATTCCGCCCCAGATCTATTCTGGCCAGTCGGAGATCTGCCCCGAAGTCGTCGTCAGAAACGCCGGGCAGACGCGGGTTGAGGGCGTGGACTACACGGTCTCCTACTCGGACAATACTGCAATCGGAATCGGCAAGGCGACGATTACCGGCATCGGTGACTACGCGGACTGCGGGAGCGTGGTGGTGAGGTTTGCGATTGTGCCGGAAGAGGCAAAGCTTCCCGGGGAATATCAGCGCGTCGCCTATCTCGAATCAACAAAGGGCGGCGGGCAGGTGATCGACACGGGCATCCACCCAACCGGAAGCATGCAGATGGAAATCCGCTTTCAGGCGCCGCGTCTTGCGCAGATGAGTCTGTTCGGTGCAATCTACGACAAGGGCGGAACATACGAGCGCTATCACGTAGGCAGGAATCCCGACGTTGGCTATTACGAGGCTGGGTTGGGAACATGGACGTCCAGCAGCGGATGCGATAGTGGGCGCAACTGGACGACCATTTTGTTGCGCACGAGGGGTGGAAACGGCAGATTCGAAATGAACGGCGAGTTGAAGTCCTGGGGAAGCGCCGGCTCGTTCAGTCCGTCGGACAACATGACGATTTGGCTGTTTGGACGCAACAGCAACACCGAATCGCTGAAAAGGAATTCCGCCTGCCGCCTGATGTATGCTGAATTTTGTGAAGGCGACAGCGACCCTCCCACGCTGACGCACCGCCTCGTGCCGTGCCGCCGCATTGCGGACGGCGAGCTGGGCGTCTACGACACCGTGGCCAGGCAGTTCCTCTACGACACCGGCCGCGCAGCGCGCGGCGCCGCTGCCTTCGTCGCTGGCCCAGATGTCGGCGACGGCTGGCGCCCTGGCACAGCCATCTACCTTCACTGACATTTCATCCCCGGCGGCACTTCGCGCGGCGGATTGGATTTCGTCCGCACCGTAATCGCGGCACTTCGCGCGGCGATTTTATTGAAGGCAGGCGGAAAACCGCGGCGCAAGGTACAGCGGGATGTTTACGAAGGCGCCATCCTTCTTGAGGTTTCGCTCGGAGAAGCGAATGGCGAACCTCGGTCGTCTTGAATTGACATATCCCTTGAACGACGATGCACGCTTGTCGCTGCCGGCCTTGACCTCCACCGGCACAACATCGTCGCCGCATTGGATCACAAAGTCAATCTCCCTGCCGGCGCGCTCCGCCCAGTAATGCACTGGGCCAATGGTCTTTCCGGCGAGCTGCTGCAGCACGTAATTCTCCACAAAGCGTCCCTTGAACGGGAAGTCCCTGTCGAGGGCGAGCGATTCGTCGGTAATGCCGGCCGCCAGCTTCAGCATGCCGATGTCGTTCAGGTAAAGCTTAAACGCGTTTCTGATGTCGTGGGCGGAAAGCGGATACTCAATTGCGTCAAGGTTGTGCACTCGTCGCACCATCCGCGCGGACACCAGCCATTCTATCGCTTCCTCGTACCCGCGCCCTCGTGCGCCTTCGCGGAGCACCCCGTAGACGAACTTTCCGTTCTCCTTGGCAAGCTGCGGGACGACAGACCTCAACACGGCGAGTATTTTCGCCGCGTCGAGCTCGCCATTGTACTTCACAATGTCGTTTTCGTAAAGCTGGACGAGGTCTTGCTGTAGTTTTCGCACCCGCGCCGGGTCCCCCTCCGATAGATGGCTCGCAACGATCTCCGGCATACCGCCGACAGTTAGATATATGCTGTACATGTCCCAAAGCCGTCGGTGGAATATCTCGGGCAAAGGGGTGTCGCCGCGAATAGCCATGTAGTATTCCCAAAGCGCCTTGTTCTTTTCCCGCAGGAACTCCGGGAACGACACTGGTTCGACGTCAACGATTTCAACCTTCCCTACAGGATAGGTTTTCGGTGGCTCGGTTCCACTGCCATTTTTTGTTTTCTTGAGATTGACGCCCAGAAGGCTGCCAGCGGCCATGACCGCAAGCTCGGGGCTCTTCTCGTAGAAGTACTTGAGTGAATTGAGCGCATCTCCGCAGTCTTGGATTTCGTCCAGTACAATGACATCCTTCCGCCGATCTATCTTCGATCCGCCAACTATTTCAAGTTTTGGCAGGATGTCATCAGGGTTCTTGCTTCCTTGGAATATCGTCGCCAAGTCAGGCTCTGCCGAAAAATCGAAGAAATGGACTTTCGCAAAATTATCTTGCCCAAAATTCTTCATCAACCAGGTCTTCCCGACCTGCCTTGCACCCATTAGAACAAGAGGCTTTCGATCTTGGCGATTTTTCCAACTGATAAATTCTGATTCTATGTCTCTATTCATCTGTTATAAGCCTTTCGTGGTTGTATGGTGCGGTATTATAGCACATTCTTGACGCGAATTCAACGCGGCGTTGCACATTTTTGACGCGAGTTTTGGGTATTGTTGCACATTTTTGACATGAACCCGTTGCGGTGTAAGTTTGCGGTATTGGATTTCGTCCGCACCGTAATCGCGGCAGAGCGCTTTGCCGCTGACAGCGGAGTATGCTATAATACGCATCACGCATCACGAAGCGGTTTTCCATGCGTCACTATCGTTTTGGCGTTGATTGGATATTATATGTATAGATGGACATCGTTGAAGAACTGAGACAGGACCGCGAGGCTGGCGCCAAGCGGCTGGAAAGCGAATACAGGGCGGGGCTGCTTGCCATGGCGCGGCGGCTTTGCTCTGATTTGTCTGACGCCGACGAGCTCGTGAACCGCACCTTTGCCGCGGTTGTCGCCGGCATTGACGACTATCTGGAGCAGTCGGCCTTTTTCGGCTGGATGTGCCGGATAATGATCAACCTCAACTCCGCCGACCGCCGCCGCCGGTCCGACCGTGACGTCACCTATCCCGGCGACCTCCCAGAAACGCCTGACGACGCGGCCCACGAGGCCATCTACAGGGATGTCGACGCCTCCATTCTGCGCGATGCCATCAACACGCTTCCGAAGGAGATGAAGGAGGCGATTGTGATGCACTACCTAATGGAGCAGCCGGTCGCCCGCATCGCCAAGTTCCTTGCCCTGCCGGTCAGCACGGTAAAGTGGCGCATCCACTGCGCTCGTGTCGAGCTGACGCGGCGGCTGACGTCTTCGGCGAAGAAGCCGGGCGTGAAGGCCGTCCTGCTCGCGCTGGCGCTCACGGCGTTGACGGCGGTAGGCGCGGTCGGTGTCGCGGCGATTCGCTCCGCGGCAGAACCCGCGGCGAAAGTGGAGTCGAGCGCTTCGAGCCAGCCGGTGGCGGAATCGGAGCCGGCGTCGGAAGAGCATCAGGCGACGGAAGCGCAACCGGCGGCGGAAGAGCCGCCAATCTCGGCAGAACCGCCCGAGACGGCCGCCGAAGTAGCGGTCGCCGAACCTTTGATTTCTCAAGAACAAGAGGAGCAGTCCATGAACAAGAATACCCGCCCGTCAATTCTCGCCGCCGCGCTGGCCGCGGCCCTGCCCGTTGCCTCCGCCTTCCCGTCGGACGCCGGCAACTTCGTCTGGAACGGCGGCTTCGAGGAATCCTACATCTACTGGAAGAACTGGAGCGGCAGCAGCAATCCGTATAGTCTGCGGTATTCTGAATATGGTGACATCAACGGGATTGAGGCGCGGCTCGAGCACTGGACGGGGACTGGCGGCATCGCCGACAAAGATGCGAGCACTGCGCCGAAGCCCAATGACACATCGCTCTGTTCCGGAGAGCGCTACCTTACCATTTACAGGCTCCAATATGTCGAGCAGACGCTCGAATTGCCGGCGGCGGGGACATATGAGGTCTCCTTCCGCCATTGCATGCGGTCTGGAAATTCCGGCCACAAGATCGCGGTCAGTCTTATCGACGAAACGGAAACTGCGGTATTCTCCTCCGGCGACGTCTCGCCGGGGAATTCGGCCGGCACATACACCGGCACCGCGACGATTGCCGCGGCCGGACGCTATCGGCTGCGGTTTGAAGGCAGCGTCGACGCCGCGGCGGTGACTTGCATTGACGATGTTGCCATGGCTCTGAAAGACGCCGCGTCTCCCTTTGGCGCCGTCGAGCTCAAGCTCCCGCGCTATGACCGCGCGCTGGTCAAGGTGCGCCCGCTCGACTACGGCCAGGGCGACGACCTCACCCAGGTTGACTACCGCATCGCGAAGCATGGGCAGTCCTTCGGTCCCGGCTGGACGGCCATCTCCGCCGGGCTCGCAAAGGAGACGGAGTTCGCCTACCTCGTCACCGGCCTTGAAATCGACACCGAATACGATCTGGAAGTGCGCTTCTCCGCCGCCGGGGAGAACTTCGTGGCGGCGAAGTCGTTCCGGACGACGAAGGAGCTGCTTGTGGACGGCGGCTTCGACGAACTTCCCGACTTCCTTTCCGTTTCGGCCAGTCTCTACAAGAATGTCGTGGATTGCAACGATTGCCCCTGGTCTGGAACGGGCGAGGTCGCGAACCGCGCCAGGGCGTCAGGAGGGAACATCTCCCCCAGCACGACGTATGCGAAGGATCTGATTACGAGCAACGTCTACGCCTTTATCTGGAAGGACAAGGATCTGAAGCAGTCAATCACCGTGCCGGCAAACGGCACCTACAAGGTTTCGTTCAAGTATGCGGCATCGCCGAACTTCAGCCGGGATCATAGCACGGCGGTCGAGGTGGTGAGCGAAGGGGGTGTCACGAACACGCTTTTCGTCGAGTCCATCGAGAACGGAGATTATGCTCTACACCAGTGCGAGCGGGAGGTGACGCTGCCGGCCGGAAACATGACCTTCCAGCTGCGCGGCATTCCGCCGGACGGCATTGCCGTCGCGACGTGCTACGACGACATTTCGCTGCAGTTTGTCGAGGCCAACGGCAATCCGGCTTTGTCGCTTTCGACGAGCGGTGAGGGCATTGACCGCGTAACGCTCGACTTAAACCTCTCGGCTCGCGGCGCGCCCGACGCAATCGTGGACATCGCAATTGCCTTTGCACCGACGAACCAGCCGCTTGGAGCATATTACGAGCCGATCCTGAGCGGTCTTAACGCGCTTGGAAATTACTCAACTACGATCGCCGGGCTGGACAGCGGCACGACCTACGCCTGCCGTCTGCGCGTGCGCAACAACCTTGGCGGCGAGATCTTTGTCGATGGGAAATTCTCGACCGCGCGAAGCGCCGGCGCCTCGATAATCGGCAACGGCGGGTTTGAAGAAGGCACGGTCATCGCATCTGGCAATGTCGGAGATCTTTACGATAACAATGGCGTGTGGCCTGCGACAACGACCGTTTGGAAAGTGAACGCAGTCAAGGCCGTATATAATAACGGAATTTCGAAGCCCAATACATTTTTCACTCCCAATGCGACCTTTACCCTTGGCGGGTACTCCGCGTTCATCTGGAAGGAGGGTTCGTTCGAGCAGGACATTGTAGTTCCTCGCACGGGCCGCTACCGGCTTGGATTCAGGTACGGTCTGGCCTCGAATTACAGTCAGGGAATAAACATCAGCGCCGAAATCACCCAGAACGGCAATACGAGCGTAATCTGGTCCGCTAACAACGTAACTTCGAAAACCACGCAGCTTGTCCCCGAAGAGACATTTGTCAACCTTGTGCGAGGGCCGGCGACCTTTACAATCCGGCAGACTATCAATTCAACCGCGAGCACGGCGGGCTGCTATGACGACATCACGCTGATTGCGCAGGATAGTGAATGGGTGAACGAGGTGGTTGTCGCCTCCCAGAATCCGGCGGTGACCGGTGGGATGAAGCCCGCGCCGCAGGTGTATGTCGATCCCGCGGCGGGCTGGGCGACGACGTTCCGCGCGGAGCCGACGTGGACAGACCCCGAGAGCGGAGACAAATACACCTGCACCGGCTGGAAGCTCTACCGCAACGGGCAGATCGTGGACCGGCAGCAGTCGCTGACCTGCGACTACGTCCACGCGGAAGGCGCGGACGACTCGGTCGTCTGGGGCTGGAAGCCGTGGGCGCCGAGCGACAAGCTGCTCGGCGGCCAGGGCTTCTTCATCCGCGTGTTCTAACTGCGCGGCGGTTTGCGCGTCAGAGTAGACAGAGCGGGGCCGGTCGTGTGACCGGTCCCGCCGTTGTCTTGGTTCTTTGCCGTTGTCGGCTTAGATGCCCTGGGCGAGCATCGAACAGTGGCTGGGGACAGACCCCGGGGCAGGTAATATTTCCCGCAAGCATAACGAGCAACCCTGAAAATTTTGGCTTGGCGCAGGCCGGAGGGAGGATCGGGGCCTTCGCGGCCCGGCTACCTGACCACGATAAACGAGCCGACCAGCTCTGGCTGGAATATGCGCAGGACAACCGTGCCGCTGCCGCCGCGTCCGCCGACATAGCCCACGGACGACGCATACGAACCGCCGCCACCGCCACCGCCGCGGCCATCAAGCCCAGATGCACCCTTGCCGGAGCCGATTCCGGCACCAGCGCCCGCCGAAGCGTCTCCCGCCGCACCAGCGACCGTGGCACCATTGCCCGCGCCGCCGCCGCCACCGCCGCCATACGCCAGCGCCGTACCTGTTATGTAAGAGACGACACCAGCGCCACCGGCGCCTGATGCTGAGGATGAGCCGTTGGCACCGGCTGCGCCCATGCCGCCGCCACCACCGGCACCTGGCGAATTCGACTTGCCTCCGGCATGTCCAACAGAGGAGGTCGCACTCCCCCCGGACTTTCCATTCGACCCGCCACCGCCATTGCCGCCGGCTGCACCAACCCTAAAACTGTTCACAGCCCCATCCCCTGTATACCACCCGCCGCCGCCACCGCCGCCACGGACGGAATAGTTCTTGCCATTGACATTGTCAATTGAAGTATCGGTTCCATTGAAGCCGGAATGCCAGGTGTTAGCTCCGCAGGTAATCTTGTCAGAACTCTTCTCCCCGTCGCAAGCAGCCGCGACGCCGCCGCCCGCACCGACGCAAAGCCGCAGGCGAGTCCAGGCGGGGACAACGAACTCCTCGCCGTACTCGACGACTTCGCCACCACCGCCACCGCCGCCAATCGTATGTCCGCCCGCGCCGCCTCCGCCGACCAGCAGCATCTTCCGCACCTTCGTCTGGCGCTTGAAGAACACAAGGACATCACTCTCGACATTGGTCGCCGTGTAGACGAGTTCGTTGCCGACCTGTCGCCTGTCGAGCGACGCATCGTTGGAGAAGAGCGCGGCGTCGCTGTAGACGATTGTGGCGCGGTTGGTGAAGTCCGCCGCAACGCCCGCCGCCACCTGCTCGCCGATTGCAAGCATGCCCGCCTTCGTCGGATGGCGGTTCGACCGCTCGATGTCGTGCAGCTCGATGTACGGCACCCCGAGATGGCGACACACGTTGGTGGACGAGTCGATGAACTCCGGCTGGAGATAGACGTCCGTCTCTGATGTCGCGGGTGCGTTCACGACGAAATAGACGCGCGCCTTGGGATAGAAGTTGCGGATTCGCGTGAGCAGGCTCGCAAGCGCGGGACGGAAATCGCGGAGCGTCGTATTGTCCCACTCCGAGGGATCGTAGAGGTATTCGCCCTGTGCCGCGCCCTGCGCCTGGTCGTTTGCACCGCCGAGGACGAGCACGATGTCCGGCTCCACGCCCTGGCTCGTGTCCTTCCCCAGCCCCCATACCCGGCTATGAAACGAGCTATCCTTGGTCATGTAGCCGACGGTGGTGCCACCAACGCCCTGCACATAGGTAATTTGCGCCCCCAGTCGCCTGGCCGCAGCCTCGTACCACATGTCGTCCTCGGCGAGAACGTCCAGCGCCGGATAGTATCCCGATGTGCGGGTGCTGTAGCGCGACCCGCCGAAGTCAGAATAGCTGTCGCCGAGAACCGCAATCTTCAAGCCCGCTGTGTCGGCGACAATTGGGTCAACGTCCCCCTCCTTGATCGGCAGCGGCTCCGTACGGTAGTTCCAGGTCAGCACGGCCCCGCAGAGTTCCGACGAATAGACGAGGTTGGTCTCAGTCGTCGATCCCGAGACCACGACTCCGTTGGTCAGCGCCAGGGTAAAGCCGGTACACTCGACGAGAATCGTTCGCGTCGCCGCGTTCGTCACTGGCAGCGATTCCACGGGCGCGCGGAACACCTTCGCAACACCGAACTCAACATCAAAGTCCACGCCCTCGCCGCCGACCGGGCACGGCGAACCGGCGACGACGACATGGTCGGGATACGGCCCGATGAAAGCGCCGGTACCGGCGTTGGCGAAGAACGAGCCCGAAACGGCGTCGTACATGCCGTATTCGAACTCGTCACCGTTCATTCTGCATACGGGAACGAGTCGGCAGACAACGACGTCGTTCGTCCAGACCTTGAAATACTTCACTTTCTCCCGCATCTTGTGATCGTTCGTCCACCAGCAGTTGCCCTTGAACACCTGGAGCGAGAGATTCGGCGCGATGGGCGGCGCGGGATACTCGGTGACGACCTCCGACGGCACGTTCGTCACCGCGTCGATCGCCTGGCTCGCCATCGAGCACCAGTACTTGTGGTAGCTTGTGTCGTAGGCAATCTCGACACCCGTACGGGACTCAGACAGGGAGCAGTACGCGACCAGCATTCCGTTTGCGTACGATCCAGCGCACATAAAGAGGGCAAGCGGGGAATATTGACTGCCAACATTTGAATACGGCCTTGAAACCGATCCGACGAGGTCGCGTCCATAGCTGATCGACGAGCAGGCAAACACCGTCTCGAACGACATATCCAGCGTCGGCAGGATGCCGGTGTCGATGTACTGCGTGCCGGTGGACTCGATGTAGTCGAGCTGCTTCATCCCCGAAGGCACGACCACGTCCGGCTCGCAGTCCGGATACTCTTCCGGCTTGATGCCGCCGGCGGTAAACGCGGTCGCGGTCGCGCTGGGGCGAAATCCGGCTGAACCGACGACGTCGTAGAGCCCCGCAGTTCCGTTTGGATTCTGGACGGGAACAAAGTCGGAGACGACGCTGTCCCCGTCGTAGATCTTGAACCGGTAGATGCAAAGCGAGGAGCCGCTGCTCATAGTCGGCATGTTGACATTGCCGACGTAGATGTTGCCGTTGGCCTGGAATACGGTCGGCTTGGTCAAGTCAAAGTCGCTCCCTTGCGAAGAGCTGAAATGGCGGTTCTTCACCTCGATCTGCATCCTCGACCCGGAGACCAGCCCGGGGTCGTACGCAAGCCCGAGGGAACCTGTGCCGCTGCCGCTGGAACCGAAGACAAACTGTCCTTGCCGGCTCGTGTTGCTCCAACCGCCGAGAAAAAGCCCGCAGTCGTTGTTGCCGTTGCGGTACGAGCTGCCCATAATGCGCGTGCCGCTCGTCCCCACCTGGCCGCGATAGGTGAAATCGAAGTAGAAGCCGACGCTGTCCGAAGTCGGCGTGTAGAGCGTGTCGGCGTAGGCGGAGTTGACGCTGCCGCCGGCGGACTGGATGTACTCGAGCTCGGTGTAGCCGGCGGGCAGCGTGTAGGCGAACACGGCGGCCGGAACCGACGCCGCGCAGAGCGCGGCAAAGGCAATCGCGATGGATCTGATCTTCATGAGAACTCCTTTCAGGGTTCAGGGCGACTGTTCGTCCATGTTGTATAATGCGTATTCTACCAATACCGGCCCTGCGGCATATCGTAAAATGCGCAACATTTGCTGTTGCGTTTTGCGAACCATCCGTGATATACTACACGCGCAGTGAGGAACACGCTCATAGTCACCCACGCCGCGCTTCCGCACGCGGTGGAGAAGTTCGCCGGGGTCTACTCCTACGCCAAGGGGATGGGCTGGCGGTGCAGCATCGTCGAGACGGCCAGCCTCGGGCGTGGACTTAACGCGGCGATCGCGCCCTACCATCCCGACGGAATCATCCACGAAGGGCCGCTCTACGAAGCGGGGAGGTTGCGCGCGGCATTTGGCGCCTGTCCGACGGTGTGGCTCGATCCGGGCAAGGTGCTGCCGTTCATGAAATGGCGGGTGGCGAGCGACCCGGACGCCATCGCCCGTATCGCGTTCGACGAGCTGCGCCGAGGCGGTTGCGGGGATTTTGTCTTCGTGACCATGTTTCCGGACGCGGAATGGTCGCGCAGTCGCCGGATGCACTTCCTGCGCCATGCGGCGGCGGACGGCCTGAGGGCGAAGACGGTGACGCTCGCCGAGGACGGAGGCGCGGCCGGCGGGCGCGGCGGCGGGCTGTGCAGCGCCTTCGCCGCCATGTCCAGGCCGGTGGGCGTTTTCGCCGTCAACGACCGGACCGCCGCCGGATTCGTGCACCGCGCCGACGGCGAGGGGCTGGTCTGCGGAGAGGACTACCTGCTCGTTTCGGTCGACAACGACGCGTTCCGCTGCGAGAACATCTCGCCGACGCTTTCCAGCGTGGAGCAGGACTTCCACGCCGCCGGCTACGCCGCGGCGGAAATGCTCGGCAGGGTGATGGACGGCGACCGCGCACCTGCGGTCGCGTTCGCCGCGCCGCGCGGACTCCAGCGCCGGGAAAGCTCGCGCGTGGCGCGCAAGGGACTCTCGCCGCGGACGCGGCGAATTCTCGAGCGGATCCGCGCCCGCGCGCTGACCGGGGACGGTGTCGCCGCGATCTGCGCCGCGGAGGACGTCTCCCGCAGGACCTGCGAAAAGACGTTCCTGCGGGAGTTCGGCCGCACCATCCACGATGCGCTGCTCGACGTGCGCTTCGAGGAGGTGGAGCGGCTGCTCAGGAACCGCCACCAGCAGATCGAGCCGGTGGCGAACCTGTGCGGCTGGAAGTCGCCCGCCCACCTGAAGCGCACCTTCCGCCAGCGCTACGGAACCACCATGTCCCTTTGGCGCGCGGCACTTTCCTCCGGTCATCGTCCCGTGCGGAGCTGACCGCGCAGCCGCGTCCGTGCAAAAACAGAGCGGGGCCGGTCGTGTGACCGGTCCCGCCGTTGTCTTGGTTCTTTGCCGCTGTCGGCTTAGATGCCCTGGGCGAGCATGGCGTCGGCGACCTTGGTGAAGCCGGCGATGTTCGCGCCCATCACGTAGTCGCCCTTGTGGCCGTACTTCTCGGCGGCGTTCCAGGCGTTGTCGTGGATGGCCTTCATGATGCCCTTGAGCTTGGTGTCGACCTCCTCGGCCGTCCAGGAGAGGCGCTCCGAGTTCTGGGACATCTCCAGACCCGAGGTGGCGACGCCGCCGGCGTTCGACGCCTTGCCGGGCGAGAACATGATCTTCGCCTTGGCGAACGCGGCGATCGCGTCCGGCGTGGAAGGCATGTTGGCGCCCTCGCCGACGAGCGTGCAGCCGTGCTTGAGCAGGTAGGCCGCGTCCTTGCCGTTGAGCTCGTTCTGGCGCGCGCACGGGAAGGCGCAGTCGACCTTGTCCGCGAGCTGCCAGCTGTTGGCGCCCTTGAAGAACTTGACGGCCTTCGTCTTCTTGGCGAAGTCGGCGAGCTCGCCGCGGGCGACGGTCTTGAGGCGCATCACGTCCTTGAGCATCTTCGGGGTGATGCCGTCCTTCGCGTAGATCGCGCCCGAGCGGTCGGAGAGCGTGAGCACCTTGGCGCCGAGCTGCATCAGCTTCTCGGCCGCGTAGGTGGCGACGTTGCCGGAGCCGGAGACGACGCAGCGCTTGCCCTCAAGCGTGTCGCCGCGCATCGCCAGCATGTTGGAGGCGAAGTAGACGTCGCCGTAGCCGGTGGCCTCGGGACGGACCAGCGAGCCGCCGAAGGAGAGACCCTTGCCGGTCAGCACGCCGGTGAACTCGTTGGCGATCTTGCGGTACTGGCCGAAGAGGTAGCCGATCTCGCGGCCGCCCACGTTCATGTCGCCGGCCGGGACGTCGGTGTCGGCGCCGATGTGGCGGAAGAGCTCGGTCATGAAGCTCTGGCAGAAGCGCATCACCTCGCGGTCGCTGCAGCGCTTGCCGGGGGTGTGGGGGCTCACCTTGGGGTTGAAGTCCGAACCGCCCTTGCCGCCGCCCATCGGCAGCGTGGTGAGCGAGTTCTTGAACACCTGCTCGAAGCCGAGGAACTTGAGCACCGACAGGTTGACCGACGGATCGAACCGGAGGCCGCCCTTGTAGGGGCCGATTGCCGAGTTGAACTGCACCCGGTAGCCGCGGTTCACCCGCACGATGCCCTTGTCGTCGATCCACGGCACGCGGAAGATGATCGTCCGCTCCGGCTCGACGATGCGCTCGAGGATGGCGTTGGCCTGGTAGGCCGGATTCGCCTCGATGACCGGCGCGAGGGTAGTGAGGACTTCCTCGACCGCCTGGAGGAACTCCGGCTGGTCTGCGTTCTTCGCCTTGACATCGGCGAGGACGTTAGCAATGTACTTGTTCATTTTTTTGTTTTCTCCTTGTGAAGGACTTTGCCTTTTTGTCTAAAATATAGCAAAAAGCGTGCCATTGTTCGCATTCAGCGCGTAAATCGCAGATATCTCGGGCGTCAATGGCCGGGATTTACAATAATTTGGACGGCAAAACGCGGCGATTACCAAATTCGTAAGATTCGCGGCTTCGGGTTGGGGCGGCACGAGGCGGCCTGCGGCCGAAGTGTTCCAACAACCAACAACCGCCGCGCGGCGCGCGTTTATGGTATAATACGGCATATTAACCGAGAGGAGAATATGCCATGGAGTTCAAGGAGCTGATTGCGGCGTTCGCCGCTAAATATGCAATCGAAGGTCTTGACGGCGTCGACGACGTCGTCGAGCTTGACGTCGACGGCAGCCGGGTGGAGCTGCTGGACGATCAGCAGACGCGGAGCGTGGTTGTCTGCACCGAGATCGGACAGCCTCCGCCCGACGCGAACGGCGAGTTCGGCGCGATGATGCTCAAGGCCAACTTCATGCTGCGCGCCACGGACGGCGCGACGCTGTGCCAGAACCCCGAGACCGGCGCATACGCGCTTGTCCGTCAGCTTCCGCTCGCGCTGGCGGATGCCGAGTCGCTCGGCGCCGGAATAGAATCGCTTGTCAACCAGGCGGAGGAATGGCGCAGGACGCTTGCCGGGATAAGGTACGCCGAAGAAGCGCGTGCGGAGGAGACCGAAGGCGCCTCCGACCACAACGGCCTGCTATCAAGCGGATTCTTCCATGTGTGACCTTATGTAACATGTAACCTTTTTGCCTTTCGCGTGTAGACAGGTTGAAACAGGTTGAAAAGTTGAAAAGTTGAAAGGTTAAAAGGTTAAAAAGTTAGAAAGGAGCAGAACAATGTCAGAACAGGTAAATGCAAACTACAGCGCGAACTTCCAGAAGTTCGTGGATTTTGCGAACAAGGCCTACGGGCCCAATGGCAAGGGCGAGGACACGGTCGCGCGTTTCTCGGGGATGCCGAGGGGCGACTACAAGGGCGTGTTTGCGTCGTTCTGGCGCACGGCGGACATGAAGACGGCGAACGACCAGGTGCGCAACTTGTTCCGCAAGACAATCGCGGACATGTTCGGCGGCGAGAAGTTCATTCCGGATGTAGTGCGCGACAACATGAAGCTCGAGGACTTCGGCAAGGGCAAGCCGCTCACGGCGCGGCGGATCAACCTCGTGCGGATTGCCATAGACTCGCTCGGCGGCGGCAAGTTCAACGACCCTGCGAGCATCGGCAGGGCGACGTCGATGGGCTACGTGGCCTCCGAGCTGCCCAAGCTCGCGCGCGTCGCGAACATCTACCAGCAGGCGACGGGATGCACGGACGCGGAAGCGGAGTCCGCCGCGCTCGACCCGAATTCGACCGCGCGCCGCCTCTTCGACTGCGGCGGACGCTTCACGCAGAGCGCGGAGAACTTCAAGAAGGGCCTCGCCCTTATGGATGACTTCCAGGGTTGGTTCGCCAATGTCTGCTCGGAGCTGGGCAACGGCCCGGGCGTGACCGCCAAGTACATGAACCCCTCCATAACCGGCATCTCCCACGCGCGCGGCGCCGAGAAGTTCATCTTCGACGAGATCGCCGTCAACGAAAACATTCCCCTCGAAGCCGAGGACAAGGAGTCGGTCTTCGGCATGGAGAGGAATCCTGCGGCCCGCTTCGCCCTGAGCAAAGTCGGCGACTCGCAGCACGCCACGCTGGCCCAGATGCCCCAGGCGCAGCGCGATCTTCTCTACGCGGTCAACGATCTCTTTCATCCCTTTGACCCCAACGGACAGCAAGGGACGGTAATCGGCCAGGCCGCAGTCTTAGTCGGGCGCGTCATTAAGCATGCCGACGAACTCGCCGCCCTCAAGGCCGCCGGCAATCTCACGCGCCAGACCGCCTTTGACGTGCTTTATTCCGACATCCCCGAAAAGGGCAATCGCGACGCCGAGGCCGCAAACCTCATCGAGGACATCCTCGTGGAGCGCCTGCCCGACAGCGGACAGATAGTCAGGGCCATCAACATGCTCGCGAGAACCGGCGCGTCCATAGACGAAGTGCTCAACGCGATGGAGAGGAACATCGCCCTTCCCTCGGCCCCCTACGTGTCCACCGTCACCAAGTCCCTTGTGTCCTTCGGCATGAACGGCGAGGGCGGCATCAAGGCCATGTGCGGCGACATCCACCGCCCATCGATGCCCACCTTCATCGC
>CACWVU010000042.1 GCA_902764415.1 uncultured bacterium | reverse complement strand
CGACCGCGTGTTCGCGCGCCGCGCCGCGCCGCCGCCGCGCCGCGCCGCCGGCAACGCCGGCGCGAGGCTGACCGACTTCGAGGACCTCGAGCTGGGCGAGTACGTGGTGCACGTCGACTACGGCGTCGGGCGCTTCGTGGGGTCGTCGGAGATCACCGTCAACGGCAGACGCAGCGAGGTGTTCACCATCGAGTACGCCGACGGCGGCAAGCTGCACGTGCCGGCGGCGCACGCGCACCTCCTCTCGCGCTACGTCGGCGTGCGCGGCGAGGAGGTGAGGCTCCACCGGCTGGACGGCAGGCGCTGGGAGAAGGACAAGCGCGAGGCGCAGCGGGCGGTGACCGACCTCGCCGCCGCCCTGCTCGAGACCCAGGCGAAGCGCGACCTGACGCCGGGCTTCGCCTACGACGTCGAATGCGACGGGCTCGACGCGTTCGAGGCGGCCTTCCCCTACGAAGAAACGCCGGACCAGGCCGAGGCGATCGCGGCGGTCAAGCGCGACCTCGCCTCGACCAAGCCGATGGACCGCCTCGTCTGCGGCGACGCCGGCTACGGCAAGACCGAGGTGGCGATGCGCGCGGCCTACATCGCGGCGATGAACGGCAAGCAGGTAGCCGTGCTCGCGCCCACCACCGTGCTCGCGGAGCAGCACTTCGAGACCTTCACCTCGCGCTTCGACGGAACGCCGGTGCGCATCGAGTCGCTCTCTCGCTTTCAGGGCCCCGAGACCCGCCGCGGCACCTTCCAGCGGCTCGCCGCCGGCACCTGCGACATCGTGATCGGCACCCACGCGCTGCTCTCCGACCGGACTGTCTTCCGCGACCTGGGGCTCATCGTGATCGACGAGGAGCAGCGCTTCGGCGTCAGGCACAAGGAGTTCCTCAAGCGCCTCCGCGCGACGGCGGACGTGCTGACGCTCTCGGCGACCCCGATCCCCCGCACGCTCTACCTCTCGATGACCGGCGCGCGCGACCTCTCGCTCCTCAGGTCGCCGCCGCGCGAGCGGGTGGCGGTGGAGACGAAGGTGGAGCGCGACTCCGACGCCGCGGTGTCCGCCGCCATCTCCGCCGAGCTCGCGCGCGGCGGGCAGGTCTACTACCTCCACAACCGCGTCTCCACCATCCACCTCGCCGAGCGGCGGATCCGCGCGGCGGTGCCGAAGGCGCGGGTCGTCGTCGCCCACGGGCGCATGGACGCGCGCGAGCTCGCCGCGAAGATGCGCGACTTCGAGCGCGGCAAATTCGACGTGCTCCTCTCGACGACGATCGTGGAGTCCGGCCTCGACATCCCGCGCGCGAACACGATCATCGTCGAGCGCGCCGACACCTTCGGCCTCGCCGACCTCTACCAGCTGCGCGGACGCGTCGGGCGCTCGTCGCGCCAGGGCTACGCCTACCTGATGATCCCCGCCTCCGGCGACATTGACTCCGACGCGCGCGAGCGCCTCGCCGCGCTCCGCCGCCACGGCGGGCTCGGGGCCGGCTTCAACCTGGCGGTGCGCGACCTGGAGCTGCGCGGCGCCGGCAACCTCCTCGGCTCGCAGCAGTCCGGGCACATCGCCGCGGTCGGCTTCGGGCTCTACTGCCAGCTCCTGCAGCGCACCATCGCGCTGATGAAGGGAGAGAAGGCGAAGGAGACGGTGGACGTGAAGCTAAACCTCGACTTCGTCCAGCCGCGCATCCCCTATGACTACATCGAGGAGGACGCGCAGCGGCTCGCGCTCCTCCGCCGCTTCGCCGAGGCGCAGGACCTGAAGACGATCGCGGCGCTGAAGCTGGAGATGAAGGACCGGTTCGGGCCGCTCCCGCGCGAGGCGGAGGAGTTCGCGGACGTCGCGGCGCTGCGGGTGCGCTGCGCGCGCGCCGGCATCTCGAACCTGGACGTGCGGGACGGGCGCGCGGTCTTCTACCGCGCCGGCTCGCGCGAGATCGCCTTCGTGGAGTTCCTCAAGGGCGGCACCTTCAAGGCGAAGATCGCGGAGCTGAACCGCCGCCTTGCCTCATGAGGCCGCCCCGCTTCGCCACGATGTAGGTGCAGACGTTGTCGCCCGTCACGTTGCAGCAGGTCTCGAACATGTCGAGGACCGGGTTGATCCCGAGGCAGAGCGCCACCACCATCGCCACCTGGTCGGACGGCAGGCCCATGTTCTCGAGCACCATGAAGAGCAGGAACACCGAACCGCCGGGGATGCCGCCCGCGCCGACCGAGGCGAAGACGATCGACACGCAGAGGGTGGCGATCTCCACCACGCCGAGGTCGTGGCCGAACATGTTCGCCGCGAGGATCACGAAGACCGGAAGGTGCACGCAGACGCCGTCCATGTTGATCGTCGCCCCCATCGGCAGCGAGAAGGACGAAAGCGTGCGGTCGACGCCGAGCGCGTCCGCCGCCTTGAACGACACCGGCAGCGTGGCCGCCGAGGAGCGGGTCACGAAGGCGGTGAGCATCGGCTCGCGCAGGCGCAGGAGCACCTTGTACGGGTTCTCGCGGCAGAAGAGCGCGATCGCGAGCGGATAGACGACGACGATCATCGTCACCACCCCCACCACCACGCAGAGCGTGATCTTCGCGTAGGGGCCGAAGAGCAGCACCCCGTTCTCGGCGAAGTTGACGAGCGAAAGCGCGAACACGCCGATCGGGAAGTAGTGGATCACGCAGTCGATGAGCTTGAACGCCACCTTCTGGGCGCCGTCGCAGCAGGCGACCAGAGTCTCCACCGAGTTCCGGGTACGCGCGTCGAGTCCGGCGGAGTCCAGCAGCCAGCGGGCGCAGAGCCCGAAGCCGATCGAGAAGACGATGATCGGCAGGAACTGCCCGTTCGCGAGCGCCGCGAACGGATTCTGGAAGAGCCCCACGAAGAACGCGCCGAACGTGCCGCCGGTGGACTTCGCGGCCATCCCCTCGACGCCGCCCATGTAGCCGCTCGCGACCGACTTCGCCGACGCCATCGACGGATCGAGCGCGTAGGCGAGCGCAACTCCGAACACCGTGGCCAGGATCGAGGTGACGAAGTACCACGCGAGCACGCTCGCGCCCACCCGCCCCGACCGCTTCAGCGGCAGCGACGCCGCGCCGAGGATGAGCGAGAAGAGGATTATCGGGTAGACCACCATCTTGAGCATCGCCACCAGCACGTTGCCGAACGGGGCGACGAAAGGCACCACCTTCTCGACGGCCTCGGGCCCTCCGAACCTGCTTATCAGCAGACCCGCCACCGTGCCCAGCAGAAACCCGATCATGATCTTGACGACCAGCGACACCTTCTTCTTGTGCATTTCGCCTCCTCTTGTTGAATGCATGGCCTGGATATGCACCAGGCACCACATACATTTGAGTGCATTATACCATAAATCCCGCCTTTGTGGTATAATGCACTTCATGAAAACGAAATTCTCCGCCATAAAGATCGCCTTTTCCGCGGTTACCGTCGTTTCGTCGCTCGCCGCGGGGGCGCGGGAGCCCAACTACGACGAGGGGAAGGTCGCCCCCTACACCCTCGAGGACCCGCTCACGTTTGCCGACGGACGCAAGGTCGCAGGCGCCGCGGACTGGCCCGCGCGCCGACAGGAGATCGTCGACATCTTCTCGCGCGAGATGTACGGCCAGCCGCCGCCCGCGCCGGAGGCGGTGGTGACCGAGCTGAAGGAGGAGGGCCCGACCCTCGCCGGCCTCGCCATCCGCCGCCAGTACCGGATGTGGTTCCGGCGCGACCGCTCCGGCCCCTTCGTCGACTGGCTGCTCGTCCTCCCCAACCGCATCGCCGGCAACGAGCCGAAGGTCGCCGATGAGCGCGTCGTCTGCGAGAACCAGGACAAGGCACCGGTGGTGCTGATGCTCAACTACCGCGGCAACCACGCGGTGCTGAACGACCCCGAGGTGCCGATGCCAGACGGCGGCTGGTTCCGCGACGAGCCGAAGGACATGGGCCGCGACAACGGCCCGCGCGAGGAGAACCGCGGCTTCGGCCGCGACTCGCGCTCGCGCACCACCGTCCCCGCCGACTTCGTCGTCGCCCGCGGCTACGCGCTCCTGACCGCCTGCTACGCCCAGGTCTCGCCGGACGCCGAGGCGTGCTTCAAACTCCCGCCGGACTTCGCCTACACCCGGATCTTCGAGCTTTGGCCGAAGCGCGACCCGAAGCGGAGCGACAACACCACCGCGCTCGGGGCGTGGGCGTGGACGCTCTCGCGCGGGCTCGACCTCGCCGAGCGCATCGCCGAGATCGACGCGAAGAAGTGCGTCGTGACCGGGTCCTCTCGCCTCGCGAAGTCCGCCCTGCTCGCCGCCTCGCGCGACGAGCGCTTCGCCGTGTGCGTCCCCAACCAGACCGGCGGCGGCGGCTGTCCGCTCGCCAAGCGCGACTTCGGCGAGAACGTCTCGACCGAGATGCAGATGTTCCCTCATTGGTACTGCGCGGCCTACGCGAAGTACATCGACAACGAGCAGGCGATGCCATTCGACCAGCACCTGCTCCTCGCGTCGATCGCGCCGCGCGCGCTGCTCGTGGAGGGCTTCAACAGCGAGTGGTTCGACACCAAGGGCGAGTACCTCGCCTGCCGCGCCGCGTCGCCGGCGTGGAAAATGCTCTGCGGCAAGGGTCTGCCGGAGGGCGACTTCCCGCCGAACTACTCGACCGCACTGATCGGCGAGCGCCTCGGCTACGTCCGCCGCGGCGGCGCCCACGGCATCTCCGGCCACGACTGGAAGTGGATGCTCGACTTCGCCGACCGCGCCCTCGGCCGCTAACCGCCGCGCAAACTGCCCGGTTTATCTTTTAGCCACAAAGAACACAAAGATCACAAAGCGCCGCGCAAGGTGCCGCGGAAGCAATAGCGCGGCTAGATCTCAGGCAATTACATTGATCCTGGAACGCCACACACCGACAATCTTATACTTCCTTACGAACTCCCCTTCGCTCTGAAGCGTGATCGCGGCAAATTCCCGGTTTCTTGGAACTAGCTGGACAGAAGTATACTCTCCGCCATGCCGATTCCCTACGAATTTCTTGATTGTGTGCGCACTCATGTCATCAGAATCAACCTCATTCCCAAATTCCGCCAACACAACATCGTTGTTGTCGCATGTCCCCTCGCTGAATTCAAATACACAGTACTGTCCGTCAGAGATGTCGGGCTCCATCGAATGCCCTTCCGCACGAACCACGTACAGATTTGCATTTCTGCTTCTAAGTCCTGTCACCTTGACCCAGCCTTCTGGCTCAACGACCTCCTCCTCCCCGAACTTTCCACATGCCGCGCGAAGCGAATACAGCGGAAGATAAGCAAGATACTTAAGTTCATCTGCGACATCGTAAAGGATCTTCGGATTCGAAGGTTCTTTTGCCGCATCTCCAAACAACATCCCGAACTTCGGCTGGCGGAGGCCGAATGCTGCCTTCATGCCAGGGACCATCAAGTATTCCATCGCGCTCGCGGATGCGATCTCCGATGCAGAACGTGCCTTGGCCTGCACGACGGCATCCTCGATCTTGTTCTCGCCCTTCACTTCAATAATTACATACGACCCATCCTTTTTCTGAGCAAGGAAGTCAGGGTAGTAGCTTCTAAGTGTATTCGACTCTGGATCTATGTATGAAACCTTGAAGTCCGTCTTGTCGCTTGTGAGCATCCCCGTAAAATACAAGTGCTCAACATCTTCATCCCTTAGCGCAGCACTGAAGAAATCCATCTCCGGGCGCGAATCAAAGCAGTAGTTGTCGAGATGGAAGCTCTTGCCGACAAACCGCGAAAACTCCCTGCTATTCATGGCCGCAAGGAGATCCGGCTTAACCTGAAACTCGCCAACAGCATCGCCCTCAGACTGCCGCGGCCGCTTCCCACCACCGCCGCCTGGCCCGCCCTTGGGCTGCGACGGCGGCTTCACGAGCTTAAGTTCGATTTCCTGCGTCTCGATCTTCTCGTCCAACTTGTAGAACTTCCGGAATAGTTCCGGGATGATTCTGTCGTAAAGCACTTCGTTGTACTTGTTGACTGCTGCTACTAACGCGGCAATTCCATCCTTCGACGCCTCGAGGGCCTCCTGAACGGCGAGGCAGCTCTTCCCGACATATCGCGCCACCTCGGCAACCAACGTCAGCGGCGAGTACTCGACGTTCTCCTTGGCACCTTCCACGATGGACTTCCGGCCTTCGTCCCTGCCAACTCGCTCAATATCGACCGTCGTCTTCACGATGTCATATTTCGTGGAGTCGATGTCAGAAAGATGGAAATCAACTTTGCCGGAGAGGTTGAGCTCCTTTAACTCGTAACGCTTGACTATGCGCTTGAGCTTGACGGTGACAGGCGGAGGCACCATCTTGACTTTCACCTTTATCTTGTCCTTCTCGCCAGCCCCGGTGAATTCATCGATATTGAGGCGGAAATTGTTCTCCAGCTCCTCACTCAGAATCTCCCGATTCTCGTCCGACAGATAGATCGTGCCCGTCTCCTGCACCGCCCCCACGGAACGCAGGCAGCGCATTGACGCCTGAAGGACGAACACCCTTGACTTCGGCCGCCTGTGCAACGCGACCGCAAAGAGCGACCGGCAGTTCCACCCTTCCTTGCCTTTGTTGACAAGCAGGATGAACTGCTTCTTCGATTCAGGCGTATCAAGACGGATGAACTCACGAATGTCGTCGTTCGTCGTAAGCTTGTCGTCTCCTACGTTTACAAGAATACGATCAGTGGGGATTCCCAACTTCACAAGCGCATCTTCCACCGCCGGACGCAACTTGCCGTCGAGCTCTGCGATATCGCTCGCGAAGATCGCCATTTTCGGCAACATCCCCTCGACGCGCCGCTTGCCGTACTTGTTCCAGAAATCGGCAATCGCCACTCTCACAAACTCCTTGCTCTTCGTGTTCGAGTAGCCATTCACCTCCGCCTGCTTCAGATAGCGGTGGTCAATCGCGTCCTTGAGCGAATACGTGTACACCACCTCCGGCAGAAGCATGTTGTTCACATACGGCGTGCCCGTGTAGTTGTAGCACGCCACCACATGCGTCCCTACAGCTTGGAGGCACGCAGCAAGTTCGTTGATCGTCTTGCGCAGCGAGGTCGTGCCGCTCTCCGAGAAATCCTTCTCCAGCGCCTTTCCAAACGCATGATGCGCCTCGTCCACGTAGATGCCAAGATTCGTTAGCCTCTTCAGCATCTCAAAACGCTGGTTCGCGACGAGATCGTCCTCCGTCTCGATCTCGTCCGTCAGATCGTCCAGCTCCGCAAAGGGATCTGAAGTGGCGGGCACACCTGTCGCGACCGGCTCATATTTCTTTTCTGCCGCGAACAGCGAATCTACCGCCGTCTTCTCCTTGTGCGACCGTTTGAGGATGATCTTCTGGTTGTTGGAGATGACGATGTTGTATTCTGAATTCTCGATGATCTGGAGCGAAAGCGACGTGTCGTCCAGAAACTGGAACTTCAGGTTTGCATTCAGCCATTCCACATATCCCGGCGGAACGACCTTTGACTTGTCGAGCGTCTGAATCTCCCTGAGCGACTGCAACACGGTCTTGTCCGGTGCGAACACGAGTGCGTTGTGGCAGAAACGACCGTCCTTCGGATATTTCTTCGCCAGAAGGAATTCGTAGAAGATGCACGTCGCCATGAGCGTCGTCTTGCCCACACCCATCGTGAGAGCGTAGATGTAGTTGGGATATGTGGCGGCCGACGCCTTCAGACGCGAGAACGCCGCCTCGAAGTGCTGTGCGTCGATTGTCTCGAAGAGACCAAGCTCGTCGATCTTCAGACGGAACGTCCCGCGTCCGTCAAACGGCCCCTTGCGCTCATGCCAGTCCTTGAATATCTCCACCAAGCGCGCGTTGTCGCAGTACTCCTTCAGAAAGACGTACATCTCCAGCGCTTCGAACTGCGGACGGCGCAGATAGGCGTCCGCCTCCTTCTCGCCGGGATCGTTGAAGTCCAGGAACTTGCGCGTCAGAGGCGTGTAGAGCGACCGTATCTTCCTGCGGTTCTGCGCGTAGAACTGCCACAGGTAATCGTAGAACGGCACGTCCGCAAGCGCGGCGACTTTCTTCTTCGCCATGTCACTCCACCTCCATCTCAAGCGACTCGGCGAGAAGATCCGTGATCTTCACGCGGATCGTCCCGGCCCCCTCCGGTATGGCGTATTCGCCCTGCACGAATTCGTTGTCCTTCGGCACGTCGACAACGGTCGGCGTGAACACCGCGCCATCGTAGTTGAAGTCCACCATCACGCTCTCCACGAGTTCGCGCCATTCGCCGACCTTCGACTTCTGGAGCGAGAGCTTCTTCAGGAGGTTCATCGGGTAGAACGCCTTGATCTTCACCTTCCCGCCCGCACGGACGATCTTCGCCTCCGAGTCGCGCTTGAAGACGAGCTGCGACTTGTCCCGCAGGATATCGACCACTTCGATCTCAACCTTGAACGCCTTCAGCTGCTCCTCCAGCGACGCCTTCAGATCAGGCTCGTGTCCCATGCAGACAAGACGCAGCTTGAGAACCGGCTTGCCGGGGTTTTCCAGCGCCGCCTTCTCCGCCGCCTTGTAGTCAAACCCCGTCACGATCTCGTTCAAGTCTGCCTTCGTCGCAAGACGGTTCACCGGCATGATCTTGTAGAACCATTCATCCTTCTCGCCGTCATACATCGAACCGCCCGGCAGCGGTTGCAACTCCAGCGCCTGGACAAGCAAATCCTTCGCCTCCACAGGATTGCGAAACACATCGTAGTTGTTCACGTTGTAAGCGGTGAAGCCCGTGTACTTCGGTTCGTCTTTATTCGGCAGTTGCTTTCCAATCTCCGCCGCCACCCCAAGAAGCCGTTTCGTCGTCGTCTGAATCGCACCCAGATTGATATCCGCGCCAATGAACCTTCTCCCCAGCTTCATCGCCACCGCCTGTGTCGTTCCCGATCCCATGAAGCAGTCGAACACAATGTCCCCCGGATTCGACGACGCCTTGATGATGCGCTCCAGCAAAGCTTCTGGCTTCTGCGTAGGATAATCAAGATACTCGCCTGTATTATTTACTGTCTGAAACCCAATGATGTCAGTCCATGTATCCGACATCGCCCTGCCTGGATTATTTTCCAAATATACGCGCCGTTCAGTTCCATCGGCATTAAAGTAGAGCTTATACCTTCTGCCATCATCGTCGCGTTTGTCGTATCTTCTGATCGTTCTCTCATCCAGTTCTGTATATTGTTTGTTAAAAACTTTTTTAATAGTCTTACTGTAAAATAGCAATACATCGTGGCCTCGTATCCAATTTTCCGTCTGACTTTTAAATCCTGATGCCGTTTCTATCGACCAAACAATCTCCCGCTGAAAATTTTCAGCACCAAATATTTCATCCATGACAGACCGCAATAAATGATCCTTGTGAAAGTCACAATGGAGATAGATTGATCCATCATCTGACAGAAGCTCTCTCAACAAAATCAGCCTCTCGTACATGAACTGGAGATATTCGTCATTCGTCCAGATGTCAGTGTACTGCTTTTCTTCAAAGGAGTTGTGATCGTTCTCCACCTTCTGCCCGCGCAGAGTGATCGTCTTCTTGTAGTCGGCCTTGGAGTCGAACGGCGGGTCGATGTAAATTAGGTTGACGCGGCCGCGATACTTCTTCAGGAGATGCGACATCACCTGGAGGTTGTCGCCCCAGTAGAGTTCGTTCATCCAACCATCCGTCTCTTCCCCATGGCGCTCCTTTTCCTGCGCAGGGAAGTATTGCGTGGAAGCGAACGGACGCTTCCCCGCCCAGCGAAGCATGGGCTGCCCGCGTATCGGCTCAAATTTGAAACCTTCAACACTCCGCGTCTCCGCGCCTCCGCGTGAGACATCAGTGATTCCAAGTTCTTGCTGCTCGTTCATGGCATTGCTCCTTACTTGTAATTGCAGTAAAATCTCATGTCGCAGCCGTCGCAGAGACGCGCGCACTTGACGACCTTGGCATTCGAGAACTGGTGACTCTCAATCCGTGCCACCGTCTCGCCGAACTTCTTGAGTGTCCCCTCCACGCGGCGCGAGTCGAAATCCCACGTCACATACGGACTCTCCCCTTCCGTCCGCGTATAGTAGAGGTGCATCTTCGAGACGGACTTCCCGAATTTCTCCTCCACGATTCGCGAATATACTTCCAGCTGTCGGCGGTAATTGGCAACGCGCGCCATGTCTTCCGTGTTGTTCACGTCCGGCTTCTTGTCCGTCTTGAAATCGACGATCTCCACCGAATCCCCTTCGCCACGCAGAAGGTCGATCACGCCGTGGAGGATGAACGTCTCCGTTGGGATGGAGACATCATATTCTGCCGCGAGAATGTTGTCAAAAGCGCCACGGTTGCGTTCGACATACCGTTTCACCTGTTCAAGCGCGGCGTTTTTGCGGTTCGGATCAAGATACGCCTTCATCGCCAGCGAAAGCGAGGCATAGTTGAGATTGAACCAACCATCAATCCTATCTTCATCGAATTTCTCGCCGCGCAGGAAACTCTTGTGGACATCCTCGATCGTCTGGTGCACGAGCGAGCCGAACATCGTGGCGGCCTGGCGATGGGGTGAAAAGCCGAGGTAGCGGTAGGCCATGTACTGCAAGGGACAGTTCTCGTAGAGTAAGATGTCCGAGGTGAAAGCGTAGGCGTTCTTGATTGAAGGCGGCTTGATCTTTGCAAGATGCAGGTTGTCGGCCGTGAACGCAGGCGACTTCCAGTCGGGCACATCCTCCGCGAAAGGATCAATCTCCTTGCCAAGCAGGTGCTTGCCCTTCGGCTTCGCACCGGTGAGGGCAAGAAGGTTCTGCGCCCGCGAAAATGCCACGTAGTATTCGCGCCAGAAGTCAAAAAACTTTGTCCGCTCCAGCGGCTCGAACGGCTGACGCGCAAAGTACTTAGATTCAAGGATCGCGTCGAGGTCCGTCCAGTCCTTGCGCGGCGTCCTCGCAAGCGAACCGACGACAGTGACGGGGAATTCCAGTCCCTTCGATTGATGGATTGTCATCACCGAGACGCAGCCGGACGGAATCGGCTCCTCGTAGTCCTCAAACTCCTCAAGTCCGCCCCGATAGAGGAAATGCAGGAACTGGCAGAAGAGATGTTTGAGGTTGTTCTCAAGCCACTTCGGGTTGAGGACGTTGATGGAGTAGATGAATTCGAACTTTGAGAGCAGCTGCGAGATAAGCGCGAGGTTGAACGCGTCGCGCGAGGTCTTTGGCGTTCCGTCGTGATCCACGGCGAGGTAGTCCGCGAACATCGGAAACTTCAGCGCCTCGTAGAAAAGCGTCAAGAACGTGTAGTCCGTCGCCCGTGACAGCACCTTGTGCGTCGCCGCCTTCCGCTTGGCCCATGCGAGAAGGCTGGCGTGGCGCTTAGAATCGCCCTTGATTGTGTCGGCAAGAAACTGCATGCACGTCCGATAATACGCCGCCGTCTCCGGTTGATGTTCTTCCATGTCATTCGGCAGCTGACGCGCCTGCGGGAAAAGGAAGAACAGGAGTCCGATCATCAGCCGCACGGCATCGCGCTGGAAAAACTGCGCCGAGCGCGGGGAGAACACGGGAATGTCGTGCAATTCAAGATACTCCACCAGACGCACTACATCCTTGTTCTTCACCGAGTGGAAGAGAAAGGCAATCTGATTGAGGTCGGTGACGACCTTCTTCGCAACAAGCGAATCGACAAACGCCTTCACGCTGTCGCACCAGCCGTCCACGTCCTCGCCCGTCACGCGCACGACGCAGGGACAATCGTCGAACGCCTTGTCAGGCTGCGGGGAGATTGTCTTGTCGTAGCGAAATCGCTTCTTTCCGTCCTTCCAGTCGCATCCGTTCATCCAGCGGTTGTAGAACGAGACGATGTCCTTGTGAGAACGGAAGTTCGTATCGAGCACGACGGTCTTGCACGTCCCCTTTGGAAAATTATCGGCAAATTGCAGGATATTCCGAACCGACGCGCCTCTGAACCGGTAAATGGACTGGTCTTCGTCGCCCACCACGCATATGTTAGCGGCAGTTCCAGCAAGCTTCAGGAGTATTCGTTCCTGAATGGTGTTCGTGTCCTGATATTCATCGACAATGAGATACTTGATCTTAGAACGGATTTCAGCCAAAACTTCGGCGTGCGATTCGACGA
Source organism: uncultured bacterium (assembly GCA_902764415.1). GTDB lineage: Bacteria > Verrucomicrobiota > Kiritimatiellia > RFP12 > UBA1067 > UBA1067. Next base: position 10,595 of record CACWVU010000042.1, on the reverse strand, counting down.
GCGAAAGCATTTCGCTCTGAATCGCCGAAAAGTCAATCGCGTTCTCGCCCTCAAGGATTTCACAATAGAGTTTGTATGCCTTGCCAAGCGCCTTTACCTCTGGCTCTGGCGCAGAAAGAAGTGCTTCGGGACTGATGGCTTCTTCGCGCACCTTGTTCAGATACCCACACAGAGTCCCGGCATTCGTCCAATTCGATTGCGCCTTGGCCACCAAGTCGAAATTCTCTATCTCGCGGAACTGGTGCATCCGGCGATAGACGGTATAGCTCTGATCGAAGTCATCGAACGTCTTGTAGTTCTTCTTTAGCCGCGTAAACTCCGAATAGTCCTTCAAAATGCGGAGAAAGAGCGAATGCATCGTGCCGATGTACATTTCGTTCGGCGACACCTTCAGCCCTTCTTCCATCAGCCGACGCGAGATACGCGTCAAAAGTTCAGCCGCAGCCTTCTCCGTAAAGGTCGAGACAAAAATGGACTCTGGCGCGACGCCGCATGTGCCGATAAGGTGAACAACGCGCTCGACGATCGCCATCGTCTTGCCCGCGCCGGGACCCGCAATGACCAAGAGCGGACCATCAACGTGGTTGATGATCTCAAGCTTCTTTGGATCAATTGATTGTGACTTCACCCCGCTTTGCGACGGCGCAAGAATACGCCGCCATACGCTTCGCGCAAACCGCCGCGGAGACCGTCTCGCATACATGAAAAGAGCGCATTATCTTAACATGCACTCTAGAGCAGCCCTGCAACGGGCATGTGTGGATGCATGAAAAGACAATGCGCCCAATTGGGCGCATCCTCGCTTACATGTCGTCTGCAATTAGAAATGGTGCTAGTATTTCGTACGAACGACGTGTAGCGTTGATGCTACATTGATGGACGTCCGGCGGAGCTTTCGCGGCGGCCGCGCATGGCGCGGGGAGGCCTGACTACTTGCCCGTTTTCCGGACTATCACCCCGCGTCGCGTCTTCCGCCTCACGGGATGAGTGAATTATACCAAAAATCCCCACCCGGTTGGGCAGGGATTTTAGTGCCGCGCAAACTGCCGCGGAGGTGCGCCTCGCAAACTACCGAATAGATCCCACTTATGTCACGCGAGAGATTATGCTGACTTGGCCATTGACAACCATGTACAATAATTGGTACAATACCGCCATCTATTCACCCCATAAGAGGATTTGAGATGCCAGTGCTTGAGCGAACCATGAAAACAATGCGCCTTGCGGATGACGTGGTGACTTTCTCCACATTCCGCAAGACCATGTCGGATTGCTTCAACCGCAACACCAAAACCAGACGTCCTCTCCTCATCACGCAGAACGGCGTCGCCTCGAAGGTCGTCATCGACGTGGCCGACTTCGACAACATCCGCGAAACACTTGAGCTGATCGACGATGTATGGACCGCCGAGGCCGAACTGGATCGCGGCGAATTCACTACTCAAGAGGAGGAAATCCGCGCGGCACATGCCGAGCGCGCGCGAATCAAAAGGAAGCTTGGCCTATGATCCGCTGGTCCAGGCGCGGGAAATTGCGCCGCACGCAGTGCGTTCAATACATCGCGCAGGAAAGCGGCGACTGGCCTACGGCATGGGAATGGGAAGACGCAGTATTCGAGGCCGTTGCCCATCTTGAGGAATTCCCACTTTCCGGCAGCATTGTCAGGGAGATCGGCCGCATGGACATCCGACAAGTCCTTCTCGGCGACTACCGCATCATCTACCGAGTGAAGGACAACATTCCGGAAATCATCTCCATCCGCCACGGACATCATCTCATCCGCTCACCGCGCTCGCTGTAGCCGCCGCGGAGGTGCGGCTCGCGGGGGAGCTGGCGCACGATGGCGAAAAATGGCCCCCCGGTTGAACCGGGGGGCGCGGGGGGTAAATCGTCTGGCGCCCTTTAGGCGCTCGCTTTCTACCCTGTCTACACCCGAGACCGGAGAAGGTTACACCCAACGCAAGACGAAACTAAGCTAAGCGAGGACGCGGCGGATCTGGCGCGCGACGGCCGGCGAGGGGTCGATCACCTCGGCACGCCCGGCGCAGACCTCCTCGATCGCGCCGATGAGCAGCGGGAAGTGGGTGCAGCCAAGCACGATCACGTCCGCACCCGCGTCCAGAAGCGGCTCCACCCGCGCACGGACGATCCCGATGATGCGCGCGCGGTCGGCCTCGGTCCATTCGGCGTAAGGTGCGCCTCTGATGCGCTCCGCCTCAGCGACGAACTCGTCCGCCACCGCCGCGATCACCTTCACCCCGCCGGCGTAGCGTCCCTTCGTCTCGTTGTAGAGCCGGCCCCTGAATGTGCCGGCCGTCGCCAGCACCGCCACGACGCCTGACTTCGAGCGCAGCGCGGCAGGCTTGACCGCCGGCTCCATGCCGACGAACGGGATCTCCGGATGCTTCCGCCGCAGCAGGTCGATCGCCGCCGCCGTCGCGGTGTTGCAGGCCACTACCACCACGTCGCAGCCGCGCGCGATCAGCTCCTCGGCGTTCGCCTCCGAGAGGCGCGCAATCTCCTCCGCCGGACGGTTTCCGTATGGCGCATGCGCCGAATCGGCGAGATATTCCGTCTCCACTTCCGGACACAGCGCCTGAAACGCGCGGAGGACGCTCAGTCCCCCGACCCCGCTGTCGAAAAACCCGACCTTGTGCCCGCGCGCCGTCTTCATCGCCTAAATGATCTGCCAGCACCGGAACGTCTCGCGGTCGGCAGGGACAGTCCCCTTCGCGTAGGCGTCGACGATCGCCTGCGCCGTCGCCGCGTCCTCCGGCGAAGCGAGGCGGGGGACGAACGCCGTCGCGCCGACCCTGCCGCCGGAAGGACGGAACAGGCGCGAGCCGTCGAATTGGAAACCCTCGAGGAACTCGTTTTCGCCGCGGTCGCGCCCGAGCACCACCAGGCTTCCGCCCTCCAGGCGGAAACGGCGCCCGTACTTGAGCATCCCCACGAGACCGAGGTCTTCGAGCCCCTCGTGGCGCATCAGGTCGTCGAGCCGCCGCGAGAACGCCTCCTCGGTGAGCTTGCACCCGCCGGCGGGGCTCGGGTAGTCGACGATGCCGAACTCCGCGGCGAGCGCGATCTGCCGCTCGCGGGAGCGGCCCGAGATGTCGAGCAGCCGCTCGCGGTCGAGCTTGCCCTCCAGCTCGGGGATGGTCGGCTCCAGCAGCTTCGCGCTCAGCGGGCGCACCAGCCGCCCCTTCAGCCCCGACGCCTTCTCGACCGTCAGGAGCGACTGCGCGTTCTGGCTCATCGGCCGCTGTCCGCGCACCTCGCCGGTGGCGACGAAGTCGAGCCCCTCCGCGGCCATCATCTCGCCGGCGCGGCGGATCATCGCCGCGTGGCAGTCGATGCACGGGTTCATCGCGCCGCCGAAGCCGTGGGGCGGAGACTTGACGAGCGAAATGATGTCGGCGGTGAAGTCCACGACGCGCAGCTTCGCGCCGAGCGCCGCGGCGGCGCGGCGGGCCGCGTCGGCGGAGAAGAACGGGCTTTCGAACGCGACGCACTCCACCTCGGCGCCGGCGCGCTCGAGGACGCGCACCGCGAGCTGGCTGTCGAGCCCGCCGCTCATGAGCGACAAACCTCGCGCGCCCCGGCCCATCAGAACTTGCGCGCGCGGGAGAGCAGGTAGAAGATCGCGCCGATCACCGCCGCCAGCACGCCGGAAAGACCCATCACAATCGCGAACGCGTTCACGTGGCCCTGGAACGGCAGGTTGATGTTCATGCCGTAGATGGACGCCACCAGCGTCGGCACCGCGAGGAGAATCGTCGCCGCCGTCAGGTACTTCATCACGTTGTTGAGGTTGTTGTTGATGAGCGAGGCGAAGGTGTCGAGCGTGCCGTTGAGGATGTTCGCGTGGATCGTCGCCGTCTCCAGCGCCTGCTGGTACTCGACCATCGCGTCCTCGAGCGAGTCGCGGTCGTCCTCGGAGAGCGTCAGCTGCCGCGCGGTGTTGGCGCGGGCGAGGGCGATGGTGTCGGCCTTGAGCGAGGTGGTGAAGTAGACGAGCGCCTTCTCGATCTGGAAGAGCTTGAGGATCGACTCGTTGGAGATCGACTCGTGCAGCTCGTCCTCGATCGCCGCGGTGCGCTGGTGGATGTCGTTGATGTAGCGGAGGAAGAGGACGCCGGCGTGCCAGAGGAGGCGGAAGGCGAAGCGGTAGCGGTCGGACGGCGGGCAGACGCGGCGGATCTGGTCGAGGAACGCCGCGGTTACCGGGGTGCGCGCGCTGCAGACGGTGATCACCGTCCCCGGGCAGAGGATGATGCCGAGCGGGACGGTGCGGTAGGGGATCGTCCAGCCGTCGTCCTCGGCCTCGGGCTCGACCATCGGCACGTGGACGATGAGGATGATCGCGTCGTCCTCCCAGTCGAAACGCGGCCTCTCGCCGGCGTCGAGCGGGTCGGTGAGGAAGTCGCGCGGCACCGAGCTGAAGGAAAGCACCGACTCGAGTTCGGTGGTGGACGGCTCGACGAGGTTTATCCAGCACGAGGACGAGAACTCCGTGGCCTCACGGAGAGCTCCATTGTCCCATCTGTAGATCGTCATCATGCCTGTGCACCTTTTGGACGCGTATTATACCACAAATCGCAGCACGTGGTTCGCGGCCTCCAGCGCGCGGCTCAGGAGAAGAACGCGCGGTAGAGCGCCTTGACCGCCGGGTCGCGGTCCTGCCTGCGGATTGCGATCATGAACGAGACCTCCGAGGAGCCCTGGTTCACCATCGACACCGAGACGCCGGCCGACGCGAGCGCGAGGCACGCCTTCGCCAGCATGCCCGGCGTGTAGCACATGCCTTCGCCCACCACCATCACCATGGTGAGGTCGCGCTCGATCGTCACGTAGTCCGGCTCCAGCTCGCGGCGGAGGGCCTGGAGGATCTTGTGCTCGTTTTCCTTGGGCAGGTAGCACTCCTTCACCACGACGCACTGCGAGTCGACGCCCGAGGGCATATGCTCGTAGGAGATGCCCGCCTCCTCCAGCACCTGCAGGAGCCGCCGGCCGAAGCCGATCTGGCGGTTCATCAGGTACTTCTCGACCACGATGTTGCAGAAGCCGTCGGCGGAGGCGATGCCCACCACCGTGCCCGGCACCACGCGCCGCGACTGCTGGATCATGGTGCCCGGCGCCGAGGGGTGGTTGGTGTTGCGGATGTTGATCGGGATGCGCGCCTTGACCGCCGGAATCACCGCGTCGTCGTTGAAGACGCCGAAGCCGGCGTAGGCGAGCTCGCGCATCTCGCGGTAGGTCATCGTCGGGATGCCGTCGCCGTTCTTCACCTCCTCCACGATCCTGGGGTCGCAGGGGTAGACGGAGTCGACGTCGGTGAAGTTCTCGTAGACGTCGGCGCAGACCGCCGCCGCCAGGATGGAGCCGGTGATGTCCGAGCCACCGCGCGGGAAGGTGGCCACCTTGCCTTCGCGGGTGTAGCCGAAGAAGCCGGGATAGACGACGATGCCCTCGAAGTTGGAGAACGCGCGCGAGAGGCGCGCGTAGCTCTCGGGGTCGAGCGTCGCGTCGCCGAAGCTGCCCTTGAGCACCATCCCGGTGTCCTTCGGGCTCGCGTAGCGCGCCTTGCGCCCGCGCGCCTCGAACGCCGCCGCGACGAGCTTGGCGTTGTTGTCCTCGCCCGCCGCCTTCATGAGGTCCATGAACTCCTCTGGCGCGAGCGACTTCGCCTGCGCGAGGCGCCCGCGCAGGTCGTCCTCGATCAGCTTGACGATGCCGTCGCCGAGCTTGAGCGCGTCGGCCATCGAGGCGTAGCGCTCCGCCACCTCGCCGAATTCGCGGTCGGTGTTGTCCCCCTTGAGCGCCGTCTCGGCGAGCGCGATCAAGAGGTCGGTCACCTTCGTGTCGCCGGAATGGCGCTTGCCTGGCGCCGACACCACCACGATGCGGCGCGCCGGGTCGGCCAGCACAATGTCGATGACCTTGTTGACCTGGGCGGCGTCGGCGAGCGACGATCCTCCGAATTTGCAGACTTTCATGGTTCCTTTTTTCCTTTGAAACTGCGTATTATACCAAATCTGCCGATTGCGGGCACAGCCACCGCCAGGGGTCCATCACGAAGGCTCGCTCGCGGGCGCGGGGATGCGGCAGCACGAGGTCCGGCTCGTCCAGGACCATCCCGCCGAAGTCCACGAGGTCGAGGTCGATCGTGCGGGGGCCGTTGCGCACGGTGCGCTTCCGGCCCAGCGCGTCCTCGATTGCGTGCATCCGCCGCGAGAACTCGTGCACCTCGAGCTCCGTCTCGAAGACCGCCAGCTGGTTGAGGAACTTCAGGTGAGCGTACTCCGGCGGCACGCCGACCGGCTCGGTCTCCTCGGGCTCGCTCGCGCGCTCGAGCCGCGTCCCGGGCAGCGCCGCGAGCGCCGCGAGCGCGCGCGCAAGGTAGTCCGCGCGCGGCTCGATGTTCGATCCCAGCGAAACCACCGCCTGCACCGCCGCCGCCCCTCTTCTCTAAAACCCGTACTGCACGCCTGCCGCGAGCGTGTAGCGCATCTCCACGCCGCCGTCGAGGCAGAGCGTCGCCCCCGCGTCGAAGCGGAGCGACCAGTTGTCGTCGAGATGCCAGAACGCGCCCACGCCGGCCGCCGGACCGACATTTCCGGCCTCGGAACCAATCCAGCCGCGCGCGCCGAGGGTGAAGAACGGATCGAACTGCGAAAACCCGAAGAGATCGCCGTAGACCTGCCACGCCTGCCAGTGGACCACTAAGTCCGCCCCCAGCGACGCCGAGTCCTCGCACCACGCCGCCTCGCCCTCAACCGCGTAGAGCTGCGCCTCGTCGAGGTAGCGCCCGACCCGCGCGCCGCCGCCGCCAAGCCGCCGCGCCTCGCTTCCGCCTTCGGGCAGGTCGAGCCGTCCGAAAAACCCCACATAGCACGCCGCCGCCAGCAACAACGCGTTCATCGTCTCTTCTCCTTCTTTGTTTCCGCCTCCGCGCACGACGGGCAGTGTTCAGCGATCGGACAGCCTTCGCACTTCGGGCGCACCGGCGCGCAGCGCGTCTGCCCGAACGAGACGAGATGCGAATTCCAGGTCTTCCAGTACTTTACCGGCAGGATCTTCCTCAGCGTCATCTCGGTCTCGAACGGTGTCTTCGTCCTGATCAGCCCGAGCCGGTTGCAGATGCGGTGGACGTGGACGTCGACGCAGATCGCAGGGAGGTCAAAGCCCACCGCCACCGTCAGGTTCGCGGTCTTGCGCCCGACGCCGGGCAGCTCGCACAGCTCCTCGACGGTGTTCGGCAGGACGCCGCCGAATTTCTCCTTCAGCACCTTCGGAAGCTCCTTCAGATGCCTCGCCTTGTCGTGGTAGAAGCCGACGGGATAGATCAGCTTTTCGATCTCCCGCTCCGTCAGCCTTTCGAGATCCGCCGCGGCGAAGCGCCTCCCCTTCGCCCTGGCGAAAAGCCGCCGCACCGCGCCGGCCGTGCACGCGTCCTTGGTGCGCGCGGAGAGGATCGTCCCCACGAGAACGCAGAACGGATCGTGGGTCTGCGCCTCGATGAGCTCGATGATCGGCGCGTCGTGCGCCCTGAACTCTCGCTTCAGCGCCCTGTCCACCTTCGGTATGTCGGCAACGGTCATTTCCTCACTACGCCGTCTCCGGTGATGGTGTACTTGTAGGTCGTGAGCTCCTCGAGGCCCATGGGGCCGCGGGCGTGGAGCTTGTCGGTGGAGATGCCGATCTCCGCGCCCATGCCGAACTCGCCGCCGTCGGTGAAGCGCGTCGAGACGTTGTGGTAGACCGCGGCGGAGTCGACGTCGCGCAGGAACTCCGCCGCGCGAGCTTCGTCGTTCGTCACGATGCAGTCTGAGTGATGCGACGAGTTGGCGTTGATGAAGTCGATCGCGGCGCGGAAGTCCGCGACCTTGGCGACGTTGATGTCGAGCGAGAGGTATTCGGTCCCAGGCTCGTTTTCGTGGAGCGTCACGCCCTTGTCCTTCGCCCACGCCTCGACCATCGGCATGAACACGGGCGCGAGCTTCTCGTGGACGAGCAGGCACTCCGCCGCGTTGCAGACTCCGGGACGCTGGGTCTTCGCGTTGTCGAGGATGGCGAGTGCCATCGCGAGGTCGGCCTTGTCGTCGACGTAGATGTGGCAGACGCCCTTGTAGTGCTTGAGGACGGGGACGAGCGCCGCCTCGCACATCGCGCGGATGAGCCGCTCGCCGCCGCGGGGAATCGCGACGTCGACAAGCCCCACGGCGCGGACGAGCTCGGTGACGGCGGCATGGTCGAGGATCTCGACGAGCTGGATCGCGTCGCCCTTCATCGCACTATGCACCGCCGCGGCGAGCGCCTTGTTGGACTCGATCGCCTCCTTGCCGCCGCGCAGGATGACGGCGTTGCCGGTCTTGAGGCAAAGCGCCGCGGTGTCGACGAAGACGTTGGGGCGCGACTCGAAGACGACGGCGATGACGCCGAGCGGGACGCGCACCTTGCGGATCTTGATGCCGCTCGGACGCTCGCGCGTCCAGATCGTCTCGCCGACCGGGTCGGGGAGCGACGCGACGTGGCGGACGCCTGCGACCATCGCGTCGAAGCGCGCGGGGGTGAGCGTGAGGCGGTCGAGCATCGAGGGGCTGATGCCGTTTCCCTTCGCGCGCGCGACGTCCGCGGCGTTTGCCGCGGCGATTTCGCCGCGGTGCGCCTCGAGCGCGTCCGCGATCGCGAGGAGCGCGGCGTTCTTCTCGTCCGTCGTCATCTTCGCGAGCTCGGCCGCCGCCGAGCGCGCCCTGGTCGCCATGTCGCGAATGTAGGATGCTGTTTCCATGTCCTTCTCCTTACTTCCTTTCCTTCTCCGCGCCGGTCATCCACTTCGCGGTGTCGGTCTCGCCCGAGTCGGTGGTGGCCGTGCGCACCAGCTGGATGAGCTCCGGGTCCACCAGGTACCGCTTGCCGCGGATGGCGCGGTCGGACGAAATGTAGAGGCGCTTGACGCCGAACTCGTCCTTCGTCTCGACGAAGTTGAACTCTTCGCCGTCTTTCGCCGGATGCGCGTAGAACGCGTCCTTGATCGCCTTGAAGCCCCTGAGCGCGCGGACGTCCTCGTCGTCCAGCCGCCCTTCGCGGTTGGGCGCGATGCCGATGTCCATGGTGCCGCCGTTGCCGACGCTGGAGAGGTACCGGTTCATGAGATACGCCGCGTGCTTGGTGCGGCCGCGCTCGGAGGCGTGGTAGAACCAGCCGGGGCGGAGCGGGAAGTCGGCCTCCCACTGGCTGTAGCCGCCGTCGCGGAAGGCGCTGCGCACCGGATCGACGTCGCCGCGCTCGTTGCCGGGCCAGCGGTATTCGGCACCGAACTCGCCGCTGAAGACGGCGACCTTGGGCTGCAGTTCGCGCACGAAGCGCAGGATCTCGCCGAAGCGGTAGTAGCCTTCGGGAATCTTCCTCTTCTCCTTCGCCCCGCCGTACCAGCCGTCGCCGCCGTTGGCGCCGTCGAACCACATCTCGAAGATCTCGCCGTACCTGCCGTCCAGCAGCTCGCGCACCTGGGCGTGGTAGATCTCGACGTATTTTTCGGTCGCGTAGTGGGCGCTGTTGCGGTCCCACGGCGAGCAGTAGACGCCGAACTTCAGCCCGGCGCGGCGGCAGGCGTCGCACATCTCGCGCACGTAGTCGCCCTTTCCGCCGCGGAACGGAGACTTGGTGATGTTGTGCTCAGTCGTCTTGGTGGGCCAGAGGCAGAAGCCGTCGTGGTGCTTGGCGACCACCACCAGCCCGCGGATGCCGCCGTCCCTGCACGCGCCGACGATCTGGTCGGCGTCGAAGCGCGCGGGATCGAGCATCGCGGGGTCCTCGTCGCCGTAGCCCCATTCGCGGTCGGTGAAAGTGTTGAGCCCCCAGTGGACGATGCCGATGATGTCCTCCTCGGCGTCGAGGCGGATGCGGTGCGCGGGGCTTGGCTCGGGCGCGGCGGCGGCGGCCAGCGCGCCAAGCGCCGCGGCAACTACGGCTACAGTCTTCATATTGGCGGGTATTATAGCAAATCCGACGGCCACGCGGCGTGAAAATCCTCCATCCCCAGGGACAGTCCCCACACCTCCGGGACAGTCCCCAACGCTGCACCCGGGGACAGTCCCCCTCCTCCTGGTCCCCCTTCCCCTCCTTCTTGGGACTGTCCCCATGGCTGGGACGGCGGTCGACGCCGTTCGCGGCGGCGATAGGCCGCGGCTGCGACGCACTGCGGCTGCACGCGGCAACGCTCCGCCGTGGGCGCGGACGCGTCCGTCATTTCCGCTCCTAGCGGGATCCGATATGTCACGACGTATACGGGGCATATACCCCAAACCGACGCCGCCGCGGTTTTGTCAGCAGGTGGAGACAGCAAGCGTTCTGGTCACGCCGCCCTGGGCAGCTCCCAGGCGAGCGCGCGGCAGACCCTGAGCGACCGGAAGCCCGGCCTCGGGAACCGGGCGGGCAGCATGCTCGCAATCCGCTCGCCGAACGCCGCGGTGCGGCCGATGTAGGCGCCGCTACGGAATATCCAGAGCCGCGTACGTATCGTCTGCGAGGCGCGCACCTCGGGCGACCTGCGGCAATCTTCGCCGGTTGATCCGCGCGAGCGCGCGCTGGCA
>CACWVU010000041.1 GCA_902764415.1 uncultured bacterium | reverse complement strand
GGCGCATTCCCTGCAAGGCTTGATGATCTCGTGCCAGAGTTCCTCCCGGAAATCCCCCGCGATCCATACGACGGCGAACCGCTTCGCTACAACAGCGAGAAGCTGTATCTGTGGACGCCAGGCGAGAGTCTTTCCTTTGACGGCAAAGTGAAGCTCTCGCGCAACGGGAAGCCGATAACGGACTATCGCGTGCACCGCTGCGTTTACTTCATCCCCGACGCCAACTAGAAGAACTTGCTTACATCTGTATCGACTTCAACGATCCTCAGCCCCAGAGAGCCCACTTCCGCGGCAGTTTGATTTCGTCCGCACCGTGATCTCATCGCGGCGGATATGGTATACTACGCGACGTGAGACCGAGCAACAACATGCGCTCTACCGCGCCGTTCGCCTTTTCCGCCGCGCTGGCGGAGGCTGGGCACGGCATGAGAGTTGAGTCATCGGCATGTACAGTAGCGGGGCATTGTGAGAAATGCTCTCTTCCAATTGAAATCATAGCAGCCATCGGCTTGTGGCTGATAGATGGACTTGTTGAAATTGGAGTTGGAATTATAGGTTGTTTTCTGGAAGAAGAGAATGATGTCGAGGATCAGCTATTGATTGTTGGAAGTGTCGCGGCATGCCTTGTGCTGCTGCTATTGATTCTTGAAATCGTGCAAGTCGTTAGGATTTTACGAGGTAAGCCTGGTGCGGTTAGGGCCATGGTATTGTGTCTTATCGCAGATCTTCTTGTTATGGGCGCGTTTTTTGTTCCATTGGGCAATGGTTCGACGTTATGGGATTGGTTTTTCCCGACAGCTCCCATTTATGCTGTAGTAATTGCGTTGCTTTTGTCTTCAAGATCGCGGCGATGGGTTGCGAAGATGAAGGAAAGCGAGTCGCCTGTGGCGCGAGGAGGAATCAGTGTCCACATGAAGATTGCGCTTGCGATGCTTGCGATAATTGTTTTGGCATTTGCTGGAATGCTGTTTGTCGCAATGGTGGCAAGTGAATAAGCTTTTTGGGCAAAACCTAATGGAGGTTTAGGATGGTGGGCGAAGTCATAGATGGCAAGGTGGTTGTTGTGGACGGCGCGTATGTCCACGAGGCGTGGCTTTTCTGCAATAGACTTGAACAAGCCCACATACCTTTTGAGGTTTGTCAAGTTTCAAAGTCTGATGCGGGCGTAGTTGAAGACCGCAGGAACAACTGGGCCACCGGCCTTGGAACGGTTGTGAATTACTTCAACCAGGGAGGTCTTGGGGTGTATCTCCGCATTCTGGTCTGCCCTGAAGACCTTGAGCGTGCAAAGGCGGCGATTGACCAATCGCCAAAAACTCGCGGAGTTGACCGGAAGCTTTTGGCAATTTGGATTGTAGTTGCCATAGTCATGGCACTGCTTGTCTACGCCTTCGTAGACCGTGCAAGCCGTGAAATCCTAATGGATAATTATGGTAGGCGACAATTTCTTGGACAGGAGTTGCAGTATTAACAGGATTTTGAGAGTCATGAACAATGGGTCAGAAGGGCCTTGTCCGAATGCCGATCATTGCATAAAAAATATTACTCCTTATTGCCCTCAGGGCACGAAATTTATTGGAGGTCATCCATGAATCAGCTTTTTATTATCTGTTGCATCATTTCAACTATAATATCAATAGCAATCACACTACATACGAAAGTTGGCTTTTGGTGGGCATTGACATTGTTTTTTACCTTACCAATACTATTGTTTTTTATCTCCGTAATTCTGCTAATTGTAGGTGGTGACAGATGATGTTGTCCCGGTTTATGCGCGATAATCGGATTGTATTTCGTCCGCACCAAAATCTCATCGCGGCGGATATGATATAATACACGCCCGTGAGACCGAGCAACACCATGCGCTCTACTGCGCCGTTCGCCGTTTCCGCCGCGCCGGCGGAGACTAGGGAGGACTGACGATGGGTGGAAGCGTGATGGAGCGGTTCGTGGGGCGGTTCAAGCAGCTCGCCTGGTTCCTGCCGGGGTTTCTCCTGTGGGCGGCGTTTCCGCCGATGGGCGAGCGCATGGACGTCCTCTTCGCTCTGGCGCCGCTGATGGTGGTGGCGCGGAAGGGCGATTCGTGCAAGTCGGCGCGGCGCTGGTTCCAGAGCGGGATCTTCTTCTGGGTGGCGACGCTTTCGTGGATGCCGGCGATCGTGAAGAACAACGGACCCTGGCCGCTGGTGGTGCTGGGGTGGTTCGCGCTCGCGGCGTACTGCGCGGCGTACTTCGCGGCCTACGGCTGGCTTTCGGCGCGGTACTGGCGCTGGGCGCGCGAGGGCGGCTGGGCGCGGCGGCTCGTAGGCGTCCTGTTCGCGGAGCCGGTGCTGTGGTGTGGGCTGGAGCTCATCCGCTCGCGCTTCCTCGGCGGCTTCGCGTGGAACCAGCTCGGCGTGGTGGCGGCGAACTCCGGCTTCGGCGGTCCGGCGGCGCTGGGCGGCGTGTATCTGCTCAGCGCGGCGGTGGTGCTGGTGAACGGCACCGTCGCCGGCATCGCCGAACGCGTGATCGCGTCGGTGCGCGCGCGGATGGGCCGCAGCCACGACGCCGCGGCGCTTGCGCGCTGGCGCAGCCTGGAGACGCTCATGGCTTTCGCGCTCATCTGGGGCGTGTACGGCGCGGCGCGGGCGGAGCGCGAAGCGCGCGCCGCGGCGGCGGACGCCAAGACGGTGAAGGTGGCGCTCGTCCAGCGGAACTTCCCGTGCTGCTTCAAGGAGCCGGAAGGCGACCCCGCCGGCATCTACTCCAACCTGCTTGCCGCGGTGTCGGCGACGCAGCCCGACTTGGTGGTGCTGCCCGAGAGCGCGATGTCGGAGGTGGGCGCGGTGGACGGCGCGGCGGCGCTGCGGTTCGCCGCGGGGATTTCGCGGCAGGCCGGCGGCGCGGCGGTGCTGGCCGGCGGCGGGCGCGCGGATGCCGCGCGGAGGCTATATAACTCTGCGGCGCTCTACCGGTACGGCGCCGGCGGGACGGTCCGCGAGGTCTACGACAAGGTGCACCTGGTGCCGTTCGGCGAGTTCATCCCGCTCGACAAGTGGATCACCGCGCTCCAGCGCTTCGCGCCGGTGGGGAGCTGCACGCCGGGGGAGCCGAAGCTCCTGAAGCTCGCGGCTGGCGGGAGGATCGTTCCCTTCGGCGTCGCCATCTGCTACGAGGACACCGACTCCGCGCTGATGCGCGCCTACGCGAGGATGGGGGCGCGGTTCCTCTGCTTCATCACCAACGACAGCTGGTTCTCCGACTCGGTCGAGGCCGAGGCGCACGCCTGGCAGGCGACGGTGCGCGCGGTCGAGACGGGGCTTGCGGTGGCGCGGGTGGGGAACTCCGGGGTGACCGGCACCATCGCGCCCGACGGCTCGGCGTCGTGGCTGGTGGGAACGGACCTCCGGCCGCTCGTGGACGCGCGCGGGGCGATGGCGGACCGCGTCGCCGCGCCCGCTTCGCCGCGCCTTGCGCCCTACGTCGTGCTGGGCGACCGGCCGCTCAAGACGATTTTCGCACTTCTCATACTGGCCATGATTATGGTAAAATACAAACATGAACGTGAAAGAAGAAGAAGACTGCCCGTGTAAGTCGGGCAAGAAGTACGGCGAATGCTGCCGTCCGGTGATCGCCGGCGAAGCCAAGGCCGAGACGGCGGAGGCGCTGATGCGCGCGCGCTACACCTCGTACGTGGTGGGCGCGGTCGACTTCCTGAAGACAAGCGCGGTGAAGGCGATCCAGGAGCAGTTCGACGAGGAGGCGTCGCGCGCGTGGAGCGACGCGGCGCGCTGGCACGGGCTGGAGGTGATCCGCACCGAGGGCGGCGGGCCGAAGGACAAGACGGGCGTCGTGGAGTTCCGCGCGCTCTACACCGCGAACGGAGAGTTCTGCAACCACCACGAGGTGGCGACGTTCGTGAAGGACCGCTCGGGCTGGAAGTTCGAGGACGGCGACCTCGTGGGCGAGACGCCGACCGTGCGCGAGGAGCCGAAGGTCGGGCGCAACGACCCGTGCCCCTGCGGCAGCGGGAAGAAGTACAAGAAGTGCTGCGGACGCGAAGGGTGAGATGAGCAGCAATCCGGACTTCGACAGGTGGTATGCGGCCAAGTGCGCGCGGTTCCTCGTGGAGCCGAAGCGCCGCCTGGAGACGTTCGGCAACACGCTCGTCAACTACCACCTCGTCTCCGAGCTGGAGGATAGGCCCGGCAAGATCCGGGTCCGCGAGGGCCGGCTCGAGGCGCACCGTCCGCTCGTGATCACGCCCGACTTCTCGGGCATCGTGACCGAGGGTCTGAGCGACGAGGCCAGGGCGTACGCAGAGTTCCTGCGCCAGCACGAGTCGGACCTGCGCATCCTCAGGTACGGCTTCCGGCTCAAGGCCGACAACTACACCGAGTACGTTGTCACCGACCGGCTCTCGGCCGTCACCGAGCGCGTCCGCGCCGAGGTGGCGCAGGCTGGCGACGAGCTGGCGGCGGTGATCCAGGGCGTGGACGAGCCGTGGGACGTGGCGCTGGTGGAGCTGTGGATGCGCGAGGTCAGGCGCAGCGCGGACGGCAACATCCGCGAGCTGCAGGAGCAGGGAAAGCTTTTCTGAGGCAACGACCGAAACTGGAGGGGCGAAGATGGCCAAGACTACCAAGGTGATTGCGATTGCGAACCAGAAGGGCGGCGTCGGCAAGACGACGACCGTGGTCAACCTGGCCGCCGCGCTTTCGGCGCGCCACCGCGCGGTGCTGGTTGTGGACCTCGACCCGCAGGCGCACGCGACACTGGGGCTGGGGCTGGAGAAGCAGCCGGGGGTGTCGCTCTACCCGGTGCTCGCGGGGGCGAAGCCGATCGCGGACGTGATCCAGCCCACCAAGTGGCCCAACCTCAACGTGATCCCGTCCGAGGTGGACCTCGCCGGCGCGGAGCTCGAGTTCGGCGCGCGCGAGGACCGGCTCTCGATGATCCGCGACGCGCTCGCGCCGGTGAAGGAATCTGGCGCGTTCGACTACATCGTGCTCGACTGCCCGCCGTCGCTCGGCCTGGTGATGACGAGCGCGCTCGCGGCGACCGACTCGGTGCTCATCCCGACCCAGGCGGAGTACCTGGCGATGGACGGGCTTGCGCTCATCACCAGCTCGATCGACAAGCTCCGCGCGGGCGTGAACCCCACGCTCGAGCTCAACGGCATCGTCTTCACCATGGTCAACTCCGTCGCCCGGCTTACCCAGGATGTGATCGCCGAGGTGCGCGAGCATTTCGGCGACAAGGTTTACGAGACGCTGATCCCGCGCAATGTGCGCGTCTCCGAGGCGCCTTCGATGGGTGTCCCCGTGGTGTTCCTCGACCCGCGCTCCAAGGGCGCCGAGGCGTACCGGGCGTTCGCCTGGGAGTTCATGGCCAAGAACCCGACCCGGCTCGCGCCGGCGCCGCAGCCCGCCGCGCCCGCCGAACCCGCCCCCGCCGCGCCTTGAAGCTCACCGCCGTCATCACCACCCGCAACGAGGCGGACAACATCGCGAACTGCATCCGCTCGTTCGACGGCTTCCGCGGCGACGTGGAGGTGGTCGTGGTCGACAACGCCTCGACCGACGACACCAAGGCGATCGCGTCCTCGCTCGGCGCGCGCGTGTTCGACCGCGGGCCGGAGCGCAGCGCGCAGCGCAACCTCGGCTGGCGCGAGGCGCAGGCGGATTGGGTGATTGTGCTCGACGCGGACATGATTCTGCCGCGGGAGACGGTGGAGGAGATCCTTGCCGTCGCCTCCGCGGCGCCCGACCCGTCCGCGCCGGCGGCGTACTGGATTCCCGAGGTGCGCACCGGGAAGGGGATCCGGGTGAAGGCGCGGAACTTCGAGCGCTCGTTCTACGACGGCACGGCGATCGACGCGCTGCGGCTCTTTCGGCGTGCGCTCCTGGCCGAGACCGGCGGCTACGACGAGAACCTGATCGCCGGGCCGGAGGACTGGGAGCTGGACATCCGGGTGCTCGCGACCGGCGCGAAGTGCGCGGTCCTGAAGCGCCACCTGATCCACAACGAGAAGCGGCTTTCGTTCCGGCGGATGCTGGCGAAGAAGGCGTACTACTCGAAGTCGATGGCGGCGTACCAGGCGAAGTGGAAGGGCCATCCGGCGCTCAAGCGCCAGTTCGGCCTCTTCTACCGCTATTTCGGCGTCTTCGTCGAGCACGGCAAGTGGCGGCGGCTCCTCCGCCACCCGATTCTCGCATCGGTCATGTACCTCGAGCGCATCGCGGTCGGCTTCACCTACCTCCTCAGCCGCTGAGGTGGTAGTTTGTGCTGCGGCTTCGGGCTGGGGCGCTCGCCCCGCCGAACGCTCGGCCTCCTAACGTGCCGAGCTCGGGATTCTCGACACTGACCGCAACGCGCTTCCGTTCCCGACGCGCTTAGGTCTCGAATCACGTCGTCGGGCCGACGCCCCGCCCTCCGCCGCAACTCCGCGGCAGTTCACGCGGCAGAACGAACCACCAGCCTGTGCCAAGGCTCCCTCCTTCGCGCTGCGAGCTACGGAGGACAAGCCTGCGGGCAGGCGGACCGCGAGCCGCAAATTATGGTATACTATGCTCATCCCGTGAGTCGTAAGGCGAGAGGCGGGGCGGTGATCTTGAATGAGGAGAACAAGGTCGTGAATGCGAAGCAGCAGTTGGCAATCTTGGCGTTGTGCGCCGTTGTCGTTGAAACGGCGTGGGCGCACTTTCCTGTCGATGTAAGTCCGCAGCAAGATGATGGACTCCTTGGCGTAGGATGGACGCCTGTTCAGTTAGGGGTATATTCGGGTTGGCCATTTCAGCTTGTCCAGGGGTCTGCCGATGTATATGGCGTTGCCGCGGGGGTGCTGAATCTGCGTCAGCAATCGGTGGTTCCCGCTTTTCAACTTCCCCTGCGGCAACCGATCAGGTGATTAAGATGCGTGGCATGATAGGGAATATGCAAGATGAACTACTTGTTGAATATTCTAGGGACTGTTGACTTGCACGATTTCGTCACGGTGGAGTTGGAGCTTTCCGTCCCGACGATTTTCTGTTTGCTGATCTGGGTGAAGTCGCCATCGGTGAAGCCGCTTGGTCGTCTGCTTGTTACGATGACCGGGCTCAGTTTGTTTGGATGGGCGATTACGGTCGTCGCCGTATTTGCAGGGCCGGCGTTTGACAATGGCTTTGCGTATATTTGCGCAGTGGCGTTTGGATGGGCATACGCGTGGATTCTTGGCGTGCCGGTCTTGCTGTTGTCATTCCTGCTCCGGGCTTTGGATGGCTTCGTGTCCGTGTGTTGGATTTTGAGAAAAGCAACTGGTCGTGGACCCTGCGGGTGGAGCCATACTGCGTGCATAGTGATTCTAGTCGTCGCGTCGCTCGTCTTCTATCCGTTGTGTCTTGCTGTCAAGCCTTCTGAGATGTGGAAGGAATGGAATGGCCGCCAGTATAGCGCAAAATCCGTGCAAGGCATTGTTCACGTGCAGATACGCGAGGGAGGCAAGATTGTCGATGTGCGCTCGGATGCGAGCGGCTATCACCACTTCCATGTCGAGCCACTGTCGGCAGACGAGCTGCTTCTCAAGAGTTCGGATGTCGGTTTGCGCATCATCCGCAAGGTCGACGGCGAGTGGGTTGTGCAAGACGCCGCCAGCAACCAAGAATGACAGATAAGCTTGTCCTGGGGCGTGGGTAAGTATCGCGGGCGACCCGCGGCAGAATTCGGACGCACCCATACCGCCGCATTTATATAAATCCGGCGGCACCATTCGCGGCGGTTTAGATTTCGTCCGCACCATAATCTCCACGGTACTGCCTGCATTCTCACGGAGCCTCACCAAGCGGCGAAGAGGGGAGGGGGTGAGTGAGGAAGGCGGGTGCGACTCGCCGTGTGAGTGATCATGTGAGCAACCAGCGATAGGATTCAGGCTGCCAGGGTAAACCAGACCGGTTGTCCTAAGCGCGGAAGGCGACAAAGTCACCCGCGACGAGACCGAACCTCGCTCCCCGCAGAGGCGCGCCCCATCAAATTTTGATATAATACGCGGCATGAACAAGACAAGACACTACACGTTGGTTGCGGCTGCAGTGCTGGCCGGGAGTTTAGGCGCGGCAACCTTCGACGTCGCCGTGGTCGGCGGAGGGCCGGCCGGCATCGGCGCGGCGCTGGCGTCCGCGAAGACCGGCGCGAAGACGGTGCTGGTCGAGCGCGATGCGCGGCTCGGCGGCACCACTGTGTCCGCCGAAGTGCTGCCGATCGGCCTCTTCCACGCCTGGAACCGCCAGGTCATCGCCGGGCCGTGCTGGGACTTGGTCACGAATTCCGTCGAACTCGCCGGCGAGAAATTGCCGGATTTCCCGAAGCTCGACGCGCGCGACTGGTGGCACCACTGCGTGAAGGTGAATCCCTTCGTCTACTCCGCGCTTGCGGCCGAGACGCTGGAGAAGGCCGGCGTCGAACTGCGGTTCAATGCCGCCGCCTGCGGCGTCGAGCGGACTTCCGACGGCTGGAAGATTGCGCTCGCGACGGACGAGGGGATTCGGCGCCTTGCGGCGAAGGAGGTCGTGGACGCGACGGGAAGCGCCTCTGTCGCGTCGTTCGCCGGCGCGGAGCGCGTGCGCGCGGACGACGCACAGCGCCAGCCGGGCTCGTATTTCTTCCATCTCAACACGCGCGGGATGAAGTTCGACGTCGCGGCGGTGGACAAGGCGCATGCTGCCGCGGTTGCATCGGGTGAGCTAAAGCCGACTGACATCCACATCAAGATGTCGGACTACATCCGCGCCGGCGGCGGCTGGGGATGCTACGTGCCGCTCGCCGACAACTCGACGGCTACCGCGCGCGACGAGACGAACCGCCGCGGACGCGAGACGATGCTCCGCGTCGTCCGCTTCATCCGGCGGCAGCCGGGGCTGGAGAAGGCGACCATCGTCTCGGCGTCGCCGGAAGTCGGCGTCCGCGAGACGTACCGCGTCGTCGGGGAGAAGACGGTAACAGAGGCCGACTACCTCGCTGGAACCGTCGAGCCGGATTCGCTTTGCTATTCCTACTGGTACATAGACGAGCACAACGCGGCGTGGAAGAATTCGCACATGGTGTTCCACGAGCCCGGCAAGGTCGGCACGATCCCGCTCGGCACGATGATCCCCAAGGGCGTCCAGCACCTGCTCGTCGCCGGACGGGCGGTTTCGAGCGACCACGGGGCTAACTCCGCGCTGCGCGTGCAGGCGTCGTGCATGGCGATCGGCCAGGCCGCCGGGGTCGTGGCGGCGCTGGCGGCGAAGCGTGACGTCGATCCGCGCGAGGTCGCCGTCGAGGACGCCAAGCGCCAGCTGAAGGCGATCGGCGCAATCGTCCCGTAGCCCCACCGGTCGGCGGCGAATTTGCTGGCCAAAGTCGCGCATTGAGGCGGGAAAATATGGTATAATACGCCTTATGAGCGAGGAAGAGGCCACTGTGCCCGAGGGCATCGCCGCGGAAGGCGTGCTTGAGGACGTTAATATCGAGGAGGAGATGTCGAGGGACTACCTCGACTACTCCATGAGCGTCATCGTTGGGCGCGCGCTGCCGGATGTGCGCGACGGCCTCAAGCCGGTGCACCGGCGCTGCCTCTTCGCGATGCACGAGCTCGGCACGACGTGGAACGTCAAGCACGTCAAGTCCGCCCGCGTGGTCGGCGAGGTGATCGGCAAGTACCATCCGCACGGCGACTCGTCGGTGTACGACGCGATTGTCCGCCTCGCGCAGGACTTCTCGCTGCGCAACCCGCTCGTCGACGGCCACGGCAACTTCGGCTCGATCGACGGCGACCCGCCCGCGGCGATGCGCTACACCGAAGTGCGCATGCAGAAGATCGCGGACGAGCTTTTGGGCGACCTCGAGAAGGACACGGTGGACATGATGCCGAACTTCGACGAGACGCTGAAGGAGCCGACCGTCCTCCCCGGGCGGCTTCCCAACCTGCTTCTCAACGGCTCCTCGGGCATCGCCGTCGGCATGGCGACGAACATCCCGCCGCACAACCTCGGCGAGCTCTGCGACGGCATTGACTACTACGTCCAGCACCGCGAAGACTGCACGGTGGACGACCTGATGCAGTTCGTGAAGGGCCCGGACTTCCCGACCGGCGCCGCGGTCTGCGGGCGCAACGGCATTGCCGCGATGTACAAGCTCGGGCGCGGCCAGATGACGGTGCGCGGCAAGGCGGAGGTGGTGCACGGCGACGACCGCGACCGGATCGTCATCACCGAGATCCCCTACGGCGTGAACAAGTCCGAGATGATCAAGCACATGGCCCAGCTGGTCAAGGACAAGGTCATCGAGGGCATCAGCGACATCCGCGACATCTCCGGCGGCCACACCAAGGACAAGTCCCAGAAGGGCGCGAAGGGGTCGAAGGGCGAGAAGGGCCTGCCGAAGGGGCGCAAGCTGATCGAGGACGCGGTCTGCATCGTGGTCGACCTCAAGCGCGACGCGCAGGGCGAGGTGGTGCTGAACCACCTCTACAAGCACACGCAGCTGCAGACGACCTTCGGCGCGATCCTGCTGGCGATCGTCGGCGGGCGGCCGAAGGTGCTGAGCCTGAAGGACTACTTCGCCTGCTACGTCGACCACCGCTTCGAGGTGATCACGCGGCGCACCCGCTTCGACCTCGCGAAGGCCGAGGCGCGACTCCATATCGTCGAGGGCCTCATCCTCGCCACCGACAACCTCGACGAGGTGGTGCGCATGATCCGCGCCTCCCGCACGCGAGACGAGGCGAAGAAGTCGCTGCAGGAGCGCTTCGGCTTCACCGACCGCCAGGTGGGCGCGATCCTCGAGATGCGCCTCTACCAGCTCGTCGGCCTCGAGCGCGACCGCCTGGCCGAGGAGCTCGCCTCGCTCCAGGCGGCGATCGCCGGCTTCAGGGCGATCCTCGCCGACCCGGAGAAGGTCTACGCGATCATCCGCGCCGACCTCGCGGACATCAAGCTCAAGTACTGCTCGAAGGAGGACGCCGCCCGCCGCACCGAGATCGTGGACGACGCGAACGAAGTGTCGGTCAAGGACCTCATCGCCGACGAGCCCTGCGTCATCACCCTCTCCAACCGCGGCTACGTCAAGCGCGTGCCGCTCGCCGAGTACCGCGAGCAGCGCCGCGGCGGCCACGGCGTCCGCGGCGCGCAGGTGAAGGAGGAGGACTTCCTCCGGCTCGTCTTCGTGGCGGAGACCCACGACGAGATCATGTTCTTCACCAACACCGGGCGCATCTTCCTCAAGGGCGCGTACGAGATCCCCGAGGCGCCGCGCACGAGCTTCGGCCGCCCGGTCATCAACCTCCTCAACCTGCAGCCTGGCGAGCAGGTGCTGAGGCTGCTGCCGATCCGCTCTTTCGAGGGCGACGTCGACGTCTTCTTCGCGACGCGCCTCGGCACGGTCAAGAAGACGCTGCTCGCCGACTACCAGAACGTCAACAAGGCCGGCATCCGCGCGATCAACGTCGCCGAGGGCGACGAGCTGGTGGAGGTCAGGCTGGTGCATCCCGGCGAGGAGGTGGTGATGCTCACCGCCGGCGGCATCGGCATCCGCTTCGCGGCGGACGAGGTGCGGCGCATGGGCCGCACGGCGACGGGCGTGAGGGGCATCCGCCTGCGCGACGGCGACCGCGTCGTCTCGCTCGACGTGTGCGACGGCGCGAAGACGCTGCTCGTGGCCACCGAGAACGGCTACGGCAAGCGCACCGAGTTCGGCGAATACCGCCAGACCCACCGCGGCGGAATGGGCGTCACCGCCATCAAGGGCGCCGACCGCAACGGCCTCATCGTCGCCGCGCACGCGGTGGCGGAGGACGAGTCGATAATCTCCATCACCTCCGACGCGCAGATGGTGCGTTCGCCAGTGCGCGAGATCGGCGTCTACGGGCGCAGCGCGCAGGGAGTGAGGTTGGTGCGCCTCTCCGAGGGCGCGAAGCTGGTTTCGGTGAGCGTCTGCGAGAGCGAGGGCGAAGGCGCCGCGGACGCAGGTTCCAGTGTCGGCAACGACGTAAACGACCACAACGACATCAACAAAGGAGAAAACGAATGAAGAAGCTGATGCTCTCGATGACGGCCGCAGTCGCCGTCGCAGTCTGCTCCGCCGGCGAGTCCGAGCAGGAGCGTTCCTGGCCCTGGTCGCCGGTCGGCGTCGGCATCGCCGCGCCGCTGCAGATCCCGTGGACCGACAGCGACGTGCTGGGTCTCCGGTTCGGCGGCTTCTTCGGCCTCAACTACCGTGTCTGGGGCCTTGACCTCGGCCTGGTGGAGGTGGCGCAGGAGAACTTCGCCGGCCTTCAGCTCTCCGGGTTCTCCTGGACCTCCGCGGACATGTGGGGCCTCCAGCTCGGAGCGCTCGGCAACGTGGTGCGCGGCAACGCGGTCGGCGCGGCGCTCGGCGCCGTCAACGCGGTGGGCGGCGACGCGACCGGTCTCGAGGCCGGGCTCGTCAACGTTGCCGGCGCCCTCGCCGGCGTGCAGCTCGGCGTCGCCAACTGGAACCGCCTCGCCTCCGGCGGCGCGCAGCTCGCGGCGTTCAACATGGACCTCGTCAAGTTCTACGGCCTCGCGGTCGGCGTGGTTAACGTCGCCGAGGAGTTCCAGGGCGCGCAGTTCGGCGTCATCAACTGCGCCAACGGGATGACCGGCGTGCAGATCGGCCTCGTCAACGTCGCCGAGAACATGCACGGCGTGCAGATCGGCGCGGCGAACCTCATCGCCACCTCGCCGCTGCCCGTCATGGTGATCGCCAACATGTCGTTCTGACCTCCAGGGGGCGTCCGACATGGCGCATCTCCTCGACGACGCCTATCTCCGCCCCTTTGAAGGCGCAATCCGCGGCCGCGCCGAGCGCGCCGACCGCTGCGCCGCCGAGCTTACCGGCGGCGCGTTGCCGCTTTCGTCGGTGGCGGTCGTCCACCACCGCCTCGGCCTCCACCGCACGCGCAGGGGCTGGACGTTCCGCGAGTGGGCGCCGCACGCGAGCTCGATGTGGCTCGTCGGCGACTTCAACGGCTGGAAGATCGACCCCGACTTCGAGGTCTTCCGCATCCCGGGGACTGACATCTGGGAGCGGCAAATCGCGGCCGGCCGCATCCACCACCTCGACCACTACCATCTCGAAGTGCGCTGGGACGGCGGCCGCGGCGAGCGCATCCCCTCGTGCGCGCGCTACGTGACCCAGGACGACCGCACCAAGCTCTTCTCCGCCTGCGTCTGGGCGCCGCGCCGCGACTACCGCTGGCGGAACGCGCGCCCGCGCCCCAGCGCCGCGCCGCTCATCTACGAGGCGCACGTCGGCATGGCGCTCGAGGAGCCGCGCGTCCACACCTACGCCGAGTTCCGCGACGAGATGCTGCCGCGCATCAAGGCGGCCGGCTACGACACCGTGCAGCTGATGGGGGTGATGGAGCACCCCTACTACGGCAGCTTCGGCTACCACGTCTCGAGCTTCTTCGCGCCGTCCTCGCGCTTCGGCACGCCCGACGAGCTCAAGTCGCTCGTCGACGCCGCCCACGGCATGGGGCTCTCGGTGATCATGGACCTCGTCCACTCCCACGCCGTCGCCAACGAGCGGGACGGCCTCTCGCGCTTCGACGGCACCGAGTGGCAGTACTTCCACTCCGGCGACAAGGGGCGCCACCCGGCCTGGGGCAGTCGCTGCTTCGACTACGGCAAGCGAGAGGTGGTTAAGTTCCTGCTCTCCAACTGCCGCTACTGGATCGAGGAGTTCGGCTTCGACGGCTACCGCTTCGACGGCGTCACCTCGATGCTCTTCTGGGACCACGGGCTCGGCGACGCGTTCACCGACTACTCGATGTACTTCAACGGCTCGGTGGACGACGACGCCTGGGTCTACCTGCGCCTCGCCAACCGCGTCATCCACGAGGTCCTCCCCGGCGCGATCACCATCGCCGAGGACGTGAGCGGCATGCCCGGCGTCGCCGCGCCGGAGAGGGACTGCGGCATCGGCTTCGACTACCGCATGGCGATGGGCGAGCCGGACTTCTGGTTCCACCTCGCCGGCGAGGTGAGCGACGACGACTGGCCGATGAGCGGCATCTTCTACGCGCTCACCGACAAGCGCGCCGAGGAGCGCACGGTGAGCTACGTCGAGTCGCACGACCAGGCGCTCGTCGGCGGCAAGACCTTCTTCTTCCAGCTCGCCGACAGCGCGATCTACGAGGGCATGGCCAACCGCGACGAGAGTCTCGCCGTCGAGCGCGGCATGTCGCTCCACAAGATGGCGCGGCTCGCCACCCTCGCGCTCAACGGAGGCGCCTACCTCAACTTCATGGGCAACGAGTTCGGCCACCCGGAGTGGATCGATTTCCCGCGCGAGGGTAACGGCTGGGACTACTCCCACGCCCGCCGCCAGTGGTCGCTCCGCTCCGACCCGAATCTGCGCTTCCGCTTCCTCGCCGACTTCGACGCGGCGATGATCGCCGCGCTCGCGCCGCGGGTGGCGCGCCGCCGCGCGCCCGCCGCGGTGAGGCTCGTCGCCAACGAGCCGGACAAGGTGCTCGCCTTCGAGCGCGGCGGACTGCTCTTTGTCTTCAACTTCCACCCGACCGCGAGCTACACCGGCTACGGAGTCATGGTGCCGCCGGCGTCCAGCTGGCGCCACCTCCTCGACACCGACGAGCCGCGCTTCGGCGGACAGGGCCGCATTGAGCGCGGGGCGGCGTACTCGCCGGAGCTCGTCCCCGACCGCGGCGAACTCGTCCAGCAGATCCGCCTCTACCTCCCGGCCCGCACCGGCATCGTCCTCCGCCGCCTGTCCCGGAATGGCTGAAGCATTATGGAAAAGCTCTTCATAGTCGACTTGATGCCGTTCCTCTACCGGGGGCATTTCGTGTTTCTCAAGTCGCCGCGGATGACCGCTTCGGGGATCAACACCTCCGCGCTGCTCGGGCTCGTCAACGGGCTCATGTCGATTCTCAAGCGGGAGCGGCCGGAACGGCTGGTGCTGGCGATGGATCCCGGCGGCCCGACCTTCCGCCACCGCGCCTACCCGCCCTACAAGGCGCAGCGCGAGAAGATGCCAGAGGACCTCGCCGCGTCGATCCCCTACGCCTTCGAGGTCGCGGACGCGCTCGGCATCCCGGTGGTGCGGGTCGACGACTTCGAGGCCGACGACGTGATGGGCACCATCGCCGTGAAGGGCGCGGCGGCCGGGTTCGACGTCTACCTCGCCACGCCCGACAAGGACGCCGCGCAGCTCGTCCGCCCGGGCGTGAAGCTCTACCGCCCGGCCCGTTCCGGCGACGCCGCCGAGGTCTACGACGAGGCGAAGGTCTGCGAGCACTGGCATCTCTCCTCGCCCGCGCAGATGATCGACTACCTTGCGCTCGCCGGCGACGCGTCCGACAACATCCCCGGCATCCGCGGCGTCGGCGAGAAGACGGCGGCGGACCTCATCGCGAAGTTCGGCGACGTCGAGGGCGTCATCGCCAACGTCGGCAAGATCAAGGGCAAGCTCGCCGAGAAGGTGTTCGCCGGGCGCGAGGACGCGATGACCTCGAAGTTCCTCACCACCATCCGCACCGACGTGCCGATCGAGCCGGACTGGGCGTCCTACCGCCTCGGCGAGCCGGACCGGGAGAAGCTTGCCGCCGTCTGCGCGAAGTTCGAGCTCACGCGCCTGGCGAAGGAGTACGGCATCGCCGCCGCGGCACCAGCCACCAGATCCCCGAACCACGAACCACCCGCCTTCGCCAAGGCTCCGGCGGGCAGGCAAACCACGACCCCCGAAACTCTGACCACACTCGCCGAATTTCCCCACGACTACCGCTACGTTTCCACCGAGGAGGAGGCGCGGGAGCTCCTCAAGACGCTGATGGCCGCGCCCCGCGTCGCCTTCGACACCGAGACCACCGCGCGCGAGCCGGGGATGACGGCGACCGACGCCTCGACCTGCCGGCTGATCGGGTTCTCCTTCGCAACCGAGCCCGGGCGCGCGTGGTATGTGGACGCCGCGCTCGTCGACGTGTTCCGTCCGCTTTTCGCCGACCCCGCCAAGGTGCTCGTCGCCCACAACGGCAAGTTCGACCGCAACGTGCTCCACCGCTACGGCATCGGCTTCGCCTCCACGCCGCACGACACGATGCTCGCCCACTACTGCCTCGACGCCGCCGCGCGCCACGGCATGGACGCGCTCGCCGAGCGCTACCTCTGCTACCGCACGATCCGCTTCTCCGAGGTGGCGGGCGAACAGGAGCGCGGCAAGCCTGAGCCGACCCTCGCCGGCAAGGACATCGCGAAGGTGACCGACTACGCCGCCGAGGACGCCGACGTCACCCTGCGGCTCGAGGACGCGCTGCGACCGCAGGCGCTGGCGCTGGCCGAGGGGCGCAAGGGGCCGGTTGCGCTCTCCGAGGTGGAGGAGCCGCTCGTCAAGGTGCTCTGCGACATGGAGCGCGAGGGGGTGCGGGTGGACGTCGACGCGCTCAAGGAGTACGGGCGCGAGCTCGACCGCGAGATTCTTTCACTCACCCAGGGCATCCTCGCCTACGCCGACCCCGGCTTCAATCCCGACAGCCCCAGGCAGCTCGGCGAGCTGCTCTTCGGCAAGCTGGGCCTTCCCGGCGGCCGCAAGACCTCGACCGGGCATTTCTCGACCGACGAGAAGACGCTCGCCAAGCTCGCCGGGGCGCATCCGGTGGTGCCGGCGATCCTCGACTACCGCGCCTGCACGAAGCTGAAGTCGACCTACGTGGACAAGCTGCCGACGCTGATCGACGCCGATTCGCGCGTACACACCACCTATTCCCAGGCGTTCACCGAGACGGGACGGCTCAGTTCCTCCGACCCCAATCTTCAGAACATCCCCGTCCGCACCGAGCGCGGTCGCCGCATCCGCGCGGCGTTCGTGGCGCGGGACGGCCGCCACCGCATCGTCTCGGCCGACTATTCCCAGATCGAGCTCAGGCTGATGGCGGCGTTCTCCGGCGACGAGGCGATGCTCGCGGCGTTCCGCTCCGGCGCCGACATCCACCGCGAGACCGCCGCGCGCGTCTACGGGGTGATGCCGGCTTTCGTCACCGACGAGCAGCGCTCGAAGTGCAAGATGGTCAACTTCGGCATCATCTACGGGATCTCTGCGTTCGGGCTCTCGCAGCGGCTCAAGGTGCCGCGGCGCGAGGCGGAGGGGCTGATCGACTCCTACTTCCGGCTCTACCCGGGCGTGCGCGACTTCATGTCCGCGGCAGTCGCGAAGTCGCGCGAGAAGGGGTACGCCGAGACGATGCTCGGCCGGCGGCGGACGCTCAGGGACATCGACTCGCGCAACGCCACGGCGCGCGGGGCGGCGGAGCGCGACGCGATCAACACGCCGATCCAGGGCAGCGCGGCGGACCTCATCAAGATCGCGATGGTGCGCGTCGACCGCGCGCTCAAGGAGCGCCGACTGCGGGCGAAGATGGTGCTGCAGATCCACGACGAGCTCGTCTTCGACGTGCCGGAGGAGGAGGTCGACGAGGTGGTGGAGCTCGCGCGCCGCGAGATGACCGGAGCCTACGACTTCGGTGTTCCGCTCGAGGTCGGCGTCGGCGTCGGCCGCAGCTGGCTCGACGCCCACTGACTTCCGCGAAGTGATGTGGATATTGGTTCTTCATGGACACGATAAGCCCAGAGATGCGGTCGAAGGTGATGTCGGCGATTCATTCGCGCGACACGCTGCCGGAGATGCGCGTGAGGAAGATGCTCTGGGCGAACGGCTACCGCTTCCGCGTCTGTGACCGGCGAATCGTCGGCCATCCCGACATCGTAATCCCGAAGTGCCGCGCGCTCATCGAGGTGCGCGGCTGCTTCTGGCACCAGCACGGATGGGAGTGGGATGGGCGCAAGTTGGTGCAGACGTCAATCTGCCCAACGGCGACGCGTCCGAAGACCAACCGCGCGTTCTGGAACGCCAAGTTCCGGCGGAACGTCCGCCGCGACGCGGAGCACGAGAAGGCGTGGGCGGAGCAGGGCTGGAACCTCATCGTTGTCTGGGAATGTGCCCTCAAGACTGAAACGGAACGCGAAAAGACCTTCGCCTTCATCCTCCGCCACCTCGCAAAATGGACATAATGACATAAACATTATTTTCAAAAGCAAAATGAAAATTGAGCGTACGGAGGTTGACGGCGAAAAGGTCGTGATCGCGAGGTTCAGGCTTTGGCATCCTGTTTGCATCTTTCTTGCGCTGTGGCTGACCGGGTGGTCATTTGGTTGCTACAAGCTCGCCATAAGTTTGATGAACGGGCCGTTCCGTGTCGGTGAACTTCTGTTTTCGCTCCCATTCTTCGCAGGTGAGATCATTGTTTCGTGCATTGTCATCATGATGATTCTCGGACACACGACAATCAGGTTCTCGCGCTCCGGCTGCATCAGATTCACCGGAATCGGAAGGCTTGGGCTCACAAAGAAGTTTGCCTTCACGGCGAATTGCGAAATTGGCACGGATGAGTATGTCACGCACGGCAAGCATGGCTGCACGACCCACTATCGCCTTTTCGTCAAGACTCCTGCTGCCGGCGAACCGATGGAGATATACTCCTCCACGGATGCGGCCCGGATACGAACCTTGTGCGACCTTGCGAAGGAGGTTGCCGATTGTCGCGCGGCGACGCCGGCGAAACTGAATGCCGCGACGGACGGTTGCGCGGAAGAAGATGCAGCGCAGGAGCTTGGCGACAACGGGTTGTTCTCCGCAAGACCGCCGAAGGGCATCGCCGTGATGCGCGACTACGAGGGGCGAATTGTCGTCGTTTATCGCCGTGTCGTCTGGGGGCTCGCACTTGTGCTTGTTCTTGTTCTGGCGGGTTTGTCCGCAGTTCTCTGGTGGAAGCGCGCGGAGATTCCGTTGCCGGTCTTCGTCGCCTTTGGGTTCTGTTCGCTCTTCCCGGTTGTGCAACTTGTCTATGCGCTCTTTGGGAAACGGACGATGACGCTGGATCACGGCAGCGGCGAGACGTTCATTGGCGTTGGCGGCATAGGATTTCGCAGGCGTTTTGAATACGGTAGCTCGTTCGACATTCGCCTAGCCGATAGCAATATGTGGGTCAACCACGAGCGCATGCGCGAGATCGTCCTCTCGCGTCCGGGCGATCAGCCGGTGAAAGTATGCGCGAGCTGGCCCAATGACGTGAAGCCGTATCTTGCGGCGATTCTCCGCAATCCTGGATCCGTCGCCGCGACCATTACTCAGTTTGTATAGGGGATAATTGAATGGACGACAAGAAACAGCATTCTAGATTGCTGTTGGAATTTGCATGTTTTTGGGGCATATATGCAAATATGGGTGCTAACCTGCCCCGAATGTATTAGTTTATAATTGCTACGGTTTTATGTAATCTTTAGGCGCTTATTGCAATAAGTTCCATTGGTTATTGCAATAGAGCGGTAGAAAACGCTATAATATGCCCCAGAAAGGGCTTGCTGTATGAGCAGAGAGGCGAAAGCTATGTTTGTCGCGGCAAAAGTCGTGCTGGCCATTATCGGCGCGTTCGTCTTGCTTGCCGCGGCGAGTCTTTTGCTAGACATCCCCGGATGCAATCGCTTTAGTCGCTATTGCTCCTATCCAGACATGAAGGCATTGATGGACGCGGAGAAGGAAGACATTACTGCCACGGTTGCTTACGAGCGAGGAGGGACGAATTTCACCTTTGTCGTGCTCAAGCCGTGTCGCTTCCTCGCTTCTGGTTGTGCAGTTTTCGTGTATGATTCTGAAGGTCGTCTCTTCGACAAGACAGGTGACGAAGGTGATGACGGACGCTTCCAGATGGCCTGGCCGCGTCCATGGTGTTGGAGACATGCGGAAACGGTTCGTCGCTTGGAAGCGATCAAGATGCCCGAAGTGTCGTTTTGCGCTCCAGTCACGATGAGGGAATTTGCCGAGTATATGAGCCAGGCGACAAAGGACTTTGACGACCCTGCCGTTCCGCTGGAGAAGCGCGGGATCAGGTTCGTCTGCAAGGAGTCCGTTGCTGCGAAGACCGGGCCAGAGAAACAAAAGCCCGACGCTCCGTTGACACCCTGTCCCGGCGTCGTCGCAACGGCGACCGCATGGGATGCCCTGACAAATGTCTGTGAGTCCGTCGGCTGTAAGTTCGAGGTGTACCATAGGAAAGTGGAGATAGGGGAATGACGGATAGGGAGTTTTGGTGCGTAGATTGACGACAGAGGACTATGTGGTTGACGCGGTGACAAGATATCCCCTGAGCGAAACGAGCGCCGAAGGTGGCTCAATGCGGTGTGCGAAGGGCGTGGCTGTGCCGGCGGCTCGGGCATCGGCTGTTGGAAGGGCGGTGAGGAACTTGCGCAGACTGCATTGCACCATGCCTGTTGCACTTGCATCTTGCGGAGATTATATGGTATAATATCCGCAAAAACAGCGGAGATTGTGGATGCGCTACATCTATCAGCAGAAGGACTGGCCTCGTTTCAGGTGGGATGCCGCCGGAATCGAGGCAGATCTTGCCGAGGCTTCCTTTGGATTGGGGAGGTTTTCCGGCCGGTTAAACGCCATTGGCTTCGATATGCGCCAGGAGGCGGTTTGCGAGACGCTTTCGTCTGAGATACTGAACTCTGCCGCGATTGAGGGCGAAAGGCTCAACCGCGACGATGTGCGCTCGAGCGTCGCGCGGCGAATGGAGATTGCGCTTGCCGCCGCGAAGGGGACGGTTTCGCACGAGTCGGAGGCGCGGGCCGACATGATCCTCGATGCAACGCGCAATTGGGCGGGCCCAATGACGATGGAGAGGCTTTTCGCGTGGCATGCGGCGCTCTTCCCGACTGGCTATTCGGGGATGGTGAAGATTTCAGCGGGGAAGCTGCGAGACGACAGTGAAGGCCCAATGCGGGTTCTGTCGCGGCATGGGATGATGGAGAGGGTTCACTTCGTCGCTCCGAAGGCGGAAACGCTCTCAGGCGAGATGTCGCGGTTTCTTGATTTTGTGAATGGCGGCAAGGGGAACGCTCCATGGCTTGTAGGTGCGGCGATTGCGCATCTCTGGTTCCTGACGCTCCACCCGTTCGACGACGGCAACGGACGTCTCGCCCGTACCCTTACCGAATATCTGCTTGCGAAGGGCGAGAGGTCGGCGATGCGCTTCTATTCGCTGTCGGCGCAGATACAGAAGGAGAAGGACTCGTACTACGGCGAACTCGAACGCGCACAGCGCGGAACCTTGGACGCGACAAGGTGGGTGAAGTGGTTCCTCGGCTGTCACGCCCACGCCGTGGCGTCCGCCGAGGAGCAGCTTTCCGCGATACTTGCCAAGGCGGATTTCTGGCGCGAACATGCCGCCGACGAGTTCACCGCGAACCAGCGCAAGATGCTCAACATGCTGTTCGACGGTTTCGACGGCAACTTGACTTCCTCCAAGTGGGCGAAAATATGCAAGGTGTCGCAGGACACCGCCTCGCGCGAGATAAACGCGCTCGTTGCCAGGCGCATCCTCCGTCAAAAGGGACAAGGCCGCTCCACGCATTATGTTTTATCTGCGGTGGTGGAATGATGCGTATGTCTATCTCTGCTACGGGATGCACGAAATGCTGAACGTCGTCAGTTCACCGCCTCGCCGCGCATCGGCATCGCCTACGCCTCCCCGCGCGACCAGCGCCGCAAATGGCGGTTTACGGCTTTCCAATAATTATGGGTTTTTCAAAAAGTTTTTGGGAGCCTTGGCTGCGTAGTGTATCAAACTCCGATCTGTGGGGCTCTCGCTAACGCTCCGCAGAATGTTCTGTGCTTTGCATTTGACATTCGGATTACACGGTCATTCTTGCCTTGATTTTTATCTGCGGCTGCGCCGCAGGGGGTCTGAGGGGTCTGGGGGCTTGCCCCCAGTTAGAAAACTCTGCGCCTCTGCGTCTCTGCGCGAGACAAAACTGCCATGGGCCTGGATCGTGGTTGCGAGATGCGAAGCAGCGAAACGGTAGTGAGAGCCCCAACCATCGGAGTTTCTACTATCCTCGTCCAAACCGCACATTCCCAATAGAAAACTCCGAAGAGACAAATTTTCTGCTGATGCGTCAGAAACTGCTGGCGGGATTCCCTAACCTGGTGTAAGCGCGAGAATGGTCTTGCGCGTAATGAAGAAAGGAACCACGCCATGAACAACAACTTCAAGACTCTCGCGCTTGCCATGGCGGCCTGCGCAGCAATGACCGGAACCGCGCTTGCCGCCCCCAAAGGCAACCCTCCGCCCCGCGGCAAGGCACCTACGGCCATGAAGGCTCCGGCCCATAAGGGACACGCTCCCGCCCGTCCGGCAGCCCACAACACCCACCACAACACCCACCAGTTCGCCCACACGAGGCCGCAGGCGCTGCCTGTGCATCACCACCGTCCGGCACCTCCTCCTCCGCCGCCTCCTCCGCCGCCGAGGCACCACTACCATGGGACCGTCGTCTGCACGCATACCGACTGCGATCTCGGGGCTTCGTTCCTGGGCGGGCTCCTCGGAGCGCTGGTCGGCGCGGTGCTCTAAGGTGGCGACACACCGCGCGCAAAAAAAATCCCCGCCCTCTCAGGCGGGGATTTTTTGTATACTGCGGATTGTATACTGCGGATTTTACTTCTTCAGCTCGTCCAGCTTGCGCGGGATCGAGACGATCGCCCTGTAGAGGTCGAGCGTGCAGACCGCGAGCAGGTACGTGAAGTAGACGACGAGCGGCAGCACGAGCGGGAGGATGGCGGCAAAGCCGAACGCAAGCGCCGACCCGAACCCGTTGTCGAACCACAGCACAATGCCGTAGCCGATGCCGATGACCGTGGCGAGGCCGATCAGCGGAGTCATCAGCGCGATCACTACCTTGACGGGGAAGAGGATGAGCGCGATGATCTCCTCGACGCAGTTCTCTGGGTTGCCAGGCTTGACGCCGACAATCTCCGGCCTGCCGAGGCAGATCACCATCAGCAGCGCGAACACCACCGCGACGATCGCCGGCACCACGAGGTCGGAGTCGAAGCAGAGGAGCAGATACGCGCCCAGCAGCAGTCCGCCGAACCCGCAGACGACCTTCATGATGTACATGAGCTCGGGGCGGATCGCGTCGGCCTCGCGCTTCTCCACGAACGAGCGCATGAGCACGAGCGCCTTGGGCGCGAGGTGGATGGAGAACAGGGTCGGTACCAGGAACCAGAGCGTATTCACCACATCGGAGAATGGCGCATTCATCCGGATCGTCGAGACGAGAGCGGTCACGAACGCTAGTACGCCGGCGACCGCGATGGCTGCGGGCAGGAGTCGCGTGATGTAGGTGTTGGCGACCTTCAGCCAGTCTTCCCACGGACGGTTCCCGGCGAAGCCGATGGCGCTTTCGACGCAGGCGTCGACCTTTCCGTTGTACTCGGAGAGCTTCTCGGCGATGGACTTGCAACTGCAGCCGCATTCGCACTTTGCGCCCTCAGCCTCGGCACCAGCGGCAGCCTCGGTCCCAGCGGTGGTTTCGTTTCCGGCTGCGGCCTCGGCGTTCACCGGCTCTTCGCTGACATTGGAGTTCTCTTCGCTCATGGGCGTTCCTTTCCTTGGGGGTTGTGTGTAGTATAACATAATCGCACATGCCGCGTCAGAATTATGGTATAATACGCGCACCAAGCCCAAATGGGGGTGATCCGGTTTCGACGGGATGCGTTGAGGTCGGGTTGCGCGTCGTGGATCCTCGTTGGCCACGTTAAAAACGAGGGAAAACAGTAATTGCGAACAACGATTACGCTCTCGCCGCCTAATTAACGGCCGCGATGTCGAAGCGCCGATGTCTGCTGAGCGCCGAGGCATAATTTAGCAGGCCACGCTGCAGGGCTCTCCGCTCGGGCGCTGCAGGGTGCCGAACCGAACGGATGG
>CACWVU010000040.1 GCA_902764415.1 uncultured bacterium | reverse complement strand
CGCACGCTCACGGCGACATCGCCAAGAATGTACACATTTCCGCCAGAAGCGCCGTTCGACCCGCCGGAGCCAGGCTTGCCGTTGGTTCCGTCGGTCGGGAAGTTCTGGCCGTGTCCCCAATACTGCCAAGCAGTGTACGGAGCCCCTTCGCCACCGCTTGCACCATTGCCGCCGTTTCCGCCGATGCCGGCCGCGCCGCCGCCGCCGCCATTGCCGCCACTGCCGCCTTTGCCGCCTCTTTGGTGGTTGGTTCCGTCATAGTTGATTTCGGAATTGGCGCCGCTGGTGCCGTTGCCGCCGCTCGCCGCATTGCCGCCTGTCGCCGTGAGGCGGCCCTTTCCGGTGATGTAGAGCGTCATGTCGCTCGGCAGCAGTATGCCCGCGCCCGCGCCGTCGCGTCCGTTCGCGTCGCCGCCGGTCACGGTCAGCGAACAGTTTTCGGGAATGTTGATGACGACCTTGTTGCCGCCAGCGCCGTTGTTGCCGACAACCTGCAGCGCGTTCTTTCCGGCACCGACGCTGATGGAGGCATTGCCGGAGACCGTGTATATCGTCCCGCCCAGGAGCTGCTTCGTGTCGCTGCCGCCGGTGATCGTGCCGGTCTCCATCGCCAGCGAACCATACGCCGCCAAAGACACCAGCATTGCCAGAAAAGCAAATCTTTGAATTGTGTTCATCGTAGCTCCCTTCTAGGCTTCTAGATTTCTAGTCTTCTAGGATCCTCACAGATTCCCGAACGCGGTGCCGTAGATCGTCTGCGCGGCACTTCCGCCGTCCTCGACCTTCCCGCCGGCCGGCACGATCACGTTGAACGCGCCGTCGGGGCCGTCGTACGTAAGAATCATGTCGCACGGCGCCGACTGCGTCGTGAACTTGAAACTGTCCTGCGTGAAGTTCGCCGGCCAGTTCGACCGCACCGACTTCACGTCACGCACCGTAATCGACGAACCCAACCCGCCGAGCGCCCGGTCCTCCACCCGCGTCAGCGTGCAGTCCTTCGGGAATGCCTTGAGCGTCGCCCCTTCCTGCACCGTCACGCTTCCGACCGCCGCCGAGTCGATGAACACGCCGCCGGCCACCGCCCCAGCCGGCGCATACACGACGTCCGCCGCCGAAGTGCGGGACGCGCGGGCCGCGCGCGGAGCCGTGGAAAGCCGCTGACGGGGCTTGAGTTCGTTCGCGTCCGGCGGCGTCAAGCCGATTTCCGGCGCGCCCTTGACCAAGCCCATCGCGTCGGCGAGCGAGCGCCCGATTCCGTCCGGGTCGTTCCCCTCCCTGTCGTTCAACTCCGCGTAGAAGACGCCGTCCGCATCCACTGGCACGCGCAGCGTCCGCGCCCACAGCGCAGTCTCCGGCGCCTTGGAGTCGTAGAGCCGGAACGTAAGACTCAGCGCCTCGGCCTTCCGCTCGCCGGTCGAGCGCAGCAGCACCCCGCGGTAGGTCAGCGCCTGCGGCACGTCCGCCATCGCCGTTGTCGCGGTCATCGCCGCGACTACGGCGATGGCGAGAGTTGAAAAGTTGAATAGTTGAAAAGTTGAAATGTTTCTTTTCAACATTGCCAAGATTTCTTTTTTCGTTTTCATTGCGTTGTCTTCCTTTTTTAAATGAGTTATTGCGATTCCTTACTTTTCAACTATTCAACTTTTCAACCTTTCAACCTTTCTACTCCAAGGCGCCAGCCTTGATGGCTCGCTGCAGGACGAATACGCCCAGCGACACGATCGGCTGCTTCGCGGTAAGCCCGCCCACCGTCCACGTCACGAACCCGGCGGTCGTCTCCGTCGGCGTCCGCTCGAAGTTTATCGTCCCGTGCGGATCGTTGTTCTCGCGCCACGAGAACTCCATCCGGTTGGTGATGCTCCAGAGCTCCGGCTTGACAATACCGGCATAGTTCGCGAGATCGTCGCCGCTCGGCGTCGGCCCCGAGTAGTCCGCCTTCTTGCCGTCGTGGTCCGGGTGCCAGGCGTGGCGGAACGGGTTATCCGAAGCCCTCTCCCCGACCGTCCAGTCGAAGGCGAGGCTGTCGCCGAACGTGCCGGAGGTCTTCTCGACGACTGGGTTGTCGATGCTCATCATCACCGTCGAGAACCGGCGGGCGTTCTCCACCTCCGCCGGAACGGACTCCAGCTCCCTGAAGAGCCGCGGAATGCCGTTGGTATCGACGCCAGCCGCCACGCGCTGGAGCAGCTTCACCTTGCCATCCGGCGCAACATGCATCATCACGCTCATCTTGAGCGTCCCACCCGCCTTGACCGGAATCTGGTTGGTGTCGTCAAGTCTCGAGACGGTCTCCATCTGGATGAATCCACTCCAGAGCCCGACGGGGAACTGCACCGCCTCGGCGGATTCTGACGTCTTTATGATAATGATCGGCACCCTTACGCGCATCTGCGTGCCAGAAAGGTCGTCGATCACCAGCACCGCGCCGTAGGCGGTGTCCTGCGGCATGGTGAGACGGTTGATGGAAAAGGCCTCCGTCACGGACTTGCCGGGGGCGATCTCAACCTCCCAGGTCGATCCCTGGGTCAAGTTCGTCCATGCCGGCTCGACCATGAGATCCGTGCGCGACAGCTGCCGCTTCAGTTCCGGCGGGAAGTTCTCGCCGGCCAGGGACGAACCCATTACCGTGAAGCGGAATATGCGATTGGTGGAGCTGTCGTTCTTCACCGACAGGTGCGCCCGCGAATCATCGACCCCGAACACGACTTCGTCCGCGCTGGCAAAGCCGATCACGCCGTTCCAGCTGCCGGGCCTCTCGGCCGAGGCCCCGTAGGCGCGGCCCGAGACGATCATGGCATTGCCCATGAACGAGCTCTTGAAGGTCGGCACGCTGTTCGTGCCCTTCACATCGTAGAGCACCCCCTTGTTGCCATACGGCCCCTCCTTGAAGCAAGTCGACGCCAGCACCTTGTCCGTGGTGGAAAGCGTAAGCCCGACGAGATTGACAAAATCGCCCTTTGTCGTGTCGCGCCAGGTCATCGCCGGCGCGCGCGGCACGCCGGTGACGGTCAGGGAGAGCGTGGACTTCGGGGTCGGCAGCTTCGAGCCGTCGACGTAGACGAGGTAGCACATGCCGCCGCGGAGGGCGCGGAGCGACGATCCCGTCGAGTCCTCGCGCATCCACGTCAGGTAGGACAGCGGCTTCTGCTCGATCACGGAGCCGTCGTCATTGTACTGGCGCGTCGACTCGTAGGCGTCGCTCTCGTACGCCATCACCGCGGTCACCGCGCCATGGTTGGCGGCGTCGAACACGGTCTCGCACAGGGCGTCTCCTGTCGTCGCCTCGTCGCCGTCGTCAGGCGTCACCTCGAGATAGACCCCGTTCCAGCCCGCAGAGAGCTGGAGCGTCTGGTCCACGTGCGAAGCCGAAGTCGTCATGGCCGCGAGCACAACCGCCACGGCTACCACCGTTGAAAGATTGAGTCTTCCTGCGAAGCTCATGTGTTTGTCTTCCCTGCATATCTTAGTTTGATTCTTGAAATTCATATCTTTTCAACCTTTCAACCTTTCAACTTTTCAACCTTTCAACCTTTCAACTTTTCAACCTTTCAACACTACTTCGCCTCCAGTTTGAAGAAACGCTGCGGCGATTCCGTCGCGGGCGTCATGTAGATCTTTATGATGTCGCCGACGTCCGCGGGATCGGCCGAGGGCGCAATCTGCGAATACTCGTCGCCGGACTTGCTCGTGCGGACTTTCTGCTGCATCCACGCGGGATTCGTGAGGTCCGTCGTCGTCGTCACGCCGTAGACGTGCCCACCGACGTACTCGAAGGAAATCTCCGCCATTCCGCTCCCGAACGAGAACGCCTTGACCTTCAGGCAGTCGGAGGGATCGAACGGATCCGTGCCCGCGATATACTCGGCGTAGTTCGACGCGCCGTCGCCATCGTAGTCGGCGAACGGGTCGTAACTCTTCCCGCTGTACTCCTCCTCGTCTTCCATCCACCACTCGATCCCGTCGACGTACGTCTGTGCGACCTCGTTCGTCACGGTGCCGTCCTGCGAGACATAGCGCCTCACGTCGATCAGCTTCAGCATCACGGTCTGGGACGCCAACGCTCCGCCGACGGTCACGGGCTCGGTGGAGATGAGCGTTCCGCTCGCCTGGGACATCACGCAGTTCAGCTTGTCGCCGACGGCGCAGGTGGAGTCCGTCGCCGTGGACGACAGCGGGATTCTCAGAACGAAATTGATGCCGTCCGCAGTCGCTTCAATTATCTTCGACTCGGCGATGATCTGCCCGTTCGTGTTGACCGCGCGGATCACGACCTCGCTGTCTGGCTTCAGGAGCACGTTTCGTCCGTACTCGTCATAGCCCATCACCGAGCCCTTGATGACGTGCGTCCCCACGGGAAAATTCGCCGCAGCCAGCGCCGACCACGCCCCCAGCGCCGCCAGCGCGAGGGCTGCTTGCAGTTTCGTCATTGTCATTTTTGCTTCTCCATGTTTATATTGTATACCCACCGCACGAGATTAGGTTACATCTTCGCACCCCATCCCGCGTCCACACAGTTGATTCCAATAAATGAGAATTCTCAGCCCTTTCACAGGCAGATTTGAGTAGTATAGCAAATCTCGTCTCCACGCGCAATGCGTGAGATTTCCGCTGGTTAAGTGCAATTCCCAAACCACTTTGCGGACTTCGCGAACTTCGCGCGAGGCAAATCCGCCGCGGCGCGTTTTGGTATAATATGCAGCACACGAGAAACGGAACACGGAAAATGGAACACTCTTCAATCAAGACATACGTCTGCGGACACAGGAATCCTGACGTCGATTCGGTCATGAGCGCGTATGCGCTCGCCGACCTGCGGCGCCGCACTGGAATGAGCAACGTCGAGGCGATATGCGCCGGGCGTCTGCCGCCGCGCGCAAAGTGGGTGTTCGAGCACTTCCACCTCAAGGGCGTAAGGCCGAAGCGCGACGTCTACGTGCGCGTCAGGGACCTCGTCGACTCGTCCGTTCCCATGATCGACGCGGGGCTCTCGCTCGTCGACGCGCTAAGGAAGCTCGAGGAGTCGGGCGAGTCGTCGCTTCCGGTGAAGGACGCGGCCGGAAAGTTCGTCGGGATGCTATCGCCGGCGAAGCTCCTTTCGCTCTTCATCGAAAAGGCGGACCTCTCGATTCCGGTGGGCAAGGCCCCGCTTCACCAATGCAGCCAGGTCCTCTCCGAAAACGACCGCGTCCACGACATACGCACCGCCGCGGTCCACAACGCGCACAACCACTTCCCCGTGGTGGACGACAAGGGAGTCCTCGTCGGCACCGTCCTCAAGCGCGCGTTCGCGGAGCCGCCGCCGGCGAGGATGATACTCGTCGACCACAACGAGACGGAGCAGGGCATCCCG
Organism: uncultured bacterium; assembly: GCA_902764415.1. GTDB lineage: Bacteria > Verrucomicrobiota > Kiritimatiellia > RFP12 > UBA1067 > UBA1067. The sequence continues at coordinate 48,826 of CACWVU010000040.1, read as the reverse complement.
GGCCTTGAGGAGATCCCCGTAGTTGAAGTCGTCGACCACCACCGGATTTCGTTTGCCGCGACGAAGGACCCGATCAAGTACACGGCGGACGTCGTGGGCTCGACCTGCACGCTCGTCGCGCGGATGTTCCGCGGCGCTGGCGAGCGGCCGACGAAGGAAGTCGCGGGAGTCCTCATCGCCGGCATAGTCTCCGACACGCTCCTTTTCCAGTCGCCGACCACGACCGACGACGACCGCGCGATGTGCGCGTGGCTCGAGAAGCTCTGCGGCGAATCCGCCGCGTCGATAATGGAGGGGCTGATGTCCGTCGCCTCTCCGCTCACGTCGATGTCTGCCGACGAGGCGGTGGCAGCCGACGCGAAGCTCTACTCCGAAAGCGGCCGCAAGTTCATCCTCGCGCAGATAGAGGAGTCGCACCTCGCCGTCTTCCACCGCCATGCGGCGGAACTCGCCGCGGCGCTTGAGCGGACGATAAAGGCGAACGACCTCGACTTCGCGGCGCTCATGGTGACCGATCCGGTGCGCGGCAACTCCGTGCTTCTCTTCAAGGGCGACGAGGCGGTGAGGCGCGCGCTTCCGTACCGCCGCGCCGAGTCGGACGTCCTGCTGATGCCCGGCGTGCTCTCGCGCAAGAAGCAGCTTCTCCCCGAAGTACTTGCGGCCCTCGCATAATATTTGGATGCCCTTCGGTCTGGTGATATAATAGGTCAGACCTAAATTCTCACTTTTACAATCCTAGAGGCCGAGCTTGGCCTTGGTCGCCGCGGCCACCCCGCCTGCTGCGTCCGCGCCGCTCTGCGACACGGAGTTGAGCTGCGGCACCTCCGTCGGCCCGATCCAGCCGGCCTTCACGCCAACATACCCGTAGAGCCACATCGCGCCCAGGATCACCAGCGCCAGTCCGATGACGGACGGCAGCACTCGCTTCAGAATCAGTTTAGCCATGTCGTTTCTCCTTTCGCTTTGCCGCGTATTATACCAAAATTTCCCCTAATCTACATTTTGCACATTTGGGGAAATATGCAAAATAGGTCAGCAATCCGGCGCCGAGCGATGACCTGATGTGCGATTCCGGCACGGACGCGACGGTCACGGTCAAGGGCGTCGCCCACGCGGTGACGGTTGGAGGAGAGGTGTTAGGCGCGGCTCAGCGGGGAGCGGGGACCAACGCGGGGCGTTGAAAGTGATTCAGTGATCAGCAGCCAGCGGTCAGCGGTCAGTGGAATAAGGACGGTTCATCCTCATTACTGGTTGTTGGTTGCTGGTTACTGGATACTGGCTGCTGGTTGTTGGCTGCTGGTTACTGGTTGCTGAACACTGAACCGCTTCCGACGCGTCAGCGAGGCAACGAGTGAAGGCAGGTGCGGTAGAGGCCGTTGGGGCCGAGGACGCCAAAGGACTTGCCCGCCGGGCAGGGCTTGCGGTCCTTCTCTTCCCACTTCTCGAGCAGCGGCGCGGGCGTGTCGGCGCGGCAGGAGCAGATGAACTCGTCGCAGAACGTGTAGGGGACGCGCGCATCGGGCAAGGCGCGGATGCCGCGCTTCACCGCCTCCCACTCGTCGCGGGAAACCATCAGCTCCTGATTCGCCGCGGCGCGTCCGCCGAGGATCACGGGGCCGATCTGGATCGTTTTCGCGCCGGAAAGCGCCGCGGCGACGAACATGTCCGCCGCCTCGTGCAGGTTCGCCTTCGTTACCGTAATCGAGACGGCGATCGGCCACTTCAGCTCGGACGCCCTGGCGACGACGGCGAGAAGCCGCCGGTAGCTCCTGCGCGTCCCCGTCATCGCGCCGTAGGTCCTGAGCCCCTGGAGCGACGTCGCGAGATGGACCTTCCGGCGGCGGAACCGCTTGATCAGCGTTTCGTCAAGGCGGCTTGCATTGGTGAAGAGCGAGAGACGCGCCCGCGGCAGAATGCGGCGGGCGTGGTCGAGGATCGCGAACAGGTCGCTCCGCAGCAGCGCCTCGCCGCCGGTGAAGAGGATGTCATCGACGCCATCCGCCGCGCATTGGTCCAGGACCGCTTTCCACTGGTCTAAATCAAGCTCGGGCTTCGCGAGCGCGGGGTATTCGTGCCATACGCAGTAGCAGTACGGACAGCGGAAGTTGCACTTCGCCGTCAGCTCCAGCGTCATGTGGCGGGGATAGCGCACGGACCGACTACTTCTGCGGCTCGGGATGCTTTATAGGCAGCGGCTTGCCTCTAAGGGCAAAACCCTTGCCTTGCGCCTCGCTAGCGGCGTTGGTTTGGGGGGGCTCCTGCATTAGCGGCGGCTCTCCTGGCACTGGGGGTAATGACAATGGTTCACCGTCGGTGGCAAACACCTCCGTATTCTCGTTTGTGGCATTCTCCTGATAATACGGGGAGGGATACTTCCCCATCGTGTTCGCGGGCGTGTGGCGTTCGCCGCAGCCCGCGACGGTGGCCGCAAAGCCGACGAGCAGCCCGCCCAGCGCCTTGCCAGACGCAAGGGCATCGTGTATGGCCCGCTGAATTGCCGCGCTCTTCTTCGACAGTTTCATTTGCTACGCCCTCCTTCTGCTGTTAACGGCGGGTATTATAGCATATTTCTTGGCTTGCGGCGAAGACCAACGCGTGGCGTTGGAAGTGAGGCAGTGATCAACAGCCAGCGGACAGTGGTCAGCGGACAGTGGCTGCTGGCTGCTGGTTACTGGTTGCTGGTTGTTGGTTGCTGGTTACTGGCTGCTGGACACTGGCCCACTTCCGCCGCGTCAGCGGCGGAGGATCAGTAGCGCTGGAGGAGGTCGAGCATCTTGCGGTCGAGCTGGTGACCGTTGAAGTCCTCGTAGGCGACGTCGGCGCGGCCGGAGTCGAGGACGCCGAAGACTCCCTTCAGGTTCCAGAGCGCCCAGCCGAGGTTCTTCGACTGCCATAGCCGGAGGCAGTGCTCCATCCAGGCAAGGGCGACGGCGTGCGGCGTGGAGGCGCGGCAACCGAATTCGCCGACCATGCAGAACTCGCCCGCGTCGAGCGCGCTCTGGTACTTGGCGACGGTGGCCTCCGGCGAGCAGCACGCCCAGGCGGGGCCGTAGCCGTCCGCGAGCGGCCAGGTGGGCGGCTCCTTCGGGAGACCCTTGATGAAGTCAGCCCCGAAATGGGTGACGACGTGCGGGGTGTAGCCGCGGAAGGCCTGGCCGAGCGACGGCACGGCGTAGAGCCCCGGCACCGGCTCGGCCGCGCACTCGTTGCCGTCCACCATGATGAAGCGCGCGGGGTCGACGTCGCGGATAGCCTTGATGAGCTTGCGGCAGAGCGGCAGGTAGTCGGCTCCGGCCGTGTGACGCGTCGGCTCGTTGAAGAGGTTGAAGGAGAGGACCTCGTTCGGCACCCCCTTCCAGCGCTTCGCGAGCGCCGCCCACATCTCGCACGCGGCGGTCTGCGCCATCGGGCTGGTGCCGAGCGGGAACGCCTCGGTCTCGTCGAGGATGCAGTAGCCGGGGATGCGGTGGAGTGCCACCTGGACGTGGATTCCGTATCTGCGCCCGAACTCAACCGCCTCGTCGACCTTCGCCATCTGGCCTTCGGCGAGGTTGGTCCAGCTGTCGCCCCTGACGAGGATGCGGTAGTCGATTGGCAGCCGGGCGAAGTTGAAGCCCCAGTCGTGGAGCGCCTGGAACTCCCATTCTGGGAAGAAGCCGTCCACCCGCGGATCGGGCGCGAGGCCAGCCGTCGGGCAGCGGAACATGCCGAGCAGGTTGAAGCCGCGCCAGCGCGCCGCCGGCTTCCAGTCGGCGGCCGCGCCCTCGGCGCGCAGCGAGCCGGGCGCCGCCAACACCGCCGCCGCGGCGGCCTGTCCGATGAAGCTCCTTCTGGTCATGGGGTTTGGGGGTTTGTTGGAGAGAAGGGACAAAAGGGACGGAAGGGACTAAAGGGACATGCGGGGTCAGTTGAACATGAACTCGACGACGTCGCCGTCGCGCATTTCATATTCCTTGCCCTCGGGGCGCAGCACGCCGTGCTCGCGCGCGCCGGCCTCGCCGCCGTACTTCACGTAGTCGTCGTAGGAGACCACCTGGGCCCGGATAAAGCCCTTCTCGAAGTCGGTGTGGATGACCCCCGCGCACTTCGGCGCCTTCCAGCCGCGGCGGAAGGTCCAGGCACGCGCCTCCTTCGGCCCGGCGGTGAGGAAGCTCGCGAGGCCCAGCGTCTCGTAGGCGAGCGCGATGGTGCGCTCGAGCGAGCTCTCCTTGAGACCGTAGCTCTCGAGGAACTCCTTCGCCTCGGCGTCGGAGAGCCCGGCGAGGTCGGCCTCCATCTGGGCACAGACGACGGTCAGCGCGCAGCCCTGCGCCGTGGCATAGGACCGAAGCGCCTCGACGTGGGGGTTGCCCTCGCCGGTCACGTTGTCGTCCGCCACGTTGGCGCAGAAGATCACCTTCTTGTCGGTGAGGAAGTTGAGCTCGCGGAGGACCGGGAGGATCGGATCGCCCTCATTGCGCGGGAACGAGCGCACCGGCTTGCCTTCCTCGAGGTGCTTCACCAGCGCCGCGCAGGCCTCGGCCTCGGGGCGCAGCGCGGGCTTCGCCTGGGCCTCCTTGCGGATCTTCTCGTAGCGACGCTGGAGCTGCTCGAGGTCCGCGAGCGCGAGCTCGGTCTCGATCACCTCGGCGTCGCCCACCGGGTCGATGGGGGCGGACTTGTTCCCGCCCTCCTGGACGTGGATGATGTCGTCGTTCTCGAAGCACCTGACCACGTGGAGGATCGCGTCGCATTCGCGGATGTTGGCGAGGAACTTGTTGCCCAGCCCCTCGCCCTTCGACGCGCCCTTGACGAGCCCGGCGATGTCGGTGAACTCGACCGTGGCGCGGATCACCTGGGCGCTCTTCGCCATCTCGGCGAGCTTGTCCACCCGCGGATCGGCCACCTCGACCACGGCCGAGTTGGGCTCGATGGTGCAGAACGGATAGTTCTCGGCCGCGGCCTGCTGGCGCTTGGTGAGGGCGTTGAAAAGCGTGGACTTGCCGACGTTGGGCAGCCCTACGATGCCGACGGAAAGTCCCATAGGGGGAGATTAGGCCTCGGGCTTGGTCTTCTTGAGACCGAGACCGCGGGAGCCTTCCTTCCACTCGCCGCGCTTCTGGAGCAGATCGACGCGCTCAAAGCGCTTCAGAACGTTGCGCTTGGAGGCGATTTTGCCCTTACCCTTGAGAGATGCATGCTGACTCATGTTCTTTTCTTCCTTCTTAAAATTTCGTATAGTATATCATTTCGCGGCCGGCTTTTCAACCGGCTCGGCGGGCTTCTCAGTCGGCTTTTCCTCAGCCGGCTTCACCTCCACGGGCTTCGATTCAAGCTTCTCGACCGGCTTGACCTCGACCGGCTTCGCCTCGGGCTTCTTCTTGACCTCCTCCGGAATGAACTGCTCGAAGTCCTTGGCCAGCGCCTCGACGCTCGCGTCGCGGATCGCCTTGAAGACGAACTCGCGGGTGAAATCGCGCTCGCCGTCCTTCTTCAGCCGCTCGACGAGGTCCTCCACCTTCGGCACCGGGCGGACGCCGTCGACCTTGATCAGGATATGGCTCGCCTGCACCTTCTCGGGCTCGGCGGGCTTGCCGTCCTTGGCCTCGACCGCGGGGAACTTCTTGGTCACCAGCACGAGGTGGTAGCCGAACTGGGTCTTGACCGGGTCGGAGACCTTGCCCTCGGGGAGCGCAAAGGCGACTTCGTCGAACTCCTTGACCATCGCGCCGTGCTGGAACGGGCCGAGGTCGCCGCCCTTCGCGGAGGACGGGCAGGCGGAGTTGGCCTTGGCGAGCTCGGCGAACTTCGCCGCGCGCTCGGTCTCGGGGGCCTGGTCGATCTGGGCCTTGAGGTCCTTGATCTTCTTGAGCGCGTCGGCTTCGGCCGTGGCGGCCTTGGCGTTGTTGGAGACGACGTTCGCGACGATCTCCTCGGCCTTGGCCTGGTAGTCGGCGCCAGGGGCCTTGGCCTGCTCGTCCTTGAGCATCTTGTCGATCACGATGCCGGCGTCGAACTCGGCGCGCGCGCGCTTCTCGCCGAGCGGGAACTTGGCGAAGTACTCGTCGATCGTCTTGGGGGCGTCGGGCTGGCGGGCGAGGAGCTTCATCACCTCGTCGGAGCGCTTGGCTCGGTCGGCGTCGGTCACCACGTAGCCGGCGGCCTTCGCCATCGCGAGCAGAGCGCGCTGGGCGATGAAGCCCTGCACGATCTGCGAGCGGAACATCTGCTTGGCGTACTCAAGCTGCTCGGCGGGGATCCTGTCGCCCTGCGCCTTGACAAGCGCCTCGACGTCCGCGTCGACCTGCGAGCGCATCAGCTTCTCGCCGGCGACGGTCAGCACCGCCTCGTCCGCCTTCGCAGTCTGCTCCGCCTTGGGGGCCTCGACGGGCTCCTCCTCCTTGCTGCACCCGGCGACAACCGCGCCGAGGGCAAGCGCCGCTCCGATGGTCTTGATGTTCATTTCTCTTTCAGTCTTTCCTGTGTGGTTTTCGCGGCGAACTGCAGGGCGAGCCTCCTCGCCTCCGGCGCCACGTCGACGTGGAATGTGTAGAATACACCAATTGCCCTTGCCGCGTCAAGTAGGGAAGCGAAGTTTTTTTCGGCCCGGGGCGCGGCAAGGCACTTCGCCGCGGCGGCCGAGACGTCGAATCTGCGCTCTCCCCGGAGCGCGAAGGAGCCGCCTTCCGGGGCGATGCCGGACCACAGCCCCATCAGCCCCAGGACCTCGAGCTCGAAGTCGAGGAGCTCGCCGACCAGGTTCGCCGCGCCGGGGAGCGCGTCGAGGGAGCGGACGACGAGGTCGTGCCAGTCGCGGCAGTCCGGTCCCTGGGGCGCGAGCTCGTCGGCGAGAGCGCGGAAGTAGGAGGCGACCGCGAGCGCGGCGTAGTCGCCGCGCAGGTCGTCGCGCCGCTCGAGCGGGAAGCACTCCCTCAGGGCGTGCGCGTCGCCGCGGGCGCGGGCGTAGTAGACGATCTCGCAGGTGTAGTTGAGGTCGTACTGTCCGAGGAAGGCGCTCTTGGGGCGCACCGCGCCCTTGACGAGCGTGGCGACCCGTCCGGACGGGGTGAGCCAGGAGACGACGTGGCTCGTGCGCGACCAGGGGCTGATCCTGAGGCAGGTGGCCTCGGTCTTGACCGTCTCGCCCGCCAAGGGGTCAGTGCTCCTTGATGGTGCCCTTGAGGACGGCGATGAAGGCCGACTGCGGCACGTTGACGTGGCCGAACTCCTTCATCCGCGCCTTGCCGCGCTTCTGCTTCTCGAGCACCTTCATCTTGCGCGTCACGTCGCCGCCGTAGAGCTTGGCCAAGACGTCCTTGCGGAACGGGCGGATGTCCTCGCGGGCGATGATCTCCTTGCCCAGCGCCGCCTGGACCGGAATCTTGAACTGGTGGGGCGGGATCGTCTCGGCGAGCGCCTTGCACATCTGGATGCCGCGGGCGCGCGCCTTGTCGCGGTGGACCATCGTCGCGAAGGCGTCGACCGTCTCGCCGTTGAGGAGGATGTCCATCCTCACGATGTCGGAGACGCGGTAGCCGGCCGGCTCGTAGTCCATCGACGCGTAGCCGTGGGAGACGGACTTGAGGGTGTCGTGGAAGTCGATCAGGATCTCGTTCAGCGGCAGCGTGCAGTGGAGCATCACCCGCTTCGCGTCGATCGTCTCGGTGCCCTCCACCGCGCCGCGGCGGTCCATCACGATGCGCATCACGTCGCCGATCGAGGCGGACGGGGTGATGATCCTCGCCTTGAGAATCGGCTCCGAGACCGTCTCGAGCACCGAGGGGTCGGGCATCTGCAGCGGGTTGTCGAGGTCCTTCTCCTCGCCGTTCTTGAACTTCAGCTTGTAGACGACGCCGGGCGAGGTGGAGATGATGTCGAGCCCGAACTCGCGCCGGAGCCGCTCCTGGACGATCTCCATGTGGAGGAGCCCGAGGAAGCCGCAGCGGAAGCCGAAGCCGAGGGCGATGGAGCTTTCGTGGTGGAAGGTGAAGGCGGAGTCGTTGAGGTGGAGCTTCTCGAGCCCCTGCTCCACCTTCTGGAACTCGTCGGTCGACATCGGGTAGATGCCGCAGAAGACGGTCGGGCGGATGTCCTGGAAGCCCGGCAGCGGCTCCGTCGCGCCGAGGCGCGAGGTGGTGACGGTGTCGCCGATCTTGATCTCGCTCGGGTCCTTCACCGTGCCGACGATGTAGCCCACCTCGCCGGCGGCGAGGAACGGGACGGGCTTCTTGCCCGGAGAGAAGACGCCGACCTCGTGGACGGTCGTCGACACCCCGGAGCCCATGAAGGTGACGTTGGTGCCGGCGGCGAGCGAGCCGTCCACCACCCGCACGTAGGTGATGACGCCGCGGAACTCGTCGAACACCGAGTCGAAGACGAGCGCCCGGAGCGGCGCGTCGGTGCCGCGCGTCTCCGGCGGCGGGATGCGGTTGACGATCGCCTCCAGCACCTCGGGGCAGCCCATGCCGGTCTTGGCGGAGACGAGCAGCGGGGCGTCCATCGGGATGGCGAGGATGTCCTCGATCTCGCGCGAGACCTCCTTCACGTCCGCGCCGGGAAGGTCCACCTTGTTGAGCACCGGCACGATCTCGAGCTTCGCGTCCTGGGCGAAATAGGTGTTGGCGACGGTCTGCGCCTCCACGCCCTGCGCGGCGTCGACCACCAGGAGCGCCCCTTCGCACGCGCCCATCGAGCGCGAGACCTCGTAGGCGAAGTCGACGTGGCCGGGGGTGTCGAGGAGGTTGAAGAGGTAGGTCTTGCCGTCCTTCGCCTCGTAGTGCATCGAGACGGGGTGGGACTTGATGGTGATGCCGCGCTCGCGCTCGAGGTCCATCGCGTCCAGGGTCTGCTCCTTGAGCTCGCGCGCCGAGACCGCGTGGGTGAGCTCGAGGATGCGGTCCGAGAGCGTGGTCTTGCCGTGGTCGACGTGGGCGATGATGCAGAAGTTGCGGATGTTCTCAAGCTTCATTTCCGCCTCCTCTGGCGCAGCACCTCGTAGATGGCGATGCCCGCGGCGACGCCGGCGTTGAGCGACTCGAACCCGCCCGGCATCGGCAGCTCGGCGATGAAGTCGCACTTGGTGCGCACCAGCCGCGAGAGCCCGGCGCCCTCGGCGCCGACGACGAGCGCCGCCTTGCCCTTGAAGTCCACTTCGTCGTAGGGACGCGCCCCCTCGCCCATGTCGAGGCCGGTGATCCAGAAGCCCGCGTCCTTGAGCTCCTCCATCGCGCGCACGAGGTTGACGACCTTGGCGACCCGGAGGTGCTCCGCGCCGCCGGCCGAGGCGCGCACCGCCGCCGGGGTGACGCCGCAGGCGCGGTCCTCGGGGATGACCACGCCCGCCGCGCCGGCGGCGCAGGCGGTGCGCAGCACCGAGCCCAGGTTCTGCGGGTCCTCGACGTGGTCGAGGAGGACGACGAGCGCGTTCTCCTCGTCCGCCGCGGCGGAGACGATCTCGTCGAGCGAAACGTAGGGATAGCCGGAGACCTTCAGCGCCACGCCCTGGTGGTGGCCGAAGCGCACCAGCCGGTCGAGCCGGTCGCGGTCCATCGTCCTCACCGCGATCCGCCGCGCGTGCGCCTCGCCGCGGATGCGGGCAAGCTGGTCGTCGTCGTGCGCCGGCGGTGGGAGCACGATCTCCGTCGCCTCGCGCCGGCCGGCGGCAAGCGCTTCCTCCACCGGGTTGCGGCCGTAGATCCACTCGCCGCCGCCGACCTCCTCGCGCGGTCCGCGGAAGTGTCCGGCCCGCTCCTGACGCCTGTCCGCCGCGCTCACGCCTCAGCCTCCGCTTCCGGCGCCGCGCCGCCCTTCGCGCCCGGGCGGCCGTTGCGCGGCCGCGCCTTCAGGAACATCCTCAGCGGCGCGCCCTCGAGCCCGAACCGCGCGCGGATCATCCGCTCCAGGTAGGCGAGGTAGGCCGGGGTCACCAGCTTCGGGTCGTTGACGAAAAACCGGATCGTCTGGGGATTTGTCGACACCTGGAGCGCGTAGTAGATCTTGAGCCGCCGCCCGCGCACCATCGGGGAGAGCGTGCGCTTCGCCGCCGTCTCGATGACGCGGTTGAGCATGCCGGTCGGCAGCCGCTCGCCGGCGCTCGCCGCGGCGCGGTCGATCGCGTCGACGGTGCGGCGGATGTTGTAGCCGGACTTGTTCGAGCAGAAGACGATGGGCGCGAAGGAGAGGAACGGCATCATCGTCCGCACCGCCTCCGCCGCCTTCTTCTCGTCGGTGATGCCGTCCGCGTTCGCGAGGTCCCACTTGTTCATCATCAGGACGCACGCCTTCTTCGCGTCCAGGATCTTTCCCGCGATGCGCTTGTCCTGCATCGTCGGGCCCATCGTAGGGTCAAGAAGCAGCACCACCACGTCGGCCTCCTCGATCGCCTCCTCGGAACGGAAGAGCGAGAAGTTGTCCACGCTCGACTTCGACATCTTCGTGTGCGGCTTCATCCCCGCGGTGTCGACGAGCATGTAGTGGCGCGCCTCGGGACCGGAGCCGATGGTGAACGGCACCTCCACTGCGTCGCGGGTGGTGCCGGCGATCTCGGAGACGATCACGCGCGGCGCGTTGAGAAGCCGGTTGATGTACGACGACTTGCCGACGTTCGGCCGGCCGACCACGGCGACCCTGAGCGGCTTTGCCGCGGACTCGTCCGCCTCCGCCGGCGGCAGCCGCGAGACGACCGCCTGGACGAGGTCCTCGACGCCGCGGGAGTGCTCGGCCGAGACCGGCAGCACGTCGAGCCCGAAGCGCGCGAACTCCTCCGCGCGCCAGTCGTCGTCCGCCGTGTCGCACTTGTTCGCCGCGACGATGCAGGGGACGCCGGAGTCGCGCACACGCTCGACGACCTCCTGGTCAAGCGGGGTGATCCCCTCGCGCGCGTCGACCACCACCACGCACACGGCGGAATCCTCCACCGCGAGCGCGGCCTGGCCGCGCGTCTCGACGTCGAGCGGGTCGCCGGTGACGCCGTGGTCGAAGGCGATGCCGCCGGTGTCGACGAGCATCACCCGCCGAGAGCCGAGCTCGACCTCGCGGGTGACGCGGTCGCGAGTGACGCCGGGCTGGTCGAACACGATCGCCACCCGCTTCCTGGCGAGGCGGTTGAAGAGCGCGCTCTTGCCCGTGTTGGGGCGTCCGACCAGCGACACGACGTTCATGACGAAAATGCCTTACTTCATCCTTCCGACGTAGTCGTCGCCATCGCCGACCGTCGCCTTGAAGAACTGCTCCTCGGCCTTGGCGAGCTCGGCGTTCCACGGACGCGGCTGACCGCAGAGCTGCACCACGACCAGCTTGAGCTTGCGCTCCTTCCAGTTGACCTGGCAGTTGGTGCCCCAGGCACCGCCGTGCCCGAACCAGCCGTTGTCGCCGCCGGCGGCGAGGCCGAGGGAGTAGCCACCCATCCCCTTCGGGCGGGTCGAAGTGGCGAGGATGTCCTTCACCGTCTCCTCCTTGAGAATGCGCACGCCGTTCTCGCCCATCCCGAGGTTCATCAGCATCTTGTAGAACTTGAGCTGGTCGCGCGTGGTCGTCCAGAGTCCCGCGCCGGCCGATGCGAACACGCGGTCGTCGCCGTAGGGACGCGCCATCGCCGGGTTGAATTCGCGCCACACCGCCGGCGCGTTCGTCTGGCAGTCGTACATCTCGATCTTGGTCTTGAGCCACTCCTCCGACGGCACGAAACCGGAGGACGTCATCCCCAGCGGATCCAGCACCGTCTTTTTGAGGTAGTCCTCCCAGCGCATCCCCGTGACCACCTCCACAATCGCCGCGCCGATGTCGATGCCGACATTGGAATACTGCTCCTTCGTGCCGGGCTCGAAGAGGATCGGCTCGGCCGCCGCCGTCGCCGCCACGCTCCTCAAGGGCATGCGGCGCGACCATCCGCCCATGGAGATGTAGTTGCCGAGCTCGAACGGGAAACCGCCGGTGTGGTTCATGCACATCCGCAGCGTAAGCACGTTCTTCGCCTTCGTCACCTTCCTCACGTCCGTCGTCGAGCCGTCGGTGATCCACAGCGTCTCGAACTCGGGCAGGTACTTGGAGACGGGGTCATCGAGCGAGACCTTGCCCTCCTCGACCAGCTTCGCCACCGTCACCCCGCAGAAGCCCTTCGTCTGCGAGCACTGCATGAAGTGGTCGTCGAGCGTGATCGGGCGCTTCGCGGCGACGTCCGCGTAGCCGACGCACGCGATTTCCTCCACGCCGTTGTTGTACAGCACCGAGATGGCGCCGGGAAGCCAGCCCTTGTCGGCGAACGGCTTCAGCGCGTCACGCGCGTAGGTGGTGCCGAAGGTCCCGCAGGCCGCGGCGAATGCCGGCGACAACGGCTTCAGCGCGTCACGCGCGTAGGTGGTGTTCGACGCGACCGCGGAACCGCGCTGGACCGAGCCGGTCGTGCAGCCGACAAGCGCCGCAATGCAGACCGCGGCAATCATGATTCTCTTCATTTCATTTTCCTTTCTTTGTAAATGCCTCAGGCGAAGAGCTTCGCGAGCTTTTCGAGCTGCGCGACCTTCTCCTTGTTCTCGGCGAGCTTGCGCCTTGCCTCGGCGACGACCGCCTCGGGCGCATGCGCGACGAAATTCTCGTTCGCGAGCTTCGCCTCGCTCGACTTGATGAACCCGGCGAGCTTCGCGAGCTCGCCCGCGATGCGCTTCGCCTCCGCCGCCTTGTCGACGAGCCCCTCGAGCGAGAGGTAGACCGTGCCGAACTTCGTGATCTTCGACGGCATCGCGAGATCGCTCCCCGCAGGCACGAACTCGACCGACTCCGCGCGCATCGCCTTCTTCAGCGACTCGACTTCCGCCTTGGCCTTCGCGTCGTCGGTCGCGACGGTCACCTTCACGAACGTCGCCGGCGGGACCTTGTACTCGGCCCGCAGCGCGCGGATCGCGGTGATCGCCTCGCGCTTCGCGTTCACGAACTCGTAGTTCCCCTCGGTGACGCCCCACGCCGACTTCTCGGCGTCGGTGTAGCCCTTCGGGAACTCCTGCAGCATGATCGTCTCGCCGTCCTTGAGGAACCCGAGCTGGTGCGCGACCTCCTCGGTGACGAACGGCATGTAGGGGTGGAGGAGCCGGAGCGCCTTCCAGAAGACGTCGCGGAGGATCGCGACCGACGCCGCCTTGTTCGGCGAGTCCTTGACGTACTCGACGTAGCCGTCGCAGATCTGCGTCCAGAAGAAGTCGTAGACCGCGAGCGCGCCGTCCTGGATGCGGTAGGCCTCGAGGATCTCGTTGACCTTGCGGCAGGCGAGGTCGGCCGCGTAGAGGATGTGCCGGTCGTCGGCAGAAAGGTTGAAAGGTTGAAAGGTTGAAAGGTTGAAAGGCTGTGCCGCTGCATCCGGGCTTTTCAACTTTTCAACATTCAACTTTTCAACTTCCGCTTCCTGCATCAGCAGGAAGCGTGCCGCGTTCCAGATCTTGGTCGTGAAGTTGCGGCCGATCTCGAACTTCTCCTTGTTGACCTTGGTGTCGCACTCGAGCGAGGTGATGAGCGCGATCGAGAAGCGGAGCGCGTCTCGAGCGAGTTGCCCTTCGACTTCGACATCTTCGAGCCGTCCGCCGCGCGGACGATGCCGTGGATGACGATGTTCCTGAACGGCGGCTTCTTCATGAAGTGGATGCCAGCCATCATCATGCGGGCGACCCAGAAGAAGATGATGTCCTGCGCCGTCACGAGGTCGGTCGTCGGATAGTAGTACTCGAGGTCCTTCGTCTTCTCGGGCCAGCCCAGGGTCGAGAACGGCCAGAGCCAGGAGCTGAACCAGGTGTCGAGGACGTCCGGGTCCTGGTCAAGGTCGGCAATCGTCAGCGCGGCGTTTCCGGTCTTCGTCTTCGCCTGCGCCAGCGCCTCCTCGGCGGTCTCGGCCACGAAGACCTGCTCCGCGTCGCTCTTGAGGTAGTACGCGGGGATGCGGTGGCCCCACCAGAGCTGGCGGCTGATGCACCAGTCCTGGATGTTCTCCATCCAGTTGAAGTAGATCTTCGACCAGCGCTCCGGGACGAACTTCACCTCGCCGGACTTGACCGCGGCGATCGCGGGCTCGGCAAGCGGCTTCATCTTCACGAACCACTGCTTGGAGAGGCGCGACTCCACGGTCTCGTGGCAGCGGTAGCAGTGACCGACCTGGTTGTCGATGTCCTCGATGTGGTCGAGGAAGCCGCCGGCGTCGAGGTCCTCGACGATCGCCTTGCGGCACTCCCAGCGGTCCATGCCGCAGTACTTCTCGCCGGCAAGCTCGTTCATGTGCGCGTCGTCGGTCATGATGTTGATCTCGGCGAGGCCGTGGCGCTTGCCGACGAGGAAGTCGTTGGGGTCGTGCGCGGGCGTGATCTTCACGATGCCGGTGCCGAACTCGCGGTCGACGTAGTCGTCGGAGATGACGGGGATCTCGCGGCCGGTGAGCGGCAGGATGACGGTCTTGCCGACGAGGTGCGCATAGCGGTCGTCCTTGGGGTTCACCGCGACCGCGGTGTCGCCGGGAAGAGTCTCGGGACGCGTCGTCGCGACCATGACGTAGTCCTTGTACGGCTCGCCCTTCACGCCCTTCGCGCTCCCGACGACGGGATAGCGCACGTACCAGAAGTGGCCGTGGTTGGGCTCGTGCTCGACCTCGTCGTTGGCGAGCGCCGTGCCACAGCGCGGGCACCAGTTGACGATGTAGTTGCCCTTGTAGACGAGACCCTCGTCGTAGAGCTGGGTGAAGACCTTGGCGACCGCGCGGGAGCAGCCCTCGTCGAAGGTGAAGCGCTCGCGCCGCCAGTCGGTGGAGTTGCCGAGCATGCGCTGCTGGTGGACGATCGTCCCGCCGTACTGGCGCTTCCACTCCCACACGCGCTCGAGGAACTTCTCGCGCCCGAGGTCCTGGCGGCGCTTGCCCTCCTTCTTGAGCGCCTTCTCGACGACGTTCTGCGTCGCGATGCCGGCGTGGTCGGTGCCGGGCAGCCACAGCGTGTTGCGCCCCTGCATCCGGCGCCACCGGACCAGGATGTCCTGGATGGTCTGGTTGAGGGCGTGCCCCATGTGGAGGATGCCCGTCACGTTCGGCGGCGGGATCACCACCGAGTACGGCTCACGCCCGTCCGGGTCCTGGTGGAAACATCCGTTCTCCTCCCAGAACTTGTACCACTTGGCCTCCGCGGCCTTCGCGTCGTAGTGCTTGTCCATAAACTTTCTCTTCCTTCTGCTGGCGGTCCTGGCGGGACTCGAACCCACTACCCGCTGCTTAGAAGGCAGCTGCTCTGTCCAGATGAGCTACAGGACCCGCTGTAAAGTGTGTATTATACCAAAATAAGTGTCCCGTCTCTATGGCCAAACGCAATAAATTGGCCTATGGAAGTGTTTCAGCAGCCAACAGCCAGTAACCAGCAATCAGCAACCAGTAACCAGTAATCAGCAACCAGTAACCAGTAATCAGTGAAGGGAGGGCTACATCCGCATCCCATTGGCTGCTGGTTGCTGGACGCTGAAACACTTCCTGGAACCCGGCCGATTACTGGAACACTTCCACGGCGTCTGCCTGCTGCATCGCGAGCGATACGGGCGTCTTCGTCTTCGAAGCGAGCTTCGCCAGTTCGCGCGCCGGCACAAGGATGTTCTGGGCGCCGTTTTCGCCGCCGAGCTTGCGCATGGCCTCGTGGTACTGCTCCTGCGCGGAGTCAAGCGACTTGCCGATCTTCTCCAGCGCGGCAAACGCGGCGTCCATGCGCTCGAGGATCTGCCTTGCCCGATTCGATATGTTCTGGTTGTTGCGGTCGACCTTGAGCCTGTCCATGCCGATCTTGAAGAGGACCAGGTATCCGAACAGCATCTGCGGCGAGGCAAGGACGACGGCATGTTCGTTGGCGTAGGAGACGAGCTGCGGGTCGGCGGTAATGGCCGCCGAATACGTCGCCTCGCTCGGCATCGCCATTATGACGACCGGCGAGTATTCCGCCTCGAGGTCAGAGTCGCTCTCCTTGAGCTTGGCAGGGTAGTTCTTGGAAAAAAGGTTGGCGACCTGCGTCCGCACCCTCTTGGCATGCTCGCCAAGCAGCTTCTCGGCCTCCTCCGCGCGCCCTTCCTTCGCCGCCTGGTCGGCCGCGAGGAATGCGTCGATGTTGACCTTGGCGTCGATGAGGATCTTCCGGTGGGTTCCGTCGAGAACGGTGAAGTCCGGCATTCCCGCGTCGCTCGCGCCATGCTGCTCGATGAAGTCCGCGTCCGGCCGCAGGCCCGCGCCCTCCAGGACGTTGCGCACGATGCCTTCGCCCCAGTTTCCCTGGTTCTTGTTTCCGCCCCTAAGCGCCGTCACGAAGTCGTCGGCCTGGCGTCCGAGGCTCTGCGCCTTGCGGCCGACCTCCTCGATCCTGGCCGAGAGCTCTCCGCCCAGCTTGACGTTGGACTCCCTTGCGGATTCGGCCGCCTTGCGGAATTCGTCGATGTTCTGCCTAAGGGCGTCAAAGAGCGGCTTGACGTCCTTGGCGTTGCGTTCGGAGAGGAGGCCCGACTTCTCTTCGAGCTTGTCCGCCGCAAGCGCCGAGAACTCGCTGCGCAGGCGCGCGATGGTCTCCTCGACTGTGCGCCTCAGCTCCGCGAGGCGCTCCTCGCAGGCGCGGTCCTTGTCCGCGAGCCGGGCCTCCGTCGCCTCGTCTCTGGCGGCGAGCGTCGCCGTGAGCGTGGCGTTCTCCCCGCCCAGCCGCTGCACTTCGGCGGAATATGCCTCCGCCGACTGACGGGCGGTGCGCAGCGCCGAGCGGGACGCAACGAGCGCCGCCCCCAACGCGCCTGCGACACACGCAAGCAGAACTGCAATGTAGATCATGGCTTTCCCTCCTGTTTCATGATGGTTTTCTCATTCCACTCCGCGGCGGCCGACTCGCCGGCCTCCCGGCCGAGGTCGTAGACACGCTGCATCGCCTCCGGGTCGTGACAGACGCGCGAGATCGGCAGCGGCTCCTTCGGGCAGACCAGCATCGCCTTCCCCTCGGCGACGCGTGAGTCGATGTACTCCAGCGTCTCGTTGTACCACTTATAGCGGTTCTTCAGCGCCTGGTAGACGGCGGGATGGCGGAAGAGCGGCCTGAGGAGCGCGATCCGCTTCTTCGGAAACTTGCGGTAGCCGTGCGGGCGGGTGGTGACGACCAGGTTGCGCTCGAAGCCGATCGACTCGAAGTAGCGGAGCGGTATGCCATCCGAAAGCCCGCCGTCCAGGTATTCGCGACCGTCGATTTCGACCGGACGCGAGACGAGCGGCATCGACGCCGAGGCCCGCATCCACCGGAACGCCTCCGCATCCGCGCGGTCGAGCCGCCTGTAGACGGGCCTCCCGGTCGCGCAGTCGGTGGCCACGACGTAGAACTCCATCGGATTCGCCGCGTACGCTGCCGCGTCGAACACGTCCAGCTCCGTCGGCAGCTCGCGGTAGCAGAAGTCGGCGCCGAAGAGGTCGCCTGTCTTCAGCAGCGACATCCAGGAGCAGTAGCGCGGGTCGCGCGCGAAGCGCTGGTTGTAGCGGATGACGCGGCCGACCTGCCCGCTCTTGTAGTTGCAGCCGAAGCACGCGCCGGCCGACACGCCGATCGCGCCGTCGAACCTGACGCCGCGCTCCATGAGCACGTCCAGGACGCCGGCCGTGAACAGCCCGCGCATCGCCCCGCCCTCCAGCACCAGCCCGGTCTTCATCTGCGTCTCAGCGCCTTGACCATCTCCGCCGGGTCGTCGATGCCGTCGACGGCCCGCTCCATCGGGCAGCCGTCGGAAAGGTCGCGGTTCAGGATTCTCGGGACCGTCCGGTCGGCCGACGACGCGATGCCGTGCGCCTTCAGGAGCGCCACGGCGTCCGCCCCCATGATCGCCGCGTGCACCCGCTTCGCGCCGCCGACCACGCAGATCGCAGCCGCCGCGCGCCCGACCACCTTGTCGACTACGACCGCGTGCGCAAGCTTGCCGTCGTCGAGCAGCTTCAGGATCGGCAGAATGCCGCGGCCCATCTCCTGGCCGACGATCACCCCGTCCTTCGCCACGACGCACGAGGCACCCTTCTCGATGAGCGACTTCATCTCGGCGATGAGGCTCAGCTCGTCCATCGGCCACACCAGCCGCTGCCGCTCGAAACCCTTGACGAATATCGCCGGCAGCGGCCGCGCCGGGCAGACGTGCTCGCACGCGCCGCAGCCGATGCACTTCGCCTTGTCCACGACCGGGAAGCCCTCGACGAGGTGGATCGCCTGCACCGGGCACTTGCGCGAGCACGCGGTGCACTGGACGTCGTCCGTCGCGCGGATGCAGAGGTCCTTCTTCCAGATTGCGTGGCCGACGTGGACGTTCTTCCGCTCGAGGCGCGGAATCGGGTTTATCGCGCCGGCCGGGCAGACATGTCCGCAGACGTAGTCACAGCCGGAGAGGCAGTAGCCGCGGCGGAAGTCCATCTCCGGCTGGCCGAAGCGCTTCAGCGCTGTGGAGGCCACGAGGCACTTGCCCGGGCAGCTGGCGATGCAGAGTCCGCAGGCGACGCACTTGGCGTTGAACAGCCCGCGGTCGACCGCGCCCGGCGGCAACACCGGCACCGGACGCTCCGGCACGCCGGGGAGGGACACCTGGGCGTAGCCGCCATCGGTGGTCTTCTCGACCACGTCGGCCGCCGCCAGGACGGCAACTCCCTTCAGCGCGTCGCGGCGCGTCACTCCGCCGTCCGCCTTGGGCGTCCCGCCCGCCCCCGCGCCGAAACAGGCGCGGCAGTTTCCGCAGCCGGGACCGACCTTGTGGGCGCAGACGCTCTTCTTCGAGAGGATGGTGAAGAGCGTTCCCGCGGGGCAGATCCAGTTGCACCAGAGCCTCCCCTTCCCAACTGCCGCGAGAACCACGACGAGCGCGAAGGCCGCAACGCCGGGCCAGAAGAGCGTAAGCGCCTTGCCGTAAATCGAGTACGGAGTCAGAAACCAGCCGAGCGCACCGAAGCCGGTTGCCACCAGCGCGGCTGAGGCGGCGAAGACAGTCCAGCGGACGACGCGCTGCGCCTGCTTTTCCGGAAGGCGGGTGCAGACGCGGCGGACCTTCGTCCTGGGATGGAAGAGCCAGTTGACGACCGACTGGATGATCCCGAGCGGGCAGAGACACTCGCAGAAGAGCCGTCCGACGAGCGGCGTCAGCAGGAGCACCACGAGGAACACGTATGTCGCGGCGGGCTGGATTCGGCAGACGACTTCGCTCTTCACGCCGAAGAACGCGGCGGTGACGGCGGCGAGCGCCGCGGCGGCGACGACAACCTTGGCGAACTTCTTCATCGGTGGGCCTCCTCGTTCTTGAGCGAGTCAATCCACTCGTCGATGACCGCAAGCTCCTTGGGGATGTCGATCGTCTGGGGACAGTGCAGGAAGCAGCGGCCGCAGCCGGTGCAGTGGTCGGCGCGGCGCAGCTCCTCGGGCACGGCCTTCGCATAAGCCTTCAGCACCTCCCGCGCGGACGGGGCGGTCTTGGCGGAGAGGACCTCGTTGCGGAAGGTGAGGATCGTGGGGATGTCGAGTCCGTACGGGCACGGCATGCAGTACTGGCAGCTGTTGCAGGGGATGGTGTTGAGCTTGAGGAGCGCGACCGCCGCGCGCTCGAGCGCCGCGAGCTCCTTCTCGCCGCAGGGCAAGAGCGGGGAGCAGGTGGCGACGTTCTCCTCGATGTGCTCGGTGAAGGTCATGCCGGAGAGGATCGTCATCACGTTCGGGTAGGTGCCGCAGAACCGGAGCGCCCACTTCGCGAGGCTGGCCTCGGGGTCGAGCGGCGTAAGCTCCTTCGCGAGCGCGTAGTTGTAGCGCGCAAGGCGCCCGCCGAGCAGCGGCTCCATCACGACGATGGGGATCTTCAACTCGGTCAGCCGCTCGTAGAGGTACTTCGCGTCGAGGTTGCGCTCGTTCACCGCCTTGGCGTGGAGCCAGTCGACGTAGTTCATCTGGATCTGGCAGAAGTCCCACTTGTACTCGCCGTGGCGCTCAAGGCACCACTCGAACACCTTGGGGTCGCCGTGGAAGGAGAAGCCGAGGTTGCGGATGCGCTTCTCCTCGCGCAGTTTCACGCACCAGTCGAGCGCGCCGTTCTCGAGGTAGCGCTGCGAGAAGGTCTTGAACCCGCCGTTGCCGACGGAGTGGAGGAGGTAGTTGTCGATGTAATCGGTCTGGAGGTATTTCAGCGACCTCTCGAACATCTTCTTGCACTCGTCGAGCGGATACTGCTGCGGCGCGAAGTTGGAGAGCTTCGTCGCCACGACGTAGTCGCCGCGCGCGTAGCCGCTCGCCTTGAGCGCGCGCCCGAGGCATGCCTCGGAGTCGCCGCGGCAGTACGCAGGCGAGGTGTCGAAGTAGTTGACGCCGTGGTCGAGCATGTACTTGACCTGCGCGTCGAGGAGCTTCTGGTCGATCCCCGACTCGGAGTAGCCGTCCTTCGCCCAGCCGTTGGCGTGGCCGCCGTCGACCGTCGGCAGGCGCATCGCGCCGTAGCCGAGCAACGACACCTTGCGTCCGTCAGCTGCGAATCTGGTTGTCATCGTTTTTCCATATTTCCTTTCGTGGTGTTAATTATACCAAAAATTATGGTATAATATGCGCAACTGACAGTGAAGGGTCATTTAGGGAGACCAAAATGCAGGGATACTCATATTCCGTATTCTCCATCGCGGCGTTAGTGATACACCTGATCATCAACTTCAGGCTGCTCGCGGGTCGTGGCGAATCCTCCTTGAGCGCGAAGTGCTACCGCGGCTTCCTGCTGGGAGTCATCTTCTACTACGCGGCCGACGGCGCTTGGGGGATATTCGCCGGCCTCGGCTGGGTCATCCCCTGGTACTGCGACACGGTGCTGTTCTTCCTGTCCCTCGTCACGTTCGCGGTCATGTGGTGCCGCTTCACCGTCGTCTACCTCGAGCTCGGCAAGTGGGCGACGCGGGTGCTCACGTGGTTCGGCTACGCGATTCTCGCCGCCAACGTCGCGCTCCTGACGGCGAACTTCTTCAACGACTGCGTCTTCAGCTTCGACGCACAGGATAAATACATCACCGGCTGGGCGCGCGACCCGCTCATCGCGCTGCTCATCGCCTTCAACCTCCTGAACGCCGGCTTCGTGCTGGCGAAAGCCGTCTCCAGCAACGCCTTCAATCGCCGACGGGGCATGATGGTACTCCTGTCCTGCCTGACGATGATGGTGTCCATCCTCCTCCAGATCGTCTGGCCGCTCACGCCCTTCACCGCGCTCGGCTGTCTCATCTGCACCTGCTTCTTCCACATCTTCGTCATCCAGGACGAGCAGGCGGCGAAACACACGGCCGAGCTCGAGCAGGCGCTGGCGCGGGCCCGCGCGGCCGAGAAGTCGCGGAGCATGTTCTTCAGCATCGTCAGCCACGACATCCGCACGCCGCTCAACGCCATCCTCGGCTACTCCGAGCTGCTCCAGGACGGAATCCCAGACCAGGCGAAGCGGAACGAGGCGCTGAAGTCCATCCGCGACAGCGGCACGATGCTGCTGCAGCTCGTGAACGACGTCCTCGACCTCTCCAGGATGGAATCGGGCAAGATCACGCTCAGTCCGCGTCCGGTGCGTCTCGAGCAACTGGTGGACGCGGTGTTCTCGTCCTTCAGGATGTCGGCATCCGCCAAGGGGATAGAGCTCGTCAACCACACCATCGGCCTGCCGGTGATAATGGTCGACGAACACCGGTTCAAGCAGATACTCTTCAACCTGGTCGGAAACGCGGTCAAATTCACCGATCACGGATCCGTGATCGTTGCCGCGGCCTGCAGCGAGGCGAACCTCGAGCTCGCCGTCTCCGACTCCGGCTGCGGCATCCCGCCGGACATGCTGACGCGGGTGCTCGAACCGTTCGTCCAGGTGCAGGATCCGAGCCACGCGGCCGACAGGGCCAACGGAACCGGTCTCGGGCTTTCGATCTGCAGAAGCCTGACGGAGGCGATGGGCGGCAGGCTGTCCGTGAAGAGCGAACTCGGCAAGGGATCCACTTTCAGCGTTTGCATTCCGGGGGTGGTCGGCTGCACCGTGGGCGCCGCGCCCGCGCCGGATCCGGCGCCTGCGCCGGCGCCGTTGCCGACCGCCGCGTCCATAAAGCTGCCGCAGCGCGTGCTGGTGGTCGACGACTCCTCGGTCAACCGCGCGGTCCTGTCCGCCCTTCTCAAACGGGCCGGCGTCGCCTCGATCAGGCAGGCGTGCGACGGCGAAGAGGCGCTCATAGAGCTTGACGCGGCGTCGAAGGCCGGCAGTCCGCGGGACTTCGTGTTTACCGACTTCTGGATGCCGAAAATGAACGGCACCGAGCTTATCCGGCGCATCCGCGCCGATCCCCGCTTCCGCCGCCTCCCCGTGTTCGCGGTGACGGCCGACACCGAGTTCCGCGGCGACGCCAGGACCGACCTCTTCGACGGCGTCCTTTTCAAGCCGCTGACCTACGACAAGCTCATGACCGCACTGACCACGTCGCACCCGGCGTAGGCTGCGCCGCGGAATCCGCCGCGGCTGAGGTCAGCGGCGGCGGGAGGAGACTTCGATCACGTTGACCTGGTTGCGGAGCTGGAGGATGATCTGCTCCACGACGCGGGCGGTGCCGAGGACGTCGATCTTCATCCGCGAGACGGTGCCGTCTTCGGTCGGGCCGACGTTGAGGGTCTGGATGTTGTAGCCGCGGCCGGAGATGAGCCCGACGATGCGCGCGAGGACGCCCGGCTTGTTCTCGACGTAGCAGTTGATGCGGTGGATCTCCCCTTTCATGCCTCTGCCTCCTTGTCGACCACCACCTCGACGAGCGTCGGCGCCTTCGACTTGAGCGCCTTCGCCACCGCCGCGTCGAGCCTGCTCCCGTCCGCCACGCGGACGCCGCGGATGCCGTAGGCGGCCGCGAGCTTCACGAAGTCGGGGGAGCGGAGGTCGGTCGCGAAGTAGCGTCCGCCGCAGAGGTGGCGCTGCATCTGGCGCACCAGGCCCAGCGAGCCGTTGGAAAACACGACGAAAGTGACCGGCAGCCCGAGTTCCGCGGCGACGATCAGCTCCTCGGCCGTCATCTGCGCGCCGCCGTCGCCGAGGAACGCGACGACCTTGCGGTCCGGCCGCGCGATCGCCGCGCCGATCGCCGCGGGGATGCCGAAGCCCATCGCGCCCATGCCGCCCGAGCTGATGAAGTGGCGCGGACGGGTGTGGCGGAAGCGCTTCGCCGCCCAGAGCTGGTGCTGGCCGACGTCGGTGACGACGACGGCGCGGCCCTTGGTGGCGGCGTAGACCGACTCGACCACTGCCTGCGGCATGATGACGCCGCGGTGGAGCGGCTTGAGCCCCTCGGTGCGCGGACGGCGGTGCGCGGCGATCTTCGCAAGCCAGTCGTCGTGCGAAGCGGGCATTATCCGCGAGTCCACCGTCATCAGGAGCTCCTTCACGTCGGCGATGATGCCGAGGTCGACGGTGACGTTCTTGTTGATCGAAGCGGGGTCGCAGTCCACGTGGACGATCTTCGCGCGGCGGGCGAACTTCGCCGCGCTTCTGCCGGTGACGCGGTCGTTGAAGCGGACGCCGAGCGCGAGCAGGAGGTCGGCCTCGGCGATCGCGGCGTTCGCGGCGAACTCGCCGTGGAGCCCGGCGAGGCCGAGCGCGAGCGGGTCGGTCTCGTCGAACGAGCCGATGCCCATCAGCGTCGTCGCGACGGGGATGCCGACCTTGTGCGCAAGCGCGGCGACGTCGCCCGACGCGCCGGAGGCGACGACGCCGCCGCCGGCGAGGATCACCGGGCGCTTCGCGCCGTTCACGAGCTTGGCGAGGCGGGCGACCTGCGAGGGCGTCGCGGAGACCTCGGGGTGGTACGCCCTCAGGAACACGCGCGGCGGATAGGCCGCCGCGGTGAGGGCCAGCTGGCAGTCGCGCGGGACGTCGATGACGACGGGACCGGGCTTGCCGTGGGTCGCGATGTAGAACGCCTGCGCCACCGTCTCGGGGATCTCGTCCGCCGAATGGACGAGGAAGTTGTGCTTGGAGACGGCGCGGGTGAGACCGGTCGTGTCCGCCTCCTGGAAGGCGTCGGTGCCGATCTGGTCGAGCGGGACCTGTCCGCAGACGAGCACCATCGGCACGCCGTCCATGTTCGCCGCGCCGAGGCCGGTGATGGTGTTGGTGAGTCCGGGGCCGCTGGTGACCACCACGACCGCCGGCCGTCCGCTCGCGCGGGCGTAGCCGTCGGCCATGTGGACGCAGCCCTGCTCGTGGCGGCCGAGCACGAAGCGCAGGCGAGAGCCGCGGAGACGGTCGAAGACGTCCACCACGTTCCCGCCCGGGTAGCCGAAGACCACCTCGGCCCCGGCCTTCTCCAGGCTCTCCACCAGCGCCGCGGCGCCGGTGCGCATGCTCGACTTCGCCGCCATTCCGCCCTTCGGACCCAGCCTACGCGACAATGCCGTTCTGCTGCGCGACGAGCGCGTCGGCGCCGTACATCTTGCGCAGCTTGGGCTTCTCGATCTTGCCGGTCGGGTTGCGCGGCACGTCGGCGAAGATCACCTTGCGCGGGCGCTTGTAGCGCGGCAGCCCGAGGCAGAACTCGTTGAACTCGGCCTCGGTGAGCGACATCCCCTCCTTGACCGAGACGATGGCCGCGGCGATCTCGCCGAGGCGCGCGTCGGGGAGGCCGATCACGGCGACGTCCTTCACCTTCGGGTTGGCGCGGACGAAGTCCTCGATCTGCACCGGGTACAAGTTCTCGCCGCCGGTGATGATGACGTCCTTGGCGCGGTCGACGAGGTAGATGAAGCCGTCGCGCTCCTCGGCCATGTCGCCGGTGAGTAGCCAGCCCGGCTCCTTCATGATCTCGGCCGTGGCCTCGGGGTTGTGGTAGTACTCCTTCATCACGCCGGGGCCCTTGAGCGCGAGCTCACCCACCTTGCCCGGCTCGACCGGGGTGATGCCGTCCTTGCCGACGATCTTCGTCTGCCAGCCGTAGCCGGCGACGCCGATCGCGCCGACGTGGTCGATGTTCTCGACGCCGAGGTGCACCGCGCCGGGACCGGTCGACTCGGAAAGGCCGTAGTTGGTGTCGTAGTCGTGGTGCGGGAAGACCTTCTTCCAGCGCTTGATCAGCGCCGGCGGCACCGGCTGGGCGCCGATGTGCATGAGCCGCCATTGCGAGAGACGGTAATCCTCGAGCTTCACGTCGCCGCGGTCGATCGCGTCCAGGATGTCCTGCGCCCAGGGGACGAGCAGCCAGACGATTGTGCACTTCTCCTCGCTCACCGCGCGGATGATCCACTCGGGCCTGACGCCCTTGAGAAGCACCGAGCGGCCACCGACGAGGAACGACCCGAACCAGTGCATCTTCGCACCGGTGTGGTAGAGCGGCGGGATGCAGAGGAAGACGTCGTCCTTCGTCTGGCCGTGGTGCTTCTGCTCGCAGCGGCAGCTGTGCAGCAGGCAGCGGTGCTGGAGGACGATCGCCTTGGGGAAGCCGGTGGTGCCGGACGAGAAGTAGATCGCGGCCTCGTCCTCCGGGGTCATCCTGACGGCCGGCGATTCCGCCGAGGCGTACTTCACGAGGTTCGGGTAGCTCTCGGCGAAAGTGGGGCAGTCCTCGCCGACGTAGAGACGCGTCCGGACCAGCGGGATGCGGTCGGCGATCTGCTCGACGCGGCCGGTGAACTCGGGGCCGAAGACGAGCGCCTGCGCGTCGGAGAGGCCGAGGCAGTACTTGATCTCGTCGGCGGTGTAGCGGAAGTTGAGCGGCACGGCCATGCAGCCGGCCTTGAGGACGCCGAAGTAGATCGGCAGCCACTCAAGGCAGTTCATCAGCAGGATCGCGACCTTGTCGCCGCGCGTATAGCCGCGCGACAGCAGGAAGTTTGCGAAGCGGTTGGCCTTGTCGTCGAACTCGCGCCAGGTCATCTCGACGCGGAACGACCTGTCGGGGACGGACTCCACGAGCTCCGCCTCCTTCCAGGTCTTGTGCCGCCCTTCGTCCGGCGTGTCGATCTCGACGAGCGCGACGTCGTCAGGCCACTCGCGCGCGTTGCGCTCGAGGATCTCGGTGATGTTGGCGAACTCTTCCTTCATGGCGGCTCCTTCCTTGTTACAGCTCCGCGGCGGCCCAGGCGAGGTCGGCAAGGCAGTTCTTCGCCTCGCGCGCGACGACCGGGTCCTCGGACTCCTTCAAATCGGCGTACTTCTTGGCCTCGGCGGCGATCTTCGCCTTGGTGAACTTGACGCGCGCGCGCTTGTTCGCGGGGTTGTACTCCCGCACCTGCGCGGCGAGCTGCTCCAGCTTGGCGAGGCGCACGTAGGCCGGGTTCGCCTTGAGCTCCTTCTCGCGCGCGGCTAGCTCCTTGGCCGCGGCCTTGTAGCCGGCGGAAGCCGAGACGCGCTTGTCCTTCTTGACCTCGGCGAGATCGTTGATCGCGCGGCCGGGGAGCGCGCGCGCCTCGAAGTCGAAGTACTGACGCCACGTGTTGTAGTCGGGCGCCGCGACGAACGCGGTGAGCGACTCCACCACCGCCTCCGTCGCCTGGGAGATGTCGCCGCCGGTGTAGACCACATCGCCCTTCGCGTCGACCACGCAGAGCGCGGCCTTGGGGTTCCAGCCCTCCGGCCCCGCCCCGGCGTAGACCGGATACTTCGCGCCCGCGGGCGCCTTGGCGAAGGACCCGAGCGCCACGAAGTTCTTGCGGCGGAAGCTCGCCCAGATTTCGCCGAGCCGCTCCGCGTGCTCCTGGGAGCGGCAGACGAGCACCACCTTGCCAGTCAGGTAGGCGGCGGAAAGCTTGCGCTCGCCGCGCTTGTTCGCGTCGTCGAGGTTGGTCCACTCCGCGGCGGACACCACGGACGCGGCGGCCAGCGCCAGCACAGCGATGAACGATTTTGCGGTCATTGTCAAAGACTCCTTTCCAGTCCGGTTCAAATGCTCCAGCCGCCGATCTTGAAGGTGCGGCAGATCTCGGAGACGAGGACCGCGGCCATGAACGCGGGCGCGACGTACTTGACCATCGCGACGTAGAGCCGCTTCGCGCGGAACGCGCGGCCGCCCTCCTCCACCTCGTCCACCACCGCCTTCGGCGTGAGGACCCAGCCCACAAACACGCAGGTCGCGATGGCGACGACCGGCATCAGCGCGGAGTTGGTGATGAAGTCGAAGAAGTCCAGGAACTGCATCCCGAAGACGGTCACGGCTTTCCACGGGCCGTAGCCGAGCGCGGAGAAGGTGGCGAGGAACGCGATGAGCGCGGCGGTGAAGAACGTCGCCGACTTGCGCTCGAGCTTCAGGACGTCGCACACCGACGCGACGCACGCCTCCATGAGCGAGATCGCGCTCGTCGCCGCGGCGAAGGTGACCAGGAGGAAGAACGCGAGCCCCACCCACGGGCCGACCGCGCCGAGCGTCGCGAACACCTGGGGCAGGGTGATGAACATGAGCCCGGGGCCGGCGTTCATCGCCTCCTTCACCGGGATCCCGCTCTTCACCGCGAACATGTAGACGACCGGGATGATCATGAGGCCGGCGACGACCGCGATCAGCGTGTCGAACACCTCGATGCGGCGGACGCAGCGCTCGATCGAGTCGGACTTCTTCATGTAGGAGCCGTAGGTGATCATGATGCCCATCGCGAGCGATAGCGAGTAGAACATCTGGCCCATCGCGCCGAGGACGGTCTTGCCGAGAAGCGCGAGCGAGAACGAGCCGTCGGCGGAGCGGAGGCAGTCCAGGTTCGGCACCAAGTAGTACTTCAGCCCCTCGCCGGAGCCGGGCAGGCAGACGACGTAGGCCGAGATCGCGATCGCCATCACGAAGAGGACCGGCATCATCACCAGGTTGGACTTCTCGATGCCGTTCTTGACCCCGAGCACGATCACCCCCGAGCACGCGGCGACGAAAAGCATCCCGTAGCCGAACGGCGCGAACGGAGCGGAGATGAAGCCCGAGAAGAACGCGCCCGACTGCGCCGCCGCCTCGCCCATCGGCAACGCGCCGGTGAACGCCATCACCGCGTACGCCTTGAGGTAGTAGAGCACCCAGCCGCCGATCACGCAGTAGTAGGGAGTGATGAGCACGGGGACGACCGTCCCCAGCAGCCCCACGAACCCCCACGCGACGTGCAGGCGCGAGTAGGCGGTCAGCTGCGACTGCTGGGTCTTGCGGCCGATCGCGATCTCGGTGAGCATCAGCGTGAAGCCGAGCGTCACGACGAGCGCGAGGTAGACGACGATGAACGTGCCGCCGCCGTACCTGGCGGCAAGATAGGGGAACCGCCAGAGGTTCCCCAGCCCGATTGCCGATGCCGCCGCCGCCAACACGAACGCCAGCTGGCCCGACCAGCTCGCCCGCGCGCCCATCAGAAGAGCCTTACCGAGAACAGTGCGTTTTTCATGTCAAAGCGCCTTCCTGTTGGTGGAGATAAGGGGAGTCGAACCCCTGACCTTCTCAATGCCATTGAGACGCTCTACCAACTGAGCTATATCCCCAACAGGTGCAAACTTGCGCGTAGTATACCAAAACCGCCGCGCCCGCGTCAAGCGCACCTCCTCGGAAGTATCTCAGCAACCAGTATCCAGCGGCGCAGCGGCCAATCTGAATGGTCGTGGCGCGACCAACTCTTCTCCGAGGCATCCCGGGGACGATTCATCGGCCGCTGCATTGGCGGCTGAACGCTGGCCACTGGCTGCTGAAATACTTCCAACGCATTTCTATGCGTTGGACCTACTCACGCGATGGATGAGCGCGTAGTTGACCGGGACGACGACCATCGTGACGAGCGTCGAGAAGCCGAGTCCGCACATGATCGTCACCGCCATCGCCGAGTAGAACGGGTCCACGACGAGCGGGATCATCCCGAGGATCGTCGTGAGCGCCGTGTTCATCACCGGCCTCAGGCGCGTCACGCCGGACATGACGACCGCGTCGAACGGCTGCGCGCCAGCCGCGAGCTGGGCGTTGATCTCGTCCATGAGGACGATTGCGTTCTTGATCTGCATGCCGACGAGCGAGAGGAAGCCGAGGAGCGCCATGAACCCGAACGGCTGGTCGAAGCCGAGCAGCCCCGCCACCACGCCGACGAGGATCAGGGGGACCGTCAGGAAGATCGCGATCGTCTTCTTGATCGAGTTGAAGAGCAGCACCACGATCATCACCATGATGGCGAAGATCGGCGGGAGCTTGCCCGCGAGGCCGCTGTTGGCGTCGGCGGAGTTCTCGTACTCGCCGCCCCACTCGACCGAGTACCCGGCGGGCAAAGTGTCGCCGATCGCCTCCAGCTTGTCGGCGACGCGCAGCCGCGCGTCCGCGGCGGTGCCGCTCTTCGGATTGCACTTGGCGGTGATGCACGGGAGTCGGTTGCGCCGCTTGAAGATCGCCTCCTCGGTCTCGGCGTGGATGCCGCTCGCCACCTGCGCGAACGGCACCGAGCAGCCGAGCGACGACGACCACACCCACGAGCTGACCAGCGAATCCGGGTCGTTGCGCTCCGCCGCCGGCGCGCGCACCACGATCGGCAGCGCCTCGTCGCCCTCGAGGTAGTACCCGACGGTCAGCCCCGCCGTCGCCTGCTTGAGCGAGCGCGCGATGTCGCTTCGGGTCACGCCCAGCTTGCGCGCGCGGTCTTCCGCGATGTCGGGCACGAGCAGGTCCGTCCGGTTGCGCCAGTCGGTCTGGATCTCCTTCAGCCCCCCGTCCGCGCGCATGATCTCGAGCGCCTGCTCGCCGGCGCGGCGCAGGACGGCCGGGTCCTTCCCCTGGATGCGGAACTGGATCTTCTGCGCGTCGCCCGGCCCGTTCACGAACTTCTGGCCGTAGACGAGCGCGTCCGGCGCAAGGTCGAGGGCGAGGGCCTCCGCCTTCTCCATCAGGCCCTGGATGAGGTGGAAGTCCTTCACGTCGACGAAGATGATTCCGTACGAGTCGTCGGAGTCCTCCGGCGAATAGGTGAGCAGGAAGCGGAGCCCCCCGCTCCCGGAAAGCGCGGTCACGGCCGTCACGCCGTCCAGCTTGCGGACCGCGTCGGCGAGCGCCGCCACGCGCTTCTCCGTCGCGTGGATGGAGGAGCCCTCCGGCATCCAGACGTGCACCATGAACTGGGGCCGCGTCGATTCCGGGAAGAAGCTCTGCTTGACCTTCGTAAAGCCGTAGCACGCCCCGACGAGAAGCCCGATAAGCACCAGCCAGGTGAGGAAGCGGTGGACGATGCAGAACTCGAGAAAGCCGCGGTAGGCCCGGTAGAAGCCGCCGGCGTAGGGGTCCGCCGCCTTCTCCTCGCCGACGCCGGACTTCTCCTTCTTCTTCAGGAACCACGAGGCCAAAAGCGGCGTCACGGTGATCGCGAACACCCAGCTCAGGAGCAGCGAGATCATCAGCACCTTGAAGAGCGAGCCGCAGTACTCGCCGGTGGAATCCTGCGAGGCACCGATCGGCGCGAAGGAGAGGATCGCGATCACCGTCGCGCCGAGGAGCGGCCACTGCGACTGCTTCACCACGTTGATCGCCGCCTGGGTGCGGCTCTCGCCCTTCTCCGCCGCGATGAGCACCGCCTCGGTTATGACGATGGCGTTGTCGACGAGCATCCCGAGCGCGATGATGAACGCGCCAAGCGAGATGCGCTCGAAGATGAGTCCCATCTCGTTCATCACCGCCACCGTCGCGAAGACCGTGAGGAGCAGGATCGCGCCGATGAGGACGCCGCTGCGCATCCCCATGGTGAAGAGGAGGACGGCGATCACGATCACGACCGACTCGACGAGGTTCACCACGAACCCGTTCACCGCCTCGTCGACGGTGGAAGCCTGGTGCGAGACGATGCCGAACTCGATTCCGATCGGCGTCTCGGGGAGGAGCTCCTTCATGCGCTTGTCGATGGCCGCGCCCATCGTCATCACGTTGCCGCCCTTCACCGTGGAGATGCCGAGCCCCACGGCCGGCTTGCCGTTGTAGTGCATGATGCACGACGGCGGGTCCTGGTAGTCGCGCTTAATCGTCATCAGGTCCTGGAGCCGGATGGTCGAGAACTTCCCGTCGCCCTGCGGGACCGTGACGATGAGCCGCTTGAAGTCGTCCACCGACTTGATGGTGCCGCTGGGGAAGATGCGCACGTACTTGTCCTCGACCCTGACCTTGCCGGCGTCCTCCGCCTCGTTCTGGCCGGAGACCACCGCCCGGATCATCTCCGGCGTGATGCCGAGGTTCGCCATCTTCGCGCGCGACATCTCGAACGAGACGATCTCCTGCTGGTCGCCGAGGAGGTCGATCTTCGAGACGTCGGCGCAGAGGAGGAGCTCGCGCCGGAGGAGCTTCGCGTGCTCCTTGAGCTCGGCGTAGGTGAAGCCGTCGCCGTAGATGGCGTAGACGACCCCGAACACGTCGGCGTAGTCGTCGATCACGACCGGCGCCCCGCAGCCGGACGGCAGCGACGACGCCGAGTCGTTCACCTTGCGGCGGAGCTCGTCCCAGACCTGCGGCAGCGAGGACGCATCGTACTTGTCCTTCATCTCCACCTGGATGATGGACTTGCCTGGATACGACGTCGAGGTAACCTCCTTGAGCTGCCCCATCTGCTGGATGGCGGTCTCCAGCGGGTCGGTGACGCGGTTGGCGACCTCTTCCGCCGTCGCGCCGGGATAGACGGTGATGACCTGCGCCACCTTGATGGTGAACTCGGGGTCCTCGAGCCGCCCGAGGCGGAAGTAGCCGATTATGCCCGCCAGCAGCATCGCGACGGCGAACGACAGCGTCACCGTCGGCTTCTTGATGCAGTATTCCGCTATGTTCATCTCGTCACTCCTTCCAGAGGGTGACGACGCGGCCTTCGGTGAGGATCGAGACGCCGGCGACGGCGATGCGGTCGCCCTCGGCGAGCCCCTTGTTCACCGAGTAGTTGGTGCCGCGAAGACGACCGACCTCGACGACCTGCTTCGTGACCCTGTACTCGCCCTCCTTCTCGGCCTTGACGAGCTTCCACACGAAGTGCGCGCCAGCCTCGTCCTGGCCGACGGCGACCGCCGGCACGGCGAGCGGCTCCACGGTGCCGTCCTTGTCGTACATCTTCGCGCCGCCCTCGATGACGAGCGTCACGCTCATCCCGGGCAGGAAGCTGTAGTCGTCCTGGGCGGGCATCGAGAACGTCACCGTGAACGTCTGCGTCTTCGCGTCCGCCTGGGTCGTAGCCTCCTCGTACACGACGTCGAACTTCTTGCCCGGAAGCGAGTCGAACACCACGTAGCGGCGGCGGTCGCCCAGCACCTCGACGAAGCGGCGGGAGATCACCGCGGTCTCGGGGATGGTGATGTCGAACTTCACCTTGTCGACGCTCAGGAGGGTGAGGATCTTCTGGCCGGTCGAGACCATGTCGAGCTCCTCGGGGTACTTGTCCGCCACCACGCCGTCGTACGGCGCGACGAGCGTGCAGCTCTCCAGCGCCTTCTTCGCGACGGCGAGCTGCGCCTTGGCCGTCTTGTATTCCGCCTCGGACTTGGTCACGTCGTCCTTGGAGACGCCGCCCTTGCCGAGCGCCTTGCTGTAGCGCTCGTACGAAAGCTTCTTGCTCTCGAACTCGGCCTCCGCCTTCGCGACGTCCGCCTCGTAGTCGCGCATGTCGAGCTTGCCGAGGACGTCGCCCTTCTTCACGCTCTGGCCACGGTCGAGCTTGAACTCCACCAGCCGCCCGGGCACCTCGAACATCAGGTCGCGCGACTCGCCGGCCCTGACCTTGCCGGGGCACCGCAGCTCCGGCAGGGTCGCCTTGCCGGTGACCACCATGCTCCGCACCGGGCGCACCACCGTGTCCTCGCTGACCTCCGCCTTCTGCTTCGGCCAAAGCCAGATTGCCGCGACGCCGGCGGCGAACATCGCCGCCCCGATTACCTTGCCTGCTCCTATCTTCATCTTCTGCTCCCCTTCAGAGGTGGTTGTGTTTTTGTGGATTATACCATTTTCCCCGGCCGGCTGCCTGCGGCGGCGAGCACCGCCTCGGCGACGCTCCTGCCCACGCCGGCGCAGGCGGCGACCTCGTCGGCGGACGCGCGCGCGATCCCGCGCACGGACCCGAACCGCTTCAGGAGCTTCGCCTTCTTCGCCGCGCCGATGCCCGGCACCTCGTCGAGCGCGGACTCGCGGATGGCGCGCTCGCGCAGCGAGCGGTGGTAGGTGATGGCGAAGCGGTGCGCCTCGTCCCGCAGCCGCGTCAGCACGAAGAGCGCCTCCGAGTCGCGCGGCAGCAGGATGCTCTCGCGGCCGTCGTCGAGCACGATCTCCTCCTGCCGCTCCGCCAGGCCTATGGACGGGATGTCGGTGATGCCGAGCTCGGCGAACACCGCGCGCGCCGCCCTGAGCTGGGTGATGCCGCCGTCGCAGACGAAGAGGTCCGCGCGCGGCGAGGTGGCGAGCAGGGTCGAGTCCGGCCCGTAGCGCCGGCGCACCACCTCGGCCATCGCGCGCGGATCGTCTGCCCCCTTGAAGGAGCGGATGCGGAAATGCCGGTAGTAGCGGCCGTCCGGCAGCCCGTCGCGCGCGACGACCAGCGAGGCGACGTTGTACTCGCCGAAGAGGTTGGAGATGTCGGCACACTCGATGATCCGCGGCGGTTTCTTAAGCCCGATCGCCGCGGCCAGCTCCTCAAGCCCCCGCGCAGCCGCCTCGCGGCGCATCTCCGGCGTGCGGCGGACGAAGTGGGCCTTGGTCATCTCCCTGAGCGCGGACACGGTGTCGCGCAGCCGCGCGGCGCTTTCGTAGTCGCCCGCCTCCGCGCGCGCGCGCATCTCCTCCTCCAGCGCGGCGATCTCCGCCGGACGCTTCCCGTCGAGGAACTCGCACGCCTCGTCGAAGCGGCGCCGGTACTCGTCCCGGGTTACCGAGCCGAGACATGGCGCGCTGCAGGAGCGGATCACGTTCGCGAGGCAGTGGCGGTGGGCGGCCTCGTCCGGCTCGAGGCAGGAGCAGGAGCGGATGCCCCAACGGCGCTCGACGAAGTCCTTGGCCGCGCGCACGACCGGCGCGGAGGGGAACGGGCCGAAGTAGCGCGCGCCGTCGTCCCGCACGATCCGGCAGCAGGCGAAGCGCGGCCACGGCGAGGCGGCGTCCGCCTTGAGCGCCAGGTAGCGCTTGTCGTCCCGCATCAGGATGTTGAAGTGCGGCTTGTGGCGCTTGATGAGCGAGGCCTCGGTGAGCAGCGACTCCGCCTCGTTCTTCACCGTCATGAACTCGAAGTCGTGCACCAGCGCCACCATCGAGCGCACCTTCGGCGCCAGGCGCGCGTGCGGACGGAAGTACGACTGCACCCGCCGGCGCAGGTTCTTGGCCTTGCCGACGTAGATGATTTCGCCCCGGCGATCTCGCATGAGATAGCAGCCGGGGCGGCAGGGAAGCGACTTTAGCCGCTCTCTTAAGAGGTCGGTCAAGCCAGTTCCTTGGCGGGCTCGGGCTTCTTCTCGCCCTCGGCCGCCGCCTCTTCTTCCTTCTCGCCCTCGACAAGCCCCTTCTTGAACTCGCCCTTCGCCTTGCCGATCGAGCGCGCGAGCTCGGGGATCTTCTTGGCGCCGAAGAGTATCGCGATGATCGCGACGATGATCAGAATCTGCCAGAATCCAGGTCTCATGTTTTTCTCCTTAAGTTGCTGTGTTGCTGTATTATACCATAATTTCGCGGTTCGTGGTTCGTGGTTCGTAATAACACACGGATTTGCTCAGGTCTACGACCTTCGCCATCGGTGAGCGACGTAGTCGCGAACAAATCCGTGTGTTAAAAACTCAAACACTCTTCACTCAAACCCTCAAACACCCTTAATCCTGTTCACCTTCTCTGCATCCTGCAAACGCGCGGTCGCAATCTGCCGCGCAAACCGCCGCGGCCTTTCAACCTTTCAACCGGCTCCGCCCAACTTTTCAACTTTTCAACCTTTCAACCTTTCACTCGAAGTGTCAGACCCTCTTGCTTAATGCGACTCCTGTTGTGGTGTAAATCCAAAGTTCAACCTTGCATTTACACAGGCCAGCGAGTGACCATGGGATCCGACCCCATAGTGTTACCCCTAATTTAGGGGGGGGGGTGGACATTTTGAGCTGGTTGTGGTATAATATTCCCAAACCCGCAAAAGGAGCAAGCCATGATAATTTCGCGAAACAGCAAGTTTTCCCGGGGGGGGGGCAGATATCGTAGCCTCCTGATCGTCGCTGCGGTCGCGTTGTCCGCGGCGAGCGCGTTTGCCGAGAAGGGGTGCTGGACGCGAGTGCGCTTCCAGAAGACGAACGGCGGAAATGGTGGCCTTCAGCTGAGCGAGCTTGCTCTCTACAACTGGCAGGGGGAGCGGGTGAACAGCTCGCTCACGGTTGTGGCGGACGGCACCGTGGCGACCAACCTCGCCGTCGGCCAGGCATCCGGCTATGTCGAGGACGGGCTTTCTGGTGACAGACCGTTCAACGATACATACGAGGGCCTGCCGGACCTGTTCGACAACAGTACTGGCACAAAGATGTTCCGGATGACCAACGTTGCGCTGAATCCGGCGACGGAAAGCACTTGGATTGTCCTTACGATGCGGCTTGCCGATGCCGCGAAGCCGGTCGCCTACAACTTCGCCACCGCGAACGACTCGGTTGCCTCGCGTTCGCCGACGCACTGGATCGTCGAGTGCAGCACGAACGGCGTGGACTGGACGATTGCCGACACGCGCGCAAACATCGCGTGGCCGACCACGACCTACACCTGGTGGAACGGCGGCGTCAGCTACCCGCTCGACTTCGACTGGGACGCGTTCCGCGCGACCTACGCCGAGAGCGTGGTGTACTACGCATCGTCGAACACCCGCAAGCCCGTGCCGACAGTGGTGGACTCGGCTGACGAGTCGATCACGCTGACGGAAGGAGTCCACTATACGGTCAGCTACGAGGACTGGGATCGGCTCGGCACCGCGACGGCCACGGTGACCGGCATCGGCGCCTACGAAGGCAGCGAGGTCAAGTGCCACTACGACGTGCTGCCCGCCTTCGAGGCGTCGCTTTCCTCCACGGTCACGACGAACGACCTTGTTCATCCGTACTACCCCGTCGTCACCATTCGGAGCGTCGCGACACAGGCGGTCCTGACGGAGAACGTCCACTATCGGCTCGAATACACGGACGTGACCGGCTTCGGCAGGATGACGGTGACCGCGATCGGCATCGGCGACTACCTCGGCAACGAGGCGTCGCTCAACTTCACGGTGACGACGGACCTTTTGCCGATTCCGGCGCAGTACTCCATCGTCTCTTCCAGCCTTACGTCGTTGGAGAAGGGCTCGTACCGCTCGGCGACGGTGATACTCCACAACAACAAGTACAACGAATTTTTCGATGCCGGCCAGGGCACCGCATTCGCGGCGTTCCTGGACTTCGGCACCGCGCGGAACATCAAGGCGATTGGCGTTGCCCCGAGGACGGGCGGTGCATCGCTGTCAGACAGGAGCAAGAACTTCCGCATCAAGGGCTCGAACGACCTCGCGAACTGGACGCTTCTCCACACCAACGTCGTGGGGTTGACCGAGGGCAAGATCAACCTCTTCAAGCTCAACGCGGTCGAGAACGGCGCTTCCGTCCGGTATATCGTGCTCGACAACGTCACGCAGCTCAACGTCACCGAGGTCTGGGGATTCGCCAAGGACCTGATGGTCGAGGCGACGGCGGACCCCAATCCCTTCGCGAGCACGGCCGTCGAGTCGGCGGACGCGGCTGATGGCGTGCTGGTGAAGGGCAAGCTCACCTCCTCGCCGGACGGCGCGGCAGCGGTCACCGTCTTCGCGGCCGACCAGGACTACGGCGACAGCTACGCGCAGTGGAGCGCCAACGGCCGCCGCTTCGACATCGGCGAGCTGACGGAAGGACAGACCTTCCAGACGCGGCTCGCGGGGCTTGAAGCCGGGCTCTGGCAGTGGCGCATCTTCGCGACGCGCGACGGAACGCATTCCGCGTCGCAGGTGCTGCCTTCGTTCGCCGTCGGTTCGCAGGTCATCCTGCCCAAGGCGTATCTGAAGAACACTGCGCTTTCACAGTTCTACGACGGGAATACCGGCAACAATCCCGAGACCACAAGCGACGTCTGGATCGTCTTCGACCTCGGGGAAATAGACTTCGCCCGCAACCAATTGGTCGGCTGGCGGATGTGGCCGCGTAGCGGATTCCCGGAAAGGATAGTCGGCAGCTACATCGACTACGGCTATGATCCGGCGGAAGGACCGGTCAGCTGGGCCGTGTCGAGCTGGCATACGAATGGCCAGAAGCGAGTCTACGGGGTGGTGAGCGGCGTGCCGGAGGGCATTGTCTGGACGAACGACGTCATCGACATTTGCAAGACGACGCTGGAGATTTCGCCGACGAGGTTCTTCGTGCCGTATGTCTGGAGCCAGCGGACCAAGCCGCCGCGCTACATCCGCTTCCGCGGCATCACGAACGCGAACTGCTCCGAGATCGAGCTCCGCACCACCCGCTACAGCACCGGCACCGTCATAATCGTGCGGTGACGCTCATATACGGAAGGGTCTTGACCCTTTTGTTCCATACCTGACCCTTTTGTTCCTACGCACTTATGGGATGGTAGTGAACGTGTATATCAAATTTCCGACCGTTGAGCAAGTGCCGCAACTGCTACTCGATGTCCACGACGCTCGCCCAGTGTATAAGGAGCTCGTGGTTCTTCGGCGTCTGGTCGCGCGACGACCACTTCTGCACGTCGGGGAGCTTCACCTTGAGCGCCTCGCAGGCGAGGGCCATGTACTTCTCCGCCGCCGCGACGTGTCCGGAAAGCCAGAACAGCAGGTACGTGCGCGCGACGTCGGCAAGCGGATCGCCGAGGCGCACGTGGCTCCAGTCGATTACGCGCCAGTCGCCTTTCGGAGTGATGATCACGTTCGTCGGGTTGAAGTCGCCGTGGCACAGCGCCTTGCCGCGCGGGAAGCTCTGCAGCTTCATGTGCAGGTCGTAGCGCGTCTCCTTGGGGAGCGGCGACGCCGAGATCTGCTTGTCGAGCTTGTCGGCGAGGTTGCCCATGCGCTCGGACGTCTTCGCGAACACCTGGCACTGGATCGCCACGAACTGCTTCAGGTACCTGACGAGGTTCTTCTTGTCCTTCGCCATCACGTCGGCGAGCGTATCGCCCTCGACCCACTCGCGGCGTATGCACCAGTGGTCGCGGATCTTGAGGACCTCGAGCACCTTCGCGACGGGAAGCCCCGTCTCGGCGGCGCGCGCCTCGTTCATCGCCTCGTTCAGGATCGCGCTCACCTTGTAGCTCGGTCCGAAGATCTTGAGCACCGTGCCCTTGTCCTTCGTCACGACCTTGTCGGTGCGTTCGAGGAGAACACCTGTCTGCCTGCGCTGACCGCTGCGCTTCGCCGGAACCTTCTTTGCTGTAGTTTTCTTCATTTCAAAACTCCTAAACTTTTCAACCTTTCAACTTTTCAACTCAAACTACCTCGTGCTTCCCGTAGTAAGCATTGAGGTACATCTGCCTGATCTCCGACATCAGCGGATAGCGCGGGTTCGCGCCGGTGCACTGGTCGTCGAAGGCCTGCTCCACCATCGCGTCGAGACGCGCGAGGAAGTCCTTCTCGTCCGGAACGTAGTCGCGGATCGTCGGTTTGATGCCAATCTTCGCCTGCAGCTCGCGGACGGCCTTGCAGAGGCTGTTGAACTGCTCGCCCTTGCTCCTGCCCTTGATGCCGAGCGCGTCGGCGATCTCGAGGTAGCGCTCGAGCGTGTGCGGGTGGTCGTACTGCGGGAACGTGCCCATCTTGCGCGGAACGGGGTCGGCGTTGAAGCGCAGGACCTCCTCCATCATCAGGGCGTTCGCGATTCCGTGCGGGATGTGGTGGAAGCTCCCGAGCTTGTGTGCCATCGAGTGCATCACTCCGAGGAACGCGTTCGCGAAGGCCATGCCGGCCATCGTCGCGGCGTTCGCCATCTTCTCGCGCGCGACTGGGTTCGCCTTCTTCGCGACCGCGGCGTCGTAGCACGCGGGCAGCCACTTAAAGATCGTCTGGAGCGCGCGGATCGCGAGTCCGTCGGTGTAGTCCGTCGCCATCATCGAGGCATACGCCTCGAGCGCGTGCGAGACCGCGTCGATTCCGGACGCGCTGGTGAGTCCGGGCGGAGCCATCATCTGCATGTCCGCGTCGACGATCGCCATGTTCGGCATGAGCGCGTAGTCGGCGAGCGGATACTTGACGCCCGTCTGCTCGTCGGTGATGACGGCGAACGGAGTCACTTCCGAGCCCGTTCCGGCCGACGTCGGGACGCACACGAAGTACGCCTTCTCGCCCATCTTCGGGAACTTGTAGACGCGCTTGCGGATATCCATGAAGCGCATCGCCATGTCCTGGAAGTCGACCTCGGGGTGCTCGTAGAGGACCCACATGATCTTCGCGGCGTCCATCGCCGAGCCACCGCCGACCGCGATGATGACGTCCGGCTTGAACCCGGCCATCAGCTTCGCGCCCTCCTTGGCGCAGGCGAGCGTGGGATCAGGCGCGACGTTCGAGAACGTCGTGAACATGATGCCCTGGTTTTCGAGCGAGCGCTCGATCGCCTTGGTGTATCCGTTCGCGTAGAGGAACGAGTCGGTGACGATGAACGCCTTCTTCTTGCCAAGCTCCTCGCCGAGCTCGCGGAGCGCGACCGAGAGGCATCCCTTCTTCTGGTACACCTTCTCGGGCGCACGGAACCACAACATGTTTTCTCTTCTCATTGCCACGGTCTTGATGTTCAAAAGATGTTTGACGCCGACGTTCTCGGACACGGAATTGCCGCCCCAGCTGCCGCAGCCGAGCGTCAGCGAGGGAACGAGGCTGAAGTTGTAGATGTCGCCTATTCCGCCGAGACTCGACGGAGTGTTGACGAGAAGGCGGCATGCCTTCATGCGGTCAGCGAACTTCGCGAGCTTCTCGCGCTCGCCGAGCTCGTCGATCCAGAGCGACGACGTGTGGCCGAGCCCGCCGTTGTTGACGAGAAGCGCCTCCGCGATGTCGAGCGCGTTGTCGAAGTCGCGGCTCTTGTACATGCCGAGTATCGTCGTGAGCTTCTCGTGCCCGAACGCCTCGGAGCTGTCGGTCGAGGTCGCCTCGCCGATGAGCACCTTCGTGGACTCGGGGACCTCGAAGCCCGCCATCTTCGCGATGGCGACGGGACGCTGCCCGACGATCTTCGCGTTGAGCGCGCCGTTGATGAGCATCGTAGCGCGGATCTTGTCAGCCTCGTCCTTGTTGAGGAAGTAGCATCCGCGGCGCTTGAACTCGTCCTTCACGTCGTCGTAGATGAGCGCGTCCGCGATGACCGTCTGCTCGGTCGCGCAGATCATGCCGTTGTCGAACGTCTTCGAGTGGATGATCGAGTTGACGGCGTTGACAAGGTCGCAGCTCGGGTCGAGGATCGCCGCCGCGTTGCCCGCGCCGACGCCGAGGGCGGGAGTGCCGCTCGAGTACGCCGCCTTCACCATGCCGGGGCCGCCGGTCGCGAGGATGATGTCCGCCTCCTTCATGAGGAGGTTCGTCTTCGGGAGGCTCGGCGCCTCGATCCAGGAGATGATGTCCGCCGGCGCTCCCGCCGCGACAGCCGCGTCAAGCACGGCCTTCGCCGCAGCCATCGTGCAGTTCTTCGCGCGCGGATGGGGGCTGATGATGATGCCGTTCCTCGTCTTGAGCGCGAGGAGCGTCTTGAAGATCGCGGTGGAGGTCGGGTTCGTCGTCGGGATGACCGCGCCTATGACGCCGATCGGCTCCGCGACCTTCATGATTCCAGCCGCCTCGTCTTCCTCCACGACGCCGCACGTCTTAGTGTCCTTGTACGTGTTGTAGATGTACTCGGCCGCGTAGTGGTTCTTGATGATCTTGTCCTCGACGATGCCCATGCCCGTCTCCGCGACAGCCATCTTCGCGAGAGGTATCCTCTCTTTGTTCGCAGCAAGCGCGGCCGCCTTGAAGATTGCGTCCACCTGCTCCTGGGAGTACGTGGAATACGCCCTTTGCGCCGCCCTCACGCGTTCAAGCATCCGCTCGAACGCCTCCATTCCGTCGTCCGCGGCTGGTGCCGCGACCGGTTCCATTGCCTTTTCCGCCATGTCCAGCCTTTCTTTCGTATACGGCCCGGAAAACCTTTCCGGGCGAGTGCGGCATATTATAGCTCTTTTTATATCGGTATGTCAATAGCGATATTTTATTATCTTATCGGCCGCCGTTTATGGTATACTATCCGCCATGAACGAGAAAAACCAGCTTGCGCGGCCATTCGCGCTGCCATTGCCGACAATCCGCCGGTATCCCGTCTACCTGCGCTGCATCAACGAGATGATAGCGGCCGGCGAGACGCACATATCGAGCGCCGTAGTGGCCGAGAAGCTCGGCCTCGACTCCGTGCTGGCGCGCAAGGACCTCGCGTTGGCCGGAGTTCCCGGGAAGCCGCGCCGCGGCTACCCGGCCAGGGAGCTCCAGGCCGCCATCACCGCCGCGCTGGGCTGGGACAACTCCACCGACGCCGTCCTCGTCGGCGTCGGCTCTCTCGGAAATGCCCTTCTCGGCTACAGGGGATTCGAGGAACAGAGCCTTTCGATTGCAGCGGCATTCGACGCAAGCCCTGAAATCGTCGGGAAGACGATTCACGGCGTAAAGGTCCGTCCAATGGGCGATCTTTCCCGCCTCGTGAAGCGTCTCAACATCAGGCTCGGCATCCTTACGGTGCCGAACGCAGCCGGGCAGCCATGTGCCGACAAGCTCGTCGCCGCCGGAATACGCGGCATCTGGAACTTCACCTCGGTACGGCTCTCCGTGCCCGACGGCGTCATCGTCCAGAACGTCGACCTCGCACAGTCGCTGGCCGTGCTCTCACACGCGATTTCGGCCAAACGCTTGGGTGACCATGGGGTCTAACCCTTTTGTTCCTAGGGCATCCGCGTCGCGGACGACCTTTGGTCGGGGGATATGCGCAAACCGCCGCGCAAACCGCCGCGCAAACTGCCGCGGCCTTTCAACCTTTCAACTTTTCAACCGGCTCCGCCTTTCAAGCATATACAGTAAAACATATACTGAAGTCCGCCCCCTTGGCCACATGATGCCGTGACATCCTCTCGCCTACCTACTCCACATTGACGATTCCGCGGCACTTCGGATATGACCTGCAGCCGTAGAACGACTTGCCGTCGGACCGTCGCTTGCGGAGCGTCATCTCGCCGCCACAATACGGACAGCGCGGCGCGTCGCCTTCGCGAACCGCCGAATGACGCTTATGCAGATTGGCAACATGGCTGTCGATCTGCTTTTCGCTCAGCGTCCCCTGCCATTCCTCAATTGCGGACGCCACTTCCGGCACCTGCACGGGCTTTATGATCGGCGTCTTGAATCCGCAAATGTATTCCGCCACCCTTCGTGAACATACAACACCCTCCGGCATCTCAGTCTTGAACTCGCAACCGTCTACAAAGGCAATCACGCCATGGAAATACGACTTGTCTATTCCGAGGTTGTCCGCGAGTGCGCAGATGTGCTTGTAGTTCTGGCGAATTGGATTCTGAAACGTGTGCTTCTCTGCGCGTTTAGGCCATCCTCTTCTCCCAGCATAAAGTGACTGCGTCCAGACCTTACTTTCCGCATTTCCAAATATCCAACCCTTGTAACATTTCGTCTCAACCACGAAAACGCCATACTGCGACACGACAATGTGGTCGATCTGCGTCGTCGTCCCGTCCGGCAGCGGAAGATAGACGTCGTTGAGGATCAGATACTCATCTGGAAGTCCGAACCTCAGCCGCCTCGCCACAAACTTCTCGCCCATTGCGCCCCTGCGGCTTGGGCTGTTAAACCGCGAGAAGCTGCTTAACCGACCAAGGAGAAAGGGTGACGACATCACTGCAAAACCTCTCTCATTTGCCCAACATCCTAGCAATCGACTCGGGGCTCGACCTACGGACTCGTGGGATGCGCGGACCGGCATCGCCCTTCACCGGCGGCTTCATCCCCGCCTTCGCGCGCTGCTGCCTACCTGTCCTCCGTAGCCTTGGCGAAGGAGGATGCATCGCCGCCAATCTTCTCGTCTTCACAAGTCCCATAATGTGCGCCTCCCTCATCTTCCCAACAAGCGAGAAAGGAACGACTTCCGCCTGAAATCTATTCCAAAGAATTCTCTCGCTTCGTCGAGCTCCATGATGACGCTGTCGCGAGAGCGCTTGGCGCAAAGGTTCTCCGGCAGCTCCTTCATGAGCCTATCGGCGTCCCAGTTTACGCCGGCATCATACCGGACAGTTCCCGCGCGCTCATCAACCTCGAAAGAATTTGGATTGCTAGCCCACGCTGTTTTAATCACCTGAATCGCATATTTGCCAGTCACCTTTTCGCTGAAATAGTCTTCAAGCGACAACTTGCGGATATATGAAGGCAACTCGCTCTCATGCGCCGAGAAGATTTCATACAACACTTCCGAAGAAACCTTCAGTATGTCTGGGCATTCCGACTCCGGATTGTCATCCTTCAGCTGGTCCATCATGTCCGGAATCTTCTCCAACATCAAGCGCAGATATTCGCGATAGAACGCCGTTCCAATCTTCTGCTGGACAGCGCGAACGACATTGCTCTTCATGACTTCAGTATTAGTAAGACCGGCCTGAACGCGACATATAACTGTTCGGCGGATCACCTCTTGCGCCACTGCCTTGACATCTTCGTTCGCGCTTATGACAACCGCAGGGTAATGAACCAAATGCTCCAACAAGCCGAAATCGTCATTCTTGATTGTCTCGACGGCATGCTGATTGAACCTGTTGTTTGTAAGGTCGTCAACAATTATGGGAGCACCCTGGACACTATGACGGAGCCCGTCAATGGCCGTGCGAGTAAACTCCGGCGCGCCCATCTTGGTCTTCTGACCAATCATCATCTTGAGAATCGTCTCAAGAAAAGATGTCTTACCCGCCTTTGACTGTCCATAGACGAGCCCAAACACAGGATATGGCAGAGTCTTCTGGTCAAATCGCAAGGCAGTGTCACGCATAACGGCCATGAGCGGCGAACAGAAGAACCAGTTGGCAAACTCATAGTAGCGATTCTGCATTCCTTTGCTGTCGCCATGGAAACGCTCATATCCATTCATGTAGCGAATGAACATGTCGACGTCGCTTTTCACTGCATCGGCATCAGGATTCAAGTCTAGATCCTTGCCGTTTAATGAAACAGTGCCATGCTCCGAATCTATGACAAGCTGCGGATACTCACTTCTCAATTCCTTTTCGCGCTCTGTATCACGAATAACCTGGCGACGCACCTTCTGGATAATCTCTGGCGAGATGACGATCTTGCCTGCCTTCTTGTCGGATTTTGAGATCGGAATCGCCGGCTTGATCTTCCGCGCAAGTTCTCGCGTATCCAGAATGAACCTAACCTCGTCATCTGCTGCTTTCTCTGGTTCGATGTAGATGGCCTTTTTCACCTTGACCGTTTCAGCTATCGGTAGCGCATCCAAATTCTCCGACGCATCCCCAACGACTATGGCCTTCTTTGTAATGGTATCGACGCTAATGCCCTTCAAATCTTCGTAGGCCTCATTGAACCTCTCGTACGCCGCATCAGAATCCATGTAGCATATTGTCTCACGTTGCCGTCCGCGGAAGGCATTGAACGACATGTTCGCCGAGCCCAGGATAACGCGTTTACGTCCATCATCGGACTCAAGAAGATAAAGCTTTTCGTGAGAAAGTTTTTCTCGTGCGACGAAAAGTCGGACATCCCCGGATTCAA
The DNA here is from genome assembly GCA_902764415.1 of uncultured bacterium. Lineage (GTDB taxonomy): Bacteria > Verrucomicrobiota > Kiritimatiellia > RFP12 > UBA1067 > UBA1067. The sequence goes on along the minus strand of CACWVU010000040.1, from coordinate 4,133 downwards.
CCCGTTCAATCATCTTCGTCTTTGACTTGGAATCGGCCTCACGGATGCGCTCCATCAGCTTCGACTGGTACGCCATGATCTCCTGAAGGTTATACGACATCACCTCCTCGCAACCGAAGATGATTTCCACGTCCTTGAACATCTCTATAAGCTGATATACGAATCCAATGCCAGACGAATATGTAATCGCCCTCAGGCGGTCAAATCCGCCGAACAGCTCCTGCCATGTCATCGACTCCGAAGACAGGTAGTCGAGCTTGGCAACGTCTAGTCTAACATCGGCTCGCAAACCGCCGGCGGCATCAGTTCCGCCGAACAGATCCATTCCGTTGGTATCATTAAGATTCATTGACTACCTTACTTAAACTCTTTCAGATTCTCAAACGTCACGTTGTCCCACGCCGCAAGAAGATCGTCGACCGTGGGATAACCCCAATCGACAATCTCCGCCGACGAGCCTTCAACATTCAAGACGACATACATGCTGTCCGCGCCGTCGGCGTCCACCATCAACGAGCTCCCCTCGCCTTCATACGAATCAAGCTTGAGTACGAAATACTTCTTCACGCTTATATCACTCCATTCTATGCCAGCTCCTTCAAACCAAGGGAACGCAAATACTTGTACGTTTCATCGTAAAACTCCGGTCGTCGCGTATCATCCGGCGGATGGCCACGATCGCCTTCAGGTACGCAGATTATCATGCCCTTGCGCGCACGTGTCAAAAGAACGCGATATGCATTAACTTGGAAAGCACGACGTTCAGGGGCGTTGATATTTTTCCATTTGCCGCCGGAGAAGTCTTTCTGAATCCACCCATCAGGCGCATATTGGAAATCTCCATCCCAAATAAGACATGACCAATCAAGTTCAAGTCCTTGAATGTCAAATTCGGTCGCAACATCTTCCAGGAAAAGCGAACTGCGGATGTCAGTTATGTCATCCAAGAACCAATCAACGATATTCGGCTTTGCTCGTACGTCAATAGCAAGCGGGCGTAGACGAAACGCCTGCGACGAACAGATCATACCGTAGCGTTCTGATCCGCCCGACACTTTCCTAAGCCATGACTTTGCCTTTGCAAGATCGCGCGTCAACATGATTGGATAATTCGCGCAGAACTCGGCATAGGTGTTTTTCGCCGCCGAAGCATCGCGATCCAAAAGTTGGCCGACAAAGTTGGAAAGGTTCTCCGCGCGGAAGCTGCGCATACTCGTTGCTAAATGCAGAGAGACGTCCTTCCGCACATTGGGATTCGTTTTGAGCAGCGCATCAACATTCCCCTCTGCATACTCCCTCGCGGTCAGTTGCGGAGATATGAATACGTTCCATCCTGGGAATGTATCGTTGGCAGCTCGGATAGGCTCTGCAATTCCCGCCTCGCCAGAGTTGATTTCCTGGCCGCCACCAACAAGGCAAACCACAACGGCCCAATCCGGACGCAAATCCAGCGACCAGATCAAAAACTCACTTTCCGACATTGGAAAGTGGAAAGTTCTGTACGCCTTTCTTGCGTGCCAACCAAGCGGAAAGATGAGGTTGATCCCAAAGACGTTGTGCTTCATCAAAGATAGCGACGTGTTCGACTTCAGAATACCCATCTTCTTCATGCTTCTTCGCCTTGGCTTCATCTATCTCAAGCTTACCATCTCGAATAGGCATCTTAAGCTTGGCCAATGCATTATCACGATAATGGTGTATGATTTGTATAAAGCTTTTAACCTCTCGACGAGCAGTTGTCAGAGTGTATTGATTGCCGGCCTCACGTTCTTGTTTGACTTTATCTCTAGCAAGCGCCTCTGTTAACACATCAACAAGTGGTTTATTGCCACTTAAATAAACAGCGGGCTCTTTCTTTTCGAACTGTTTCATGGCAACATTGAGCCCAACCAGTGTCTTCCCTGCGCCCGGGACGCCAGTCACGAAACAAATGCACTTTTCATTATTTGCCTTTGCATGATCGATTACACTTAGAATAAAATCTGTTGTTACTTTGAGATTTTCACCTGCATCACATCGCGTGATGTTTTCCACATTGTGCTTCGCATATAGTGCACTTGCGGCTTGGATGATCGTTGGCGTTGGCGAATATCTGCCACGGGCCCAATTCATCCCTTCAACATTCGCTTGGGGTGTGGCGTCAACGACTATGCCGATAGCTTCCTTCAGGTTTGACGCATTCGCTTGCAACGGCGCATAGACTTTATCATCATAGTTGCATGTTGCAAGTTCAAATGGTCCATCAGGAGCATCCGTAGCCACAAGTACAGGCGCAACAAACAAATCCCGGGATGGCTCATGGAAATTTTTGAGGTCCAATGCATAGTCCCAAACCTGCTCTTTGTCAGCGGTCTCAAACCTCTCCGCTCCAGCCTTAAATTCAAGACAAAGAACGATTCCGTTTATTAGCAGGATAACATCTACTCTTTTGCCAAGACGGGGGATGGCATACTCGAAGAACACATCCCCATTGTATCCTTGCAAAATTGACTTGAGCAAACCAATCTCTTCATTCCAAGCATTCTTCTGATCTCTCGCGGTATCAAAACCCTCGGCCTGGCTCAATGCCCCAAATATTGCCTCGGGCTCCTCCGCAAGAAATTCCGCGATGGTCTTTCCATAATAAAATCGTTCCATAACAACTCCCTCCTCTTATACGAATTGCTTCGTAATCAGCTCTCTATCTGCAGGAGCGAAATCCATGATGTCCATTTCCGCGCGTGTCACCCAACGAATCTGCTGATGCTCTAAGGCTTTAGGAATTGAACCAGACTTGGGTGAACACGAAATAAGCGTTAGCCGAATTGTCTTTTCTGGATATTCATGCACAACCGAATCAATTATGTGTTCGTTCTCGATATCGAGGGAAAGCTCTTCGCGGCACTCGCGCGCCAAGGCCTCTTCCGGCGTTTCACCCGGCTCTATCTTGCCGCCCATGAATTCCCAAAGGCCACCTTGCGACTTGTTCGCCGCACGCTGCCCGACAAGATATCGATCGCCATCTTTTATGATGGCACCAACAACTTCAACTATACGCTTATCGTTCATGCCCACTATCCTGCCAATAATTCCCTATGCTTTTCAAGCAAGGCCTGTGACGGCAGAAACTTGGTTGGCAGGGACATTGTCTGCCCTTCGCGGTCGAGGAAGTAGGACTTTGCCGCCGCGTCGGTATAGTGGTCTTTGATTTCCTTCGAAACGACAAGACGGTAGTGTTCATCAAAGGAAATGAGGTGGCGGTCGAACGCGGCATCGTAGGTTGCGGAGAGGCACAAGCCATTTTCGGGATTGAGGCGGTTCTTTTCGTCTTCCACCCATGGACTGATATGGCTGGCGCGAAGAACGTCCGGCACGGAAAGACCCGTCACGCAACATTTGCCGCCGTAGTTCGCCAGCACCATCTTTCGGAAGATATCTTGGTTCACGCGCACCTTGACCGCGGCAAGTTTTTCCTTGCCTTCCTTCGCGGTGAGATTCAGATGTGCTTCAAGATCGGCTTGCGACTTTGCCTGGATAAGCTTCTCGGCCTTCGCCGCGGCAGACTTGCCGGTTGCGGCTTTTTCCGCCTGCTCGACAATGCCATTTTCAAAATGCTCCACGGCCATGAACTCGCCAAGCGCACTGACCGCCGCCGAACAGAAGTTCTTCGTCCAGTAGCTTGGCGATTCGAAATCTGCCAGGACCGGACTCGCGGCGCCCTTCTTGGCTTCAGCACAAATCCATTTGTGAATTGCCTTTAATTCGCCAATCGAAAACTCATGCCACATGGAGCCGCCGACAATCGGCTTCGGGTAGTGTTTCGTCAGAATTGGACCGAGCATATCGAGCGCACGAACGTATGACGCAGCCTTGCCGCTCCCGTCCGTGTTCGTCGCGAAGATGAAGTCTGTAAACTCCTTTTTCAACATAAGCCCTTTTCTGCTCTGTTCGCTGCCACCGCACTCCGCGGAGGTTCTCGTCGCTTGGCTATCGCGCCCCGGCATTCCTGCCGGTGACAGCGTGAATTATACCATTTTTGCCGCGCCTTGTGCTGGCTTTCGCGGCAGATTTCCGCCGCGCCTCATCCATTCTTGATTGGCAGCGGCGATGAACAGGCTATGACACTGCCGCCCCGAACGCGGCGGATTTGATGC
>CACWVU010000039.1 GCA_902764415.1 uncultured bacterium | reverse complement strand
CGGCCAGGGCTACGCCGGCGCGACGGCTGGCGCCAACACCCGTTCGGGCGGCGGCGGCGGTGCCGGCCACGCAGGCTATACGTACACTAACAATCCCAATCTCGCCGGCAACGGCGGCGAAGGCATTGCCAACGACATCACCGGCGTCAATGTGGTCTACGGCGGCGGCGGCGGCGGCGGCGGCGGCAACTACAGCGGGGCAGACTATGGTGCCGGCACCGGCGGTGCAGGCGGCGGCGGCAACGGCAGCAAGACAGCTACAGGCAGCAACGGCACCGACGGCCTCGGCGGTGGCGCAGGCGGCGGCGGCTGGAACGGCGCCAACCAGTTCGGCGGCACCGGCGGCTGCGGCACGATGATTATCGTCGTCAAGCAGACGAAGTACTCAATCGTGCCGATTCTCGACCAGCTCAGCCAGTTCGGCGAAGTCCCCATGCCTGGTTTCGTTGTCACCAACTTCATTGACGACACCAGCTGGACTTTCGGCCCTGGAGGAACCACGACCAACGAGACGCCGTTTGACGTCGCCTACAGCTACAGTGATGGGGGCTGCACCGTGACCGTGTCCGGCAAGCCCGGGAGCGGACTGGAGGAGGTGACCAATTCCTGCTCCTTCACCATCTATCGCCAGATCAAGTCCATCAACACTACTGGCAACGAGTATATCGACACCGGCATCGTTCCCGGCACCACCACCGCCATCGAGATGAGCTTCAACACCACCAACTGCGCGGACAACACCGTGCTGTTCGGTGCCGGGGTGTGGAACAACAATGTTTCATGCTATTTTTATCAATCTGGTACGTATAATTTCCGCATCAATAATTCGGCTATTGGCCTTGGCTTGCTTTACGAGAGCGGGGTCGATGCCTTCATTTCCATCAACACCAACGCATCGAACAACTTTTACCTCGATTTCAGCGGCAATACCAGCACGAAAACTGTTTCTCTTGCCTACACCGGGATGAGCACGCTCAACATCTTCGCGACTAACGGCGGGGGCCAGAAATCCAGGCTTAAGCTCTACTCCTTCAAGATCTGGCAGGACGGCGAACTGGTCCGCGACTTCGTGCCCGCGCGCTGCATCAACGTGGTTGGGCTTTGGGATCAAGCGTCCTCCAGGTTCTTCAAGAACAACGGCACCGGAGCGTTTATTCCCGGACCAGACACAACCGATGTCGTCGTCGACAAGATACCCAACCAGTTCTTCACCGGCGCCCCGCTTACGCCGTCCGTGGTCGTTTCCAACTTCGCCGGCACAGCGCTCCTGGTGAAGGACGTCGACTACACCGTCACTTATGAGGACAATGCCGCGGTAGGCACCGGCAAGGCGATCGTGACTGGTATCGGTGCGTATTCGGCGGTTGTCACCAACGAGTTTGCGATTTATTCCATTCCGGCTGCGCCCGCGTTCACAGCGAGGTCGTATGTCCAGCACGGGCTCATGAACCACTGGGATGCCCTCGACAACGCCGGCACCGGCACCTTCGACCCTGCGGCACGGACCTGGAAGGACCTCAAGGGAAATCTTGACTTCGCGCTTACCGACAGGGCACAGTGGGGCGGAGATTTCCTCGAGACGACTGGCTATGCCGGCGTTGCGACGAACAAGACCGGCAAGTACCTCACCATTGAAATAAAGTACCGCAACTGCAAGACCCGCCGCGGCATGCCGTTCTTTTCTGGTTATGGCTGGACCCGCGTCGCCTGGTATGAGGACTTCAGCCGGCTCTGGCTCCACCATAGCAACGGCCAAACCCGCAAAGTCTTTACTGGATTGACGGCTCCTGACGCAGTTTCTCGTGATTTGGCCGTCGTCTACGGTGCGGCTGGTGACGCTGGCGATTCGCCGATGCGCTTTTACGACGGCGGGACTCGGCTTACCTCCGGCATCAGCAACGTGAATTACAACAACGCCTACATAAACTGGGCGACCAGCTTCACCCGGGCCTCCATCGGCGCCGCCTACGCAACGCACTACAACTTCGAGGGACGCCTCTATTCGATTCGTCTCTACAACTGTCCGCTTTCGGACAAGGAAATCGCCTACAATGCCGCCGTCGACAAAGTGCGCTACGACGGCGTCGCTCCGGCTGAGGCGTTCAATTCCTCCGACATGCGCTGGAACGCCGCGAGCGGCAAGGTCGAGGTGCTGATCGAGGTCGGGGCAGTCCATGGTTCCGGCACGCTCTCCATCAACGGCGGCGGCACGAACGCATGGGTGGCGGTCGGCGACGAAGTGTATATCGAGTACAAGCCGGCTCCTGGCGAAAAGGCGATTGAATGGTTTGACCTTCCCGACGGAGCTCCGCGCACGGCCAATCAATTCATAGTCGACTTTACGGCCGAAGCCCCCGTGTCGGCCAAGCTTCGGCTGCTGAAGGAAATCGACCTCTCCCGCGCGCTCAATGCCGACCCAGGCGTCGAGGAGGGGTCGTCTTATCTGATCTTCAGCAATCAATGGCGAACCTTCATGCCCGTGAGCTGGAACAGGAATGCCGCCCAGGTGTCGTTGGGAACATATTCGACGACATCCGAGGAGCGCGGCTTTCATTATCTAGCACCATACAACGGCGCGTATTTCTTCCAGTCTGGGCTTGCGTTGGCTGCCGGCTCGTATACCCTCACGCTTGACCATTATGCGGAATCCGCCCAGGATCACGCAATCTATTCCTGGCGTATCTACGATGCGACTAATGGATTGGTTTGTTCAATCTGCAGCGTCACCAACGAATTCCGCGTCTACGGCGCGACGTGGCACAAGGTGCAGGCCGACTTCACGATTGCCAAGGACGGAATCTACCAGCTCCGGCCCGTCCGGACCGCGACCGGCATAAGTGCCAACAGCTTCTCGTACTTCGACAACATTTCCATCACTTCCGACACCGATCTTCATCTTGAAGTCGAGAAGTGCTATCCGTATTTCGGCGAGGACCAGGCGCGTCCGCCGGTCGTAGTCCGCGACGACAATGGCAACATCCTCACGGAAGGGGTTGACTACTATCTTGTCTACGGCGCTAACAACTCCGTCGGCAGCACAATGGACTACAGCGGCAACACCGGGCAGAGGCACGGCAATGGCTATGTCGCGGCGAGGGGCCTGGGCGCCCACTACGGCGTCGCGGGCGCGAACTTCCGCCTTGGCACGCCCATCTACGTGAAGCCGGACGGCTCGCCGTCGAACGGCGGCACCTCGTGGGACGACGCGGTCGATTTCGCGACGGCGCTGACGCTTGCCGCCCCTCGGCACTACAACACCGAAATCTGGATTGCCGGCTCGAATGTGCTTTCTGCCGCCGCAGTGACGCAATACTTTTACGGCAACAGGATCTTCCGCGGCGGTTTCAAGGGGACGGAGTCGACGATCGAGGAGCGCGAAGAGGGGGCTTATTCCACCATCGACGGCAATGGACAGTTCTCAGCCGTCGTCTTCACCGACTGCGCCAACGTATTCTTCGAGCGGCTGTGTTTCCGCGGTTCGCCGTCGAGGGCGATCTCCAAGACCGACTGGACCGGCGACGTGCACATCGACGACTGTATCTTTGAGGACAATGGCAACGCCGTCTACGTTCAAGGCGTCAGCAGCAAGACGCAGACGCCGCTCTACCAGGGCACGGTATATGTCCGGAACAGCGTCTTCAACAACAACCTCTCGACCAACGACGCGAACGGTGCGGCTGCGCTCTATACCTATCGGACAATGAGGGTTTCGGCGGAGAACTCGCTTTTCTCCTACAACGCGGCGGCAACCACCACCAAGGTGAAATCCAGCGCGATTTTCGCGAACACCTCCGCAATCTCGCTCAAGGAGTGCGACTTTGTCGGCAACCTCGCCGAAGGCTCGACCTACGGCACGGTATACTCGACTGGCAGCATCGCGAGGGACGTAATCCAGAACTGCCTTTTCCTCGGCAACCGGGCCGACGGAGCAAACGCCGCGTCGCTGGTCTTCAGCCATTCTTCGACTATGAAACCTTCGGATGTCGTCAACTGCACTTTCTACGGCAACGAGAACTACGCCGACGACGGCTGCGCCGGCGTGAAGGGCGTAAAAGGCATCGTCAATATCCGCAACTCGATCTTCTTCGAGAACCGCGTTGATTTCGCGGACCACGCCGACTGCCCGTTTGACGTCGACTTCACGCTGCTCGGGGACGATACCGGCGCGACCTACTCGTTTGTCAACTCCGCGTCAAAATTAGGGAACTCGATGGTGTATGGCGATCCGCTTTTCGTGGCTCCGGGCGACGCCCACCTGCTTTCCGAGGCCGGGTACTTCGATTCGGAAGGGCACCTCTACTATGCGGAGCCGGGCGAGCGCTCGCCGGCGATCGACGCCGGCGACCCGTACTGCGACTTCTCGCGCGAGAGCTCGCCCAACGGCTCCTGCATCAACCTGGGCCGCTACGGCAACACCGAACAGGCGTCGCGTACGCCGGTATCCGGGCCTGACGTGGACGGCATACCCCAGGTGTGGATCCTGTGGAACGACCCCGACGGCTACTCGATGCCGACCGTGTCGTTTATGATGGGCGGGAACGGGTCCTACGCCACGCGGGGAATCGTCTATGTCTCGACGGACGGCGGCGAGACCTGGGAGGACGTCTCCGGCGTGGTCGGCGGCCTGGTCAACGGCCAGCCCAAGGATGTCCTCGTTCCCCACTACTACATCCCCGGCAGCACACTCATGGCGAAAGTCGAGCTGATCGGCGCCAGGCAGACGAGCGGACCGGCCGTTGCCAGCGTCGTCGTCCGCGGCACGCTTCCGCCGGCGTATGGAAAGAAGGGCCCCAACAACGTCATTCATGTGAATCCAGAGGCAAAAGGCAACAACGACGGCACCAGCTGGCTGGATGCGTTCACGACGTGGTCGGACGCACTCGACGAGGCCTCGGCGGTGAAGAACGAAATCTGGGTCGCCGGCACGAACTTGGTGAAGGAGGCGATGTCGACCAAGTCGTTTGCCTTCCCCGTTACGGTGCGCGGCGGATTTACCGGCCTCGAGTGCGCGGCGTCCGAGCGGCCGGCCGGGCTTCGGTCGGTAATCGACGGCCAGAACAAGTTCGACACCTTCAACTTCAGCAACACCGGCAGCATGACCATCGAGTCGATCGAATTTCTCCGCGGCGGCTACAGGGGGCTCAAGAAGACCGCGTCGGCCGGAGACATTACGATTTCGAACTGCGTGTTCTACGGCTGTACGCGCGGCCTCGGCAACTGGGACGGCAACGGAAACTCCAACATCAGCTACCAGTATGGCGGCGGCGGCGCGGGCCTCTACGGCAGCGGCAGCGCCAAGGCGAAGGTCGTCGACTGCCATTTCGAGGCGAACATCATCAACTCCGCCGGCGGCAACGGCGGCTTCGGCGGCGGTCTCTACGTCGGCAGCTTCGGTGGCGGCGCGGAGATCTACCGCTGCTCGTTCGTCACCAACTACATGCAGAGGAACATGGACAGCTCCGCCGCGTCGATGTCCGCCCTCCATGTCTACAACACGCGCGCCACGGTCGACGGCTGCTCGTTCCGCGGGCATTATTCCGACGGGATCGTCGACGTCCGCGGCAACTGTTCCGGCAGCATCTTCCGGCATTGCAGCTTTATCGGCAACTATGGTGGCCGCGTCGGTGTCCTGCAAGTATATCTCACCAACACCAACGATACTACGCGGGTCGAGAATTGCACCTTTGCCTACAATCTCGGGTCGACCAATCCTGCGCTAATGTGTACCAGAGGCGCGGTTGCGGTGACAAACTGCATCTTCTACGGCAACCTCACTCGGATTAATGCAACGGGGGCGGTGGACATCCGGGTCGCGGCCGATGCGTCGGCGACCGTCGACTACTGTCTCTTTACCGTTCCCGAGGAGGATGGCAGCACAATCTGCGTCTCGGCGACACAGACCAACGCCTTGCAGATAGGTACGCATTGCGTCTACGGCGATCCGCTCTTTGCAACGCCGCTCGAGACGGTGTTGCTTGATGTCAATGCTCCGGACGGTTATGAAGAGCCCCGCTCGATGCCCACCGGCTGGAATTGGTCCTGGAGCAAGCCATTGCCCGTTTTTGAAACCAGAATTAGCTATTGTGATCATCTCCGCGGCGGTCTCGGCTATTTTGACGAAAAGACCGGAGCGCGGGTGATTGACTATCGCGAGTCGGAACTTTCTCCCGCAGTTGACGCCGGCGACCCCAAGTCCGATTATTCGATGGAGCCCGACACCAATGAAGGGTGGCACGGTAGACGCGTCAACCTCGGCGCCTATGGCAACACCCCATGGGCGACGTTGACGCGCTACCCCGGTGCTGCGGTTTACCTGCGGTGAATATGGTATAATACGCGGAAACGAAAGGAGTATCCCATGACCAAGACTGTTCTTTCCGCGGCGATGATGGCGGCTGCGGCGGCCTGTGCGGCCGAGCTGCCGGTGGCCGACTTCACCCAGGAGGTGGGCAAGGTGCGCCCCGAGCTGCACTCCTCCGGCTTCGGCCCGACGATCTGCTCGCTTACCCAGCAGGCGCTCGACGACGTCCGCGCGATGGGCTTCAAGAGCGCGCGCACCCACGATTGGGCGCTCATCAACGCCAACCAGCGCGTCTGCGACTGGCACCACATCTTCCCGCTCGTCGACCTCGACGCGACCAAGCCCGAGAACTACATGTTCGGCCCCACCGACTACCTGCTGAAGCGCACGCGCGAGGAGGCGGGGCTCGACGTCTTCTTCCGCCTCGGCACCTCGATCGAGCACTCGGGCCCCAAGGTCCACTTCAACTCGCTCATCCCGAAGGACTTCGACAAGGTGGCCGAGGTCTTCGCCGGCACCGTGCGCCACTACAACCGCGGCTGGGCCAATGGCCACGAGTGGAACATCAGGTACTGGGAGATCTGGAACGAGCCGGATGGCTTCAACAACATGTTTTGCCTGCCGGAGGGCGACGCAGGCGAAGACGACGCCGGCACCAAGCGCAACAACCTGAAGCGCCGCGAGATCTTCGCGCAGCTCTTCGTGAAGTGCCTCAAGCGCCTGAAGGGCGAGTTCGGCGACTCGATCAAGGTCGGCGGGCCGGCGCTCTGCTGGCTGAACGAGGAATATTTCCGCTACCTGCTGCAGGCGTGCAAGGACGCCGGCGTCGCGCCTGACTTCATCTCCTGGCACGGCTACAAGAGCGACCCCGCCGAATTCTCCCGCGAGGCCGAGCGCGCCCGGAAGCTCTGCGACGAGTTCGGCTTCACCAAGTGCGAGCTGATCGTCAACGAGTGGCACTACTTCGGCAACAACTACACCTGGACCGACATGCAGCACTGCTCCGACCCCGCGGTCAAGGCGCGCATCTGGGACGGCCCCGACAGCCACAACGGCATCCGCTCGGCGTGCTTCACGCTCGCGGCGCTCGTCGAGATGCAGTCCTCGAAGCTCGACCAGGCCTTCTACTACGGCTGCAGCCACGTCGGTAGCTGGGGCTTCAAGGACTCGATGCAGAAGAAGTACAAGGTCTTCTACGCGCTCAAGCTCTTCGGCGACCTCATGCGCGACTACTCGGTGCGCTGCGCCGGCTCGACGGTCGGCACGGTGACCACGTTCCCGGTCCGCCGCGCCGACGGGCGCAAGGGCCTGCTGTTGGTCGACTACGGCGGGACGGAGCGCGAGATCAAGGTGGCGCTGAAGGGCGTGTCCGCGGACGCGAAGATCAAGGAGGTCGTCCTCGACTACACCCACGACCTGGTGGAGCCCGACCTCAAGAGCTGGGAGCGCCAGCGCATCAAGGACGGCGTCCTCACGCTCTGGAAGCCCGACTTCTTCAGCGCGGCGTTCCTCCTGACCTTCGACGAGTAATGGAAGACTTCGGACTCTATCTGGTGATGACCAACCCGGTCGTCGGCTACGAGCGCTGCTGCGAGGCGGCGGTCAACGCCGGCGTCAGGATGGTGCAGCTTCGGATGAAGGACGCGCCGCGCGCCGAGGTGGTGGCCGTCGCGCGCGCGCTTAGGCGCATCACCGCCGGCTCCAGGACGCTGCTCATCGTGAACGACGACCCCGAGGCGGCGGCGGAGGCGGACGCGGACGGCGTCCACGTCGGCCAGACCGACATGCCGGTTGCGGAGGTGCGGCGGCGCTTTCCCGGGCTGAAGATCGTCGGCAAGTCCACCCACTCGCCGGCGCAGGCGCTGGCGGCGGTCGGCGAGAGCCCCGACTACATCGGCGCGGGGCCGGTGTGGCCGACGCCGACCAAGAAGATCCCGGACCCCACGCTCGGCGTCGAGGCCGCCGCGGAGATGGCGCGCTCGGTGCCTTTCCCGGCGGTGGCGATCGGCGGCATCGACGAAAGCCGCCTCCCGGAGCTCGCGGCGGCAGGCCTCGCCAACTTCGCGGTGGTGCGCGCGGTCTGCGCCGCGCCCGACCCGTATGCACGGATCGTCCGCCTGCAGGACGCATTCCGCCGCGCCCGCGGCCAAATTTGATATACTACACGTTCCTATGAAAGACCGTAAGCTTCTTTTAGCCGTTTCTCTGGTGTTGACGGCGTTCTGCGCCTTCGCATCGGGTGGCGCCGCGAACGAGCCCTATCCCAACTTCGGACTGCCGCGCGTGGAGCAGATGATGTTCCTCGTGCTGCAGATCGGCGTCATCATCTTCGCCGCGCGCGTGGGCGGGGCGATCGCGTCGGCGCTGAAGCTCCCGTCGATCCTCGGCGAACTCGGCGCCGGCATCGTGATCGGCCCCTGGGCGCTGGGCGGCATCGGCTTCGGCAGCGGGCTTTTCGCGAGCGGGCTTTTCCACGGTGCGGCCCTTCGCGAGATAGCCAGCTCTACCGGACGGCTGGTCGACGCCACGAGCGACGAGCTTTATGGCCTCGCCACCCTGGCGTCGGTGATCCTCCTCTTCCTGTCGGGGCTGGAGACGAACATCAAGATGTTCCTCAAGTACTCGGTAGTCGGGCTGATGGTCGGTCTCGGCGGCGTCTTGGTGTCGTTCGTGCTCGGCGACCTCTGCGCCGTCTTCCTGCTGCCTAAGTTCTTCACGGCGTTCGCGGCCGGCGGGGAGCATGCGCTTGCCGGCATCCCGCTTGCCGAGGCGATGACCAAGTCGGCCCCGCTCTACATGGGCATCATGTCCACCGCCACTTCGGTGGGAATCACCGCCCGCATCCTCTCCGAGAAGAAGAAGATGGACTCCGAGGAGGGCGTCACCATCATGGCCGGCGCGGTGATCGACGACGTCCTCGGCCTCATCGTGCTCGCCGTCGGCAACGGCATCATCGCGGCGCACAAGGCGGCGGAAACCGCGGGGACGGCGGCGGGCGGCATGGACTGGGGCGAGATCGGCCTCGTTGCGCTCAAGGCGTTCGGCGTCTGGCTCGGCGCCACGGTTGTCGCGCTGCTGGCGGCGCGGTGGATCGCGAAGTTCCTCAAGAAGGCGTTCAAGAGCCCGGTGGTGATCGCGACGATGGCCTTCGGTCTCGCGCTGGCGCTGGCGGGGTTCTTCGAGTACATGGGCCTCGCGATGATCATCGGCGCGTACGTGATGGGACTGGCGCTCTCGCGCACCGACCTCAAGCACCCGATCCAGGAGATGCTCACCCCGGTCTACACCTTCCTGGTGCCGGTGTTCTTCTGCTCGATGGGCATGATGGTGGACGTGCGCGCGCTCTGTTCCGAGCCGGTGCTCATCTTCGGCGGCATCTACACCGCCGTCGCGGTCGCGTCGAAGGTGTTCGGCTGCATGGCGCCGTCGATGTGCTGCGGCTTCAACGTCCTGGGCGGGCTCAGGATCGGCGCCGGCATGGTGCCGCGCGGCGAGGTGGCGCTCATCATTGCCGGCCTCGGCCTTTCGAGCGGCTACCTCACCCAGGAGATGTTCGGCGTCGGCATCCTGATGACGCTCGTCACCACCATCGTCGCGCCGCCGGCGCTGGTGGGGCTCTTCGCGCCCCGGGCGCGCGGAGTGAGGCACCCGCGGCCAACTACCAGCTCCTCGCGCGAGACCTGCTTCGAGATGAACAACGACGAGGCCGCGAAGCTGATGCTGGAGCGGCTGGTGGACGAGTTCCGCGAGGAGGGCTTCTTCACCTCGCTGCTCTCCAAGGAGGACAGCATCTGGGAGGTGGCGATGGACGACATGGAGCTCTCCATGCGCCGCCGCGGTCACCGCATCTACGTGAGCTGCACTCCGGAGGAGGAGGCGATCGTGATGACCGCGTGGATGGAGGTCGCCAGCCAGATCAACGACCTCGCGCGCGCGATCTCCAAGCCCATCCGTCGCCAGGACGTCGACCGCATGCTCTCCGAGGCCAGCAACAAGGGCGAGCGGCACCTCGGCCGCTCCGGCGTCGGCCGCTATCTGCAGGGATTCGTCATGCTGCCGAAGTTCCGCGCCGCCACCAAGGCGGAGGCGATCACCAAGCTGGTGGCCGAGGTGGCCGCCGCCTGCCCCAACCACGTGCGCGACGCCACCGAGGCGACCGAGGCGGTGCTGCACCGCGAGGCGTCGATGCCGACCGGGCTCGACCACGGCATCGCCGTGCCGCACGGGCGCTGCCGCTCGGTGACCGGCCTCGCTGGCGCGGTGGCGATCGTTGACAACGAGGGCACCGCTAACGGCTGCATCGCCGACTACGAGACGATCGACAACTCGCGCGTCGACCTCATCGTCCTCACCCTCGCCAACGACTCCGAGCAGACGCCGTACCTGCAGCTCATGAGCTTCGTCTCCAAGGCGCTCCGCAACGACGACGGCTACCGTCGCCTTGCCCAGTGCAAGACCCCGGACGAGATGCGGCGGTTCTTCCGGGAGGTGAAGTGATGGAGCTCATCGCCAGCTTCCAGGTCGACCACACTCGCATCGTCCCCGGCATCTACGTCTCGCGCGTCGACTCCGTCGGCGGCGACCGGGTGACCACCTTCGACGTGCGCATGAAGCGCCCCAACGTCGAGCCCGCGATCCACCCCAACGCCATCCACTCGATCGAGCACATCGTCGCCACCTACCTGCGCAGCGATCTGGAGTGGAAGGACCGCATCGTCTACTGGGGACCGATGGGCTGCCTCACCGGCAACTACCTCATCGTCAAGGGGACGCCGACGCCGCAGGAGATCCTGCCGCTCGTCCTCGCCGCCTTCCGCCACTGCCGCGACTTCGAGGGCGAGGTCCCGGGCACCACGCCGGAGACCTGCGGCAACTATCGCCTCCACGACCTGGCGATGGCGAAGTGGGAGGCCGCCCGCTACGTCGAGCTGCTCGAGCGCGAGCCCTGCTTCGAATATCCGGCTACGGAACGGACGCTTGCCGACGGCGGGCGCGAGTTCTACGACTCCTGAGGCCGCCGCCATGGAGAGCGCCGACACCATCGCCGCCGTCGCCACCGCACCCGGTCGCGCCGGCGTCGCCGTCGTCCGCGTTTCCGGGCCGGACGCCTTCGCCGTCGCCGCCAGGGTTGCCGGCGTCCAGGCCCCGGGAAGCCGCGGCGAGAGCCTGCCGTCTGTACGTCACGTCCGCTTCCGCAATCCCGTCTCGGGCACGCCGCTCGACGACGGCGTCCTCCTCGTCTTTGCCGCGCCGCGGAGCTATACCGGCGAGGACGTGGCGGAACTCCAGTGCCACGGCGGCGCCGTCGCGCCGCGCCGCGTGCTCGAGGCCTGCCTCGCCGCCGGCGCCCGCCTCGCCCGCCGCGGCGAGTTCACCGAGCGCGCCTACCTGAACGGCAAGCTCGACTACGATCAGGCGTCCGGGGTGCTGGCGCTTGTCGACGCGCTGACCGACCGGGCGGCGGACGCGGCGATGGAAGGGGCGTCAGGCGCAGCCGCGCGCGCCATGCGCGCCCTCTACGACCGCGCGCTGGCGCTTTCGGCGACCATCGAGCACGCACTGGACGTCTCGGAGGAGGAGCTGCCGGAAGGCTTCACGCGCTCCATCGCAGAGTCCGTAAATGACCTGCGGGGACAGACCCGCGCCGAAATCGTCCGCGTCCGCGAGGGCCGCATGCTCCGCGAAGGGGCGAAGGTGGTGCTCGCCGGTCTGCCGAACGTCGGCAAAAGCTCGCTTTTCAACGCGCTCGTCGGCTCTGCCCGCGCCATCGTCTCGGATAGACCCGGCACCACCCGGGACGCCATCGAGGCGTGGATTGACATCGCCGGCTGGCCGGTCTGCCTTGTTGACACCGCCGGACTGCGTACCGCCGCTGACGCCATCGAGGCCGAAGGCGTTGAACGCGCCAAGAACCTCGCCGCCGCCGCGGACATCATCCTCGACCTCCATGACGCACCACCAGCGGTTTTGTCAGAGGAAACTGCAGATTTGCCGCGGAAAATCGTGGTTTTGACCAAATGCGACCTTCAAACCTATGGGGACAGACCCCAGGGGTTGGTGGGGACAGACCCCGAGGTGGTGGCGGTTAGCGCGGTTACCGGGGAGGGGATTGAGCGGCTCAAAGGCGTGATTGCCGAGCGGCTGGCGGCCAAGGCTGAAGGCGCGGGCGAGGTTGCCGGCGATGCGCGGGCGGACCGGCTCTGCGAGATTGAGGGGATCCTTGCGCGAGTTCCGTCGGGAGACCTGGTGCTGGCCGCCAACGCCGTCCGCGACGCCGCCTCGCGTCTTGGCGCCATGATCGGGGCGGAGTATTCGGCGGACATGCTGGAGGCGCTGTTTTCAAGGTTTTGCGTCGGCAAATAGCCGGAAACGGACGGAGGAACGGAAAATGCACAGACTGCTGGTTGACACTGCATCACTGGAAAGCGAAGCGCCGGTGCTGTCGTCCGAGGCCGCGGCGCATCTCAGGGTGGTGCGTCCAAAGTCCGGCGAGCGGGTCGAGCTCTTCGACGGGAAGGGCAGGACGCGCGAATACGCCGTAACCGCGTCCGGGCGCGGCTTCGTCCTCGCCGTCGCTGCGCCTGTGGTCGAGTTTCCGCGCCCGCCGGCGATAACGCTCTTCGCCTGCGTGACCAAGGGGTCGCGCTGGGACTGGACGATCGAGAAGGCGACGGAGCTTGGGGTGACGCGGATCGTGCCGGTCGTCTCGGCGCGCACCATCGTGCGCATCGCCGACGGCGAGCGCGAGTCGAAGCGGCGGCGCTGGGAGCGCGTCGCGGCGGACGCGGCGCGGCAGTCGGACGCAAAATGGCTGCCGGAGGTGCTTGCCCCGATGGCGTTTGCGGAGTCGCTGGCGCTGGTCCGCGGCACCGAGTGCTTCGTCGGGGCGCTCGTCACGCCGCCGCCGGTTTCGGTGGCGGAGGCGGTCCGTCGTCGCCGGGGCGAGCTGGAGCCGGCAATCTACGTAGGGCCGGAAGGGGACTTCTCGCCCGAGGAGCTGCAGGCGCTTCTGGAGATCGCAACCCCGGTCTCGTTCGGCTCCACCATTCTCCGTGCCGAAACCGCCGCGATCTACGGGGTATCGGCGCTCAAGTCGCAGTTGGACGAAATGCTGTGAAGTCGTTTGCGCGGAAGTTCCTGCTGGTTTTGTTCGTCACCGAGCTGGTCTGGGCCGCGCTCCTTGCCTTTGCGCCGTCGTCGGGGCAGATGAGGGTGTTCTACCTTGGTGTCGATGGATGGTTCAGTGACTACCTTATGCCCCGCTTATGTGCTGATTCCGTGCGAACCTATGTCCCTGACTGCATCCTGCGGAAAGACGCCTGCTATCCGCCGATATGCTATGACTTCGTAAAACTCTTTCCGAAGGACATCGCCGTTGGCGGTGCGATGCATGCCTGCTTTGGCGCAGCGGCGCTGGTGCTCGGTTTGGCGGTGCTGCTTCGCAAACGAGGCATGTCGTGGCAGGCGATGGCGTTGACGGTGCTCGCTGTGCTCTGCTCTTGGCCGGCTATGAATGCTATCGGCGTTTCTAACCAGATTTTGTTTGCGGCGGGATTTGTGTGCATCTTCTTTGCTTGGCATGATGACGACGTGCCGCTGCTCGGACGGTTTATGCCGTCGATCCGCCGCCGCCACGCCGCGCTTGCGTTCCTGACGTTAGCGATTGCGTTCAAGCTGACGCCGGTGTTTTTTGCGCTTTGGCTCGTCTGCGCCCGTCGTTGGCGCGAATTCGTGGTGGTCAGCGTCCTCTCGTCTCTGCTGGTGTTCGTTCCTTTCGCCTGGCACGGCGGGTTCGCTGGCTTCCTTGAATACCTTGAGGACCTGCGTCTTCATGCCCAGGTCTACGCCGCCTCGGCGAACTGGGGGGTGGTGGCGGTGGCGAGGTATGTTGCGCTGGGGCTGGGGGTGGATATGGCCGACTTCCGCGCCGGGTGTCAAGTCTGGCGTGCTGTTGATTTTTCCGTCGCCGCCGTCTCGCTTTGGCTGTTCTTTCGTTCGCGCTGCGAAACGCGGCGGATGGTATTTCTCGTCACGGCATTGCTAGTGGCGCCGGCTGGCAACCTGATCTACACCTCTCTCCTGCTGTTGCCGCTCATGGCGATGCTGATGACGTCGCCCGGGCGCGAGTCCGTGGCGATGCTCTTCCTGCTGCTGCCGTGCTTTGTGCCCATCCGCATCTTCTACCACGGCGGCCTCGCGAGCAATATCCTGCCGGCGCTTTCGCTCTACTCGGTCTGGCTCCTCGCCGCGGTGATGGAGTCCCTTCCCGTACGCCGCGGCGTTTCGTCCGCCGGGGACTAGCCGCGGGCGCGCGCCCAGGCGCGAGGCGAGAGCCCGACGTGCCTCCTGAAGACGCGCACCAGGTAGCTGGCGTCGGAGATCCCGCAGTCCGCGGCAATTTCGGCGAGGGACATCTTCGTCGTCTTCAAAAGCTTCTGCGCGTGCCGGACGCGCGCCTCGGCGATCGACGCGCCGATCGTGGTTCCCTTGACCTGGCGGAACCTCAGCTCCGCCAGTCGCCGCGAGACCCGCATGGCGCGGGCGACGGATGTCACCGTGATTCCCTGGGCGAAATTGCCGCGGATAAATTCCATGCCAGCCTGGACGATTGCCTCGGCAGAGTAGACCGGGCGCGTCGACGACCGCACGACCACGCCGCTGCCGCGGACGAGCGGCATGCGGTGTGCCGCCTTGCCCGGGCGCGACAGCAGCCGGTCGAGCTCCTTCGCGGCCTCGTATCCCTCTCGCTCGAAGTCCGGCTCGATGCTGGTGAGCGTCGGGTCGCTGTAGTTGCACATGAGCGTGTCGTTGTCCACGCCGACCACGGCGACATCGGCTGGCACCTTCAGTCCGGCGCTCTTGCAGGCGCTGAGGACGTTCGAGGCGCAGCGGTCGTTCGCGCAGAAGACGGCGACTGGTTTGGGCTGTCCGGCCAGGGTGTCCAGCAGTCGCCTGAACGAATCGTTCGCCGGGTGCGGGAGCGCCGCGTATGCCGCGCCGTTCTCGCACACGAGTTTCCGGAAACGGTGCTCGCGGATGGTCGACCACTCGGACATGTCGGGGTCGTGTACGTAGACATAGCCCTTGAATCGTCCGAGCTCCCTAAAGTGCGCTGCGGCGAGACGGGCGATCTCCCCGTTGTCGATTTTCACGTCCGAGACAGGCGCGGAGAATCGCGGCAGCAGCTTCTTCTCGACGTCGAGCGTGACGACCGGAACGCGCTCGCGCGCTATGCTGGCGAACTCGCCGGCGTGCAGTCCGTCCACGATGTAGCCGGCGGCCGGAAGCGCGCTGCTGTCGAACGGCCTTACGACCGTCGTCCAGTTCGGCGCGCGCTCGTGGATGTAGCGGAAAATGCCGGAGAGCCGAAGCCTTCCGCTCCCGCCGGTGCAGGCGAGCAGCAGCGATACCGTGAGGGGAGATTTCGTCATGGCACGTATTATACCACAAACCAAAGGCGCTATTGCGCGAAAATCCAATTTTTTTGTGCGCCATAGTCCAATGAAGGTATTGGTATAATATACAGTATGAAAACTTCAAAGACCTCTACGCTTGTGTGTATGTGCGCAGTTGCCGCGCTCGCGGCGGTGGCGCAGGGCGCGGTGAGCGGCTACGTGCAGAACGGCCTCATCGCCCACTGGGACGCAATTGACAACGTTGGCACCGGCGTTCACGACGCGAGCGCGACGACCTGGAAGGACCTGACTGGCCTCCATGCCGACATGGTTTTCCCGAACGGCACCTTGATCGGCGAGAACTACTACGACATGAAGAAGGACGGCGTTTCCGGCGGCACCGGCGGCTACGTCACCAACATCGCTGACATCGCGACCGCCATCATGAACAAGGCCTGCACCGTCGAGATCGTCTGCGACTTCCGCTCCCAGGTCGAGGACGGAACTATTTTCTGCTGCTATGAATCAACTGCTTCCAAGCGCATCCTGTGGGTCCGGTCGAACGCAGGGGCGGCCGCGGGTGCGGACGGCTGCATCGGCGCGGTAAACTACATGGCTACGGACGGGCTTGCCAGTTTGGACCGCTGTTCCATTGACAAGGGGGTCTTCAACGTCCCGCGCACCTACGCCTTCAGGTGCGATTCGTCGAAGTGCGGAATTTACAAGAACGGGATGAGCATCGGAGTGTCCACGCCAATACACGTGCTCTCGGGCTGCGATACCGGAAAGGCGTGGGTCTGCATCGGCCGACGCTATGCGGCGTCGTCGGCGAGCGCGGCAGTCGCCGATATGAAGATCCACGCCATCCGCATTTACAACCGCTTGCTTTCCGACGAGGAGCTTGCTGTCAACGCCTCGCTCGACGCGGCGCGCTTTTTCAGCGCCGACAACAAGTTGCACGACACCTTGGAGTACCAGCAGTCGGGGCTGATCGCCCACTGGGACGGCGTCGAGAACGCCGCTCGCGGCAAACACGATGACTCGGCGACGACGTGGACTGACCTGGTGGGAGGGAGGAAGTTCCGGTTCGACAACGGCGCGAACGTCGGCGAAACCTACTTCGACATGCGCCATGCCGACGGCAGCTCCGCCGGCGGATGCGCGACGAATGTCGCTCCGCTGGCGACGGCAATCGCCGGCAAGAACGCTACGATCGAGATCGTGTGCGATTTCAGCGCCTTGGTCAACGACGGCACGCTCGTCGCCTTCTGCGACGGCAACAACCGTCTCCTATGGGTGCGTAGCCACAACAACGTACTGGAGGCGAAGGGGTGCGTGGCCGTGTTCGAGTATCTGCGATCAGGTTTTGTCAATGAAGGTCTCGTGAATATCGATTCTACTTTTCTCCACAAGGTGCGCACCTACGAATTCGTCTGCTCCAATGACGCCTGCGGGGTGAGCAGGAACGGTGAATACCTAAATTCGGTGCCGGTCGGCCCGATTCAGCCCGACGTCGACAATACCTGGCTTTCGATCGGGCACAAAGTGTCCTCGACAGGGGTGTTGGCCTCCGATACCCCCGTCAAGATATACGCCATTCGCGTCTACAACCGCCAGCTGTCAGCGGAAGAGCAGCAGGCAAACGCGATACTCGACCGCAAGCGCTTCGTCGAGAAGAAATACAGGCTGGGGTCCAGCGGCTTCATCTATATCGTGCGCTGACGCGGTTGACCTGCGAGAGCAATTTTCCGTGCTGTTCGGACAGGGTGAACCCCTTGCGGGGGGCCTGCCGAAAATAGTATAATATCAAGGACAACCAGCTATGAATACCTCTCGCATAAAAGTCATTGCCGCGAAAAAAATGTTTATGTGCACGGTCGTGTTTACGGCGGCCGTTCTTGCCGTTCCGGCGCTGGCGGCGACCTATCAGGTCGAGACTGACAGGCCGGAAGGGATTTACCGTTGCGGCGAGACCGCGACCTTCACCGTGACCGTGCTCGACACGGCGAACCTGCGGAACGGCGACGCGAAGCAGGAGGCGCGGCTCGACAACTTCGGGACGCAACTCGTCGCGAAGGCGTCGTTCGACATGGCGAAGGGGGCGAAGTTCTCGATTTCTGGAACGCTCGAGCGCCCGGGCTTCCTGCGGCTGACGCTTCCCGAGACGAAGGGCCACTCCGAGGTCGATGCGTTTGTCTTCAGCGCTGGCTTCGAGCCGGAGAAAATCCACAAGGGCAGTCCGTCGCCCGCCGACTTCGACGAGTTCTGGGCGGAGGCGCGAAAGAAGCTCGTCCGCGAAGTGCCGCTCGATCCGCGCATGGAGCGCGTGGCCGAGCGCTCGACCGACGAGTTCGACTTCTACCGCACCTCGTTCGCCACGTTCGGCCGCCGTATCTACGGTTTCCTCTCGGTGCCGAAGGACAAGGCGAAGGCACCTTTCCCCGTTCGCATCGGCGTCAACGCCGCTGGCTTCGGCGACTGGTCTAACGACATGAAGGGCAGCCCCGACGCGATCTGCGCGCAGTTCGCCGTCTACGACTGGCCGATGGACTGGAAGTGGCGGGAGAGTGGGCTGAAGCGCAAGTACGACGCGTTGAACGACGAATGCGACGCGAAGTATTCCTGCGGCAGGTACTGCGTGGCCGGCATCACGGAGTCGCGCGAGGCGTATTTCTTCTATCCCGTTCTCCTTGGCATCGACCGCGCGGTCGACTGGATCGCGGCGTCTTCCCCGGTTGACGCGTCCAGCTTCTCCTACCAGGGCACTTCGCAGGGCGGCGGCTTTGGCTTCTACCTCTGCGGCCTCAGCCGCCGTTTCACCCGCGCGGCGTTCTACGTCCCGGCGATCACCGACACCATGGGCTATCTCGCCGGCCGCAGGAGTGGCTGGCCGTATATCGTCGAGGGCAACTCGTCCACGCCGGAGCGCCGCGCCGCGGCGGAGCGGTGGGCACCCTACTTTGACGGCGCGAACTTCGCCTCGCGCATCGAGTGTCCGGTCAGGGTTGCCGTCGGATTTTCCGACAGTGTCTGCCCGCCGTGCGCCGTTTACGCCGCGTACAACGAGATCAAGGTGGCGGACAAGGCCATCGTCCACGGCATCGGCATGACGCACGACTGCTTCAGAAGGTTCTATGGCGAGCTCGGTGGCTGGGCCACGCAGCGCGTCGCGGCGGCGGGCGAGGCGCTGCCGGAGGTATGGGTCGGAGACGCGGCGCTGCGCGTCGAGGCGGCGCGCTGCTCGGCGATGCCGGTCAACATCCGCTGGCCCGGCCACCAGCGCGAGCTGGACCAGACGGAGATCTGCTCCTTCGCGCGGTTCGACTTCAACGGCCCGGTCGAGGTTTGCGTGACTCCCCGTCGCGACTTCACGAACGTCGTGGTGCGGCCGGTCGCCGCGAAAGTCGACGTGCGGCGCGAAGGCGATTCGGTGCGCTTCAAGATCCCGAAGGCGGGCGCTTATTCCGTCGAGTTCGACGGTCGCCACCGGAACCTGATGCTCTTCGCCGACCCGCCGCGCGACTGGTCGGACATCGACCGTTCCGCGGCGAACGTCCGATACTTCGGTCCCGGCGAGCACGATGCGGGGCTCATCACGCTCAAGGCGGGCGAGACCCTCTTCATCGACGACGGCGCGGTGGTCTACGGGCGCGTGTTCGCGAAGGACGCGCCGGGCGTGCGCATCTGCGGGAAGGGCATCCTCGACTCGAGCCGCGTACGCGCCGTGCCGCGAGACATCGACCCCGCGCTCGCGGAGGAGCAGCGCCGGAAGGGCTGGGCGATCACCAACGTGGAGCGCTTTGACGCGGTCCGACTCGAGTTCTGCGACGACGTGCGCATCGAGGGCGTGACAATCCGCGATTCCCCGCTCTACACCATCCGCCCGATCTGCTGCGACAACCTGCTCGTGGACAACGTCAAGATCATCGGCAACTGGCGCTACAACTCGGACGGCATCGACATGCACAACTGCCGCAAGGTGCGCATCCGCGACTGCTTCCTCCGCACCTTCGACGACTCGATCTGCGTGAAGGGGTTCGACTACGTCCTGCCCGAGTCGGAAATGCTGCACAACGGCGTCCTGCACGACGTGTTCGAGGACGTCGTCGTCGAGCGCTGCACAATCTGGAACGACTGGGGCCGCGCCCTCGAGATCGGCGCAGAGACGCGGGCGCGGGAGATCCGGAACGTGGTCTTCCGCGACTGCGACGTGATTGCGCTGCACGAGGCACCCTTGGACGTGCAGAACTGCGACCAGGCCTATGTCCACGACATTGTTTACGAGAACATCCGCATTGAATACGACCCCGACGCGACCTGGACCGTCTTTTCCGCTTCTGCGAAGGACTTCGATCCCAAGAATCGCCGCACTCCGCAGGTATTTGCCGCGGTCGTCATCTGGTTCATCGACGAGTACTCCAAGCCCGGTGCCGAGAACCGCGGACAGGTGAGCGACGTCGTTTTTCGCGACATCGATATCTTCGCGCCGACCATGCCGTCCTGCCGTATCAAGGACTTTGACGAGAACCACCGCGTCGAGCGCGTCAGTTTCGAGCGCATCCGGCTCAACGGCAAGGACGTCACGGCGGAGTTTTATGCGAAGAACTGGTGGTGAGACGAGGGGAGGGTTCCGCGAGTACGACCTGCACGCGGCGGGCATGCGCGTCGACGACGCGCTGGCGGCGCTTGAGCGCATCGTGTCGTCCGCGCGGCGCGGCGGATCGGGGCTGTTCGCGGTCGTGACCGGCTACGGCTCGAGCGGCGGGACGAGCCTCATCAAGGAGGCGGTCCTTGCCGCGTGCCGCGAGTACCGTCGGCTCAACCACATCAGGGGCTTCCTCGACGGCGAGAAGGCGGCTGACCTCCTCTCGCCCGAAAGCCTGGCCTTCCCCGGCCTCGCGGAGATTCCGGTCGCCTACCGCCGTTCGCCCAATCCCGGGGTGGTGTTCATCCTGGTCTGAAGCCGGAATTAATGATGTCATCCCCGCGGCAGTTTCCGCGGGGGATGAGTGGTCGGACTGGCGGGGATCGGACCCGCGACCCCAACATTAAAAGTGTCGTGCTCTACCAACTGAGCTACAGTCCGAGGTCGAAATTGGCGTGTATTATACCATAATCGGCCGCCGATTTGGTATAATACGCCTCAATGCGACAGATGTCCCTCATAGAAGGCGCGGCGTCGGACGACGCCGGCGCCGCCAACGAGCCGCTGGCCGCGCGGATGCGACCGCGCGACCTGACCGAGTTCTTCGGCCAGGAGCATCTCGTCGGCGAGGGCAAGATCCTCCGCCAGATGATCGAGCGCGACCAGATTCCGTCGATGATCCTCTGGGGCCCGCCCGGCGTCGGAAAGACCACGCTCGCGAACGTCGTCGCCAACCTCACCAAGGCCGAGTTCGTCAACTACTCCGCCGTGACGAGCGGCATCAAGGAGATCAAGGAGATCATGGCGCGGGCGGAGAGCGGCCGCCGCGTCGGGATGCGCACGGTGCTCTTCGTGGACGAGATCCACCGCTTCAACAAGGCCCAACAGGACGCGTTCCTGCCCTACGTCGAGAAGGGGTCCATCATCCTCATCGGCGCGACGACCGAGAACCCGTCCTTCGAGGTCAACTCCGCGCTCCTGTCGCGCTGCAAGGTGTTCGTCCTCAAGGCGCTCGGCGAGGACGACCTCGTTGCGCTTCTCCGCCGCGCGCTCACCGACGAGCGCGGCTTCGGCCGCCTCGGGGTGCAGGTCGCCGACGACATGCTCAGGAAGATCGCGCTCTTCTCCAACGGCGACGCGCGCGCGGCGCTGGGGACGCTCGAGACCGCCGTCGCCAACGCCGAGTTCGACGCCGAGGGGCGCCCGGCCGTGACCGAGAAGGTGCTTTCGCAGGTCATCAGCCGCAAGGCGCTGATGTACGACAAGACGGGCGAGGAGCACTACAACATCATCTCCGCCCTGCACAAGTCGATGCGCAACTCCGACCCGGACGCCGCGGTCTACTGGCTCGCGCGCATGCTCGAGGGCGGCGAGGACCCGCTCTACATCGCGCGCCGCTGCGTGCGCTTCGCGAGCGAGGACGTGGGCCTTGCCGACCCGAACGCGCTCCTTCTGGCGAACGCGGTCTGGGACTCATGCCACAACCTCGGGGTGCCCGAGTGCAACGTCCACCTCACCGAGATCGTGGTCTACCTCTCGCTCGCGCCGAAGTCCAACGCGATGGAGCAGGCGTACAACCGCGCCGCGCGCGACGCCCAGGAGATGATGGCCGAGCCGGTGCCGCTGCAGATCCGCAACGCGCCGACGAGGCTGATGAAGGAGCTCGAATACGGCAAGGGCTATACCTACGCCCACGACACGGACGAGAAGATCGCGCGGATGTCGTGCCTCCCGGATTCGCTCGCCGGCCGCCGCTACTACACGCCGTCCGGCCTCGGCCGCGAGGCGTCGATGAAGGCGCGGCTCAAGGCGGTGCGCGACTGGCGCGAGGGCCGCACCGAGACGCCGCCGTTCTCGACCGAGGCGTACACCGGGAGGCAGGGATGAGCGGCGTCGAGCTGCTCGCCCCCGCCGGCGACTTCGAGACCGCGCTCGCCGCCTTCGCGGCCGGCGCCGACGCCGTCTACTGCGGGCTCTCCGAGTTCTCCGCCCGCGCCTTCGCCAAGAACCTCTCGTTCGCCGAGCTCGCCGACCTCCTCGCCTGCGCCCGCGACGGAACCTTCGGCCGCCGCCGTCGCGTCTACGTGGCGTTCAACACGGTGGTGGACGAGCCGCGCATGGGCGCCGCGCTCGAGACCGCCGCGCGCCTCGCCGAGCTCGGCCCCGACGCGGCGATCGTGCAGGACCTCGGCCTCGCCCGCGCCTGCCGCCGCCACTTCCCGGAGCTGGAGCTCCACGCCTCCACCCAGCTCGTGGCCCACAACCTCGAGGGCGTGCTGGCGCTGAAGGAGCTCGGCTTCCGCCGCGCCGTCCTCGCCCGCGAGCTTTCGCTCGAGGAGACGCGCATGGTGGCGCAGCGCTGCGGGGCGATGAAGGAGGCGCCGGACGGCCGCGGCGAAATGGAGGTCGAGTGCTTCGTCCACGGCGCGCTCTGCTACTCCGTCTCCGGCCTCTGCCTCTTCGGCGCGATGGAGCAGGGCAGGAGCGGCAACCGCGGCGCCTGCCCCTACTGCTGCCGCCAGTGCCGCGGCGGCGCGTATCCGTTTTCGATGAAGGACCTCCAGCTCGGCGAGCGGGCGCGCGCCCTCGCCGACGCCGGCGTCGCCTCGCTGAAGATCGAGGGGCGCATGAAGAGCGCGCTCTACGTGGCGAGCGCGACGCGCTACTACCGCCAGGTGCTCGACGGCGCGGAGGCGTCGCCGGACGCGGTGACGGAGGAGGACCTGAAGACCGTCTTCTCGCGCCGCACCACCTCGCTCTACTTCGACGGACGAGGCGCGTCGTCTCCGATCGACTCCGGCTCGCCCGGCCACCTCGGCGCGAAGATCGGCGAGGTGAAGAAGGTGACGAAGGACCGCGACGGCCGCTCCTGGCTGCGCATCCACCCCACGCGCGCGCTCGAGCGCCACGACGGGCTGCAGTTCGACGCGCTCAACCGCGAGGGGCGCCACCTCGGCTTCGGCATCGGCGAGATGAGGCTCGCGATCTCGCGGCGGAACGTCTTCGAGGCGCCGGCCGGAAGCGACCTGGAGATCCTGCTGCCGAACGACGCCGCGCCGCTCGTCGAGCCGGGACAGAACGTCTACTGCGCGATGTCCAACGCCGTCAAGCGCAGGTTCCCGGTCCCGTCCTTCCGCGCCGCCGACCACGAGAGCGGAATCGCGGTGGATGTCGCGGCGACGCTCCGCGCGGATGGAATCGAGGTGCGTGCGACGAGTCCCGTCGAATGCGCGGTCTCGGCGGAGTTCGCCGCGGCGAGGGCGAAGGATCCGTCCGCCACCGCCGACGCCGCGCGCAGGGCGCTATCGCGGCTGGGCGGAACCGCGTACCGGCTGGGCGGGTTCGAACTTGAAAACCCGGAGGGGCTGTTTGCGCCGATGGGCGTCTTTAACTCGCTGCGCCGGGAGCTCGTCGCCAAGCTCGACGAGGCGGTTGCCGCGTGGCGCGAGCGCCGTGTCGCCGAGGCGCTGGCCGACGTCAAGGCGCCGTCCGCGGCAGTTGCGCCGCTCCGCGTGGCGAAGGTGCGCTTTGGCCAGGCGGTGCCGGAGGGCAAGTGGGACGAGGTGGTGGTGGCCGCGGCGGCGGAGGATTTTGCGGTAATGCAGTTCGCCGAAGTGGCGAAGGGCGTGCCTGCCGGCGCGTCGCCGCGGGTGGCGCTGCCGGTCTGGACTTCGGAACTCGACTTCGGGCGGCTACGCGCGTTCGTGCGGCGGCTGCTGCGCGAGGGCTGCGCGAGGTGGGAGTGCTCCGACCTCGCGACGCTGCGGCTTCTGCGCGAGGTGGGGGCGGAGGACGTGACGGCGGACTGGACGCTCTTCGCGTTCAACCGCTCGGCGTTGTCGCTCCTCTCCGGGCTGGGCGTCAGGCGGGCGGTGGCGAGTCCCGAGAACTCGCGAGAGAACCTGCGCGCGCTCGCGGCGAGCGGCTTTGCGGTGGAGTTCCTTGCGCGGCAGTCGACGCCGCTCTTCATCTCGCTGACGAAGCCGGAGACGGAGGGCGGCGTGGACGGGCTAAAGGTGTTTCGCCGCGGCGGACTCTGGGTGACGACGCGCGAGAAGCCGCGGCAGTTTGCGCCGCCGGACGGCGTGCCGACGCGCGTGGATGTTTCGTGGGATCCGCCCGCCGCGGCAGATTTGGTATAATACACGCCGTTACAGGGAGCAAGTGCGATGAACGAGATAGCCATTTCCGGGGTGGCGGATGCCGACGCGATTCGGGCGCGAATCCTCACGATCCGCGGCGTGCAGGTCATGCTCGACCGCGACCTGGCGGAACTGTATGGGGTTGAAGTGGGGCAACTCAACCGACAGGTGAAGCGGAATCTTGAGCGCTTCCCCGACGATTTCATGTTTCAAGTAAGCCGCGAGGAATGTTCAAGATGCCAAATTGGCACCTTGAACGGTGGCCGTGGCAGCAACATAAAGTATCTTCCACACGCTTTCACCGAAAACGGAGTGGCGATGTTAAGCGGCATATTGCGTTCTTCGCGGGCGATAGCGGCTAACATTCAGATTATGCGAGCGTTCAACGCCATGCGCAAGGCCCTCGCGTCCCTCGCGCCGCTTCTCGCAAGGATTGAGGCGACAGATCGGCGGCAAATCGCGGACCAGGCGAAGAACGACGCCAACCAGGCGCGCAACGAGGAGCGGTTCAGGCTGATCCTGGACGCGATGCAGGACAAGAAGTTCCCTCCGCAGAAGGTGTTCTACGACGGCCAGATATACGA
>CACWVU010000038.1 GCA_902764415.1 uncultured bacterium | reverse complement strand
GCGCAAGGCGGCGAAGAGCGCGGTGTGCAAGATCAACATCGACTCCGACTCGCGCCTCGCGATGACGGCGGCGATCCGCAAGCACTTCGCCGAGCATCCAGAGCACTTCGACCCGCGCCAGTACCTCACCCCTGCGCGCGAAGCGATGAAGGAGCTCTACATCCACAAGATCGTCAAGGTCCTCGGCTCGAACGGAAAGCTCTAATACCATGGCAAAGGCGGCAGGCAAGTCTGCGTATGCGCAGGCCGGCGTCGACATCGACGTCAAGATGAACGCGGTCGGCTCCATCAAGCAGATGGTCGCCGCCACCAAGACCGCGAACGTGCTCGGCGGAATCGGCGCGTTCGGCGGTCTGTTCAAGGTCCCGGCGGGGCGCGACCAGGTGCTGGTCGCCTCCACCGACGGCGTTGGCACCAAGCTCAAGGTCGCGGCGATGACCGGCCGGCACGACACGGTCGGCCAGGACATCGTCAACCACTGCGTGAACGACATCCTGGTGCAGGGCGCGAAGCCGCTGTTCTTCATGGACTACGTCGGCACGGCGAAGGTCGACCCCGAGGTGTTCAGGAGCGTCGTCTCCGGCCTGTGCAAGGCGTGCAAGGAGAACCACATGGCGCTCCTCGGCGGCGAGACGGCGGAGATGCCCGGCATCTACCCGGCCGGCGAGTACGACCTCGTCGGCACGATCGTCGGCTGCGTCGAGAAGTCCAAGATCATTACCGGCAAGTCCATCCGGGCGGGCGACATAATCGTCGGCCTCCACTCCGGCGGCCTCCAGACGAACGGCTACTCGCTCGCGCGCAAGGTGATCTTCGACCACTGCCAGATGTCGTGGAAGGACAAGGTGCCCGGCACCGACAAGACCTTCGGCGACGCGCTCCTCGCCGTGCACAGGAGCTTCCTCAAGCCCGTCTCGGCGCTGCTCGCCA
This sequence comes from uncultured bacterium, assembly GCA_902764415.1. Classification (GTDB taxonomy): domain Bacteria; phylum Verrucomicrobiota; class Kiritimatiellia; order RFP12; family UBA1067; genus UBA1067. The sequence goes on along the minus strand of CACWVU010000038.1, from coordinate 30,535 downwards.
ACAAGGTGAACATCACCGGCATGGCCCACATCACCGGCGGCGGGTTCCAGGACAACATCCCGCGCGTGCTGCCGAACGTGGTCAACGCCGAGATCGACCGCGCCTCCTGGGAGGTGCCGACGATTTTCAAGTTCATCCAGAACCAGGGCCACGTCGACCGCGACGAGATGTACCGCGTCTTCAACATGGGCATCGGCTACGTGCTGATCGTCCCCAAGCGCGACCTCATGCGCACGGAGAAGATCCTCCGCGCGAACCGCCAGCCCTACTCGATCATCGGCGTCACCCGCAAGGGCACCGGCGTCGTGACGTTCAAGAACTGACCTCCGGGGGGCGAAAATGGAAATTGCCCGCGACATCATCTACGTAGGCGTCGACGACCACGACATCGACCTCTTCGAGGGCCAGTACGTCGTCCCGCTCGGGATGGCGTACAACTCCTACGCCGTCGTCGACGAGAAGACGCTCGTCTTCGACACCGTCGACGCCCGCTTCGGCGACGCCTGGCTCGCGAACGTGCGCGCCGCGCTCGGCGGCCGCCCGGCCGACTACCTCGTCGTCCAGCACATGGAGCCGGACCACAGCGCGAACATCTCGCGCTTCGCCGCGGAGTACCCGGAGGCGAAGATCGTGGCGAGCGCCCAGGCCTTCGCGATGATGCGCCAGTTCTACGGCGACGACTTCGCCGCGCGCCGCGTCGTCGTCAAGGAGGGCGACACGCTCTCCACCGGCACGCACGAGTTCGTATTCGTCGCCGCCCCGATGGTCCACTGGCCCGAGGTGGTCGTCACCTACGACAAGGCGTCCAGGACGCTCTTCTCGGCGGACGGCTTCGGCAAGTTCGGCGCCAACGACGTCGAGGACCCGGAAGGGTGGGACTGCGAGGCGCGGCGCTACTACTTCGGCATCGTCGGCAAGTACGGCGCGCAGGTGCAGGCGCTCCTGAAGAAGGCCGCGGCGCTCAAGATCGACCGCATCTGCCCGCTGCACGGGCCGGTGCTGGCGACGGCGGACGAGGTCGCCCACGCGGTGAAGCAGTACGACACCTGGTCGAGCTACTCGGTGGAGTCGCCCGGCGTCTGCATCGCCTACACCTCCGTCTACGGCCACACCAAGGCCGCGGTGATGAAGCTCAAGGAGCTGCTCATCGCGCGCGGCTGCCCCAAGGTCGCCGTCGCCGACCTCGCGCGCGACGATGTGCCCGAGACGGTAGAGGACGCCTTCCGCTACGGCAAGCTCGTCCTCGCCACCACCACCTACAACGCCGACATCTTCCCCTGGATGCGCCACTTCATCGACCACCTCACGGAGCGCAACTACCAGCGCCGCACGGTCGGCTTCGTCGAGAACGGCTCCTGGGCGCCCGCGGCGGCGCGTGTCATGCGCGGGATGTTCGAGGCCGCGAAGTCGAAGGACATCTCCTTCTGCGAAAACGTGGTGACCATCCGCTCCGCGCTCGACGCGGCGTCCGAGGCGAAGCTCGCGGCCCTGGCCGACGAACTCATGCGCTGACCGTGGAAGGGGGCGGGCAGAAAATGAAGATCTCGCTCGTCACGGTCTGCCGCAACGCGGCGGGGACGATCAGGCGGACGCTCGAGTCCGCCGACTCCCAGCGCGGCGTCGAGCTCGAGCACATCGTGGTCGACGGCGCGTCGGACGACGGCACTGTCGACGAGCTCCGCGCGTTCCGTCCCGTCCATTCGCGCCTCTCCTTCGTCTCCGAGCCCGACCGCGGCCTCTACGACGCGATCAACAAGGGTATAGCGCGTGCCACCGGCGAGGTGGTGGGGCTGCTGCACGCCGACGACGAGTTCGAGGACGACTCCGTCCTCGCCGACGTCGCGCGCGGCATCGAGGGCGTCGACGCGGTCTACGGCGACCTCAGGTTCGTGGACGACGCCGGCAGAAGCGTGCGCTACTACTCGAGCCGCAGCTGGCGTCCGTGGATGCACCGCATCGGCTTCATGCCCGCGCACCCCACCCTCTACGTGCGCCGGCCCGTCGTGGAGCGCTTCGGCGGCTACGCGGACGGCTACGAGATCAGTGCCGACTTCGAGTGGATGGTGCGCGTCCTCTGCCGCGGCGGCGTCAAGGCGCGGTACCTGCCGCGGACGATGGTGCGGATGCGCATCGGCGGCAGGTCGACCGCCGGGCTCCGCGCGATGCTCGCGCTCAACCGCGAGAACGTGCGCGCCGAGCGCGCCAACGGCTACTCGTCGTGCCTCGCGATGATGGCGCCGAAGTACTTCATCAAGGCGGCGGGGCTGCTGCGCCCCGGCGCAAAGCGGTTTTAGCGGCTTAAAGCGAAAGGAATCAGGAAAACATGAAAAGGTTCATAAGGGCGGTCCTCCCGGCGTTCCTGCTGGCGGTGTCGGTGGGGCAGATCTACGCGTTCACCAACTTCTCGTCCGAGATCGCCGCGTACATCGGCCGGACGCAGCAGCAGGTGCAGTGGGCGTTCTCGTTCGGCATCTTCTTCCTCGGCATGGGCGCGGCGTTCTTCGGCAAGATCGTCGAGCGGAACATCCGGCTATCGACCATCATCGGCACCTCGCTCTTCCTCTCCGGGCTCTGCGTGACCGCCGTTGGTGTGACCACGAAGTCGCTTGCGCTCGTCTACCTCGGCTACGGCTTCCTGATCGGCCTCGGCACCGGCGTCATCTACATCTCGCCGGTGAAGACGATGATGCTCTGGTTCCCGGAGCACAAGGCGATCGCGGCGGCGCTGCCGATCATCTCCTTCGGCCTCGGCTCCACGCTCTCGACCATCGTCTACAAGGGCTTCGGCTTCGGCGGGCCGGAGTCGCTCCTCTCGTTCCGGTTCCTCGGGCTCTACGACTTCTTCCGGGTCGGCGAGGGCGGGCTCGGCATCGCGAAGGTGTTCTACGCCTTCGCCGCGTTCTACGCGGTGCCGATGGTCGCGGCGTGCTTCCTGCTGAAGAAGCCGAAGGTGGAGGTGCAGAGCTTCGGGCACGGCATCCCGGCGCTGGAGTTCAGCTACCGCCGCCTGTTCGGCGACTCCTTCTTCCTGCGCTCCTGGCTCTTCATGTTCCTCAACATCTCGGCGGGGCTCTGCCTCATCCCGCTCGCCAAGCAGATGATGCGCTCGCCAGCGGTCGGCTACGCGGACGGGCTGGTGACGGCGGTGATCGCGCTCTCCGGCCTCATGAACGGCGGCGGCAGGTTCCTCTTCGCCTGGTGGTCGGACCGCCTGGCGCGGCGGATCAACATCCTCCTCTTAATCCTCTCCATCTCGGCCGGCATCATGACGCTCTCGTTCTGGCCGCCGGTGATCGGACTTGCGCTGCTCGTCATCAACGCCTGCTACGGCGCGGGCTTCTCGGTGATCCCGGCGATCCTGGCCGACAACTACGGCATGACCAACATCTCGAAGATACACGGCGCGGTGCTGTCGGCCTGGGGCTTCGCGGGCATCATCGGCAACCAGGTGGCGCTCGCGGTCTCGAAGGCGTTCGGCGGCTACGGTGAGGGCGGCCACGGCTACCCGGCCGTGGTCACGATGCTCGTCATCGCCTACCTCGTCAACCTCTTCAACGCCTGGACGCTTTCCCGCTCCACCCGCCGCGGCTGAGAGGAGCAGAGAGGAATGTTGAAATACCCCCCTTGCGCAACCGACCCAAAATATAGTATAATACAACACATCAACCACAACAAGGAGTTGGAAAAACATGGCAGGAAAGCTTGAAGATCGCGTAAAGGACATTATCGTCGAGCAGCTCGGTGTCAATGCCGAGCAGGTCACTACCGAGGCGTCGTTCATCGACGACCTGGGGGCGGACTCCCTCGACAGCGTCGAACTCATCATGGCGTTTGAGGAGGAGTTTGGCGCCGCCATCCCCGAGGAGGACGCCGAGAAGCTGACCACGGTTGGCAAGGTCGTCGATTACCTCAAGTCGAAAGGCTACGGGGACGACGCTGCCGCGCCGGCTCAGTGAGTCTGCGGCAAGTCCGGGCCAGGCGCCCGGGCGGCAAGCGAGGAACGCCGGGGCAATCCGGCGTTCTCGCGTTTTCTTTGCCCCGCGTATGGACATCCCGCCGCGGATTATGATATAATTCACCAAATCAACTAAAGACAGCAAGAAAGCAAGAAAACGAGGAAAACAAAATGGACAAGAACCAAAAGAAGTACGTCTACTTCTTCGGAGCCGGCCAGACCGAAGGCAACGCGAACATGCGCGAGCTGCTGGGCGGCAAGGGCGCGAACCTGGCGGAGATGGCGGGCCTCGGGCTCCCGGTGCCGCAGGGCTTCACCATCACGACCGAGGCCTGTACACGCTACTACGACGACGGCAAGAAGATCGGCGACGACATCATGGCCCAGGTCATGGAGTACATCGACAAGCTCGAGAAGTCGGCCGGCAAGAAGTTCGGCGACGCCAAGAACCCGCTGCTCGTCTCCGTCCGCTCCGGCGCCCGCGCGTCGATGCCGGGCATGATGGACACCATCCTCAACCTCGGCCTCAACGAGACCGTGGTCGAGTCGCTCGCCGAGCAGACGAAGAACCCGCGCTGGGCGTGGGACTGCTACCGCCGCTTCATCCAGATGTTCTCCGACGTTGTCATGGAGGTCGGCAAGAAGTACTTCGAGAAGCTGATCGACGAGATGAAGGCCAAGAAGGGCGTCAAGCTCGACGTCGAGCTCACGGCCGACGACCTCAAGGAGCTCGCCGGCCAGTTCAAGGCCGAGTACAAGGCGAAGATCGGCAAGGACTTCCCGTCCGACGCCAAGGAGCAGCTCATCGAGGCGATCAAGGCCGTGTTCCGCAGCTGGGACAACCCGCGCGCGAACGTCTACCGCCGCGACAACGACATCCCGTACTCCTGGGGCACGGCGGTCAACGTGCAGATGATGGCGTTCGGCAACTTGAACGACAATTCGGGAACGGGCGTCGCCTTCACCCGCGACCCCGCGACCGGCGAGAAGAAGCTGATGGGCGAGTTCCTCATGAACGCGCAGGGCGAGGACGTCGTCGCCGGCGTCCGCACCCCGATGCCGATCGCCAAGATGGCCGAGGTGATGCCCGAGGTGTTCGAGCAGTTCAAGACCATCTGCCAGACGCTCGAGAGCCACTACCGCGACATGCAGGACATGGAGTTCACGATCGAGAACAAGAAGCTCTTCATGCTCCAGACCCGCAACGGCAAGCGCACCGCCAAGGCCGCGCTCAAGATCGCCTGCGACCTCGTGGACGAGGGGATGCGCACCGAGGAGGAGGCCGTGCTCATGATCGAGCCGCGCAACCTCGACACGCTCCTCCACCCGCAGTTCGACGCCGCCTCCCTGAAGCGCGGCAAGGTGATGGGCCGCGGCCTTCCCGCCTCGCCGGGCGCCGCGTGCGGCAAGATCGTCTTCTCGGCCGACGACGCCAAGGCGTGGAAGAAGCGCGGCGAGAAGGTGGTGCTCGTGCGCCTTGAGACGAGCGAGGACATCGAGGGCATGAAGTCCGCGCAGGGCATCCTCACCGTCCGCGGCGGCATGACCAGCCACGCGGCCGTCGTCGCCCGCGGCATGGGCACCTGCTGCGTCTCCGGCTGCCAGGAGATCGCGATGGACGAGGAGAACAAGAAGTTCACCCTCAACGGCAAGACCTTCCGCGAGGGCGACTGGCTCTCCATCGACGGCTCGACCGGCAACATCTACGACGGCGTCATCACCACCGTCGACGCCAGGATCGCCGGCGAGTTCGGCCGCATCATGGCGTGGGCCGACAAGTTCCGCCGCCTCAAGGTGCGCACCAACGCCGACACCCCGCGCGACGCGAAGAAGGCGCGCGAGCTCGGCGCCGAGGGCATCGGCCTCTGCCGCACGGAGCACATGTTCTTCGAGGCCGACCGCATCGCCGCGTTCCGCGAGATGATCTGCTCCGACACCGAGGAGGAGCGCCGCCAGGCGCTCGCGAAGATCCTCCCGTACCAGCAGGACGACTTCGAGCAGCTCTACGAGGCGCTCGAGGGCAACCCGGTGACGATCCGCTTCCTCGACCCGCCGCTGCACGAGTTCGTGCCGCACAGCGAGGACGAGATCGCGCTCCTCGCCAAGGCTCAGAACAAGCCCGTCTCCCGCATCAAGGAGATCATCGAGTCCCTCCACGAGTTCAACCCGATGATGGGCCACCGCGGCTGCCGCCTCGCCGTCACCTACCCGGAGATCGCGCGCATGCAGACGCGCGCGGTGATCCGCGCGGCGATCAACGTGCAGAAGCGCCACCCCGACTGGAAGGTGAAGCCCGAGATCATGATCCCGCTCACCGGCGAGGTGAAGGAGCTCAAGTACGTCAAGGACATCGTCGTCGAGGCCGCCAACATCGAGATCGAGTCGAGCGGCGTCAAGCTCGACTACGAGGTCGGCACGATGATCGAGATCCCGCGCGCGGCGCTCACCGCCGACGAGATCGCCAAGGAGGCCGAGTTCTTCTGCTTCGGCACTAACGACCTCACGCAGATGACCTACGGCTTCTCGCGCGACGACTCGGGCAAGTTCCTCAACGCCTACTACGACAAGAAGATCTTCGAGAACGACCCGTTCGCGAAGCTCGACCAGGTCGGCGTCGGCAAGCTGATGAAGATGGCTATCGAGCTCGGCAAGAGCGTCAGGCCCGCGCTCCACTGCGGCATCTGCGGCGAGCACGGCGGCGACCCGACTTCGGTCGAGTTCTGCCACCAGATCGGCCTCGACTACGTCTCCTGCTCGCCGTACCGCGTGCCGATCGCGCGCCTCGCGGCGGCCCAGGCGGCGCTGCGCAAGTAGTCTGCCGCGGCCATGTCCCGCCCCCCGCCTTGCGCGGACGGGCGGGAATATGGTATACTACGCAGACTTTTCAGAAGGGAAAGAGAAAAATGAAGAGCGACATCCATCCTAAGTACGAAGACGCCACCATCACCTGCGCGTGCGGCAAGGTGTTCCACACCCGCTCCACCAAGAAGGAGATGACGGTCAACACCTGCTCGGCGTGCCACCCCTACTTCACCGGCGCGAAGACCATGGTCGACACCGAAGGCCGCGTCGACTCGTTCAAGAAGCGCTACGCGAAGTTCGCGAAGTAAGGCTTGGTCGACAAGGCACAGGTCGAGAACGTTCTGGGTCGCCTGCCTTCCGTGGAAGCGGAGCTGGGCGACCCCGATGTTTTGAAGGACCGGCGCCGCTACCTGGCGACGCTGGCCGACTACCGCTTCCTCAAGAAGCTCGACTACGCCTACGTCGCCTGGCAGCTCGGCGAGGCCACGGAGCGCGAGCTCTCTGCCGCGCTGCTCCCGCCCGACCCGCTCGAGGACCGCAACGCGGTCATGGAGATCCGCGCCGGCACCGGCGGCGAGGAGGCGGCGCTCTTCGCCGGCGACCTCTTCCGCATGTACAGCCGCTACTGCGAGACCCGCGGCTGGAAGGTCGCGCTGATGCATTCCAACCAGACCTCGCTTGACGGCTACAAGGAGATCGTCTTCACCGTCCAGGGCGAGGGCGCCTACGGTGCCTTCCGCTTCGAGTCCGGCGCCCACCGCGTCCAGCGCGTCCCCGAAACCGAGGCCCAGGGCCGCATCCACACCTCCGCCGCCACGGTGGTGGTGTTCCCGGAGGCGGACGAGACCGACGACATCGAGATCCCAGAGAAGGACATCCGCATCGACCTCTTCTGCGCCGGCGGCGCCGGCGGCCAGCACGTCAACAAGACCGAGTCGGCCGTCCGGATGACCCACCTGCCGACCGGCCTCGTCGCCGTCTGCCAGGACGAGCGCTCGCAGATCCGCAACCGCGAGAAGTGCCTCGCCACCCTGAAGGCGCGCGTCCTCGACTTCAAGCGCCGCGAGGAGGAGGCGAAGCTCGGCGCCGACCGGCTCACCCTGCGCGGCTCCGGCGACCGGTCGGACAAGATCCGCACCTACAACTTCCCCCAGAACCGCATGACCGACCACCGCATCGGCCTCACCCTCTACTCGCTGGACCGCATCATCGACGGCGACATGGGCGAGCTCCTGGAGGCGCTGCACAACAACGACGTCGACGAGCGGCTGAAGCTGGCGCTGAAGGCGAAGGGGGCGGAGGCATGACCGACGAGGCCGGCGAAGTCGTCCTCGCCGAGGACCTCGGCCACGGCTATCGCCGCCTGGCGCTCAAGTCGCCGGCGATTGCCGCGGCGGCGGCGCCCGGCCAGTTCGTGCACCTGCGCGTGCCAGGGCTCGAGGCGAGCGCTCTGCGGCGTCCGTTCAGCATCTTCGACGCCGAGGGCGATCGGCTGGAGATCGTCTACAAGGTGGTCGGCCGCGGCACCGAGGCGCTGGCTGCCGCCAAGGCCGGCGCGGAAGTGCGCGTCCTGGGTCCCCTCGGCCGCGGCTTCCCGGTCTCCGTGCGCGGCACTGCGCTACTGGTCGGTGGCGGCTACGGCTCCGCCCCGCTTCACCTGCTGGCGCGGCGGCTGCTCGCCGCCGGCGTGGCGGCGGAGCGGATCGAGGTGTTCATCGGCGGCCGCACCGCCGGCGACCTGGTGGCGGCGGACCGCTTCCCGGCGCTGGGGCTTAGGACTTTCCTCGCCACCAACGACGGCGGCGTCGGCGAGAAGGGGTTCGTCACCGTGCCGCTCGACGCCGAGATCGCGCGTCTCCAGACGGCCGGCGCGCCGTTCGAGCTCTTCGCGTGCGGGCCCGACCCGATGCTCCGCGCCGTCGCCGAGCGCGCCGTCGCCGCGCAGGCGCCGGGGTGGATTTCGATGGACCGCCACATGGTCTGCGGCGTCGGCGCTTGCTACGCCTGCATCCAGCGGACCGTCCGCGGCAACGAGCGCTGCTGCGTGGACGGTCCCGTCTTCGCCGCCGCCGACCTCGTCTGGGATTGACGGCTCCGCGGCGCTTGCCGCGGTTTAGTCTCTTCGAAGTTTTTTGTGGAAAACGCTATCAGATCGTGTTAGTTTTAAACTCCGATGGTTGGGGTTCTCGCTACCGCTCCACAGCTTCGCCCATGACAACCATGCTTACAATTCCTTCGTTGCCAGGTTTTATATCTGGGGGCAAGCCCCCAGACCCCCAGCCCTATGCGATCTATGCGTACTTTGCGGCTAAAAACCACTGGCCGCGTATTACGCTCCCAGACCCCAAATAACGAACAACGTCTCCTGCGGCGAAGCCGCAGATATAAAACAAGGTAAGAGAGACCGTGTAAGACGAATGTCAAATGCGAAGCATAGCCCATTCAGCGGAGCGGGACAGCCGAGCGAAGCGAGACAGCCGAAGGCCGCGAGAGCCCCAACCATCGGAGTTTCACACACTACGCTGCCGGCACTTCCACTAAATTCTTTGAAGAACTGCGGTTTATGCCTCGTGCTTGGCGGCGGAGTCGATCTTCGCGGCGATGGCGTCGGCGCCGGACTTGAACTCGTCGGACTCGAACGGCTTGTCGTTCCAGTCGATGAAGGCCTGCTGCAGCTCCATGAAGAAGCGGCGGGCGGCGGCCTTGTCGGCGAAGTCGAATTCGGCGTCGAGCGCCTTCTCGAGCATGTCGAACATCACCTTCTGGCGGGCGACCGGGGTGGAGGCGTCGGAGTCGGAGAACGCATTCTGCTGCAGGTACACCGCGTCCATGAACTCCGACTTCAGGTAGATCGTGAAGTCCGCGAGGCTCGTGCCTTCCTCGCCGACGACCTTCATCATCTGGTTGATCTCGTTGCCGCGGCGGAGGATCGCGCGCGCCTTCTCGACCCGCGGCTGCTCGATGACGGACTGGTAGTGGCTCCAGGAGTCGAGCGGGTCGATGGCCGGATAGCGCCGCGCGTCGGAGCGGGCGCGCGAGAGGCCGTGGAAGCCGCCCACCACCTTGAGCGTCGCCTGGGTGACGGGCTCGTCGAAGTTGCCGCCGGCGGGCGAGACGGTGCCGCCGATCGTGACCGAGCCGGTGGAGCCGTCGCGAAGGCGCACGCGCCCGGCGCGCTCGTAGAACGCGGCGATGCGGCTCTCGAGGTAGGCGGGGAACGCCTCCTCGCCCGGGATCTCCTCGAGGCGGCCGGAGAGCTCGCGCATCGCCTGCGCCCAGCGGCTCGTGGAGTCCGCGAGCACCAGGACGTTGAGCCCCTGCTGGCGGAAGTACTCGGCGAGCGTCACCGCGGTGTAGACCGACGCCTCGCGCGACGCCACCGGCATCGACGAGGTGTTGCAGATGATGATCGTGCGCTTCATCAGCGACTGGCCCGTCTTCGGGTCGATGATCTCCGGGAACTCCTTGAGCGTCTCCACCACCTCGCCGGCGCGCTCGCCGCACGCGGCGGAGATGACGATGTCGACCTTGGCGTAGCGCGCGGTGGTCTGCTGGAGGACGGTCTTGCCGGCGCCGAATGGGCCGGGGATGCAGTAGGTGCCGCCGACGGCCACGGGGAAGAAGGTGTCGATGGTGCGGACGGTCGTTTCGAGCGTCTCCTCCGGGGCGAGGCGCTCGACGAAGCACGAGATCGGCACCTTGACCGGCCAGCGCTGGAGCATCTGCACCTTGACCTCGGATCCCGAGGTGTCGGCGAGCACGGCGACGTCGTCGGTCACCGTGTAGTCGCCGGCGGGGGCGAGGCTCTTCACGGTGTAGGCGCCGCGGAGCGAGAAGGGGACCATGATCTTGTGGCCGGGCATGGTCTTGCCGTCGAAGATGCCCTCGGTGACCCAGCCGAGCGGGTCGCCGGCCATGACGCGCGCGCCGGGCTCGGCGGTCGGGTGCCAGTCCCACTTCCGGTCGCGCGGCAATCCCGGCAGGTACATGCCGCGCTGGAGGAAGTAGGAGGCGTCCTTCGAGATCTTGCCCGCCTCCTCGGCGAGCCCCGCGAGCGGGTTCTGGAGCCCGTCGTAGACCTGGGCGAGCATGCCGGGGCCGAGCTCGGCGGCGAGCAGCTCGCCGGTGAACTCCACCCTGCCGTCCACCATCAGGTCGCTGGTGGAGTCGAACACCTGCATGTCGCAGCGCGTGCCGCGCACGCGCACGATCTCGGCCATGAGGCGCTTGTCGCCGCAGATGGCGTAGCCGACCTCGTTCTGCGCCACCGCGCCGTCGAAGGCGACGGTGATCATGTTGCCGTTTACAACTACTATCTTTCCTGTTGCGGTCATTGGGTCTTCTCCGTTCAGATTTTCTGCTCCCGGTCCTGCCCGAACCCGGGGGTGGCGGCGTCGGCGATGGCGTCGAAGGCGGCGTTGCCCGCCGCGGCGTCGGCGCGGTCGCGCCGGAGGGCGATCTTGAGCCGGACGGCGTAGGCGGCGAGCGCGCCGGCGCCGAGCGGGTCGGCGGGCGAGGCGAGCTCGCCCGCGGCGTCCCACCACGCGCGGTCTATGAGGTCCTGGCGCTTCGCGACGTCGTGCTCCTGGAAGCACGCGGCGACGCGGTCGCGCCAGTAGAGCGAGCAGCCGTCGGCGGGGCGCGCGTCGTCCGCGCCGCCGCGCGCGGCGGCGGCGGCGTTCCTCAGCTGCACCTCGAGGTCGGCGAAGCGCCGCTCGAGCCGGGCGACGAGCGCGTCGTCGCCGACCGCCTCGCGGAAGCGCTCCCACGAGATCGGCGCCTTCTCCCCGAAGGCGAGCGCCGGCAGGCTGGCGACGATGTAGTCGATCGTCATTTCAGCAGCTTGGCGAGGTCGGGGCGCAGACGGCGCGCGATCTCCTCCGCGATCGCGGAGGCGGTGAAGTCGCTCTCCACGCGGCCGCCCTCGGTGCGCACCCTGAAGCCGGCGCCGACCGAGTCGTCCGTGACGACGGTGATGTTCTGGCTGCCGGCGAGGCGGGCCTTGACGGCGGGGACGAGCTTCGCCGGCAGCGCCACCTCGGCGGGACCGGTCACGGCGCGCACGGCCTCGGCGACGATGTCGCAGGCGGTGCGCTCGTCGGCGAGCGCCGTCTCCACGTCACTGGCGAGCGTCCGCTCCAGAAGCGTGCGCACGGACTCCTCGACCTTGAGGACGACGTCCCGCGCGCCCTGGCGGATCGTCTCCGCGGCGCGCGCGGCGTAGTCGGCGGCGGCCTTCTCGGCGGCGGCCTTCTCCTTGGCGGCGGCTTCGCGCGCCTCCTTGACGATTGCGTCGGCGCGCGCCTTGGCGGCGTCGACGATGCGCTTTGCCTCGGCGTCGGCCTTCTCCACGCCGTCGCGGTTTATCTTCTCTAAAAGGCTCTGCAGGTCTTCCATGATGTCCTTTCGCTCCTCGCTTGGGGTCAATTGAGGTTGATTATACCCTTTTTCCGCCCTCGAAGTCAACCCCACCGGGCGGCGCGGACGCGTCCGGCCGGTCCGCCGGCCGGCGGATTTTCCCGGGGCCGCCCGTGCAGAGCCGCGCGAAATATGCTATAATCCACGCAACCATGAAATACGACAAGAACCAGGCGCTCCTGGAGTGCCAGATACCGGAACTGCCGCGCAAAAGCGGCAAGGTGCGCGACGTCTTCGACCTCGGGGACTCGCTGCTGATGGTGGTGACCGACCGCATCAGCGCCTTCGACGTGATCCTCCCGAGCGGCGTGCCCGGGAAGGGCAAGGTGCTCAACCTCCTCTCGCTCTTCTGGCTGGAGTTCTTCGGGGTGAACAACCACCTCATAACCGCCGACGTCGAGAAGTACCCCGCCGTCCTCCGCCCCTACGCCGAGCACCTGCGCGGCCGCTCGATGCTGGTGAGGAAGGTGAAGATGGTCGAGGTCGAGTGCATCGCCCGCGGCTACCTCACCGGCTCCGGCTGGAAGGAGTACCAGAAGTCCGGCACCGTCAACGGCGAGCGCCTGCGCGCGGGCTACCAGAACGCCTCGAAGCTCGACGAGGTGCTGTTCACCCCGACCACCAAGGCGGCGATCGGCGACCACGACGAGGCGATCAGCTTCGCTCGCACCGCCGAGCTGGTGGGCGCCGAGACCGCGGCGAAGCTGCGCGACGCGACGGTGGCGCTCTACTCGAAGGCGGCCGACTACGCCGCCGAGCGCGGCATCATCATCGCCGACACCAAGTTCGAGTTCGGCATCGAGCCCGACGGCTCGCTGATCCTGGCGGACGAGGTGCTGACGCCCGACTCCAGCCGCTTCTGGCCGAAGGCGAGCTACAAGGTGGGCTCCAACCCGCCGTCGCTCGACAAGCAGTACGTGCGCGACTGGCTGGACTCGATCCACTTCAACCACCAGCCGCCGGGTCCGGAGCTGCCGGACGACGTGGTCGCCAAGACCCGCGAGATCTACATCAAGGCGTACGAGGACCTGAGCGGCAAGGCGTTCGCCTAAAACTTAAACCACAACCCACAAAGCCAACATCACCATGGGAATGTTCGACCAGATCAAGGAGGCCATGCAGATGCGCGCGGAGTCCAAGCGCATCGAGGCCGAAGTCAAGAAGATATCCGCTGAGTACTCCAACGGCGGCATCACCGTCGTCGCCAAGGGCGACATGACGATCGAGCGTATCGCGATCGCGCCGGAGGCGTACGAGGAGGTCGTGAAGGGCAAGCCGCAGCGTTTCGAGACGATGCTCTTCAACACCGTCAACGGCGCGCTCAAGCGGGCGCGCGAGGCGACCCAGCAGATGGTGATGAAGCAGATGCAGGGAGCCGGCGGGCTTTTCGGCAAGTGACCGGGGCCGTCGCCGAGCTGGAGAAGTGCCTCGCCCGGCTGCCGGGGTTCGGCCGCCGCAGCGCCCAGCGCGCGGCGCTGGCGCTCGTGCGCGAGAAGGAGCGCCTGCTGCGCCCGCTTTCCGCCGCGCTCGCCGCCGCCGACTCGCAGGTGCGCTGCTGCTCGCGCTGCGGCGGCTTCACCGAGGCCGGCGCTGACCCGTGCGCGCTCTGCACCGACGAGACTCGCGACGGACGCAGCATCTGCGTCGTCGAGGAGCCGGCCGACATCGTCTCGCTGGAGGCGTCGGGCGCGTTCCGCGGGCGCTACCACTCGCTCGGCGGCAAGCTTTCGCCGGCGCGGCGGACGGGTCCGGAGCGGCTGCGCTTCGCCGAGCTGCGCGACCGCGTGGTGCGCGAAGGGGTGGAGGAGGTGCTGCTGGCGGTGTCGACCGACATGGACGGCGACGCGACGGCGGGTTACGCGGTGGAGCTGCTGCGCGGCACCGGCGCGAAGGTGACGCGGCTCGCGTTCGGGCTGCCGGCGGACTCGGGGGTGGCGTATTCCGACCCGCTCACGCTGCGCCGCGCGATCCGCGGCAGAATGGAGGCGTGAGGGGATGAAGGTGCTCGGCATCGACACGTCGCTGCGCTCGACCGGATACGGCGTCCTTTCCGCCGAGGGAAGCCGGCTCCGGATGGTCGAGTGCGGCGCGATCCGCAACGCGCAGTCGCTGCCGCTCACCGCGTGCCTGAAGGCGATCCACGAGCGCGTCGCCGCGCTCATCGCCGCGCACGCGCCGGACGTGATGGCGATCGAGTCGGTGATCTACGGCAAGAACGCGGGCACGATGCTCGTGCTGGGCGAGGCGCGCGGCGCGGTGCTGTCAGCGGCGGCGCTGGCCGGGCTCGAGGTGTACGAATACGAGCCGCGGCGGATGAAGAAGGCGGTCTGCGGCAACGGGCTCGCGGAGAAGGGGCAGATCCAGCGGATGGTGAAGACGCTGCTCGCGCTTCCCGAGCTGCCCCAGAACGACGCGGCGGACGCGCTGGGACTCGCGATCTGCCACGTCCACTCCTGCTCGCGCCTCGGCGCGGAAAGGCCGATATGAGGCGCGCGGGCGGCGGCTACAAGTGGTTCCTGCTGGCGCTCCTCGGATGCGCCTTCTTCTTCCACCAGGCCGACCGCGCGCTCTTCGGGCTCCTCACCAAGCCGATCCAGGACGAGCTCGGGCTCACCGACGTCCACATCGGCTGGATCAACACCGCGCTGAGCTGGACGCTCGCGGCGATGACGATGCTCGCCGGGTTCGCGGGCGACCGCTTCTCGCGCAAGTGGATCATCACCGTCTCGCTGGTCTTCTGGTCGCTGATGACGGTGATGATGGGGTTCGTCGGCGAGTGGCGGATACTCGGCGTCGTCGTCCCGGCGTACCTGACGGTCATGTTCTTCCGCTCGATCGCCACCGGCGGTGGCGAGAGCTTCTACGCCCCGAGCGCGATGGCGCTCCTGGGCGCGCACCACAAGGAGACGCGGTCGCTCGCGTTTTCGGTGCACCAGGGCGTCCTCTACTTTGCGCTCATGACCTCGGGGCTCATCGTGGCCGCCGCGCTGAAGCTGATGGACTGGCGGCACATCTTCATGGTCTTCGGCGGCGCCGGGTGCCTGCTGGGCGTCTCGTTCATCTGGCTGCTCCGCGACGAACCACGAGCCACGAACCACGAACCACGAACCACGAACCACGAACCACGAGTCACGAATCACGAACCACGAACCACGAGCCACGAACCACGAGTCACGAATCACGAACCACGAACCACGAGCCACGAACCACGAGCCACGAACCACGAGCCACGAACCACGAACCTCCTCGCCGGCGGTTTCAGGGCGTTCTTCCTCAATCCCGCGGCGCTTTGCGTGACGACGGGGTTCGTGGCGATCGTCTTCGTGAACAACGCCTATCTCTTCTGGGCGCCGAAGTTCATCGCCGAGAAGTTCGCGGTGGACGTCGGCGAGGCGGCGACCAAGGCGATGTTCTGGCATCATCTGGCGGCGTTCGCGGCGGTGATGGCCGGCGGGGCGCTGACCGACCGGCTGGTTGCGCGGCATCCGCGCTTCCGGCTGACGTTCCAGGCGACGGCGATGCTGCTCGGCGCGCCGTGTCTCGCGCTTATCGGGCTCTCCGGCTCGCTTTCGGCGATGGTGGCGATGACGGCGGCCTACGGACTCTGCCGCGGGCTTTTCGAGTCCAACACCCACGCGAGCCTCTTCGACGTCATCCCGCCCGAGTACCGTTCCTCGGCCGAAGGCTACCTCACCATGGTCGGCTTCTTCTTCGGCGGGCTCTCTGGCATCTGCATGGGCTGGCTCTCCGACCGCTACGGCGTGCGCGGCTTCGAGATCGGCTTCGCGATCATGGGCGGCGCATACGCCGTCGGCGCGCTGGCGACGGCGCTCTCGTATTTCTGCTTCTTTCGAAAGGTCAAAATGGAGGAAACTGCATGAAGAGGGTATTGTGTTCGGCGCTGGCGGTGGCGATGGCCTGGATGGCCGCGGCCGCCGAGAGGCGCATTTCCGTGGATGAATACCGCGACCGGATGAGGGCCGGCTGGCTCGGGCAGATCGCCGGCGTCGCCTGGGGCTGGCCCACGGAGTTCAAGTTCTGCCACAAGATCATCCCCGACGACCAGCTCGGGCCCTGGAAGCCGGAGTACCTCAACGGCGCGTTCGACCAGGACGACCTCTATGTGGAGATGACCTTCCTCGAGCTCCTGGAGAAGCACGGACTCGGCGTCCCCCAGCGCCGGTGCGGCATCGCCTTCGCCAACTCCCGCTACCGCCTCTGGCACGCGAACGCGCGCGGACGCGACGCGCTCCGCCGCGGCATCGCGCCGCCCGACAGCGGCCATCCGCAGTTCAACGCCTGCGCGAACGACATCGACTACCAGATCGAGTCCGACTTCTCCGGACTCGTCGCGCCCGGCTGCTTCAACCAGGTCGTCGCGCTGGGCGAGAAGTTCGGCGGCATCATGAACTACGGCGACGGACTCTACGCCGGGCAGTTCGTGGGCGCGATGTACGCCGCGGCGTTCTTCGAGTCCGACCGCGTCAAGGTGGTCGAGCGGGCGCTCGCGTGCATCCCGTCTGGGTGCCGCTACGCCGAGATGGTGCGCGACTGCCTCGCCTGGCACGCCGAGGACCCGAAGGACTGGGAGAAGGGCTGGGCGAAGGTTGAGGCGAAATACGGGCGCCTCGGCGGCTGCACCGACATGCCGGACGTCATCGAGGCGATCCTCAACGGCGCGCAGGTGCTGCTCGGCTTCCTCTGGGGCGACGGCGACCCGGAGCGGACGATCCGCATCGCCTGCCGCGGCGGCTACGACTCGGACTGCAACCCGTCTACCGCCGGCGGCGTGCTCTTCACGATGCTCGGCGAGCGGCGGCTGCCCGAGAAGTTCAAGCGGGGGATCGACGAGACGAAGACGTTCGAGTTCACCGACTACACCTTCCCGCGGCTCGTTGCCGCGAGCGAGAAGGTGGCGCGCGAAGTCGTCGTCGCCGAGGGCGGGCGCATCGAGCGCGACGCGTCCGGCGCGGAGTGGTTCGTGATCCCCGAGCGTCCCGTGAAGCCCAGCAAGCTCGTCTCCTTCGCGAAGCCAGGGCCGATCGCCGGCTCGCGCTTCACCGCGGAGGAGATGCGTGAGATCCGCTTCCTGCCCTGCAAGGAGTGGGGCGGCCAGTCGGAGCCGAAGCCACAGCCCGTCAACCCCGACGCCATCGACCTCGTCCCCATTCCGCGGCCGGTGGAGATGACGCTTGACAGCGACCGTCCTGTCGCGTTCGACAAGGTCAAGCTGCAGGTCGACACGCCCGGCTCAGCGGCTGAGAAGGAATGCGCCGCGTGGCTCGAGTCGCACTTCAGGGAGTGGTTCGGCGAGTTCGCGCCCAGGGTGGAGCCCGTACAGGATTTGCAGGCCTACTGGGAGGGCGACGAGGCGTATTTCATCTCCGCCGACGCGGCGCACGGCGTGCGGATCGTGGCGAACACGCTCACGGGCGTCCGCTGGGCGGCCTACACGCTCCGCCAGCTGGCGACGGCGAAGCGCGGCACTTTCAAGACGGCCGGCTACCAGGTGCCGACGATGCGCATCGTGGACAAGCCGCTCCTCAAGTTCCGCGGCATCCACCTCTGCCTCATCGACCCGATGCGCGTGACGCAGATCGAGCGCGCGATCCGGCTCGCGGCGTTGATGAAGTTCAACTACGTCGTCCTCGAGCCGTGGGGGACGTACAAGTCGGAGAAGCATCCGTGGCGGAACTGGCCGAACGCGGCGCTCGACAAGGCGACGGTCCGCCGCCTCGTCGCGGTCGGTCGCGACCTCGGGGTCACGCTCATCCCGCAGATCAACCTCTTCGGCCACGCCTCGGCCGCGCGCGGGGTGTCGCTCAAGCACTGCGTCCTCGACTTCCATCCGGAATACGAGCCCCTGTTCGAGCCGGGTGGCTGGAACTGGTGCCTCTCGAACCCAGAGACGCAGCGCGTCCTGCGCGAGCTCGTCGCCGAGATGCACGAGGACTTCGGCAACCCTCCGTACTTCCACATCGGCTGCGACGAGGCCCAGCCGCCGACGTGCGCGGAGTGCCGCAAGGTGCCGTACGGCGAGCTCGTCTGCAAGCACATCACGGGGATCGCCGAGTTCATCAAGTCGCGCGGCGCCCAGGCGATGATGTGGCACGACATGCTGATCGACAAGGACGACCCGCGCTGGAAGGGGTTCGTCGCCATGGGCTCGAAGGCGACGGCGACGCTGGCCGACACGCTGCCGCGCGACGTGATCGTCTGCGACTGGCAGTATTCCTACGGCGACATGAAGGAGACGCGCGCGGACTGGCCGACGATCGGCTACTTCAAGGAGAAGGGCTTCAGGGTCTGCGGCGCGCCGTGGCGCAACTTCAACGCGATGAAGCCGATGGCGGACTATGTCGCCAAGGTCGGCGGCTTCGGGCTCCTGGAAACGACCTGGAACCATCTCCGCGGCAGTGACTGGCGCGACATGTATGTCTACGGCGCGGGCGCGGCGTGGGGGACGAGCCCCGTCGGCAAGCCGCCGCTCTTTGACACGCATTTTGCGCGGGCGCTGCGCTTCGTGGGGCACGACATGCACGTATCCGACAAGCGCGACACCGGCATCTTCGACGAGGAGATCCCCGAGCTCTGGTGGCCGATGTGGTGACGGGGGGCGATTGACGGCGGACGGCGGAATTGATACACTACACACAAATGAACGACATAACATTCGAGCAGGCATGGAACTACGGCGGCCCCCTGATGTGGGTGCTGGCCGGCTTTTCGGTTTTCGCGCTGGCGGTGGTGCTTTACCTCTGGCTTGCGCAGGCGCGCTGGCTCTTTCTGCCGCGGGCGCTGAAGCGGGTGGCGAGCGCCAAGGACCCGGAGGCGGAGGGCGCGCGCATCGCGCGCGAGGCCAACGCGGCGGTCGACTGGCTCGCGGACGTCGCGGCGATCGCCCCGCTCGTCGGCCTGCTCGGCACGGTCCTCGGCATGTTCAAGGCGTTCGGCGGCATCGCGAGCGACGTCGCCGCGGGCGCCAAGCCGGTGGTGCTCGCCCAGGGCGTGTCGCAGGCGATCGTGACCACGATCCTCGGCCTCGCGGTGGCGATTCCGTCGCTGGTCGCGTACGCAGTCATGCGGCGGCGCGCGGCGAAGCGCATCTCCGAGCTTGAGGCGGCGGCCGAGGAAGTGCTCGCCGGGGGCGTGCGATGAAGTTCGACGACACCGCGCGCTCGCGGGCGCCGGCGCTGGCGCTGACGTCGATGCTCGACGTCATCTTCCTGCTCTTGTGCTTCTTCGTCACCGTGAGCGTGTTTTCGCAGTGGGAGAGCGAGATCTCGATCAAGCTTCCCACCGCGGCGACCGGCGAGCAGCCGGAGCGTCTGCCCGGCGAGATCATCGTCAACCTGTCCAAGGACGGCACGGTCCGCGTCAACGGCACCTCGCTCACGCTCGACGACCTGCAGTCCCGCCTCGCGAAGATCTCGAAGTTCTACCCCGGCCAGCCGGTGATCATCCGCGCCGACCGTGACACCAAGTACGAGAGCCTCGTCGCGGTGATCGATTCTTGCCGCGCCGCCGACGTCTGGAACTTCTCCCTCGCCACCGAGAACGAGCCCTCGAAGTAGGCTTCGTCGCTTGCTTTTCCCGCGGCGGTTTTGCTATGCTATGCGCGGCTTCGGGCGAGTGTCCGGAGCAAGGAGGCAAACTGGCATGAGCGGACGAGAACTTAACAACCGAATAGAGTACATGGTGACGTGTACAAGCCTCGTTTCTTTAAGAAGCTACAGGATCCGGAGACGGGATTGTATCGCGAATCAAAGGCTTATCTCATACGGAGATTCAACCAGGAAATCTCAAACCGCAAACCGAAAGACAGGCCTTCAAGCCGTCTCCAGAAGCGTCGTCTCTCGGATCATGGTTGACTGTCCCCGCCGTTTGCGCGGCAGTTTGCGTATTTCCGAGCACGAGTGGTTTATGCAAAATTTGCATAAAACCTCTTGGTTTGGAGAATGACACTGATGAGAAGTCGGAAACCCCCTCCACTGCGCCGCGGCAGTCCGCACGGCAGCGCGGGGAAATATCCGCACAATCAAGCGTGGATTTTGGTATACTATGCTTGCCCCGCGAAGCGCAGGGCGCGACGTGAGTGGATATGAGAAGTGTAAATATAGAGTAAAACCAATATGAATACTTCAAGCGACAAAGAAGTCGTAGTCTACAAGACTGCCAGCGGCGATGAATTGCCGGTCAGAACCGACGGAGAGACCGTGTGGATGACGGTTGATCAGATGGTTCTTTTGCTTGGAAGGGATCGCACAGTAATTCTGCGACATGTGAATAATGCCATACAAGAGGGAGAGTTGAACAGAAGCATTAATGTGCAGAAATTGCACAATATTCAGTCAGGCAGAGGGCGCCCGTTGCTGATTTACGACCTTGATGTCCTAATATCCGTTGGCTATCGGGTGAAATCGCCTGAAGGTGTGCGATTTCGGCGCTGGGCGACCCGTATTCTCCGCGAGATGCTGCTGAAGCGCGTGGACGAGGTGCGGGAGATCGCCAAGCTGCGGCGGCGTATGGATGCCGCGGAAGGTGACATCAAGCAGATCAAGGGCGGTATGAGCTACCTCGTGAAGCAGCTGTCTGCCCCTGAAACGCCGCGCCGCAAGGTCGGGTTCGGCGCCAAGCCTGGCGAGACGTCGGCAACCCCCTACGGCCGCGCAAAGTAGCCTCCCTTCTAATTTGCTGCGCGGCACTTTCCGCGGCATTTTGAGATTCCAAACACCGGAATTTCGGTCAGACCAATTTTCCGGCGTTTGGAACGCCGTCCGCGGCAGATTCCGCGGCAGTTTTTTGGTATAATACGCATTAGTGAAACTGAACAACACCATGTGCATGCGCTCTACTGCGCCGTTCGCCGTTTCCGCCGCTCAGGCGGAGGCTGAACCTTTGTTCCATCAATGGTAAAGATACTTGAAGAACCATTCGCTGTAATGAGTCATATTGAAATATGGCAATGTTAACAAGGAGGTCTTATGAGCACAGTCATAATCGTGATAATGCTGATTGCGGTTGGGGTGGGTATATTCCTTATTTGTGGAATGAATCAAGCTCAACGAGGAAAGCCCCTACCACGAAAAACTATGTCCAATCCAGTGGCGCAATTTCGTTCAAGGCAGCCACCGCAAAAAAGGTTTGTAGCCATTGACTTTGAAACGGCGAATGCTAGATATTATAGTGCGTGTTCATTGGGCATAGTGTTGTTTGAGAATCTTCGGCCAGTCGAGAGAAAGAGTTTCTTGATAAAGCCCCCCACGAAGTTTGACCCCACAAATATTGAAATTCATGGTATCACGCCAGAAATGGTGGCCGACGCTCCAAGCTTCGACATGATATGGGGACAAGTGTTGCCTTACCTCACAGGCACGAGGGTGGTAATGTATAGTGATTTCGACGCCAAGGTGTTGAAATCGCTCGTCAAGCATTTTAAGTTGGAGGGAAAAGTCAGTGCCCCGACGACGCTTGATTGCTTTGATGTGTGTGAATGTGCGCGCAACACCATAAGGGGCTTGACAAACTACAAGCTTCCAACCGTGTGTAAGTTCTTAGGCATTGAAGGTCTCAATCACCATGAGGCGACTTCGGATGCGGAGGCGTGTGGTAAGATTTACGCATGGATAGTCCGCAACGATGGGCGGGAAGTTAGAGCGGGGAACGATCGTCCTGCCACCTATGCCCAACAAGACTACATACGCAACTTGGGCGGCGAGGTCCCTCCTGTCCTTTCAGTAGCAGAAGCTTCACGATTGATTGAAAGCCTCATTGAAGAAAACGCCAAGAGGCGCGAAGAAGAGGCCGAGCAACGTAGATTGGAACGTGAAGAGGCGAAGCGTGTGAAACAAGCGGAGAAGGAGGCGCAAAAGGTCTTTGACAGGCGCAAGAAAGAGGAAAACTCCTTGAGACTTCTTGCGGATGAAATGAGCAGTCCCGACTACAAGGCGAGAAAAAGCCGTTCAAAGCGCGTTCAAGACATGAAGGAGTTTCAGGTTCTAGTAAACAAGGTCATAGAAGATTCAGTGATTGAAGTTGAAGAAGTGTTGGAAATTAAGAGCTGGTTGGCAGAGCATAAGGTGCTTGATGCCGATTTTGCGGAAATGTTCAAGCTGATTGATTCTGCTATAATGGATGGTACGATAGACGAGGAAGAAACCCAAAGGCTCTATGAAGGCATGTTGGATTGTATTAGTACTTTGAGGAAGCGGCAGTCTCAGGCGGGATGAAGGCAAGTCCAAGATTTTTGCCTTGAAATCAAATCCTATGGTGTGTCTAACCTTGTTCGATGTGTAACATCACCAAAGGGGCGAAGTAGAGTTTTTGCCTTGCTTCGCCCAAGCCAAACCGCTATTGCCTTGGTGACGAGGATTGGTCGTCTCAATGGCGTGACGCAATCTGATTCACATTGAGGTTAAAGGGCCGGACTCTTCTGTATATGTTTTACTGTATAAGCTTGTCTTTGGGCGTGGGTAAGTAACGCGGGCGACCGCGGCAGTTTGCGCGGCGGTTCTAACCCAGTGCCTCGGCGGCGGCGAGGACGGCGTTGCGGACGCAGTCCTCGCAGCTGCAGAGCGGCTTGCCGGTGTCGACGCCCTTGAGCTCGCGGCAGATCGTCGCGCCGCAGAGTTCCCTGAACTGCGGCAGAATTCTGCGCGAGAGCGCCATCGTGCCGTTGCCGCCGGTGCGCAGCCCCGCGACCATGACCGCGCCCACGAGTGCGCCGCACGACCCTTCCATCGTTCCCATGCCGGAGCCGAACCCGGCGGCGATGCTCGTTAGCGTCGCCTCGTCGAGCGATACCGTGTCGGCGAACGCGCGCACGACCGCCTGGCAGCAGTTCATCTCGCGCTTCAGCTTCGCCGCGTAATCCTGTCTTTCCGCTGTCGTCATCTTGCCTCCGTTCATTTGCCGCGTATTATACCAAATTTCCGGCGCTGCGCCCCAAGCCCCGCGAATTATGGTATACTACACGGCGTATGAAAAGGCTTTTCGTGCTATTGACCCTGGTCGCCGCCGGCGCGGCGTCTGCGGAGCCTGCGCCGCCGGCCGGGTCCGCGACGAATGCGCCTGCGGCGGCGGTTGCCGCGACCAACCTGCCGCCGGCGGAGTTGGCGGCCGCCACCAACGCGCCGCCGCGGAAGCCGCTGCGCCCCGCCGTGATCACCGCGGCGTCTACGTTCTACGACCGCAAGGAGGGCATCGCCGTCTTCACCGGCAAGGTGCACGTGGACGACGAACGCTACCAGATCCACGCCGACAAGGCGTACGTCTCGATCGTCCCCACCAACCAGCTCCGGCGCATCGTCGCCATCGGCCACGTGGCGATGACCAACGAGGCGCGGCGCGCCTACGGCGCGAAGGTTACCTACAACCGCCCGACCGGCACGGTGGTGCTCGTCGGCGGCGACGATGGCACGCCGGCGAAGATCGTGGACGAGTCGAAGGGCGCCGGCAAGGAGCAGACGGTGGTCGGCTCCAAGATCCGCTTCTGGCTCGACGCCGAGCAGGTGGAGGTGCTCGACGCGTCCATCACCACGCCGACCTCCGGCGCGGGCGACCTCAAGAAGGCCCTGGGCGGGGGCCTGTGAAACCCGCCGCGCGGCAGCTTTGAACCAAAACAGCAAAGGAAAAGAAAATGGCGCTCAACATCGTAACTGAAATCGACGACCGCGTGAAGGTGCGCAACGTGCTCATGTCGGTGTCGGACAAGACCGGCCTCGAGTCCTTCGTCCCGGCGCTCGTCAAGGCCTGCCCCGGCGTGAAGATCTACTCCACCGGCGGCACCTACACGAAGGTGAAGGAGATCCTCGGCGACGCGGCCGCGGGGACGCTGGTCGCGGTCTCCGACTACACCGGCCAGCCCGAGATGCAGGGCGGGCTCGTGAAGACGCTCGACTTCAAGATCTACCTTGGGCTCCTCTCCGAGACCTACAACGACGCGCACCAGGCGGACCTGAAGCGGCTTTCGGCGCTGCCGATCGACATGGTGGTCGTGAACCTCTACCCGTTCCGCGAGACCGTCGCCAAGGCCGGCGTCACGCCGGAGATGGCGCGCACGAACATCGACATCGGCGGCCCCTGCATGGTGCGCGCGTCGGCGAAGAACTACCTCCGCGTCGCGTCCGTCACCGACCCGCTCGACTATGCCGCCATCGCCCAGGAGCTCGAGTCGCGCGACGGTACCGTCGGCCTCGACACCCGCTTCAGGCTGATGAAGAAGGCCTTCGCCCACACCGCCGAGTACGACACGGCCATCGCCGGGTTCTTCGCCTCGCGCACGTGGGAGGAGGTAGCCGCCACCTACAACCGGCGCTGATGAAGCTCTTCGACGCATTCCGGGGACACCGGGAGCAACGCCCGGACGAGCCGGCGTTCATGATCGCCTCCGGCGACCGGGCGCTGCCGATCTCGTGGCGCCAGTTCACCGACGACATCGCCGTCATCGCCTGGCTCATCGACAAGCACGAGGTGAAGACCGTCGCGCTCATCGGCGAGAACTCCTACGAGTGGATGGCGACCCATGCCGCGTGCCTGTTCACCGGGACGACGGTGGTGCCGCTGGACGTGAACCTGGATGCGGAGGAGATCTCGCGGCGCCTCAAGTTCGTCGGCGCCGACGTGCTGGTGCACTCCTCGCTCTACGCCGACAAGGCGCACGAGGTCGCCGCGCTGACCCCGGGGCTCAAGACCGGCGGCTTCGGCACGCGCAAGACCGACCTCGTGCTCAACGCCGGCCACCTCGCGATCAAGGCCGGCTTCAAGACCATCTGGCAGCGCCCCTGCCGCGTCCGCGACGGCGAGACTGCGATGATCGTCTTCACCAGCGGCACTACCTCGGAGCCGCGCGGCGCGGAGCTGACCGTCGCCGGCATCGAGGCCTTCGCCGACTCCACCGCGATTTCGCTCCCGATGCAGCCGGGCGAGCGTTCGCTGATGGTGTTGCCGCTCCACCACATCTTCGGCGTCTGCGTCGCCTACCTGCTGCTCTCGCGCGGCGTGGTGCCCGGCGTCTGCCCGGACTTCCGCCGCCTCTACGACGCGGTCGAGCGCTTCGCCGCCGACTACCTCTTCCTGGTGCCGGCGCTGGTGGACGTGCTCGCTGGCAAGATCGAGCGCCGCGGCCGCAGCGCCGAGGAGGCGCTCGGCTATCCGCTCCGGTGGATACTCTCCGGCGGGGCGGCGATGCCGCGCCGCGTCTACGAGCGCATGACCGCGCTCGGGGTGAAGGTGCTCTGCGGCTACGGGCTTACCGAGACTACTGCGCTCTACTCGATGGACCCGAGCGACGGCGAGATCGCCGTCGGCAGCGCCGGCCGCCGCTCGCAGCTCCCGGAGTGCGAGACGACGGTCTCCGCGTCCGGCGAGCTGCTCACGCGCGGACCCGGGGTGATGAAGGGGTATTTCAGGAACCCGGAGAAGACCGCCGCGGCGATCGACGCGGACGGCTGGCTCCATACCGGCGACCTCGGCCGCATCGACGCGGACGGCAACGTCTGGATCACCGGGCGCGCCTCGCGCACGATCGTCCTGTCGTCCGGCAAGAAGATCGCGCCCGAGGAGCTGGAGGAGAAGCTCCACGCCATCCCCGGCGTCCTCGAGGCGGTGGTCTCCGGCGACGGCGAGACGCGCGAGATCCGCGCCGAGGTCTACGCCAGCGTCTCGGAGGAGACGGTCCGCCGCGCCGTCGGCGAGCTCAACCTGCGCCTCCCGGTATACAAGCGCATCGGCACGGTGACGACGCGGTCCGACCCGTTCCCGCGCACTGCCTCGGGGAAGATCAAGTACTCATGAAGGTCATCCACCTCGTGCCCGCGATGGAGCAGGGCGGCGTCGAGAGCGTCGTCCGTGACCTCAACCGTGCGCTCGCCCGCGCCGGGCACGAGAGCGTCGTCGTCTCCGTCGGCGGCGCGCTTGCGTCCGTGCTGGAGGCGGACGGCGGCCGCCATGTCCGGCTCGACCTCAAGTCCAAGAACCCGCTCACCGCGATTCCTCGTGCGCTGGCGCTGCGCTCGCTGCTCCGCCGCGAGCGGCCGGACGTCGTCTGCGCCCACTCGCGCGTGCCGGCGTGGCTGTTTGTCCTCGCCAACCGCGCGCTCGGACTTCGGTGGATCTCCTTCGCCCACGGCGCGAACACCGTCTCGCGCTATTCCGCGGTGATGACCCGCGGCGACGTCGTCGCCGCGCCGTCGAAATTCCTGGCCGACTTTCTGCTCGAGAACTACGCGCGCCGCCCCGCGCCCGCTCCGCTCGCCGACCGGCTGCGCGTCGTCCCGCCATGCGTTGATTTGGACCGCTTCGACCCGGACCGGATCGACCGTGACTTCGTTGCCGCGCTACGCCGCGAATGGGGAGCCTCCGAAGGCGTATTCGTCTCCATGGCTGTCGGGCGCCTTACGCCGGTGAAGGGGCTTGATGCGCTGGTGCGCGATTTCGCCGCGAAGTCGGCCGGTCGCCGCGACCGGTTGCTCGTTCTCGTCGGCGGCGAAGACCGCCGCCACCGCGGCTACGTCTCGTCGCTGCGGCGGCTCGCGGCGGAGCTCGGCGTCGACGGGCAGGTGGTGTTCGCCGGTGCGCAGGAGAAGGTGCCGGAATGCCTCTCCATCGCGGACGAGGTGGTCTCGGCCAACACTGTGAAGCCGGAGTCGTTCGGGCTCTCCGTCGCCGAGGCGCTGGCGATGAACCGACCCGTGCGGCTGCTGAGGCATTTCGGCGGCGCGGCGGAGATCGTCGACGCGGTGGCGGCGGCGGGCGCGCCTTCGCCGCGCGAGGCGGTGCGCTCGCTCTATTCCTTCGAGGCGTTCTCCACGCGCGCGCTGGAACTATTTCGGGAGGCATCGACATGATCCACTTCAATCGTCCGTACATGACCGGCGCCGAGACGGAGTACATCCGCCAGGCCGTCGCCGGCGGCAAGATTTCCGGCAACGGGGAATTCACCCATCGCTGCCAGGAATTCTTCGAGCGGAGGTACGGCTTCGGCAAGTGCCTGCTCACCACCTCCTGCACCGACGC
The DNA here is from genome assembly GCA_902764415.1 of uncultured bacterium. Taxonomy (GTDB): domain Bacteria; phylum Verrucomicrobiota; class Kiritimatiellia; order RFP12; family UBA1067; genus UBA1067. Next base: position 3,345 of record CACWVU010000038.1, on the reverse strand, counting down.
GCTGGAGATGGCGGCGATCCTCTCCGGGGTTGGTCCGGGCGACGAGGTGATCGTGCCTTCCTACACCTTCGTGTCCAGCGCACTCGCGTTCGTGCGCCAGGGCGCGACGATCGTCTTCGCCGACAGCCGCGCCGACCAGCCCAACCTCGACGAGCAGTCGCTCGAGTCGCTCGTCACCCCGCGCACCAAGGTGATCGTGCCCGTCCACTACGCCGGCTGCGCCTGCGACATGGACGCGGTCATGGCCGTCGCGGAGCGGCACGGGCTGATCGTCGTCGAGGACGCCGCGCAGGCGGTGGACTCCTTCTACACCGGCGCGGACGGACGACGCCGCGCGCTCGGGTCGATCGGCCACCTCGCCGCCTTCTCCTTCCACGAGACGAAGAACGTGATCTCCGGCGAGGGCGGCATGCTCGTCGTCAACGACCAGCGCTTCGCGCGCCGCGCCGAGATAATCTGGGAGAAGGGCACCAACCGCGCGGAGTTCTTCCGCGGCGAGGTGAACAAGTACGGCTGGGTGGACGTCGGCAGCTCGTTCCTGCCCACCGAGGTCGTGAGCGCGTTCCTCTGGGCGCAGCTGGAGCACCTGGACGAGATCCAGGCCGAGCGCCGTCGCCTCTGGGAGCGGTACCTCGGGTTCTTCTCGGGGATCGACCTCGCCGCGATCGGCGTGTCGCTGCCGGTCATTCCCGCCGGCGCCACCAACAACGCGCACATGTTCTACCTGCTCTTCCCCGACCTTGCGCGACGCAGCGGCTTCATCGCGAAGATGCGCGAGCGCGGCGTCCTCGCGGTGTTCCACTACCTGCCGCTCCATTCGTCCGAATTCTACCGGGAATACTCGAAGACCCATCGTCCGAGCGTCCCCGAGCGCGAGCTCCCCAACTGCGACCGCTACGCCGACACCCTCGTCCGCCTGCCGCTCTACTGCGGCCTCGCGCCGGACCAGGACGCCGTCCTCGCCGCCGCGGAGGAATCGCTTGCGCAGTAGCCGCCGCGGCTAGATTACCTTCTTCGGCAGCAGGCGGTTGAGGAACTCGTTTGCGCGCCAGGGCAGGATCGACAGCGCCCAGGTCCCGAGGCGCATCGGCCACGGGAAGGCGATGAGCCCGACGTTGCGGTCGGCGCGGCCGAGGATGACGCGCGCGGCGCGGTCCGCCTCCATGAAGAACGGCATCGGGCAGGTGTTGGCGTCGGTGATGCGCGAGCGCACGAAGCCGGGACACACCACCGAGACCTTGATTCCCTCCGGTGCGAGCATTCCGCGCAGGGCGAGCCCCCAGGTCTTTACGCAGGCCTTGGTCGCCGAATAGCTCGGGCAGGCCTTGAGCGGACCGTAGCCGGCGATGGAGGCGGTGATGACGATCTGTCGGTTCGCGCTTTCAGGATGCCGCCGCATCGCCTCGACTGCGGGGAGCACGGTGTTTACGACTCCGATTGCGTTGGTGGCGAATGTGCGCCGCACGTTTGCCGCGGTCTCCTCGCCGGTCGACACTCCGGCGTTGGCGAAGACTCTTTCCAGCGGCGTGGTCTGGTCGCATTCGCCGATCCACCGTTCCACTGCGTCGGCGTCAGTCACGTCGACGACCCGGGCGGCGACTGTTGCGCGGCCGTTGGAAGCAGCGCGGCATTTCTCCGCCACGGCATTAAGCCGTGCTTCGTCGCGTCCGCAGAGAAACAGTGCGTCGCCGCGCGCTGCGCACGCAATCGCGAGCGCCTCGCCGATTCCAGAACTTGCCCCGGTGATCAATGTATTCATGCCCTGTTTGTCCTTTTGCCTTGTTCAGTCAGCACTTCACTTGTTGCTTTCATTGTAACTCCGCGCCACATTTCTGTCACTTCTATTCTTTCGCTCCCCGAGATTCACTTACCCCGCTCCCTTGGCCGCGCACGGCTCATTTCCCCCGTCTCTTTTCCCCGTCCATTTCATCAGCCTCCGCCACCACCGCGATTTCGTCCGCACCGTAATCTCACGCTCGTACCTCTCCCTCCATTCCCGCAGCATGTTAGCGTCCTCAACCGCCTCCGGGTCGACCAGCGCGTCGATCCTCGCGATGAGCGCCGTCGCGCTTTTCCCCGCCGAGTCCGACACCTCCCGCCATATCGCCGCCGCCCTTACGACCTCGGCCTCCGGCGTCCGCCAGCGCGAGCCATCCTGGACTTTCGGTGCCCGGCTGTTCCGTCTCGCCGTCGCTTCGCCGCTCGGCTTCGGACCCGGCACCGCCGCCGAGACCGGCGTCGGGTCGACGAGCCCGGCGATCTGCCGGAACTTCTTCGCCGCGGCCTTGTAGCGCATCACCGCCGTGTACCTGAGGTAGAGCGCGGGGATGTTGTCCTTCAGCCACCCCTTGATCCCCGGCGCGCGGCCGACGATCACGCCGTCGTCGTTCCTGGCAAGCGAGTTGTCCAGGTAGCACTCTAAGTCCTCCAGCATCCCGCCGAAGCGGATCGTCGCCTCGTGGGAGTCCTTCGCGTGGAGCCAGGCGTCGAGCACCTGCTCCTTGGTGGGGCACTGGTTTTCGGTGTGGCGGCGCTCGATCCTGCGCCGGGCGGCCGCGAGCGCGCGGCGCCGCTCGTTCTCGCGCGCGTAGTAGAGCGGCCTCCTCAGCGCGCCCCGCGCCTTGTCGATCCGCTGCGTCGACCAGCGCCGCATGTAGTCGAGGTACATGTAGTAGCCGGCGTCGCGGAAGAGCTCGAGGAACATGGTCTCCAGCGGCGCGAAGCCGTGCTCGCGCCAGCGCGCGGCATCGCCCTCGGTCCACTCGCAGAGGTCGCCGAACTCCCTTGCCCGCCGCGCCCGCCGCTCGGCGCGCAGCTCCGCCCTGCGCTCGAGCAGCCGCTCGCGCTCGGCGAGGATCCTCTGCTCCACCGGCAGGTACTTCCTGAGCCACGCCCGGTGCTCCGCCTCCGCCTGCGCGGCCAGATCGCCGACGGACCTCGCCGCGGGCCGTTGCCGCGCCGCCGCATTGGCGGAAGCGCCGGCCGTTGCGGAAGAGGTCTGTTTCTGCGTTTTAGGTTGTGTTTTTGCCTTTTTCGGGTTCATGGGAAGGTAGGATACCATATCCCGGGACGAAAGGCAAGCCGAAAGTGAGATTACGGTGCGGACGAAATCTTATGGGGGAGGTGGTGGGATGAATTATGGTATAATACGCAGCAAGGGGCTATGGTATAGGTTTCCGGAGAAGGTGGTTAGGCCCTTCTCGTTCCGCGGCAGGGGATCAGCCGGCGCGGCAGGGGTTTCAGAAACGCGCGCGCGAGTTTCCAGTGCAATACCGGGAGGTTCTGCCTTGAGTGGTTGGCCTGTTGAGCGGGCTTCAGCCGGGGGTTGAAAAAATCAGGCGTTGG
>CACWVU010000037.1 GCA_902764415.1 uncultured bacterium | reverse complement strand
TGGCGAGCTTCCGCACGCAGCGACAGAAGAATTTGCCAAAAGTTATCGGATAAACTTGCGTTTACTTCCAGAACTTGCATTCAGTTTTGAACACGACGCTCGTATCTTCGTACCCACAAAATCCTGAGCAAAGGTATCGCGAGAAATGTAACGGCCGTTGCAAGCATCACGACAAGATGCAAGGCCGAGCCAACCTCCAAAATCCTTCGCCGAGCCAACAGCAACCTCACCGCCTCAATTCGATCTACCCGAAACACCTCACCCAATGTCTGATCAGTGGCCGATGACAAAAATGATCCGACGACTGATTGCATCGTGAACCGTACTGTCAAACCTAATGATATAAACAGTGCAAAGCTAACAAGCATCCAGATTATCCAATGTATATTTATTGCCTTGCCAAACAATGAACATGGCACTACTCCATTTCGTGAGATTAACATTACCGACAAGACGGGCAGACAGAACAGAATCTTCGGAAACACTTCAGCGGCATCGGCAAAGATCGCATTTGCCACAGACTGTCTGTTCGCAATGTTCATAAAAACTGAAAGCGCATCAACACCTTCCCCTCCCGAAACCAAACCTGAGAAGTGCTGCCATGCTTCAGTAGATATATGCAAGGCAAAATACGTCAATTTAATGGAGACAAACGCTAGATACATGATGATGCAAAATGCGGCAACCAGATACACCGAGACGAGTGTTCGTCGGTGGGACAGCATCGCATCGCACAGTCGTCTACCGAAGTTTCTCAAGAAAGACCAACCTTCCCGAAGACTTTTGTCTCATTGGGACAGAAGACCGAACAAGCCCAGAAGTCGGCAGACTAAACAATAAAAGCGCGTCAATCAACATAGTATTCGTGAAATTTGGAAACAACTCTGCCATTTCTGAAAACAACTTGTCTGATTCTGAAATGAGAATCAGACGAAGAAACCGTGTAGGCAAAACGAGTCTCAACTTCGCCATTTTCATTAACATTGTCCCATTGCCGTATTGGAGGGCCGAGCATTTCCATTACCTCCGCGACGGACATCCCTTTTCTCACAAATCTAAAGGACCAATAATTCCATTGCTCTGAATACACCGTGCTATCCGGAAACATCAGGGGAAACACGATACCAGCAATACCATCCAATGACAGAAATTCATACAACGCAAATGTCAGCAAAATCGATCCCGACAAAAATGCAAATAATATCTTTCTTCTTTTCCTTGAGCCAGAAGGGTCAGCAACTGAAAATTTTTCTACTGCATGTGCTGTCCCTGCGTTCATGACATGCCCTGCCTCCGCCGGCGCGGCGGAGGCGGCAAACGGCGCAGTAGAGCGCATGGTGTTGCTCGGTCTCACGGCGCGTATTATACCATATTCGCCTGCCCTCCGTATCCCGACAGGGCGAAGGCGGGTGGCTCGATATTCGCGGTTCGTGGTTTTTAGCCACAAAGAACACAAAGAGCACAGAGAATCTTTGTGACCTATGTGTTCTCTGTGGCTAAAAAATCTGCCGCGCAAAGTGCCGCGGAGCCTCCTTGTTGCGACGCAGCCCCAATTCTCCATCACAGTCCAGCGATTTCGCAGAACTGCGCCGGTGTGACGACGAAACTCGCCATTGGATAATGCTTCATGTTGCCGGTTACGAGATGCGCGTCCCCGATGTCAAGACCAGCAAGCGTCACTTCAAAAAAGACCCTGTCATCCGCATCTGGCATTTCCGCGTCCGTTGGGACCGGGTCAATGCGCATACCAATGTCAGATATAAGCGACAAAATGAAATCACACCTCTCAGCATCAAGTTGAAGCCGCTCTCGGTGAAGAACGTCGTCGTATTCAGCAAGTATAGCATCATTCACGATAATCTTCACCTTGCCACAATATACGGCGTCCATCACCCTGACCGTGGCCGAATCAGGATGTGCAGACTTCAACGACGAGACAATGACGTTGGTGTCGATTACTGCATAAATCATTGGGACACCCCAGACTTGCGTTCTCTGCGAGCAGCCGCTATCTCGGCATCGATTTCATCCATCGACCATTCCCTGTCCGCGCTCGCGCGCATCTCGGCCGCATAGCGCATCGCCGTCAAGCCGCGCTCGCGAAAACCTCCGCGCCGCATTCCCACATTGTCGGCGAATTCCGTTTGCCTGCATGTGACTGCAAAAGGTATTCCCCGCTGCTTCACGACTTGCTTGAGAAATATAGTCACGGCCCCGGACATGCTCAAGCCCAGGTCGTCAAAGATTAGCTCACAGTCTCGCTTCAGGTCATCGTCTATTCTCAAAGTCGTTGTCATTTCTATTTCTCCTGTATTTCAAGATGACAGTATTATACCATATATCTGCCGTAGGAATCAACCCCACAAGCAACTTTCGTGGCTCGTGGTTAGTCGGGAGGAAGGGATAAAAGGGACGGAAAGGACGAAAGGGACAAGACAAGACGCCGCGATTTAGTATCGAGGCAAAGGCAATTGAGCATGCATCAAATAAGCCCCTCGTCCTTCAGCTCCCTGAAGCAGCGCTCGAGGTAGCGCGGCGAAAACGCCGAGGCGTGCGGCATGACGAAGCAGTTGGGGAGGTCGGCAAGCTCCCGCACGTACCCGGGCGACTCGAGGACGGTCGCGGTCGGCTCGCTCTTGCGCACGTCGAGGTACGCGCCCGCGATGCGCCCAGACTTGAGCGCGGCGGCGAGCGCGCGCTCGTCCACCGAATTGCCGCGGCCGACGTTGATCACCACTGCACGGCGCGGCAGTTTGGCAATGAGCTTCGCGGAAAGGAAATTGTCGGTGCCGGTCGTCGACGGGAGCGCCATCACCAGCCAGTCCGCCTTGGCGAGGAAGTCGGCAAAGCGCCGGGACGGAAGCCGCCGCCCGCCCGCGAAGAACCCATGGCGGGTGAGTCCCGAGACCTCCACCCCGAGCGAGGAAAGCTTCTCGCCGATCGCGCGGCCCACCCGTCCGTAGCCGAGGATCACCGCCCGGGTGCCGGCAAGCTCGCCGACGACCTCGCTCAGCTCGCTCCGCGGCCAGGCGGAGGACTTGAGCTCGGGACGGAAGAAGCCGCGCGCCCAGCCGAGCGCGAACGCCGCCACCGACTCGGCCATGATCGGCCCGTGAAAGCCGCCGAAGTGGATCTTCACGCCATCCGGTCCGGTCTCGGGCAGCAGTTCGCGTCCGGCTGCCGGGGTGGCGAGGAGCTCAAGTCGCTTCGCGACGTCGAACCACTCGCGGCGGAAATGCCAGACGATCGCGTGCGTCGCGCGCGGCAGCTCCTTCAGGAACGCGCGCTCCGAGCGGACGCGCACGACGCGCGAGCCGCGCGGGACGAGCCGCCCCAGCGTCCGCATGTCCGCGGCGGAAGCGCGGAAGCACTTCTCCGGCCACTCGAGCCAGACGAGATAGAGCCTACTTTTCGTCGAGTGCGCCCTTGTATACGACGCGCTTCACCTTGCCGATCGAGGTGCGCACGAGCGGCTCCCTGACGACCTGCACCTTGCGGATGCGCTTGTAGTCGGCCAGCTCGGCGCTCTTCTCCTGCGCCCGCTTGCGGGTGGTCTCCTCGACCTCCGCCCAGTCCGGCAGCACGCCGCCGTTCTGCGCCTTGAACCACTCCTCGTTCGGATAGACGATCGCGCCGACCTTCTCGCCGGGGTCGCCGCCCTGGGTGTAGCCGACGACGACGATGTCCTGCACCGCCGGATCCTTGCCGACGACGTTCTCGACCTCCTCGGGATAGATGTTCTTGCCCTCGCGGTTGACGATCAGCGCCTTCTTGCGGCCGCGGATGGTGATGAGCCCGTCGTCGTCGATCGAGGCAAGGTCGCCGGTGGCGAACCACTCGCCGTCGAACGCCTCCTTGGTGGCCTTTTCGTTGTGGAAATACCCCTTCATCACGATCGGGCCCTTCACCTGCAGCTCGCCGACGCCGCTCTCGTTCTTGTCCGCGAGGCGCACGTCGACGCCCGCGCAGGGCTTGCCGATCGTCCCCACCCGCGCGCAGCTCGAGCCGGTGACGGACACGATCGGCGCGCATTCGGTGAGGCCGTAGCCCTCGACGAAGTTGACGTGGAGCTTCCGGAAACAGTCCAGCACGTGGATCGGGCACGGCGCGCCGCCGGTGATCATGAACCGGAGCCGGCCGCCGAGCTTCTTCAGCACCATGTGCATCACCGGGCCGCGCAGGCCGATCGCCATGAGCAGCCGCGCGGCCTTCGACTTCTCGAGCCCGTCCTGGATCTTGTCGTAGAGCTTCTCGCAGAGAAGCGGCACCGCGCAGAGTACGGACGGCTTCAGAAGCTGCATGTCGCGGCCGACGGTGCGGAGCGACTCCACGAACTGCATCTCGCAGCCGAGGTACATCGGCCCGAGGAAGTTGGCGGTGAAGCTGAAGGCGTGGAAGAGCGGCAGCACGGTGAGGAACGCGTCGTTCTCGTCGAGGTCGGCGCCGAAGGTCTTGCAGGCGCCGTCGATGTCGCTGTAGAAGTTGGCGTGGGTGAGCATCGCGCCCTTGGGCTTGCCGGTCGTGCCCGAGGTGTAGATGATGGAGGCGACGTCCTCCTCCTTCGCGACGTTGGCGTCGTACCACGCGCCGCCGCCGGAGATGCGGAGCTTCTCGAAGCCGACCACCTTCGCGTTGCCGATCGACTGGCCCTCGTTGATGATGCCGTCGACGCAGACGATGCCGCGGAGCTTCGGCAGCCGCGGCGCGAGGCCCATCATCATCTTGAGGTGGTGGACGTCGGTCGTCACCACGACCGCCTCGGAGTCGGCGAGGATGTACTCGACCTCGGCCTCGTGGAGCTTAGGGTCGAGCGGGACTACGGAGACGCCGGCGCCGGACTGGGCGAGGTAGGACTCGAGCCAGACCGGCGAGTTGCCGAGCACGATCGCCGCGTTCTCCACGCGTGGCTTCAGGTTGAAGCGAGTGCCGTAGCCTTCGGCGATGTCGCGCACCCGCGCGAGGTGCTCGCGCCAGGAGCGGCGGCACCACACCTTGTCCTCGCACCAGACGAGGGCGTTCCGCTCGGGACGCTCCGCGGCGTTTTTCTCCAGCAGTCCTCTGATCGTCATGGCAAAAGCCCTATTCGTGGTTGAAGAGGTCGTTGATCGACTCGTTGAGATGAGTCCGGCGGATCGCCTCGCCAATGAGCGGGGCGACGGAAAGCTGCGTCAGCTTGAACGGCAGCTTCGAGGGGTCGAAGCCCGCCCGGAGCGGAATCGAGTCGGTCACGACGAGCTCGTCGAGCTGCACCTCCTTCATCAGCCGCTCCACGCCCTTCTCGGTGAGCGGGAAGTGGGAGACGAACGCGTGTACCGACTTCGCGCCGTTGTCGCGGCACATCTTCGCCGCGGCGGAGAGCGTGCCGCCGGTCGCGGTCATGTCGTCGATCATGATGACGTCGTGGTCCTTCACGTCGCCGACGACCGAGAACGCGTCCACCGTCTCGCCGCCGGTGCGCTGCTTGGCGACGATCGCCAGCCCGCACTTGAGCTTGCGGCTGTAGCCGTAGGCGGTCTTGGCGCCGCCGGTGTCGGGCGCAACGACGATCGGGTTGGCCCAGTGCTGGTCGCGGATGTACTTGAGGATCACCGGCTCGGCCTTGAGGTGGTCGAGCGGGATGTCGAAGAAGCCCTGGATCTGGTTCGCGTGCAGGTCCATCGCGATGACGCGGTCGGCGCCGGCCTTCTGGAGGAGGTTGGCGATGAGGCGCGCGGTGATCGGCACGCGCGGCTGGTCCTTGCGGTCCTGGCGGGCGTAGCCGTAGTACGGGAGGATTGCGGTGATGCGCGCCGCGGAGCCGCGCTTCAGCGCGTCCATGATGATGAACAGCTCCATGTACGCCTCGTTCGGCGCCGGCGAGCCGGACTGGATCACGAACACGTCGCGCCCGCGCACCGAGTCGATGACCTGGCAGAAGGTCTCGCCGTCGGGGAAGTGCTTGATGTCGATCTTGTCGAGCGGACGCCCGAGGTAGTTGGCCACCTTCTCCGCGAGCGGCAGGTTGGCCGTCCCGGAAAACACCATGAAGTCTTCGTTCAGCTGCATATATCTCCTTTTGGATGCTGTATTATACCACAAATCGCCGTGCCGTGCAGAGCCGGCCCGCCTTTCGCGCCGTGCCTCACAGACGGGCGCGGTTGACGAAGTACACCGCGCCCACCATGCACAGGAACGCCCAGAGGTAGTCCCAGCGCCAGCGCTCGCCCATGAAGAGCAGCATGAACGGCACGAACACGCAGACCGTTATCACCTCCTGGATGATCTTCAGCTGCGCGACGTTGAGCCCCGCGGCGCTGCCGATCCGGTTGGCGGGGATGAGGATGATGTACTCGACGAGCGCGATGAGCCAGCTGGTGAGGATGATGGCGATCATCGGCCAGCTCGACTCGCCGGGCTTCTGCAGCTTGAGGTGCCAGTACCAGGCGAAGGTCATGAACATGTTGCTCGCCACGAGCATGCCGACGGCAATCGCCGCGCCGGAGAGGTTGAGGGGCATTTTCATTTGCGTTCAGATGGTCACATGGGTGAGCCGCTCGCCGTCGAAGTAGCCGAAGGAGCGCGCGGAGCCGCCCTTCGGCAGCGAGACCGAGCCGGGGTTGAAGATCGTGACGCCGCAGCCGAGACTCTTCAGCTCGGGGACGTGGGTGTGGCCGTGGGCGAGGACCGTCCCCATCCCGAGCGGCGGCAGGCGGTTCTCGTTCCAGATGTGGCCGTGGGTGAGGAAGAAGGTCTCGCTCCCGGCCTCGAGGACGGCGTAGTCGGACATCATCGGGAACTCGAGCATCACCTGGTCGACCTCGGCGTCGCAGTTGCCGCGCACGGCGACGATCCGGTCCTTGCGCGCGTTGAGCATCTTCGCCACCTCGACCGGGTCGTAGAAGTTCGGCACCCCGTTGCGCGGCCCGTGGTAGAGGAGGTCGCCGAGCAGCACCAGCCGGTCGAACCCAAGCGAATCCGCCGCGGAAAGCGCCGTGGCCAGCGCCGACGGCACGCCGTGAACATCGCTCATGAACGCAATCTTCATGCTCCCCCTTCTCAGTTCGCCGGCAGCTTCAGCCACTGGTCCCAGAGGACGAATATCTTCTTCGCCGCGCTCCCCTTCGCCGCCGCCGCGGTTCCCGCAATCAGCGCCACCGCCACCGCGCCCGCAAAGGCGCACCTCCTTGTGAACGAACTGTTTTTCATTTGAATGCCAGTGCCTTTCCTTTGTTTCTAGGACGTGTAGGACAAGTAGGACGCGTAGGACAAAAGGCCAGGCAACGTAGTGCCGTCCTCCCGGTCCTACTAGTCTTACCTGTCCTACCGGTCCTACTCGTCCTACCCGTCCCACACCCAACCATCATCGCCAGCCTCTCTTTCTGGCAATGCTTGCCGAAATGCGGTCAATCTCTTTGCGAATCAAGTCAGCGGTCTTCTCCAGTTCCTCTGAAGTGGCCGCGCCTGCAAGGCGGCTGTATATCCCGCGGCTGAAGTCCTCCGCCCGCGCTGCAGTCCTGGCGGCGTGCATCCGCTCGCGAACCCCGCCGAACTTCTTGAAGTCGGCCTCTTGCCGTTCGATCATGCGTCCGAGCATATAGCTGGTTTGGTTGCAGATGGTCAGCATCAGGTTTGCGAGCGTCTCGGCCGGCCGCGTCTCGAATATCTCTTGCCAGTCGCTCCAGTCGTTGTGCTTTTTCGCGTAGTCCCTGGCAAAGCTTGCTCGCTGGTCGTCTGCACTCCACTCCGCGAGGTTGTTCCGCTTCAAGTAGTCGAGATAATCCTCCATCAACTCGTCAAGCGTGGCGCGGGCGACGTTGGTGAGCTTGATCTCCGTCTCCTTGCTGGTGCCCGAAGCCGAACTGCCCTCGGCGATATTCTGCTTGCAGCTTCTCGCCGCCTGCACCATCTGGTCGACGGTGCGGTCGCCGCGAGGAGGCAGAAACCGACGGCAGAACACTACCGTGCCCTCATAGACCACATCGCTCTTGCGATAAACCAAGAGCTTCTTGTAGCCTCCGTGCGGCAGCACGATTTTGGGGACATCAGCCATCAGACGAAGTCTTCACTTCACTCCATCGCCAGGGTGTCGGCTGCCTTGCGGAGGCGAGCGAGGGTCGTTTCGCGGCCGAGGAGCTGGAGCATCTCAAAGAGGCCGATTCCCTCGCCGCGGCCCGAGACCGCAACGCGGATCGGATGCACCCACGGGCCCATGCCGTTGCCCTGCGACAGTTCCTTCACCACCGCCTCCAGCGCCTGCGCCGACCAGTCGGCGACCTTCTCGAAGCGCTCCGCGAGGTCGAGGAGCAGCGCCTTCACGCCCGGCTTCCTGAGCCGCTTCTCGACCGCCTTCTCGTCGAACGGGAAATCGTCCGAGACAAAGCAGCGGATCGAGTCGCCAAGCCCCGTAAGGAACTTTGTCCTCACCTGTATCTGCGCGGCGAGATAGTCCCACCAGGCGATCCGCTCGGAGGCGTCGCGAAGGTCCGAGCGAAGGGATACGGCGTATTCGCCGAGGGACCCTGAGGAGGAGCCTTCGGACGCCGACGAGCGCACGAGCATGTCGCGGAACTCCGCCGCCGGTATCTTCTTGATGTACTCGCCGTTCATCCAGGCGAGCTTCTTGGGGTCGAACATCGCCGCGGTTACGTGCACCTTCTCGAGCTCGAAGAGCTTCACCATCTCCTCGCGCGACAGCACCTCTCGGTCGTCGCCGGGATTCCAGCCCAGGAGCAGCAGGTAGTTGAAGAGCGCCTCGGGCAGATACCCCTGCTCGCGGTACTCGCCCACGAACGCCGCGCCGTCGCGCTTGGAGTATGGCTTCCCCTGCTGGTTGACGATCATCGAGAGGTGGGCGTACCGCGGCACCTCGGCGCCGAGCGCGCGGAAGATGCAGATGTGCTTGAAGGTGTTCTCGACGTGGTCGTCGCCGCGGATGATGTGGGTGACGCGCTGGTCGATGTCATCCACCACGTTGGCGATGTGGAAGATCGGCGAGCCGTCGGAGCGGACGATCGCGAAGTCCTGGATGTCCTCCGCCTTCTTCGCCATGTGGCCCTTGACGATGTCGTCGAACTCGATCGTCCCTTCCTTGGGCATCCTGAACATGGTGACGACGCCGGTCTTGCCTTCGCGCGAGGTCCGCTCCACCTTGTAGGCGTGGCCGCTCGCGAGGAGCTGGTCGACGACCTCGAGATGGCGCTTCACGTTCTTCGTCTGGTAGAAGACCTCCTCGTCCCAGTCGAGGCCAAGCCACTTCATGCAGTCGAAGAGGACCTGGATTGCCTCGGGCGTCGACCGCTCGAGGTCGGTGTCCTCGACGCGGAGCAGGAACTTCCCGCCCGTGTGGCGCGCGAAAAGCCAGTTGTAGATGGCGGCGCGGATGTTGCCGATATGCACCTTTCCCGTCGGCGACGGGGCGAATCTGACTCTGATATCTGACATAAGGCGGTATTATACCATATCTTTCACTTGTCGGCGTAGGAGGAAAGCACCTCGCAGCCGGTTTCGGTGATGAGCACCAGGTCCTCGATGCGAACACCGAGGTTTCCCTCCAGATACACCCCGGGCTCGATCGTCACCGTCATCCCGGGCTTGAGCACCGACTTCGACTTCTTCGACGCGAATGGCGCCTCGTGGATCTCGTAGCCGACGCCGTGTCCAAGCGAATGCCCGAACGCCTTGCCGAAACCGCCGCGCTCGAGCACCTTCCGCGCGACGCGGTCGAGCTCACGCCCCGTAATCCCCGGCTTCGCCGCGGCGATTGCCGCGAGATTCGCCTCGAGCACCAGGTCATATACCTGGCGGTACAGCCGCGACGGCCGCGGAAAGAGGTTGCGGGTGAGGTCCGAGGCGACTCCCCCCAGCCTCACGCCCATGTCCACAAGCACGCTTTCGCGTCCGTTCCACACCGTGTCGTCGGGGACGTGGTGGCATTCCGCCGCGTTGGCGCCGATGCAGACGATGGTCTCGAACGCCTCGCCGTCGCCGCGCTCGACCATCATCCGCTGGATCGTCCGCGCCATCTCGCGCTCGGTCATGCCGGCGCGGAAGCGCTTCGAGGCGTCGCGCCAGATTTCGCAGGCGAGCCGCTCCGCCGCGCGGATGCGCGCGATCTCGTCCGCCGTCTTCACCGCACGGACCTCGGCAATGGCCTCGGAGAAGTCGACGAACTCGCCGTCCCGCGACTTCTGCTCCCATTTGAGGAACCGGCTGTGCGCGACCGAGCCCTCGTAGCCAATGCGCTTGCCGCGGGGACGGAACCGCGCGATGTCCTTCGCCTCCAGCCGCGGAAAGAGCCGGCGCACCATCGGCGCGTAGCGGAAGTCGGTGTAGAGCGCAGCGTCCCAGCCGCCGCCGCACCGTTCGCGGATCTCCAGCACCGCGCTGTCGCAGTCGACGCCGGAAAACGCCTTCACGTTTGCAGGCGAAGCGACGATGACGGCGTCCAGCCCCTTCTCCTCCGCCCTGCGCTCCAGTTCAGCCAGCCTCGCCTTCATCTCACTCCCCCTTGTCGACAATCGCCGTGTCCGGCATGGACACCGACTCCCTGATCTTCAGCCGTTCCGCCCCGAACACGTACTTCGCCCCGAAGGTGGTGAACTCCACCGACGCCGTCTGCGTCGAGGCGCCGGTGCGGAGCGAGTTCTGCATCTTCAGCGACTTCGCGATGTAGACCGCAAAGCCGCATAGCGCGGTGACGACGAGCGCGAAGACGAACATCCCGACCGCCAGCTCCATCAGCGCCTGACCGCGCCGCGTCCGTGTGCGCTCAGTGGCCATGCGGTGTGCCTCCCCTCCCCGGACCACCGGGTGCCGGGCGCACGCAGTCGTCGGAGTTGTACTTGAGCCAGATCTGCCCCGCTTCGCGCACCGACTTCCGTTCCCAAATCGAAAGCGCCTGGCAATATGGACAGTCGCCGAAGACTGACGGTCCCTTCGCGAAGTAGGCCGGCAGGTGGTCGCGGACGTGCGCCATCCACTCCGGGTCGGCGGTGGAGAGGTCGATGCCGCCCACGGTGTCGATCGGCACCAGCCGCGCCTCGTCGAAGACCGGGGTCACGAAGCGCGCGAGTGCGGTGACAACGGCGCGGTCGCCGCGCTCGTCCGTGACCGCGCCGAAGGGCTTGGCGCCGGCGGACCACACGCTGGTGCGGCCGGCGCTGTCCGAGACGAGGTCGGGGATCTTCCGGGTCACGCGGCAGATGGCGGCGCATCCGCGCACGTCGTATTCCGGCAGCACCTTGCCGTAGGCCGGAAAGGCGAATTCGCCTTCGGGGTCGAACTCGCGCCAGACGCGCCAGTGCGAATCGTCGTAGAAGAACCAGCGGTCCTCGCGGTTCCTCAGCAGCGGCGCGGCGGCGATCTCCTCGACCGTGGCGCCGGTCAAGCGCGCGATGAGGTTGGTGCCGAGGAGCTCCATGGCGCTGCCCTGCCGCACCTGAAGATGGAGCGAGTAGATCTCGGAGTTGACGCACTTCATCCGCCGTGTCTCGTCGTCGTCCATCGGCAGCGGCGCCCAGCTTTCGAAGCCGGAGTAGGAGTAGATGAGCCCTGGCGCATTGAACTTGAACCAGCACCAGTTGCGCCCCAGCACCGCCTCGTAGAAGCCCTTGTCGAGCAGGTAGTGGTCGCGCGCGGCGTTCATGAACTCGGCGTTGTCGGGACCGGCGCGCACGCCAGCGGCAACGGCAATCTCGAGCCGCTCGGCGTACTCCTCCCACGCGCCAGGCCACGGCTCGGGGTAGAGCGTGGGGTCCGTGAGGTAGTACATCCGCACGTCGTTTACGTGGCGCGTGAGGATCTCGCCCATCTGGTCGTCGATCTCGATGCCGTTCTCCGCCGCCGCCTCGCTGCCGATGCGGATGCCTTCGAGCGGGTCGAGGAACGAGCAGCGCAGCTGGGCGGCGAAGAGCTCGGCGCACTTCGCCGCGTCGCCGGCGAGCGCCGCCTTGAGCCGCTCGACGTTCCAGCTGCCGATGCGGTTCAGGAGCTCGCCCTGGTGCTTCGCGACGGCTATGGCCGCCGCGTCTCCGGCGTTCATGGTGCGGTTCTTGGCGGATACGGCGAGGTACGCGCCCACGTTCATGAGCGTCAGCACCACGATCGCGAGGAGCGCGAGCGCGAGGTAGACTACAACCTGTCCCCTTCTCGCCTTCACAGCCCGAGGTTCCTCATGTAGAGCGTGGCGTGGGGCTCGATGCCGGCCTCGCCGACGAGGTCGAACCAGTCGGTCTTCATCGAGGTGGTGGCCTTGGTGCCGTCGCCAGGCTTCACGCCGAGCGCGCCCCACTTCTCGTATTCGAGGATGGCGCGGGCGCGGGCGCCGTCGGGCGCGCAGAGGTAGTCGCGCACGCGCGCGTCCTCCTCGGCCCAGCCGAACTCGTCGTCGCCGACGGGCCAGAGTCGGCGGCCGGCGACGGGAATGACCGCGACGCGCGCCGACTTGCGGCACATGAAGTCGTTGAAACCAACCGCGCGCGCCCGCGCCGCCCGCATCGCCGCGTGCTGGAGGAGAATCTTCCCCGTCAGCATCTGCGACAGCGTGAACAGCGCGAGGAACGCGGAGGTTACGAGGCAGACGGCGAGCAGCGCCTCGAGCATGGCCTGCCCGGGACGCGCCACCTTATTCCCCGAGCTTCTTGATCGAGTCCTCGCCGATCGACTCGGCCGCGCTCTTGGCGCTCGCGCCCTCCGAGCTGGAGAGGGCCTCGGTGGCACCGGCGACCTTCTTCGCGGTGGCGCGCCCGAAGTACGACCACACGGCGATGCCGGCGATCGCGACAAGCGCGATGATGATGATGTACTCGACCATCGTCTGGCCTTTTCTCGTCTTCTTCGTCATGTGCATTGCTCCTTTCATGGGTATTCGCCGGCGACGAGGCGCTCGGTGCGGGCGGAATACCTGACCGCCACGCCCGAAAGCGACCACAGCAGCGCAGCCACCACCAGCAGCGCCGACAGCGTCACAACGTACTCTACCATGGTCTGTCCCCGTCGCATGTGCGTATTATAGCATATTTTGTGGTTCATGGTTCGCTCGCCGCGCCGTTGCAGCGCGAAGGCGGGCGACCTTGGTCGGGGGATATGCGGAAAGTGCCGCGGAGTTTTTCACATGGTCTGTCCCCAACAATTCCCTACTACTCGAACGTCACGAGGAACGCGGCGGAGTGGTCGTCGGCCGTGCGGAGCGTGAGCCTGCCGTCCTTGAACGACACCGGGCATTCCACGAGGTCGTGGGTGTCGTCGAGCAGAAGGCACGAGACCTTGGCGTCGGGCGCGACGCCCTTCACATCGACTCCGATTTCGCCGGCCTTGGTCTTGAACGCGCTGACGAGAAGCGCCTTTCTCGCGCCATCCCCAGACACGACGCCGAAAAGTCGCACATCCTTCGTGCCCTGCGACTTTACGATGGTGTTGCCGACGGCGAGAGCCGACCCGAACGCCTTGAGCCCGTAATAAACCTTGTTTGGCTGTCCGTCGGCCTTCAGGATCCCCCAGTTGCTGCCGGGGGTGTAGCCGCAGCCGTAGAAATACGCCTGGTCGAGGCATGTCGCCTGGAGCCCGCACAGGACCTGTATCGTATAGACGGCGGAATTTATCCCTCCGAGGCCTGTCGTAGGGTCGACGTGCTGCGCTGTCGCCGCTGGCGTGTTGAACTGGCCCCAGAAGTTCCCTGGCGTGATGTAGTGCCACTCGTTTATCATCAGCTCCGTCTGCTTGAAGCCGTACTCGTCGCATATCGCCCGAATCCTCGCGGGCTCGCCGAGCATCATGTCCGGCGCGCACGAGTAGTTGTGCCACGAGATGAAGTCAGGCGCGTAGCCCGCCTCGCGGCACTTGGCGAGAAGCCCACGCAGAAAGCCCTCGTCGCGGTAGCACACCGCAGGGCCGCCGAACTTGAGGTCTGGGAATCGCGCCTTGAGGCGCCCCAGCGTAAAGACGAAGAACTCGAAGAAGCGCTCGTTGTTGAGCTTCTGGTCGGGGTTCTGCGACTTAACGATCCAGCTGCCGCCGGGCCTGTCGTTCGGCTCATTCCACAGCTCCCAGTAGCGCATCTTCTCGCCCCACTTGAAGCCGTTTGCCCAGCCCTCCGTGTAATGGCGTATGATTCCCTCAAGCGCGCCGACGTACTTCTCCCAGTCCTCCGGCTCGACGCTGTTGTAGTAGCGCGGGTTGGCGCCGCCCTTACGCCTTGAGTTCACCGACTCGATGGACGTCCCCATTCGGTAGAGGACGTTCTGCCCGAGCAGGTTGACGGTTCTGTCGAGTATCTCGTCCGTCGGGCCGAAGAAGTAGTTCGCGGGGTCGGCGGGGTCGAGGTGCATCAGCGGAAAGACGAAGTGCGTGTCGCAGATGCGCTGCCCGGGGTTGATGAGCGCCCAGTCGTGCGTCCGCGCCCCCCACAGTCCGAGCGGCCCCAGCAGTTCCGGTTCCCTGCCGGAAATGCCACCGACGAGCTGGCCGCCCATGCCGGAGGAATGGAGCGCCGGGCGCACCTTGCCTGTGATCTCGCCGAAGTCGGCGGAGAACTCCGCGCCCTGCGCGGAAATACCGATCGCGGCGACCGCTGCGGACAATGCTATGCTGTTTTTCATGACGTTGATTATACCATGGCGAAGGATATGCCTGGAAAGGCTATCTGAAGTAGAAGACCGAGCCGGAGACGTAGAACTCGTAGCAGCCGATGTCGAGGCGGGCGCCGGAGATGCGGTCGGATCTCCCAAGGTCGAAGAGAGACTCCGCGCCAAAGGCGAAGTATTCGTCCCTGCCGGTTCCGGCGTTGTAAAGCACGCCCTTCTTCTGGGGATGATAGTCGCCGCCCGCGTAGTCCGCGAAGGCCGAGTCGGTCAGCGTCGCGATGTTGCCGGTGCCGCCGGTTATGGCCGCGCCGGAGGCAGTCGCGCAGTTGACGTAGCACGCGCCGTTGGCATTGCCCCACTCCCGCGCCGCCGTGCCGCCGTTGCCGTAGATGACGCAGTTGACGACGCGCACAGTGGACGCACTGGCGTTAACCGCGGGGACGTGGGCGCGGGAATCCGTCCTGTTCTTGACGATGGTGCAGTTCACGAGGCGCGATTCGTCCGCCAGATAGACGCCGTTCGCATTGCCAGTGCTGTTGTCCGCCACCGAGCCGCCCATGACCAGGCAGTTCTCCATGACAGCCGAGAGGCCGAGGTAGGCATTTCCGGCGTCACCGGTGTCGGTGCCGCCCGCCTTCACTGTGCCGTTCGCGACGAAGCAGCGCGACACCAGACCGGTGTACGCGTAGATGTTGCCACCGCGCGACCAGTCCGCGGTCCCGTTCGTGACCACGCAGTCGACGACCAGCGCGCCCGCACCGTTCAGGCGGATGTTGCCGCCGCCGGCCGCATAACCGTTGGCGACGACGCAGTTCGTGACCACGCCGCCGTTGGAGTCGATCCGGACGTTGCCGCCAGCTCCTAAATTGCCGCTGCCCCTGGCGTGCCCGTTCTTCATGGTGATGCCGGAGACGGTGGCGGCGGCATGATTGAGCGTAAAGGCGCGGCGGGGGTTCGAGGCGCTGCCGTTCGGGTTGACAATTACCGCATCGCGGTTGCCGCTCTCGCCGACGACGGTAATCGGCTTTTCAAGCAGCAGCGAATGTTCATCGTAGGTGCCGTCGCCGACATGGATCGTGACGGCGGCGGCGAACCCGCCGGCTATGGTGGCGTTGGCCGCCGCAATCGCCGTGCCGATGGTGGCGAACGGCGAGGCCTGCGTTCCATCGTTGTCGTCGTCGCCGGTCATGGCCACATAGTAGTCCGGGAGGGTAAAGCCGGCGGCGTCGGACTCGTAGCAGCCGATGTCGAGGACACCGCCATAGAACCTGGCCGCGCCGGCAAGGTCAAGGGTGGAGGCCGCGCCATAGGCAAGGTAGTCGTCCCATGACATACCGACATTGGCGAGCACGCCACGCCTTGCCGGGCAGTAGTCGCCGTTGGCATAGTCCGCGAAGGCGGCGTCGGTCACCGTAGCGATGTTGCCGGTGCCGCCGGTTATAGCCGCGCCAGAGGCGGTCGCGCAGTTGACGTAGCACGCGCCGTTGACGTTGCCCCACTCCCGCGCCGCCGTGCCGCCGTTGCCGTAGATGACGCAGTTGACGATGCGCACTGTATCCGCGCCAGCGTTCACCGTCGGAACGTTGGCGTAGGAATCCGCCCTGTTTTTGACGATGGTGCAGTTCACGAGGCGCGAGCTGCCCGCCATGTAGACGCCATTCGCGTTTTTCGCGTTGTTGTCCCTCACCACGCCGCCCATGACCAGGCAGTTCTCCATCACGGCAGAGTTGCCGAGGTAGACATTCCCGGAATCGCCTGACGTCCCGCCGCCATACTGCGCTAGCGACGTGCCGTTCGCGACGAGGCAGCGCGACACCCGGCCATAGGTTGCGGCGATGTTGCCGCCCCATGACCAGTCCACGGTCCCGTTGGTGACAACGCAGTCCACGACTAGCGCGTCATCACTGGTTAGTCGGATGTTGCCGCCGCCTGACGCATAGCCGTTGGCGACGACGCAATTCGTGACCACGCCGCCGTTCGCGTTGATCAGGACATTACCACCTGAATTGTTGCCGCTGACATTCATGTACCCGTTCTTCACGGTGATGCCGGAAAGAGTGGCGGCGGCATGGTTGAGCGTGAAGGTGCGGCGCTTGTTCGAGGAACTGCCGTTGGCGTTGACAATTACCGCATCGCGGTTGCCGCTCTCGCCGACGATCGTGATTGGCTTTTCAAGCGTCAGCGTGTGTTCGGCGTAGGTGCCGTCGCCGACGTAGATGGTCGCGGAATCCGCGCCGCCGTCGATCGCCGTGTTCGCCTCGGTTATCGCCTTGCCAATGGTGGCGAAAGGCGCACCCTGCGTTCCGGGGTTGCTGTCGCTGCCCGTCTTGGCGACGTAGTAGTCGGCGGCCTGGGCAGGGGTTGACATAAGCATTGCCCCCAGCGCCAGCGCCTTGACCGCGGCAGATTTGACCAATTTGGTGTTCATGGCATTTTCCTCGTTGTTGGTGTTGGAATTATCAGTTATCGCCTCAACTTGCTGGGGACTGTCCCAATTGGTTTCGTGGTTCGTGGCCGGGGCTTGAGACGAGAGACTTGGGTCGGCAGGCTTGGGATCTGTCCCCTCGGTAGGAAATCCTGTGAATCCTGTCAAAGCCCCCTCCGTGTTCTCTGTGTTCTTTGCGTTAAAATCAAACTCCGCATCTTCTGCCACTGGCTCTGCTGCGGCGAACGGCGATGGGGCAAAGCCGGCGACAACCGCGGCGGCGTAGAGGAGCGAGCCGCCGAAAAGGAGCGCGGCAATTGCAAGCGCGGAGCGGCCGAACGCCTTGCCCAGCCGCTTGGCCAGCACCTTGCGGGCGTAGTACAGGTTACTCCGCACCGAATCCGGCGACTTCCTCAGCAGTTCCGCGATCTGGCGGATGGAAAGCGACTCGAAGTAGCGGAGCATCAGCACCGAGCGCGTGCTTTCGGGCAGGCGGGAGATGACGTTGCGCACGAACTCGGCGTCGGAATGGGCAAGGATCGCCTCGTCGGTGGAGTTGTCCGCCGGACCGAGCTCGGCAAGGCGCTCCACGTCCTCGGGGTCGAGGTAGACCGTGCAGGCGCGCGCCTTGCCGCGGACGAAGTGGTGATAGTGGTTGCGGAGCGTCGCGACCAGCCATGAGCGGACGCCGCTTTCGTCCGGCAGTTCGCCTTCCGGCTTCTCGAGATAGGTCTCGATGGCCTTGATGGCGAGGTCCCGGGCGGAGTGTTCGTCTGCGCCAAGCCGGCGCGCCTCGCCCGCGAGCATGGCATAGTACTCGCGGATGAGCCGGAGCGCCTCCTGCTCGATGTCCTTCCTCACCTCTCTGATGAAACCCATATGATCCCTCTACTTGTATATGCCAGCCAGAAGGCAAAAGGTGAGAAAGATTTTTCTGTCTGCCTTTTAGAACCAAGCGGGGTCTGTCCCCACTTGCCTAGTAAAAACACACGGATTTGCTCAGGTCTACGACCTTCGCCATCTGTGAGCGACGTAGTCGCGAACAAATCCGTGTGTTACTTCCTACCGGATATAGTAGACCGAGCCGGTGCGTTTAGTGAGCGCCGCCTCGGGTGTATTGCCCGAAAAGCCCAGGTTCACCCGGCCGCCATTGCCGCCGATGCCGATGAGCTGCGGCTCCTTCGAGTAGTCGCTCGCCGGGTCGCCGGCGTCGATCGTCGGCGACTCCACCCGCTCGGGATCCCGGATCAGCACACCGTCCTTGATGTACCCCGTCCGCGTGCGCGGATGGACATCCAGCACCGCGCATTTTCCGCGCTGACCATTGGCAATGTACACGCCGGCTCCGTCGGCCGTGAAGAGCTTCCAGAAATCGTTCGTCGTCGTCGCCAGGAGCGGGTCGACATCGTAGATGACGCCAGGGCCGATCGCAAGGTTCTCGTCATTGACGGAATGGACGTAGTTCGACGTCATCCCCGTGACCAGCGAGTACCTGAGATTGAGGTAGCCGTTCGCCTTGACCTCGAAATCCGCTCCGGCGCTCTGGGCGATGTTGGTGAGACCGCGGACGTTGCCATAGACGATCGAGTCCTTTACGTTCACAGTTCCCTTGATGACGGTAATGCCTGCGGCAGTCTTCTGGCCCTGGGTGATGTTGTACGCCACCGTGCAGTTCTCGACATCGAGCGTCTGGTTGGTGGCGGACATCGCGCAGACGATCGCGCCGGCATCGACGATATCGACTGAGGACTGTGACCCCTGGGTGTCGCTGTTGCCGACGATCGTGCAGTTGATAAGCTTCGACCCGCCCGATGCACCGCTGAAGTACACGATGCCGCTGTAGCCCGATGCCTCGTGCATAGCCGCCATGTTTGCCGAGAAGCGGCAGTTGCGGAAGATGGCCGGCGTCGCGTTGATCCAGGCGCCGGGTGCCTTGTGACGCGTCTGCCATGCCTTGGTCTTGACGAACTGGGAGAGCCCGTTCGTCACGAAGAGGCAGTTGTCGATGGACGCCGCGGTGCAGGAGTTGAGATAGATGCCGTCGCCGCCGTTGTTGGTGCCGAGGTCGTTGGGACCAATCAGATTCGTGAACTTGCAGTTCGAGACCGAAACAGTTCCGCCCGAGGCACTGATGCCGCGGCCGCTGAAAGATCCCGACTGTATGCTGTCCGTGAACCAGCAGTCGCGGACAGTGAGGTTGCCGGCTCCGGCCTTGTTGAGCTCGCTATTGGCGGAATGCGAGAAGCGGATGCGCTCGATGGCCAACGTCGCGCCAGATCCGACGCTGAAGTTCATCGTCCGGTAGATGTTGCCGCCGTCGAGCCGGGTCATCTCCCCCTCTTCGCGCTCGTCCGCGGAGTTCTCGACCCCGGCGAATCCGCCGCGGATGGTGAGCGACGAGGCAATCGTCCCCTGCTGCGGCATGTAGTCGTTGGAAACCGCGAGCCACACCTCGGTCTTCGATGCGTCGGGTGTGGACGCAAACGCCGTCGCGAGATCGGGATAGGCGTCGGTCCAGCTGGTGCCATCCATCTTGCAGTCCGCGCCGGTGCGGACGTGGATGACGTTCGGGCCGCCGCCCTTGCCGTAGAAAGGCGGATAGCTGCCTTCCACCGTCTCGGACTTCTGGTATTCGACTTGGGTGGCGCTCGGGGCGTTGATCGTCACCAGCACGTTGAAGTTGTCGCCGTTCGTCAGATAATACGGCAAGGCGAACTCGAGGACCTCGCCGTTGCCGACGTTGCGCCAGATCTGGCTTGAAAGAAGCACGCCGCCGGTGGTACAGTGGAGCTGCACCGTCGCGCTGTACGCAGCGCCCGATTCCAGCCCCATCGTAATCGTGACTTTCGGGCGCGTCATGCCGTCCGGGAACGTTACCTCGACATTCGCCTCCGGCTGGCCGGTCGCGGTGCGCGACGCTTCAGCGGTGTTGCCGAAGACGCCGAGGTTGAGCCGCCCGCCGTTCGGCGCGGGCTCGTTCGAATAGTCCGCCGCCGGGTCGCCGAGGTCGATTGCCGGCGAGAAGTCGGTCGTCGCCGGGCCCGCGGCGCCACCGTTGACCACGTAGCCGGCCGGCGACTTGAGGTGCACGTCCATCGACGCAAGACTCTCGTAGATGCCGGACTTGCTGGGGTTGTAGAAGATCGCCGAGGAGGTGACCCTCAGAAGATTCGTGAAGTCGGCGGTCGTGGTGACGAGCTTGGGATCGGCGGCGAAGACCGAGGCCTCGTCCACGGTCAGCCCGGCGCCGGCGAGCGCCGTGCCGTCCAGCGTCGTCACCAGCGAGTTGCGGATGCTCGCCTTCGATCCGGAGCTCACCTGCACGTCGGAGCCGTAGCCGACAGTCGTGACGCGCGCCCGGGTGTTCTTCCAGAAGATCGAGTTGTCGATGTCAACGTCGCCGACGGAGACGGATATGCCGCCGGCAGAACAGTGTCCGTGCGCGATGTTGTAGGCAAAGGTGCAGTTCTGAACCTTTACCTTGCCGGCCGCGCTTGACAGCCTGACCGCCAGCGCGCCGCCGGTGTTGATGTCGCTGGCCCCCTGTTGCGAGGCGCGGTCGGTGTTGCCGACGAAGACGCAGTGGTCGATCAGCGAACCGCCGCATGCGCCGTTGAGCATAAGCACACCGCCAGAGTCGCTACTTTTCCAGAGCGGAGTTACGTTGCCGGCGAAGCGGCAGCGCCTCACGGTGACGGGCGTGTCGATCACGCGCATCGCGGAACCGTAGCCACCGTCCGCGCCGCAGTTGCCGCTGGGATCTATAGTGCCAAGGGAGTAGCCGTTGGTGACGAAGAGTGAATCATCGACCAGCGCAGCGCTGAAGCTGCTGACGTAGATGCCGAAGCCGCCGTAGGTGTAGACGCCCCCTCTCCTTACGTTGCCCTTGAAGACGCAGTTGGAGACGACGAGCGACCCGACGCCGCCGCCACTCACGTTCATGCCGCGGCCGAAGATCTTGTCCGCGTCCTTGCCGTTGCCCTCGATGACGCAGTCAACTACCTTCAACGACCCGGTGCCGGTCTTGATGAAGCCGTTCTCCTTGGCACGATAGAACTTGATCTGATCAAGGGTGAGTTCGGCGTTTTCGCCGGTCAAGGCTTTAAGCAGACATTTGGCCGTGTTCTCGCCGTCGAAGACCGTGAGCGCCCCTTCGGCGCGCTCGTCGAGCGACGTCTCCGTTCCGGCGAAACCGCCGCGGATCACGAGCTGCGCGTTGTTGGTGATGGAGAACGCCTGCGCCGACACCGTGCCCGCCGCGATCCATATCTCGCACGGATAGTCGACCGTCCCCAGCGTCGCGAAGAGGTTCGCGACCGACTTCGCCGTCGCCCAGCTGAGGCCGTCGCCTTCCACGTCCACCGCCGGCTTCGCATAGTAGCGCTCGACCACGAGGAATTTCGCGTAGCCGACCTTGCCGGCGTAGGTGCCGATGCCGGTCACCGTCATCAGCGCCGTGCCAAGGGCGTCATTGTCCGTATAGGAGACGGTGTAGTCGACGTCCTTCGTGAGTACCGCCGAGCTGCCGTAGAGCCTCACGACCGGCTCGGGACGAGCTCCACCGGCGACAAGAGTCTGGGGAGGAATCGTGTCGATGTTGAAATCGGAGGGCTTGAAAGCGAGAATCACCGTTCCGCTGCCGCCATTGCCGCCCAGGCGGTCGCCGTTGTAACCACCGCCGCCACCGCCGCCGCCGAGGCCGTCGACGCCGTCATCGCCCACCAAGCCCTTGCCGCCGTTGCCGCCGCCGCCAAGGCCGCCATAACCGGGGTCGAAGAGGTCGTTGCCATTGGCCGAGCCGCCACCACCACCGCCGCCGCCGTAATAGACCCAGACGCCGGTGATGTCGTTGGTAACGCCTTCACCGCCGTTGCCGGCGCGGTTTCCGCCCTCAGTCGTGTACTCGTAGCCGGCGTGTCCCGCGCCGCCGCCGCCGCCCGAACGGCTGTTGCTGCCGGCCTTTGCGCCAGCATATCCCTGGCCTGCAGTGCCGGCACCGCCATTTGCACCCTTGGCGCCGCCGCCGCCGGAGCCACCACTCAGCCCAGCAGTCTGGTTGACATTGCCGCCGCCGCCGCCGCCCTTGGCGAAATAGAATCTATCGCCAATGGAAATCGAGGAGTTGCCGCCATAGCGGCTGTTGCCGGCGGCCGTGCTGGTGCTGGGCTTGCCGCCCGCGCCTACCGAAAACTCCAGCGACTCGCCGGGCGCAAGACTGAAGTTGACGCCATCAAGCGCGACAACGCCACCGCCACCACCGCCACCGCCGAAGTTTATGCCACCCGCGCCGCCACCGCCGACGAGCAAAGCATCGGCAAGGAAGAGATTCTTCCGAGCCGTGATCGTTTGCGCCGAAGCGGCGTTGGTGAAGACATAGACAAGATTGTCGCCAACCAAGAGCCGGTAGGAGGACGCGGCAGTGGTGGAGACGTTCTCGTCCTCGGTAATGGCAAAGGTCCGCGACAAGACATCGCCCTCGTAATCGCCCTTGCCGGTAGCCGTCACCGTCGCCGTTCCGAAGACATCGTTGTTGGTGTAGACGACGTCGAAGTACGCGCTGACGATATCGCCGCCGATCCGCCAGGATTGCCCTTCGACAAGGTTCGAGACCACGAACTCCGGCCGGCACGGCCCTGTGGCACAACTCTGGTTGGGAATCGGCAAAATCTCCAAGTACGTCTTCGACACGACTTCAAGCGAAACGTTGTCGAGGAAGAGCGTCCGGTCGGCGGTCGTAATGGTATGGAATGTCAACGTATGCTCGCCAGGCTGCAGCACGATGTTCTCGACCGTCCGGTAGTGGACCTCGCTGGTGCCTGTCGGGAAGTATTCGTAGAAGATCCTTTCGCCGTCAAGCATCACCTCGTATGGGATATCCGAATAGCCGCCGCGTTGCTTGCACTTCCACGAAAGCTCGGCGCAATACTGGCTGTCGTTGGTGAAGACCTGCGACGCCACATTCTGTTTCTGGAGAATCGCGCAATAGGCGCCGGAAATGAAGGTCGTGGACTGGTTTGGCCCGTATGCGCTGCTAGATGTTTCAATCTTCGCGTAGTTTCCCGAAGCCGTCCAGCCGGGCGCCCAGGCTCCGGACTCGAAGTCGCCGTTGACGAGAAGATCGTGCGTCAGTTTGTAATTGCACTTGACCGTCTCTCCCTCGTATTCGCTTCCGGCCTTGCCGGTAAGGGTCACGGTGCCATATCCGTTGGTGAAGCTGTACGCGACGTCGAACGGGGTCTGGCCTGACGCGACACCGCCCTCGCCATAATCCCAGGACGCGCCTGTTTCCGTATTAGTGACCGTGAACCCCGGCTCCGGCGTTTCGCCCCGCAAACAAAACTGAACAGGTATCTGCAGGATCGAAAGCGGAGAGATGACTCCAATGCTCTCGCCAAGCGCCTTCATCTGCTCGGTGTCAAGCGCGCTCGCATAGACGCGGAGGTCGTCAATCAGGCCTCCACCGTATATCGCCTCAGGGGAAATGACGTTGCCGTGCCGGCTGCCGATCTGCATGCTGTTCATCGCGTTCGCCCGGGGCGTTGAGGTGGTCGTCCCGACAAGCTCGCCATCAACATAAAGTTCGACGCCGCTCGAGAGGATGTTCATGACATAGAGGTGGTATTCGGTATCGGCGTTCTCGATGTCGTTGACCGTGATGAGGGCTGTCGTGGAGTTGCCCTGAGTCAGGACGACCTGGTTCGCGGTCGTCCCGCGCCGGAGGATGATCCCGGCATTGTTACTGCTGTTTCTGAAGCAGACGAGAATGCCGCAGGACGTGGTTCCGAGCGCCGCGACTACGGCGATGGAGGAGTCGCGGTTCGCCGTGATGACATTGGATACATTATCTCCCCACGGGGTGTACACACGCGCATCGAGTGCGTAGCCGTCCACCGAGGGGACGTAAGTCGGCGTCCCCTTGTCTTTCATAGTCAAAGTCCCCGTGCCGGTGTTGGCGAGACTCTGGCCGTTGAACGTCATGCAGAGCGTTGGGAGGAGGTCTGTCGCGTCTGCCCCCACCGGCCGTGTTTTCCACTGCCATACGAGCTTGCGTCCCTCCGCCGGCGTCGGGTGGGCGTAGGTAAAGGACGTCTCCGTTCCATTTGAAATGACATTGCCGGTCGCATCGCACAGTTTCCAGCCCTGGTAGATGCACTCGGTGCTTCCGTTCGTCACCACCGTCGCGCCGCAGGAGACGGTGAATGTGGCTCCGGCCACGAGGTTGGTCTGGTAGCCATAAGCGGGTGACGGCGAACCGACGTTGCCAGAAGAACTGGAGATGACGAGCGTGTCGTCGGGTATCGTGAAGAGCGAGTCGTCGTAGTAATGACCTCCCGGACCGGCGGTGAAGGTGCCCGTCTTGGTCAGCGTCGCCGGGTTGTCGCAGATGTCGACGAGCGTCGCCGCGCCGTTCGCGTCTTTGCACGGCACGAAGTAGTGGATGAGAGTGCCCGAGCGCCAGACCTTGAAGGAGTAGAGCTTCTGCTTGCCGTAGTTGCCCACGCCGGAATTGATGCCGTTGTAGTGAGAGGCGAAAAGCGCGAGCACACTGCCGGGAGTGAAAGAATACGAAGTCGTCGAATGGCTCTGCAAGACCGTTCCGTTGGCGGAATAGGTGATAGCGCCGTCCTCTGCCGTGATCGTGTACTTCGTGCCGGTGGCAGCGGTGAAGTCCGGGGTCAGGGAAGTGAAGTTTCCGTTTGGACCGTAGTCGAGGCGGAACTTCTTATTGTCATTGAGGTAGAACAGCGTCCAGGAATCGACCTGCAGGCCGTTGCCGCGCGCACACCAGACCGCCTGGTTCGCGGTGAGAGTATTCGCCGGCCATTCAACAACCGCCTCGATCTTGTCCGTATTCGGCTGCGGCGTGTAGTCGGTGACGATGCGGGCGTTCGAGCCATTGCCCTGGATGTACTCGATTTCGGTGTAGCCTTCCGGAATCCGCGCCCCGTTCGCCGGAGGAGCGATGTCGCCGCTTCCCGGCTCCGGACCGGCGGAGAAATCTCCGGTGCCGCCGTTGCCGAAGAAAGCGTCCGTCTCGAAATCGTAGAGGCCAGCCTTGCTGTCGGAAGCGCGCACGACGGGCACGAAGTCGCGCACGAGCGTCTCGCCGTCGTAGATTTTACAGGAGTATATCCGCATGCTGGCGTAGTTGACGACATTCGGGCTCCACCCCGCGTGCAGCGCGAAGAGGTAAAGCGTATTGCCGGACGCGGCGTTGGAGAACGGGGACGTGGTCGCATTGGCAAACGCCGTCCCGTC
>CACWVU010000036.1 GCA_902764415.1 uncultured bacterium | reverse complement strand
TATGGGTGGCAACCCATATGTTCAGCCGATGAAGGCCAGGATCCTCCCTTTGAAAAGGTAAACGCTTCCAGAACTTGCGTTTACTCTTGCAATCGACAATTTTGGCAGAGGTTGCCGTTCGTTACCTTCGCCGGGGCGGAAAATATGGTATAATACACAAAATTTTTTCGAAAAAAGGTCTCAAATGAGCTTCGGTCGTTTTCTCCGCCTCGACATCCGCGGCGCTTCGCACGCCCGGAAGATGTCTTTTGCGCTCGACGGATTTCCGTCCGGGTTCGCGGTGGACCGCGCCGCGCTCGCCGCGTTCATGGCGCGCCGCGCGCCCGGGCGCGACGCGCTCTCCACCGCGCGGCGCGAGGCGGACGAGGTGAAGTGGGTTTCGGGAATCGGGCCGGACGGCGTGACCGGCGGCGGGACCATCCGCGGCGAAATCGCGAACTGCGACGCGCGGCCCGGCGACTACGGCGCGGAGCGCACGGTGCCGCGTCCCGGCCACGCCGACTTCGGCCAGTGGATCGAGACGGGGCGTATTCCGACCGGCGGCGGCAAGAACTCGGGCCGCCTCACCGCGCCGCTCTGCGCCGCCGGCGCGCTCGCGCTGCAGTGGCTGGCGCGGCGCGGCATCGCCGTCCACGCGCATATCGCGGCGATCGGCGACGTCTCCGGCGGCACGGAGAAGGACCACGAGAAGGCGGTCTTGAAGGCGCGCGAGCGCGGCGATTCCGTCGGCGGGGTCGTCGGCTGCTCGGTCGAGGGGCTGCCGCCGGGGCTCGGCGGTCCGCTCTTCGAGGGACTCGAGGCTGGCATTTCCGCGGCGATGTTCGGCATTCCCGGCGTGAAGGGCGTCGTATTCGGCGAGAAGCCCGGCTACCGGCCGGTCTGCGCCACGTCGGGATCGAGGTACAACGACCAGTTCTGCGTCAAGGACGGGCGGGTCGTCACCGCCACGCTGCGCCAGGGCGGAATCCTCGGCGGGCGCACCTACGGGATGCCGGTGGTGTTCTCGGTGGCGATGCGTCCAACCCCGACCGTGTTCGTGGGGCAGAACTCGGTGGACCTCAGGACGATGAAGCAGGTGCGGCTCGAGATGAAGGGGCGGCACGACCCGTGCATTGTGCTCAGAGCGGTGCCGGTGGTGGAGGCGGCGACGGCGCTCGCGGTGATGGACGCGGTCCTCGCCGACGAGGCGGCGCGTCCGCGCATCTGCCTGACGCTCACCGGCAAGACTTTGGAAGAGGACATCGGGCAGTTCCGGTCCCAGCGCTACTTCGCCGACATGGTGGAGCTGCGCGTCGACCTGCTCCGGAAAGAAGAGCGCGCGAAGGCCGCGAAGTTCCCGGAGATGCTGGCGAAGGAGGCCTCGTGGAAGGTTCCGGCCGTGCTGACTTTCCGCCGCGTCTGCGACGGCGGAGCGTACAAGGGCGCCGAGGGCGAGCGGGCGAAGTTCTTCGAGAAGATCCTCGCCGCAACCACCTTCGCCAAGGCTACGGTGGTCAAGGAGAACGCAAAGGGTGTTTTTGACTATGTGGACTTCGAGGAGGGGTTCGGTGGCGAGAAGCTCCTGAAACTTGCCCACGCCGCCGGCGCGAAGGTGGTGCGGTCGCTCCACAAGTTCAACGGTCCGGTGAAGAACCTGGCGGAGACGCTGAAGAAGCTCGGCAGGAGCGGCGACATCGCGAAGGTCGCCTTCATGCCGCGCGGCCTTGACGACGTGACAAAGGTGTTTGACGAGATGGCCGGAGTTTCCGGCGGCGGCTTCATCGTCTGCGCGATGGGCGCGCAGGGGCTGGCGACGCGGGTCCTCGCGTCGCGCCTCGGCTCGGCGTGGACCTACGCCTCGGTCGGCGGGCTCGACGGAATCGGCCACGTGACGCCGTCCGAGCTGGTGCGCGACTACCGCTTCCGCACCGTGTCGCCGTCCGCGGCGCTTTTCGGCGTGACCGGCTGGCCGCTCGAGAAGACGCGCTCGCCCGAGCTCCACAACGCGGCGTTCGCGGCGGAGGACGAGGACGCGGTGATGGTTTCCTTCCCGGCGAAGACGGCGCGCGAGGCGCTGGCCTTCATGAAGGCGATGGGGATGAAGGGGATGGCGGTCACGATCCCGCACAAGCTCGAGATCATGCCGCTTCTGGACAAGATCGACGGCTTTGCGAAGAAGGTCGGCGCGGTCAACACGGTGGTCTGCGCGGGCGGGAAGTACATTGGCTACAACACCGACGTCGAGGGGTTCGAGGAGGCGCTCACGGCGTTTGCCGGCGACCTGCGCGGAAAGTCCGTGGCGGTGCTGGGCGACGGCGGCGCGGCGCAGGCGGTGAAGGCGGCGCTGAAGTCGCTGGGCGCGAGCTTCAGCGTGTTCCACCGCGAGACGCCGCCGCAGGGCTTCGACGTCCTCGTCAACGCGACGCCGGTCGACCCGATCCCCGGCTACCGCTTCACGGGGAGCGAACTCGTCTACGACCTCAGGTACGTGCCGGCGACGACGCCGCTGATGGAGCGCGCGGCGGCGGCGGGCTGCCGGGTGGAGAACGGCTTTACGATGCTCGCGGCGCAGGCGCGGGCGCAGCGGAGGATCTGGGGCGCATGAAGAAGATTTTCCTCTACGGTGCGCCGGCATCGGGCAAGACCACGCTGGGCCGCCGTCTGGCCGCGGCACTGGGGACGCGGTTCGTCGATCTTGATGACGCCATCGTCGCGCGGGCGGGCGCGTCGATTCCCGAGATCTTCGCCGCGCGCGGCGAGGCCGCGTTCCGCGATCTCGAGTCGTCGGCGCTGGCCGCGGTCGTCGGCGACGATTCCGGCGACATGGTGGTTTCGCTCGGCGGCGGAACGCTGCTCCGCGACGCCAACCGCGCGCTTTGCGAAAAGAACGGCGCGGTGTTCTGCATCGACACGCCGACCGCGGAGGAACTCGCCCGCCGCATCGGCGCGGCGGCGGGGAGCCGTCCGCTCGGCGACCGCGCGAAGGAGCGCGCCGCCCACTACGCGAGCTTTCCGTCGCGGGTCGCCGCGTTCTTCGAGGCGCAGGACTCGCTCGTCGTCGTCGGCCGCGGGCTTGCCGCCGCGTTGCTTGAGGAACGGGCGGTCGTGGCGGATGCGACGGTGGCGAAACTCTGGCAAGACCGGCTTGGCGTCGAGCCGCTTAAGACGATTCCCTCCGGCGAGGAGCACAAGACGCCAGCCACCGTGGCGGCGCTCTGGCACGCCTTCGCCGCGCGCGGACTCGGCCGTCGCGATGCAGTCTGCGCACTCGGCGGCGGCGTCACCGGCGACCTGACCGGCTTCGCCGCCGCGACGTGGATGCGCGGCATTCCGTGGATAAACTT
The DNA here is from genome assembly GCA_902764415.1 of uncultured bacterium. Classification (GTDB taxonomy): domain Bacteria; phylum Verrucomicrobiota; class Kiritimatiellia; order RFP12; family UBA1067; genus UBA1067. The sequence goes on along the minus strand of CACWVU010000036.1, from coordinate 22,458 downwards.
TCCAACCACGCTCCTCGCGATGGTGGACGCTTCGACCGGCGGCAAGACCGGCTGTGACCTGCCCGAGGGGAAGAATCTCGCGGGCGCGTTCCACTTTCCGCGGCTTGTCGTCGTCGACGCCGACTTTCTCTCCACGCTGCCGGAGGAGCTGCTCGCGGCCGGCAGGGCGGAGATGATCAAGCACGAGGTTATCGCTGGCGTCCGTGCCGGCGAAGGAACTGCGAGGGGCGCCGTTCCGACGGCGGCGGAAATCGCCGCGAACCTGTCGGTCAAGGTCGGCATCGTCAGGGAAGATCCGTTCGAGCGGACGGGGCTTAGGATGAAGCTCAATTGCGGCCACACGGTCGGGCACGCGGTAGAGAAGCTTTCCGGGTACACGCTCGCGCATGGCGAGGCGGTGGCGATCGGCTGCGTCGAGGAGGCGCGAATCGCCGCGGCGCGCTCGCTCGCCCCAGCGGACTGGCCGGCGGAGCTCGCGGCGCGGTTTGCCGCGGCCGGGCTGCCCACGGAGATTCCGCCCGAGATCGACCGCAACCGCATCGACGAAACGATGAAGGGGGACAAGAAGCGCGCCGGCGACGTGGTGGCGTTCGCGCTGCCATGCGGCTGGGGCGACGTGCGCATCGAGAATATCGACCTCGGCGCGGAGACATTGTTCCACAGTGGTTGAGCGCGAACCGGCGCCGCGTCCGGTCTGGTCCCCGGTTTTTCTTTCACATAATCGCGCCCCAGAGTGGATATAATATCTTTGAGGGCGCGGTTTTGTCCGCGTTGGAAGAAAAACTGAGTGGGCATCATCAACAACATATCTGGCGATCTGGAGAGGGAGGCAGCGCGCCTCTTCTCCAATCTGCATTCGTCGCTCATGGCCGAGGCCGAGGCGCTTTGCGGCGACCGTGCGGCGGCGGAGGACCTCGTTATGCAGACGATCGAGCGGCTCTGCTCCGCCGACTGCAGATACGACGAGGAGAAGGGCGGCATCTTCCCCTACGCGCGGAAGGTGCTGAAGAACGAATACCTCAAGTCCATCCGCGGCAAGATGCGCAAGGCGGTGGTGTATATCGACCCCGACGAGCTGGCGATCATCTCCGACGAGCGCGCGGAGAATCTGCAGGGGGTGGAGGCGGCGTCGGAGGAGAATTCCGAAACCGTGCGCGCGGCGATTGCCTCGCTCTCCCCCGAGATGCGCGAGATTATCATGCTGCGTCACTTCGACGAGTGCACGATTCCGAAGATCGCGCGCATCCTCGGCCTGTCCGAGAATTCCGTGCGCTGCCGCCTCCACTACGCCCGCAAGGTGCTGGCCAAGCGGCTTTCGCGCCTCAGGAAGCCGAAGGCGCTGTCCGTCCTGGCCGCGGCGTTCCTGGCCGTCATTTCCTTTGCCGCGGTCAAGACCGGCGTGCTTTCGTTCGCCGCCGGAGGCGATGCGCCGGTCCTGGACGGCGGTCTTTCGCCCTCGGGTGACGTGGCATTGGCGCAGGGCGACGGGCCTGCGGCGGCAGATGCCGCGCCCTTGGCGGCAGACGCCGCGGTTTCAAACGCCGGGATTTCAATTGAACAACAGGAAGGACAAAACATGGACACCAACATCCGTACGATGGTCATTGCCGCGGCGTCGCTCGCCGCCGCGCCGATTCTGGCGACGACAACCGCCGCCGCGGAATCGTCCTATCCGCTCGAAGGCGGGACGCGCACATTTGTCGAGACGGGAGATGGATTTGATGTTGTAAACACTTTTACGGAGTCCGGTACGCTGACCGTTGCATCGGAAACCACGGTTCGCGCGCTCTTTGTCGCGGGCGGTGGCGGCGGCGGATGCGGCGTGGGCGGCGGAGGAGGCGGAGGAGGCGTGGTCGCGCTCGACGAACTCGTCCTTGCGCCCGGAACCTATACCGTCACGGTCGGAGCCGGCGGAAACGGAGGCACCAAGAATGTACCTTATGGCACCAACGGCGGCAATACGACGCTGACGCTGAACGAAGCAGACGTGTCGGAATCGCTCCCTGCCATCGGCGGCGGACGTGGCACGGGCTGGAACTCGAGTTCCGCTCACAGCAGTGGAGGAAGCGGCGGTGCTTCCTGTAATGGCAAGGCCGGTGCGGCAGGAACGGATGGCCAGGGTTACGCCGGCGGCACGAGCGGATCGCGCTCGTCTGGCGGCGGTGGCGGCGCAGGCGGACCAGGTGGCAACGGCGGCACTGGGGCGGCTGGTATCCAGAAACCTGCCTCGGCTGTCGGCGGGGCGGGCTTCGTGAGCGACATTTCCGGTTCATCGGTCGCCTACGGCGGCGGCGGTGGCGGCGGCGGCGGTGACGGCGGCGCGTGCCCAGGCAGCTCTGGCACGGATGGCGGCGGCGACGGCACTGGTCTGAACGCAATCACGGCGGCAGGCAACGGCGAGGACGGCCGCGGCGGCGGTGGCGGCGGATCCGGCTGGTCGTCGGATAGTTCGCCGAAAGACGGCGGACATGGCGGTTCGGGCGTCGTGATTCTGCGTTATTCATTCGATCCGTCGATGCTGGCCGAGCCAACGGTCAGGCTCGGCGACGCTGTTGCGGATATCGCGTCTGCAAAGATTGATTTTAATGTCGTCTCTTTCGGGCGTGACGCCTCTTCGCTTACCATCCTCCTTACCGCGACACCGATGGCCGGCGGAGCGGTCGTATCGGGGGAGTTTCCCATCACGGGCACCGGCATTTCGTCATGCGTGCTAAGAGGTCTGAAGGCAAATGTCGCCTACGACATCACCGCCGTTGCCACGAATGACCGTGACGCCTCCACCGCCCTTGATGTTGGAACAATAGTTCCGTACAACCGTTCGGTCAGCGCGACAGGTGGCGACAGGGTGTTTGAAAACAATCACCGCCGCATCCATGTCTTCACCCAAAGCGGAACCTTCGAAGTGACGCAGAGCGGATTCGTCGATATCCTTGTCGTGGGCGGCGGCGGTTCTGGCGGCACCGGCGTCGGCGGCGGTGGCGGCGGCGGTGGCGTGGTATGGAAAAAGGGCGTTGCCATCACGGTTGGATCGCATGACGTGTCGGTCGGTGCTGGCGGCATCCCGGCCGATTATGTAAGCGACATCGAGACCCCGAACGGAACAAACGGCGGGAACAGCTCGTTCGACGAAATTGTTGCCTACGGCGGCGGCGCCGGTGCATCCTGGGCGCGCAAGTCTGGAGCTGCGGGAGGATCTGGCGGCGGCGCGTGCGGCGGCGCCGCCGGTGCATCAGGAATCGAAGGACAGGGCTGCGCCGGCGGCGCGAGCGGATCACGCTCGTCTGGCGGCGGTGGCGGCGCAGGCGGACCAGGCGGCGACGGCGGCACTGGGGCGTCTGGCGTCCAGAAGCCTGCCTCCGCTGTCGGCGGTGCGGGATTGGCATGTGACATTACGGGCGAAACCGTTCGCTACGGCGGCGGTGGCGGCGGCGGCGGTGGTGACGGCGGCGCGTGCCCAGGTAGCTCTGGCACGGATGGCGGCGGCGACGGCACCGACTACAATGGCGGAGCTGGCGGTGATGGTTTGGACGGACTCGGCGCAGGTGGCGGCGGGTCTGGATACGCACTTCCTACTGCAAACAGCAAACCGGGCGGACGCGGCGGTTCGGGTGTCGTGATCGTCGCCTACGATCTTCCGCCGACCGGCTTCGTGTACATCATCCGCTGAGACACCCCGGCGGCGTCAGCCTTGCGCCGCGGCGCGGAAGGCGTGGGGGGTGACACCGGTTACCGACCTGAACGTCCTGATGAGATAGGAGGAGTGGCAAAGGCCGCACTGCGCGGCCACCGCGTCGAGCTTCAGGTCGGTCGTGCGCAGCAGCCGCTTCGCCCTCGTGATTCGCATGCGCTTCACCTCCGCACCCGCCGAATGGCCGATCTCCGCGGCGAAGAGGCGGTCGAGCTTGGAGCGGGAGACTCCGACCTCCGCGGCGATCTCGGCCGCTCCGATCGGCCTGGCGAGGTTCTCCCTGATGCAGCGGAAAGCCTCGCGCAGAACCGGGCTGTGCGCGGCGTAGACGTCGCTCGACTCGAGAATCTCCAGCCCGTCGGGCGGAATCAGCACCTCTTTGGGCACGCCCCTCTCGCCGTCGACGAGCCGCGCGAGCATCTCCACGCTCTCCCGCGTGCGCCTCGTCTCGTCGAACCGCACCCCGGAGATGCGGATCGGACGGCCCTCGCTGAACTTCTCCTGGTGCCACAGGCTGGCGATGGACACCTCTTCCGGCACTTTCAGCCCAAGCCCGAGGCAGATGTCCAGCAGCCTGGCCGCGTTGTACGAGTTCGGCGTCACCACCGCGATCGGCTTGGGCGCGCGCGAGAGGAGCCGCCGCGCCCAGTCGTCGACCGAACTCCAGTCGCGGGCGGCGCGGCCCCTGCGTATCCAGGACTCGCACCTGTCGTTCCAGACGTCAGCGAATATCCTGTTCTGCGCCTCTCTTAAGTACAGCGATTCCATGGCGAAGAACGCCGCGTGGCGGAACCCCAGCGCCTTGAAGTGCTCCGCCACGAGCTCGCTCGCCCCGCGGATGTCGAACAGGCAGCGGTTGCAGATTCGCGTGGACCGGGAAAGTTCGATGTCCACCACCGGAATCCCGAGCCGCCGCAGCCGCCGGATGTAGCGCTGGACGGCGGGGTAGTCCACCGAAAGCACCAGCGCCCCATCGCCCCGCCAGCCCTTGGGCGGATCCAGCCGCTCCTCGATCGAGAGCCGCCAGTTGTGCCGTCTTGCGCAGCCGAATATAACCTCGTAGTCGGGCTCGAAGCCCGGCGTGTTTACGAGTACGAGAATGTCCTTGGGTTCCGCCATGGTGCGAATTATACCATAGTCGTGGTGTCTCTGTCTTGACTGAATCGTGCTATTTTGCAATTAAAACATTGCAATCACTTGTTTGTCCGCTTCGCGGCGGAATTTGGTAAAATACAAACAATCCCAAACTGGAACACTGGAGAGCACGATCATGAACATAAAGATTCGTCTGTCGATCCTCGCCGCCGCGCTGGCCGCGTCTGCGTCTGCGCTGGCTACTACCATTGATCCGTCGAACTACGACTATTCGATGTCAATCTCGCCTGCCGCGGGGCGGATCGCGACGACGCTCTCGAACTTCCCGCTGCTCGTCCGGCTGTCCTCGACGCGCCAGCCGTGGTTCAATCCGGCGGACTGCGGCACGGGCGGCGCGGACCTAAGGTTCGCCCTCGCGGACGGCACGCTCCTCGTCCACGAGATCGACACCTGGAATCCGTCCGGCGAGTCGTTCGTCTGGGTCAACGTGCCTTCGCTCTCCCCCGTCACGGAGATCAAGGTCTACTGGGGCGTCAAGAACGCCTCCTTGGCGCCGGCGGTGAACGCCGCCGACACCTGGCCGGACTATGTTGCCGTCTATCACCTCGGCGAAGGAGACAAGATTGCCTACGACTCGTCGGCGAACGGCTACAGCGCGACGAACGCCGCCGCCGTGTCGCTTGGAAGTTCCCCCAAGGTGGGCGGCTGCGCGAACATCCACGACCTGTATGTGACAGGCGTGACGAATCTCCTTGACCCGAACGCCGTGAAGCCGCTTTCCAACAGGTCGAGCATCACCTTCTCCGCCTGGGTGGCAATCGACAACTTCAATACCGGAGAAGATGCTCAAAACGCACGCGTCGAAATTGCAAGAAAGTTCAACGGCGTTGCAGCGGACAGGCACAAGGGCGGCTTCAGCTGCCGGTATTTCGCCAACCTCAACTACCCTCCTAAAAACAACAACCCTGTTTTCGGCATTTTTTTGGATGACAGCACCGGGATTAGCAGCACGGTTGAAAACTGGAACACCCAGAATGCCCCGGCAAGCGATGGATCCTGGCTCTACCTGACCTGCACAATCAATGACACGACCGTTGCGAAATACATCAACGGCGCACTGCTGACGGATTCTGACGGGAAAGGCAATCCGCGTAACTTAAGCCACGGCATCCTCGGGCCTGACGTGCTTCCGCTCGAATTCGGTGCAGCCGACAAGACCGCTCCCTGCCAGACATACGCCCGAATGGACGAGATGCGCATCCGCGATGGCGCCGTTTCCGCCGCATGGGCGGCAGCGGACTATGCGCAGCAGTACGACGCGTCGTTCCTCGTCTACGGAGAGCCGCCCGACAAGAAGTTCTTCGTCGCACAAATTCCCGAGCAGATCGTCTCCTCACTCGCCGAAGTGTTGGTGGGCGTCGAGCCGAGCGTCACCGTCTCGAATCTTGAAGAAGGCGTCCAGCTCGTCCTTGGCACGAATTATACGGTCTCCTACGTAGACAACGCCACCCTCGGCACCGCATCGGCAATCGTGACCGGCATCAACGGCTACGACGGACACGAAAGTGTCGTTGCGTTCTCCATTTCCCTCCCCGGCATCACCGCCTACTATATGCTCGACGGGGAAGATCCCTCCAACGCCTCGTCGATTTCAGGCGCCGGCAGCTCGACCGGATGGTCGACGGGGAAGGATTCCGTCGTGCGCTCAATCGCCGGCATCACGGCTCAGAACGCCATCTATTTCATCAGTGGCGACCATTGGTGCCGCTCGCAGCCGGGCGGCGCGAACTACGCGACGCCCTCGTCCACGACCATCGTCATCGAGCCATCGAGCGTCTGGACCATTGCCGACAAACAGAAGACCAATACGCTGACGCTCAGCAACCTCGTCGTCAGCGCCGGCGGAAAATTGGTTGTCAGTCCTGTCTCGGACGGGGGAAATTTCGATAACACCTACGCAGGCAACTACACCCTTGGGGAAGGTGCCTCGGTCGAGATCTCCGCCACCGTGTTTAACAACTCGCGCAAGCAATGCATCCTGAGGGCGACAGTGTCCGGGCGCGGCGAAATCGTCATGCCCACGATGCTCAGAGAGGCTGGATACACCGGCGCGCTCCTGAACAAGATTGCCGGCGACATCTCCGGTTTTACCGGCGATCTCAAGACCTGGAACGGACTCAGTAACGCTTATACGCTGGAGCTCGTGGACGCCGTCTCGGTTCCGGGCGACCCCGCGCCGTCGGAAGTCGCCTACGTCGTGGTCACGAACTCGGCGACGCTGAAGATCGACCAGAACTGGGTCTCGCCGACCAACCGCATCTGGATTCTCGGCGACTCAGGCAGACCCACGATCGAGGTTCCCGCTGGCAAGACCGTGGAGATCAACGGCGATCTCGTCGGCACCGTAGGCTTCAACAAGACCGGCGCGGGGGCGCTCGTCCTGCGCGGCGCTTCCGAGGCGTTCACCGGCGAAATCACCATCTCCGCCGGCACGCTGCGTCTCGCCGGCCAGGCAACGCGCCTTAACGGTGCGGCGGGCGTGACGATCACCGAGGCCGGCGGCACGTTCTCCGTCGCCGGGTTCTACGTGCCTGCCATTCCGGCGCAGACGGTCTATTCGCTCGACGCCCTCGCCGCCGGAGTGGAGCCGACGGTGGTTGTCTCGAACCTTGATGAAGGGGTGGAGCTTGTTCTCGGTACTCACTACACCCTTGCCTATTTGAACAACACGGCCTGCGGCATTGCGACGGTCGTGGTGACCGGTATCAACGACTACGAGGGGAATGTCAAGGAGGCGGCATTTGCCATCCATTCGGTCAGGCGGGTCACGACCAGCTACAACCTTGCCGACGACGAGGACTGGACGGACTACGAGTCGGTCGAAGTCTTTTCAAAAAGTGTCACCATCGACCTCAAGGGCCACAAGATGACGGTCTCCGGCTTGAGCGGTGTCGGGCATATCACCGACTCGGTCGGCGGCGGCGAACTGATCTTCGAGGTCCCCGCCGCTTACGCGAGCGGCTATGTGGCGAAGATCGACACCGTTTCACTCGAAGGCAATCTCAAGCTGGTCAAGACCGGGCCGGGGCTGCTGATCTGCAGCAAGACCGGCCAGAGCTACACCGGCGGAACCGACATCCTCGGCGGCATTTTGCGCACCGCCATCACCCCGGGAAATACCATGGACAATGGCGTGCCGCTCGGCCCCAATACCTCCTCCGCGCACAACCGCGTCTACCTGGGCCCGAACGGAATACTTGATCCCGCCTCCATCGCGGGCTGGTCCTACCACGACCTGACCATCGACGGCGGTATGATTTCCAACACCGTCGCGAATACGCAGCTGCCCAATCAGGCGCGTTGCTTCAACCCCTCCTACACCGTCAACGCCGACTTTACGTTTGCCACGACGGAGCAATACGGGTTGCAGTTACGCGAATTTGGCGGGCACACGGTCACTGTCTCAATCGCCCCTAATAAGGTGCTTTATCTCATGACTGGCGCACCTCTGCCGACCTCCGGGCGGATCAACATTGTCAGCGGCGGCAAGATCGGCACGCTGTCGAGCTATCCGCCGGACTTTTCGACCGTCGACTTTGTGGACTGCAACGCCGCGTTGAACCTCTCTGGTGCGCTGAGCGTCCACGACTACAAGCCATGCAACACGGAGACCGCAGGCGGCGGCAGCGCCGCGCTGAGCGTCTACGGCACCTTCACGCCGGATAGCGACTACTTTTACGGCCCCGTGATGCAGGACGGCTCGGCGATCGACCTCTCGGCGAAGACTGGCGCCTGGAGCGTCACTAGTTCGCTTACGAGCGGCAACAAGACGACATTCGCTTCTGGCGCGACCATCAAGCTCGAGCTTGGCAAGCGCGATTTCGCGAAGGGCGAAAGGGTGATTTCCTGGACCACCCAGCCCGACGCGACCTTCACTAACAAGGAGTGGAAGTTCGAATCCCGCTCCGACGGCCTCTATGTCGTCGACCGCGTCGGCACCGGCACCGTGATCGTCGTCTTCTGACGGATAGCCTAAGACGAAGGGGACTGTCCCCGCGGCAGTTCCCGCGGCAGTTTGCGCGGCAGTTGAAAAGTTGAAAGGTTGAAAAGTTGAAAAGTTGAGAGACTCATCCCACCTAACCACCTAACTACCCAACCATTCACGAGTCCTGCCTGCTTTCTCACGGAGCTTCACCAAGCGGCGGATCCGCCTTCGCTGAAGCTACGGCGGACAGGAGCGGGGAGTAATGCGAGTGAGGAGCGGGTGCGCGAAGAGATCGAGCATTGGCTCCCCGCGACGCCAGCACGCCCGAGCTTGGGAACTTCAGGCAACGATAGCGGTCGGCGAAATTTGATATAATACTCAATCCAACCCGGGAAGACGCATACTGCCACTGGGGTTGCAACATCATGGGTGAAGGAAAACAAATCACAATCGAGCCGGGGGCGCGGCGCGGGAGCGTGGCGGCGCCGCGGTCGAAGTCGCACGAGCACCGGCTGCTCATCGCGGACTTCCTGGCCGGCGACTATTCGCGGCTTGCGCCGGCGGAAGGCGACGCGGACGACATTCAGGCGACGAAGCGCTGCCTCCTGGCGCTGGCGGGGGACGACACCGCGCCGTTCCTCGACTGCGGCGAGAGCGGCTCGACGCGGCGGTTCCTCGCGCCGATCGCCGCGGCGCTCGGCAAGAAGCCGGTCTTCAAGACCGCGGGCAGGCTCGCTGACCGTCCGCAGATGGACTACGACGACCTCCAGCCGGGCGAGTTCAAGCTCGCGGGCGACGTCTCCTCGCAGTTCGTGACCGGACTCCTCTTCGCGCTGCCGCTCCTCAAGGGCGACTCGTTCATCCGCTTCACCTCGCCGCTCGAGTCGAAGGGCTACGTGGAGATGACGCGGCGGGTGCTGGTGGGGGCGGGGATCTACGTCGGCGTGAGGGACGACGGCTACGACATCCCCGGCGGCCAGACCTACCACGCGCAGCCGGACGCGCAGGTCGAGGGAGACTGGTCGGGCGCGGCGTTCTGGTTCGCGATGAACGCGCTCGGGAGCGACATCGAGGTGACGGGGCTGGACGCGAAGTCGGTGCAGCCCGACCGGGTGGTGCAGGACCTGCTGCAGCGCATCTCGACGGCATGGAGCGGCGAGCGGGTGTTCGTGGACGTGTCGGAGTGCCCGGACCTCTTCCCGGCGCTTTCGGTGGTCGCGGCGGCGTCGCCGGGCGAGACGCTCTTCACCGGCACCCGGCGGCTGCGGCTCAAGGAGTCGGACCGGACGGCGGCGATGGAGGACGTCCTCAAGCGCTTCGGCGCGGAGGTGGAAAGGCGGGAGAACGAGTTCTCGGTGCGCGGCGCGGAGGGGCCTTTCCGCGGCGGCGAGATCGAGACCGGCGGCGACCACCGCATCGCGATGGCGGCGGCGGTCGGGGCGACGCACGCCGAGGAGGCGGTGACGATCGACGACGCCGCGTGCGCGGCGAAGTCGTACCCCGCGTTCTTCGCGGACTTCGGCCGGCTCGGGCGCATGCGCGCCGACGGCGCGGCGGTGTAGCGGTTTTTAAGGCAAGGAGAAAGACAACCATGATAATCATACTCAAGAAGGGCGCAAGCGCGACCGAGATCGAAAACCTCAAGGCGCTGCTCGAGTCGAAGAACATCACCCCCCACGTCTCGCAGGGCGAACTCGAGACGATCGTCGGCTGCGTGGGCGACATCGCCCACCTCGACCCCGGGGTCATCGAGGCGATGGACTCGGTGGAGTCGGTCCAGCGCATCCAGGAGCCGTACAAGGCGGCGAACCGCAAGTTCCATCCCGAGGACTCGGTGATCGACTGCGGAGGGACGAAGATCGGCGGCGGCAGCTTCGCGGTCATCGCAGGCCCCTGCTCGGTGGAGAGCGAGGAGCAGCTCGTCGGGGTGGCGAAGGCGGTGAAGGCGGCCGGCGCGACGATGCTGCGCGGCGGCGCGTTCAAGCCGCGCACCTCGCCCTATGCGTTTCAGGGCCTGGGCGAGGAGGGGCTGCGCATCCTCTCGCTCGCGAAGAAGGAGACGGGGCTGCCGATCGTGACCGAGCTGATGGACTTCAAGGACATCGAGCTCTTCAACGACGTGGACGTCATCCAGATCGGCGCGAGGAACATGCAGAACTTCAACCTGCTCAAGGAAGTCGGCTCCTACACCCAGAAGCCGATCCTGCTCAAGCGCGGCATGTCCGCGACCCTGCAGGAGCTGCTGATGAGCGCGGAGTACGTGATGGCGTCCGGCAACCCCAACGTCATCCTCTGCGAGCGCGGCATCCGCACCTTCGAGACGGCGCTGCGGAACACGCTGGACCTCGGCGTGGTGACGGTGCTGCACCGGCTCTCGCACCTGCCGGTGGTGGTGGACCCCTCGCACGCGACCGGCCACGCCTGGATGGTGGACTCGGTGGCGGTGGCGGCGACGGCGATCGGGGCCGACGGCCTCATCATCGAGGTCCACAACGACCCGCAGCACGCGAAGTGCGACGGCGCGCAGAGCCAGACGCCGGAGATGTTCGCCGCGACGATGAAGCGCGTCGCCGCCGTCCGCTCGGCGCTACCCAAATAGCCATTACTGTGGTATAATACACACCATGAAATTCGAAATACCCTCCGACCTCAAGCGCTGGTACGCGATTTCCTGCCCCAGGACCGGTCTGCGCTTTGATTCCCGCACCCTCGAGTTCCTCGATTCCGACGGCGACGGCCGCATCCGTTCCGAGGAGCTTTCCGCCGCGCTCGAGCTCGTCAAGACCGCCGGCTACGCGGTTGAGTCGCTCTTCGAGCCGGACGAGTCGCTCGCCAAGGCGCTCGCGGACAACCTCGCCCGCCAGGACGATCTCGGCAAGGTCGAACCGACCGACGAGGAGCGCCAGGCGCTTGCCGACTGGGAGGCGAAGGGCAAGGCGCCCGAGGTCGCCGTCGCCGGCGACGCCACCGGCGATGCCAGCGCCGCGCTTGCCGCGGTCGAGGAGGTGGTGGACGGCTTTTTCACCCCGCCCGAGGATATGCCGCTCGTCACCGAGGATCCCGATGTCGAGCTGCCGCTTAAGGACCATCTCAACCCGAAGCATCTCGAGGCGATCCTCGCCTTCGCGGAGAAATGCGTCAAGCCGATCCTCGGCGAGAAGGCCTCGCTTACGCGCATGGAGTGGAAGGAGCTCAAGTCGCGTCTCGCGCCGTACCGCGCCTGGGCCGCCGCGAAGCCAGAGACGAACTCCCGCGCCAAGGCGGAGCTGGTCGCCGAGGAGCGGATCCTCCGCTACCGTCTCTACCTCGGCGAGTTCCTGATCAACTACGTGACGATGGACCGCCTCTACGGCGGCGAGAGCCCGGCGATCTTCCAGACCGGCGTCCTGCGCATCGACGGCAAGGAGATGAATCTCTGCTTTCATGTCGAGTCGGAGGCGGCTCATTCCGAACTCTCCGGCCGCTCGAAGTGCTGCGTGATCTACCTCAAGCTGACCCGCCCGGCCGACGGCGCGACGCGCACGGTGTGCGCGGTGGTCACCGCCGGCACCATCGGCGGGCTCTATGTCGGGCGCAACGGCGTGTTCTACGACCGCGACGGCAAGGACTGGGACGCGACGATCACCAAGGTGGTCGAGGCGCAGGTCTCGCTGCTGGAGGCGTTCTGGTCGCCCTGGCGCAAGCTCGGGGCCGGCATCGCCGCGACCGCGAAGAAGTTCCTCGGCGACCGGCAGGCCGCGGCGGACGCGAAACTCGCGGCCGGCGCCCAGAAGGTGGCGGCGGGCAAGGCCGCGGAGTCCGGCGGCGGCGCGGCGATGGCCAGCTCGATCGCCGCGATCGGCATCGGCGTCGGCATTCTCGGCGCGGCGGCCGCGTCGCTGATGGCGGCGATCTCGCAGATGACGGCGTGGCAGATCGCGGGGGCGGTGGTGGCGATCATCCTCGTCGTCTCGCTGCCGAGCGTGATCCTCACCTACTTCAACCTGCGCAAGCGCGACCTCGGGGCCGTGCTCAACGCCGGCGGCTGGGCGGTGAACCGCGAGATGCGCTTCTCGATGAAGCGCGCGCGCGGCTTTACCAAGTGCGCTCCACCGCGCGGACTGCTGGCGCTGCTGGTCGTCTTCGCGCTGGTGATCGCGGTCATCGTCGGCGGCTCGATGTACACCTCGCGCCGCGCCGAGTGCGCGACCGAGCCAAGCTGCGCGCCCGCCGCCGAGCAGGCGCCCGCGGCGGAAGCGGCGTCCGCCGCGCCTGCCGCGCCCGCGGCGGAAGCGGCCAAGTGACGGCTATTTCAGAAAAACACGGAGGTACAGCAATGACGGAAAAGAACCAAGAGAAATTCCTCGCCGAGACCATGCGCCGCGGCTTCACCCTCGTCGAACTGCTGGTTGTCGTGGCCATCCTCGGCATCCTCGGCACCATCGGCCTGCAGGGCGTCACCAAGCACATCGAGAACACCCGCAAGACCGCGGCGAAGACGGCGGTGGACAACATCCGCGGCGCCGTGACCTCCTACATGATCGGCGAGAAGAAGTCCACCCCGCCGAGCGACCTCAAGGTGGTCATCGAGGTCAAGGGCGACGAGGACCCGTACCTCGAGGGCGGCGAAGGCGCGCTCGTCGATCCGTGGGACAACGACTACCGGATCGAGGTCAAGGGCAAGCGCTTCGTCGTGATCTCCAACGGACCGGACGGCTCGCCCAACACCGAGGACGACATCCGCTCCGACAAGATCGAGAAGACCAACAATAGGTAAAGGCCAGACGATGAGCCGACACCACTCAGTTGCGCAGGCGTCCGCGCTTGCGCACGCGTTTCTTTTTGCCGCGGCGTTCGCCGCCTTTTCCGCTGGCGCGGGCGAGCTCGTCGTTTCGCCTGACGGCCTTGCGCCCCACGAAGCGCTGGCGAAGATCCGCGCCGCCAAGGCGGCCGGCGACCATAGCGCATGGACGGTTCTGGTGAAGGCGGGTGAATACCAGTTTGCCGAGCCGCTTGTCTTCACGCCTGAGGACTCCGGCGAGACAGGCGCACCTGTCCGTTGGATCGGTGAGTACGGCGCGGTGTTCTCCGGCGGACGGCGCATCGCCGGCTGGCGCGACGCCGGCGACGGCGTATGGGAGGCGCCGGTTCCGAATGGCGCGGACGGCAGGCCGGCGTTCTTCGAGTCGCTCTACGTGAACGGACGCCGCGCCGTGCGCGCGCATCTGCCGCGAGAAGGGTATTTCCACGTCGATCAATGGAGCCAGACCGAGCTGAAGGACGGCTCCGGGGCGGTGACGGGATATGTGCAGAGGGCGACCGTGCGCGAGCAGGGGCTGGAGGCGCTTTCGTCGCTTTCGCCGGCCGCGCTGGCCGCGACGAAGTGGCGGGCGTTCGTCAAGTGGACGCACGAAAGCAGGGTCGTCTCCGCCTACGACGGGAAAACGGGCGAGATCACGATCTGTGGCGACGCCAAGTCGCGGATCCCCAACTACCGTCCCTGGAACGGCGACGCGGCCAACTACTTCCAGCTCGAGAACGTGGAGGCGGGGTTTGCCGCGCCGGGCGAGTGGCTATACGACGCGGACGCGCTCAAGGTGAAGTACCGTCCGCTTCCCGGCGAGGAGCTCGGCGCGGTGGAGGCGGTCGCGCCGGTCCAGCAGCTCGTCTCGCTCGTCCGCTTCGAGGGCGACCCCGACGGCGGGCGGTTCGTCCACGACGTCGAGTTCGAGGGCATCGGCTTCACCGCGACGCGCAGCGACGGCGTGGTCGCGCCGAACGGCGCGGTGAACATCTACGGGTACCAGGCGGCGGCGATGTCCGGCGCGACGGTCTGGGGCGAGGGGCTCCACCGCGTACGTTTCGATCGCTGCCGCTTCTTCAACACCGAGAACTACGCCTTCCGCCTCGAGGACGGGTGCGTGTCGAACGCAATCGTCTCGTGCGAGATCGTCGACGCCGGCGCGGGCGGCGTCTGGCTCGGCAACGGAAAGGGCAACCTGATCCTCAGGCAGAACCCGTCGAAGAGGAAGTCGCCGAACGCGTGGGACGCCGCGAACTGCCTGCCGACGGAGCGGCTGGTCGACGCAAGCCCGCGCGCAGTGCGGTTCAACGTCGTCGACGACAACCTCATCCGCCACTGCGGGCGCGTGGCGCCTGACGCCTGCGGCATCATCCTCACCCACGCGGCCGACACCAAGGTGACGCACAACGAGATCGAGGACCTCTTCTACACCGGCATCTCCGTCGGCTGGACCTGGGGCTACTGGGGCAGCTACGCCCAGCGCAACGAGATATCCTTCAACCGCATCGTCAACATCGGCCAGGGGAGGATGGCGGACATGGGCGGCGTCTACACGCTCGGCGCGTCGTTCGGGACGGTCGTCACCAACAACGTGATCATGCATGTCAACTCGTCCTCCTACGGCGGCTGGGGAATGTACAACGACGAGGGCTCGGAGGGCGTCCGCTGGGAGAACAACCTCGTCGTGGACACCTCGACCGACTCCTACCACATCCACTTCGGGCGCAGCAACGAGGTCGTGAACTGCGTGCTCGTCGGTTCGCGCGGGAGCGTGCTCGCGGTGAGCCGCAAGGAGGCCCACCGGCAGGTCGCCTTCCGCCGCAACGTGGTCGTGTGGCCGAATGGCCCGGTGTTCCGCGGCAGCAACCGTCTTGCCGACGGTACGGCGAAGGCCGAGTTCGACGGCAACCTCTTCTGGAGCGAGGACGGCGTCACGGAGCTCAACGGACTCTGCCGCGGCACCGTGGCCGACCCGAAGCTCGTGGACGCCGCCGCCGGCGACTGGCGTCTCCGCCCCGATTCGCCGGCGCTGAAGCTCGGCTTCAGGCCGTGGGACTATTCGCTTTCCGGCCGCCGCCGCCGCGCGGAGCGGACGGTCGAGGCGACGCCGGACACCTTCGCCGCCGCGCTTGCCGATGTCCGAGCGCGGCATGGCGAGCGTGAACACGTTACTTTGAGGCTTGCGCCAGGCGACTACAGGCTTGATGAGCCGCTGAAGCTGACGACCTCCGACTCTCACCTCGCGATCGTTTCGGCCGAGCCTGGCAGGGCGCGGTTCGTGCGCGCAGAGCGGGCGACGCCGGGCGGGGTGGTCGAGTGCGCGGCCGGACCGCTTCCGGACGCCGAGGGGTTCGCGCGAGTGCGCCCGCATCTGCCGCTTTTCTTCTACGACGGCAAATGGGCGGTGGAGGCGAGATGGCCGAACGAAGGCTACGCCGAATTCACCAATGTGGTGGAGTCGGGAGTGACCGGTCGAGTTCTCAATTCGGTCAAGCCCGACAACCCCACCGGCCCCGGCGCGTTCGAGTTCACTTCCGACCGTCCGGCGCGGTGGAATTTCGACGAGGGGGTCTGGCTTTGCGGCTATTTCTCGCACGACTGGGCCTACGAACGGGTCAGGGCGGCCGGCTTCGATGCCGGCAGACGCGTCGTCAGCATGGCGGCGGCGGCGACCTTCGGAATCGGCTCGCAGACATGGAGCAACAACGCCGGGCGTCGTTTCTTCGCCTGCGGTTCGCGTGCCGAGCTGGACGCTCCCGGCGAGTTCTTCTTCGACCGGAAGACGCGCCGGGTCGACTTCATTGCGCCGCCGGGGATGCGCGAGTTCGTGGCGGTGACGCGCCCGGGAGGTTTCATCGAGGCGGAGGGCGTGGACGATCTGCGGATTGACGGGGTCGTTTTCGAGTACGCGCTGGAAGGACTGGTCTTCCGCAAGTGCCGCGGTCTCGCCGTCGAGGGCTGCACGGTGCGCAACGTCGGCGGCAACGCGCTTAAGATCGACGGCGGTGAGAACTGCCGGGTGTCGAAGTGCGCCTTTGCCGGCATCGGCCTCACCTGCTGCGTCGTGTCCGGCGGCGACCGGCGGCGGCTCAAGCCGGCCGGCCACGAGATTGCGGACTGCGAGTTCTCCGACTTCGCGCGGGTGAACCGCACCTACGAGTCGGCGGTGAAGCTGCACGGCTGCGGCAACCGCGTGCTGCGCAACCGGATGCACGACGCGCCGCACTCGGCGATCTTCTACGGCGGCAACGACCACCTCGTCTCGTCCAACGAGATCTGGAACATCCTCGCCGAGACCCAGGACGCGGGCGCGGTCTACACCGGGCGCGACCCCACGAGCCGCGGCAACGTGGTCAGCTTCAACTACGTGCACGACTGCGGCGTGCGCGGGCGCAAGACGGCGAATGTGATGGCCTTCTACCTCGACGACTGCGATGCCGGCGACCTGGTAGTCTCCAACCGCGTCGTCAATGTGCCGCGGGGACTGCTCATCGGCGGCGGGCAGGACAACCGAGCGGTCGGCAACAGCTTCGAGCGCTGTGACGTGGGGTTGTCGATCGACGACCGCGGCGTGTACGAGACGGAGAAGTGGGATTCCGTCACCGACGCCTCGTGGCAGATGACGCGCAAGGCGCTGGAGATGCCGATCTTCGAAGAACCGTGGAAGAGCCGCTATCCGCTGATGGCGACATACCTCGTCGACTCGCCGCGCGAGCCGCGCCACGTCGAGATATCCGGAAATGTCTTCAGGGACTGCGCATTGCCGATCGAATACCATCTCAAGGGAGCCCGCAGCCGCGAGGCCATAGCCGTTCATGACAATGTCATCGTCGGTGCCGACGGCGGCGAGTGACGGGTTGTCGGCTTGCCATCCACCGACACTTTCCCCAACACGAGAAGCGCAGATTTTGGTATAATTGCGCCAATGAAGTTCAGGGTAGCAGTTCTAATCGCGCTTGCAGCGCTCGTGGCAGCCGCCGAAAGGCAGCCGCTGGAGCGCTATCAGTCGATCATCGACCGCCAGATGTTCGGCGAGCTGCCGGACGACTTCGACCCCTCGAAGCTGCCGAGCGAGGTCCAGAAGACGTCCTCCAGGGCGGCCAAGGAGCTTTCGGCCGAGCAGGAGAAGCTCAAGAGCGCAATCCACTTCTCGGTCATCAACGTCCGCGCCGACGGCCGCGTCGAGGTCGGCTTCACCGACAACACCGATCCCAAGGAGCCGCGCCACTACTTCATCTGCGAGGGCGAGACCGCCGGCGGCTGGACGGTCGAGGAGGCCGACGCCGAGTCCGCCACGATGACGATTTCCAAGGACGGCGTCTCGCTTGAGCTCAAGCTCGGCGACAACTCCGCGAAGGGCGGCGGCAGCATGAAGCGCTCCGGAGAGTCGTCCGCGCCGCGCAACTCGCCGCTGCTCGGCAACGGCGCCGGCGGCTTCGTCTCGGCGCGCCGCCGCCGCGAGCAGCGCGAGGCGGAGGCCGCGGCGGAGGACAAGAAGCGCCGCGAGGAGGAGGAGCGCAGGCGCGCGGAGGAGCGCGCGGCGGAGGCCGCTCGCGAGGAGCAGCGCGCCGCGGAGCGCGAGGAGCAGCGCAAGCAGCTGCTCGCCATCCAGGAGGAGCTCCGGCGCGTGCGCGAGACGAAGGCGGCGGAGAAGGAGAAGGAGGCCGAGAGTGCGGGCGACGACTCTGAGTGAGTTCCAGGAGTCGCTGCGCGCGACCGGCTCCTACCGCACGGCCGGGGACTGCCGCGCAAAGTGCCGCGCCAGGCCGGGCTGGCTCACCACCCTGCGCTACACGCTGGGCGTGACCAGGGTGTTTCCGTACTGCGCGGTCAGCCAGCCGCTCGGGCGGCTCACCACCGACCGCTGGGCGAACGCGTGCTTCTCTTCGGTGACCACGGCGGAGCGTCTCGGAATGGAGGTGTCGGTCGAGGGCTTCGAGAACCGCCGCGCGGTCGACGGACCGGTGGTGTACCTTTCCAACCACATGTCGATGACCGAGACGATCATGCTGCCGCCGACGCTGCTCGTGTTCGGTCCGTTCAGCTATGTCGCCAAGGCGTCGCTCGCGCACCTGCCTTTCCTCGAGAAGGCGGCGGAGCGGATGCGGATGGTGCCGATCAGCCGCGCTTCGCCGCGCGAGGACCTGGTTAACATCCTTCGGGTCGGCACCGAGCGGATATCCTCCGGCGAGAGCTTCCTCATCTTTCCGCAGGGCACGCGGTGCGACGTCTTCAGCCGCGCCCGCTACTCGTCGATCGGCGCGAAGCTCGCCGAGCGCGCCGGATGCCCGGTGGTGCCGATCGTGGTCGACACCCGCTGCCAGCCGACGCGGAAGTCGGGGCTGTTCCGGAAGGTGTTCAAGGACTTCGGCCCCGTCGACACCTCGCACGATATCCGCATCGCCTGCGGCCCGGCGATACCATGCGGGAAGGCGCGCGACATGCACGCGGCGGCGTTCGAGTGGATGGCCACGAAGCTCGAGTCGTGGGGGCTGCCGACGGAACGGTAATGTCCGTCCTTCCCGTCATCCTCGCGGCGCTCCTCTGGCATCCGGCGGCGGATTCCTCACCGCGCCCGGACCCGTCCGCGTCGCCTCGCGCCCGTCGCGGCGGGACTCTGCGCTTCTCCGGCTCGCAGCCGCCGAAGAGCTTCAACGCCTACGTGGACAACAACTCCTACACCGCGATGATCTTCGGCCTCATGTACGAGACGCTGCTCGACTCCGACCCCGAGACCGGCGAGCCGGTGCCGGCGCTGGCGCGGCGCTGGGCGACGTCGGAGGACGGACGCGAGTTCGTCTTTGAGCTCGATCCGCGCGCGAAGTGGTCCGACGGCCGCCCGGTAGCCGCGGTGGACGTGAAGTGGACCTTCGACGCGGTGACGGACCCGAGGAGCGACACCGGCCCCTGGAAGCCGACGCTCGCCTTCTTCGAAAGCCCCAAGGTCGTGGACGCGCACACGGTGAGGTTCGTGAAGAAGGGCGACGGACCGAAGGACTGGCGCGACGTCCTCAACTGCTCGTCCTTCTGGATCCTGCCGCGGCACGCCTTCGAGGGGCGCGACTTCAACAAGCTCGAC
Organism: uncultured bacterium; assembly: GCA_902764415.1. Taxonomy (GTDB): domain Bacteria; phylum Verrucomicrobiota; class Kiritimatiellia; order RFP12; family UBA1067; genus UBA1067. The sequence continues at coordinate 2,828 of CACWVU010000036.1, read as the reverse complement.
TTCGTCGGCGCGGTCTCCGGCGGCGCCTACTTCATCTCGCGCGCGGTCGAGCAAGTCGAAACCGAGCTCAGCCGCCACGGGCGCTGGTGGCGCCAGGACCTGCCGCAATGCCGCGGACTCTGCAACTTCGACCGCATCGTGGTGAGGTACTTTGCGGAGAACGAGAACGCTTTCGAGGCGTTCCGCAAGCGCAGAATCGACGTCTTCCCCGTCTATTCCGCGCGCATCTACGCGGAGGGGACGCGTACCGACGAGTTCGCGCGCAACCTGGTGCTGAAGCGCCGCGTGCGCAACCACGCGCCGATCGGCTTCCAGGGTTTCGCGATGAACATGCGCCGTCCGCCGTTCGACCGGCTCGAGGTGCGCCAGGCGATGGCGAAGCTCGTCGATCGCGAGACGATGAACCGCACGATGATGAACGGCGCGTACTTCCTGCTGAGCTCCTATTACCAGGACCTCTACGACGCCGGGCATCCGTGCACCAACGAGGTCTGGCGCTACGACGTCGACGGCGCAAGGGCGCTGCTCGCCAAGGCCGGCCTCGGCGGCGGCTTCTCCTTTTCCTTCCTCTCGCGGAGCGCCACCGAGGACAAGTTCCTCTCGCTCTTCTCCCGCGCGCTTGCGGAATGCGGGGTGAAGATGGAGATCGTGCGCAAGGACTTCGCCGCGTGGATGCGCGACATGGACGAGTTCAACTTCGACATGACCTGGGCGTCGTGGGGCGCCGGGGTGGTGAAGTACCCCGAGCTCTCGTGGTCGTCCGCCGAGGCCGCGCGCCGCGGCTCCAACAACATCACCGGCTTCAGCGACCCCGAGGTGGACCGCCTGATCGCCGCGGAGAAGGGGATGGAGTCGGCCGCGGATCGCCTTGCGGCCTACCGCGAGATCGACGCGCGCGTCGCGGCGGCGGTTCCGTACGTCCTCCTGTGGCAGACCGACTCCACGCGCATCCTCTACTGGAACAAGTTCGGCACGCCGCGCACGGTGCTTTCGCGGCTCGGACGCGAGGACTCGGCGCTCTCGCACTGGTGGTACGACGCCGATAGGGCGGAGGAGCTCGAGCGCGCGGCGCGCGGCGGAACATGCCTGCCGGCAGTGCCGGAGCTGGTCGACTACGACGAGGGGACGGGAGGGGACGGAAGATGAAGGACGACTACGAACTTCTCGACAGCGGCGACGGCCGCAAGCTTGAGCGCTTCGGTGCCTACACGCTCGCGCGCCCGTGCTCGCAGGCGCTGTGGCGTCCGTCGCTGCCGGCGGCGGAATGGGCGCGCGCCGACGCGTCCTTCGACCGCGAGGACGGCAACCGCTGGCACAACCGCGCGGGCATCCCGAAGTCCTGGGAGATCGAGACCGCCGGCATCCGCTTCAAGCTCGGCGGCACCGACTTCGGCCACCTCGGCATCTTCCCCGAGCAGCGCGCGCAGTGGCGGTGGATCCGCGAGACGGTCGCCGCCGCCAAGGCGTCCGGCCGCGCACCGTCGCTTCTCAACCTCTTCGCCTACTCCGGCGGCTCGACCCTGGCGGCGGCTCTGGGCGGCGCTGAGGTCTGCCACCTCGACGCCTCGAAGGGGATGGTGGAGTGGGCGCGCGAGAACGCGAGGCTGAACGGTCTCGCCGCCGCGCCGGTCCGCTGGATCGTGGACGACGCCCACAAGTTCATGCAGCGCGAAATCCGCCGCGGACGGCGCTACGACGCCATCGTCCTCGACCCGCCGAGCTTTGGGCGCGGCGCCGGCGGCGAGATGTACAAGATCGAGCGCGACCTCAAGACAACGCTCGCGCTCGTGAAGGAGCTCCTCTCGGACGCGCCGCTCTTCGTGCTCTTCTCGTCCCACACCCCCGGCCTCTCGCCGGTCGTGGCCGAGAACGTCCTCTCCCAGCTCCTGCCGGTGGCGCGGACAGAAAAAGGCGAGATGCTGCTCGAGGGGAAGTCGCTTCCCTGCCCGAGCGGCATCTTCTGCCGGGCCGTGTTCTGACGGCCGAGCCGCCAACGGCCTTACTTGACCGTGATGACGGAGTTGTAGGTCCCCTGGTCGTTGGGGACGGCGTTCGCGTTCTCAGGGTCGGCGCACCAGGTGCCGTCGATGACGAACTTGTACTGGTAGTCGCCGGGCGCGAGCTTGAGCTTGGCGGAGTAGACGCCCGCCTTGAACGCCATCTTCTTGGCGGTCGGGTTCCACTTGTTGAACTCGCCGGCGATGTACACCGCCTTGCCCTTGTCGGCGTGCACGGTGAAGAGCACGACCTTGCCGGCCGGCTTCCTCGCCGCCGGCTTCTTCGCCGGCGCCTTCTTCGCAACCACTTTCTTGGCGGAGCTCTTTTTTGCTGTCTTGATCTTCATTGTTTCCTTGCTGCCTTTCCCCGCATTTTTGCGGGACATTCCCGGATTCACCCCCTTCAGGGCCTACTCCGGGTTTTGAGGGCGCATATTATCTCATATTTTTCTGATTTGTCAATGGCCAACCTCAAAAAATATTCAGCAGCCAGCAACCAGCAACCAACAACCAGTAATCAGCAACCAGCAGCCAGCAATCAGTAAAGAGGATTGTATGTCCGCGTTTCACTGAACGCTGATAGTTGGCTGCTGGCTGCTGATCGCTGATTTCCAAAATACCCCCTTGCGCGCATCGCCTCGATTATGATATACTACACATTCGTTCGCCCCTAAAAGGCGGGCGTTGCTCTTTGAAATGAGGTTATTGGCGTGTCTCTGGAAGAGACACGGAACAGTAAATGTTTGTGCAAGGGGCCGATCGAAAACAACTCAAGAATCTTTTTCTGAGAGTTTGATTCTGGCTCAGAACGAACGCTGGTAGCGTGGATTA
>CACWVU010000035.1 GCA_902764415.1 uncultured bacterium | reverse complement strand
CGCGGCGATTTGAGGCGCAGGAACCGCGCCAGAAGAGGCTCAAAAGCGCGCGTCCTCTTTGACAAGCGCGAGCGCAGGCGAAAAATCGTGAAACTCCAGGGTGATTTTCAGCAACCAGCGGCCAGCAATCAGTGGTCAGTGATCAAGCGTCCATGGCACAACCAGGGAGAACTCGTCGAGGGTGCGGCAGATCTTGATTGCGTTCCAGCGGCGGGACCAGGCCGGGAGCGGACGCCAGTAGGCGACGAGCTCCTTCAGGCGCCCGAGGACGGCGCGGTCGCCGGACAGCTCTCGCCGCGACGCCTCCGCATAGCGCGCGAGCAGCTCGCCTGCATCCTCGCGCTCGCCGAGCGAGCGGATGAACGCGCGCCCCACCATCGTCTCGCGTCCGGCGGCGTCGACTGGCGCGACCGGCAGGTCGCCGTTGGGAACGACGAGCATCTTCGCCGCGGACGCCACCCGCTCGAACGCTTGCCAGTCGCACTCGCCCGCATACATCTGCCGCGCAGTGCGCGCATGCACCGCGAGACGCCGGAGCGGAAACTCGTTGAAGAGCGGGACGAGACGCTCGAGCTCGTCCGGCGAGTCGACGCCGAGCCTGACCTTGACCGAGAAGCGCCCTTCTCCCATCACCTCGCATCCGGCCTCGAGCATGCGCCGAAGAATGTCTGGCGTGCGCAGGATGCCGCTGCCGCGGCCCTTGCGGCGCACCATCGGGAACGGGCAGCCGCAGTTGAGGTCGGCGGTGGCGAAGCCCGCCTCGCGCACGCGCCGGAGACAGCGGCGGAGCGAATCCGGGTCCTTGCCGATGAACTGCGGCGTCACCATGAGCGGGCCGTCGCCGGGTCCGCCGGCGAGCTCGCGGTCGGCGAGCGGGTCGAGTCCGGGCATGGCGGAGACGAACGGAGTGACCGCCTCGGTGAAGCCGGCGGCGAGGATCGCATCCGCGAACGTTTCGCGGAAGCACCTGATGGTGACGCCTCTCAGGGGAGCGAGGATCATGCGCGGATGCGGTCGGCGAGCGCGGTGCGGCGCTCGCGCACGGTGTTGGTGGCGATCGCGCGGTCGACGGCGTAGGGAACGCCCATCAGCATGACGAGGCGGCGCCCGCGGGTGATGGCGGTGTAGAGGAGATTGCGCTGGAGCATCACGTAGTGCTGGGTGTGGACAATCACGATCACCGCCGGATACTCGCTGCCCTGGGACTTGTGGATGGTGGTGGCGTAGGCGAGGACGAGCTCGTCGAGGTCGCCGGGGCCGTACTCGACCGGGCGGCCGTCGAACACCACCACCATCGAGCGCTCCGCCGGGTCGACCCGCTTCACGAAGCCGATGTCGCCGTTGAAGACCTCCTTGTCGTAGTTGTTCCGCAGCTGCATCACCCGGTCGCCGGCGCGGAAGGACGAGCCGCCGCGCACGACCGCGTCGCCGGTCGGGTTGAGCGCGCGCTGGATCTCGAAGTTGAGGTTGTCCGCGCCGAGGGTGTTGCGGCGCATCGGCACCAGCACCTGCACGTCCTGGAGCGGGTCGAGGCCGAACTTGCGCGGGATGCGGTCGGTCATCAGCTCGATCGCCCGCTTCACGCAGAGGTTGGGGTCCTCGCAGCGCATGAAGTAGAAGTCGGTGTCGCCCTGCCGCACCTCGAGCGGCTCGCCGGCGTTGACGTGGTGGGCGTTGGCGACGATGAGCCCCGCCTTGTCCTGGCGGAAGATGAGCTCGAGCTTGGTCGAGGGCACGGCGCCGGAGCGGATGAAGTCGCCGAGCACCGAGCCGGGGCCGACCGACGGCAACTGGTCGGTGTCGCCCACCCAGACGACCGCGGCGCCGTCCGGCAGCGCGGCGAAGAGGTCGGCGGCGAGGCGCACATCGATCATCGAGGTCTCGTCGAACACGAAGACGTCCCCTTCCAGGCGCTCTTCCGCGTTGTAGGTGAAGCGGTTGGTGACCGGGTTCCACTTGAGCAGCCGGTGGATGGTGACCGCCTGGGCGCCGACCGACTCGGACATCCGCTTGGCGGCGCGGCCGGTGGGTGCGGCGAGCGTGACCTTGAGCCGCTTCGCCCGGTAGATGTCGACGAGCGCGCGGATGATGGTGGTCTTGCCGACGCCGGGTCCGCCGGTGATGATCGAGAACTTGGACGCGAGCGAGCGCTCGAGCGCGAGGTGCTGGCGCTCGGCGAGGTCGAAGCCGCTCTTCGACTGCCACCAGGCGATCGCCTTCTCCGCGTCGAAGGCGGGGAAGGACCGCGGAGAGGCGAGGATCGCCCGCGCACGCGCCGCCACCTCGCACTCGGCGCGGTGGAGCGTGCGCAGGAAGACCCGCCGCGGCTCGCCGCTCTCGCAGACCACCCGGCCCGCCTCCGCCTCGTCGGCGAGGGCGGCGGCGAGCGTCTCGGGCGGGATGCCGGTGAGCTCGTGCGCGTGCAGGATGAGGTCGTTCTCGTAGGTCCAGCAGTGGCCGCCCGCCTCCGCCTCGGTCTCGAGCGTGTAGGAGATCGAGGCGCGGGCGCGCAGCGGCGAGTTGGGGTCGATGCCGACCGAGAGCGCGATCTTGTCGGCGGTGGCGAAGCCGATACCCCAGATGTCGCGGCAGAGGCGGTAGGGGTCGGCCTTGACGATGGCGACGGCGTCCGGCCCGTACCGGCGCACGATCTTCGTCATCTTCGTCACCGAGATGCCGTAGGTCTGGCCGAAGATCATGTTCTCGCGCATGGTCTCGTTCGCGTGCCAGCTCGCGCGGATCTGCGCGATCTTCGCGCGGCCGAGCTTCGGCACTTCGGCGAGGCGCGCGGACTGGTGCGAGAGGACGTGCATCGTCTCCTCGCCGAAGGTCTCGACGATGCGGTGCGCGAGGACCGGCCCGATGCCCTTGATGAGCCCGGAGGCGAGGTAGCGCTCAACCCCCTTGAGCGAGCGCGGGGCGACGCAGACGAGCTCGTCGGCCTTGAACTGGCGGCCGTGGACCTTGTCCTCGACCCACGCGCCGACCGCCTTCACGTCCTCGCCCTCCCACACCGCCTGGGCGCGGCCGACGACGGTTATCTCGGGCGGCCGGGCGAGCTCGAAGTCGCTCGGCAGCTCGACGTGGAGCACCGTGTAGCCGTTCTCGTCGTTGTGGAAGACGACGCTCTTGATCGTCCCCTCGACCGTCTCCTTGCCGGCGGCTTCCCCTGCGGCGGCGTCAGCCATCAGCCGAGGCGGGCGCACTTCAGGCGCTTCTGCACGGCTTCGGTGACGAACGGCGCGGTGTCGCCGCCGTAGCTGGCGATCTCGCGCACGGTGGAGGCGGTCACGTAGGCGAGGCTCTCGCTCGGCATCATGAACATCGTCTCGATCTCCGGCGCCATCCTGCGGTTGGTGAGCGCCATCTGGAACTCGTACTCGAAGTCGCTGTAGACGCGCACGCCGCGGATCACCACCTTCACCTTCTCGCGGCGGCAGAAGTCGACGAGCAGGCAGTCGAGGAGCTTCACCTCCACATTCGCGAGCCCGGCGCGGCGGACGTCCTCGCGGATCATCGCCATGCGCGTCCTGGCGTCGAAGAGCGCGCCCTGCTTCTTGCTGGTCGCCGCGACCGCCACGACCAGCCGGTCGTAGAGCTTGGCCGCGCGCTGGATGAGATCGAAGTGCCCGAGCGTCATCGGGTCGAACGTGCCTGGGTAGACCGCCTTCCTCTCGCTTTCCATCTCTTCCTCCTGAATCGTCATTGTCCGCCGGGCTCAGATCCCGGCGAGGTTAAGCTCCTTCAGTGTCGTGCGCCCGTCGTAGAGCGCCTTGCCCACGATCGCCGCGACGAGGTTCGCGCGGCCGAGCGCCATGAGGTTCTTGACGTCGTAGGGCGAACTCACCCCGCCCGAGGCCGTGACCGCGCAGCCCGGCGCGGCGTCGCAGATGGCCGCCATCTGGGTGAGGTTGGGGCCGCCCAGCATGCCGTCGGTGGCGGTGTCGGTGTAGATGATGGACTTCACCCCCGCCTTCGCCACCGCCACGGCGAGCTCCGTCGCGCGGACCTTCGTCGTCTCCACCCAGCCCCGGGTCTGCACGAAGCCGTCGCGCGCGTCGATGCCCACGGCGATCCTGTCGCCGTAGAGCTCCAGCGCGTCCGAGAGGAACGCAGGGTCCTCGAGCGCCGACGACCCGATGATCGCTCGCGCGGCCCCGGCCTCCAGGACGGCGCGCAGCGAGTCCATCGAGCGGATGCCGCCGCCGACCTCCACCGGGCCGCCGAACGCCTCGATTACCTTCGCGATGACCTCGGCGTGCCGCGGCTCGCCCGCGAAGGCGCCGTCGAGGTCCACGACGTGCAGTTCGCGCCCGCCCTGCTCGCGCCAGTCGCGCGCCTGCGCCGCGGGGTCGTCGCCGTAGACGGTCTCGTCATCCGCGCGGCCCTGCCGGAGCCGCACGCACCTGCCTCCCTTGAGGTCGATCGCCGGAAGTATAGTCACTGGCTTCAGAACAGGTTGGTGAACCAGTTGCCGCCGGCGGTGGAGTCGTAGCCGACCCACGGCTTGCCGCCGGCGAGCACCTGGCGCGACTTCTCGTCGAACGTCGCCCGCATGCCGGTGCGGAGCGCGGCGTTGGACATGATGAGCGCAATCGAGTGGCTGTAGCCGGCCTCGACCGGCGCCGCCGGGTCCTTGCGCTGCAGCACGCACTCCATCCAGTTGCGCATGTGCGCCGAGGTGAGCGCGTCGCCGCCGGTGTTGGCGGACGTCACCACCTGCTCCTGCGGCGCCGGCAGCGGCTCGCTGACGGGCTTGGCGCCCTCGACGCCCTCGTTGGTCACGCAGCCGGACCCGAGATCGAGGCAGCCGGAGGGACCGAAGTACTTCTCCGTCGGCGACTCGCCGTTGGGGTTGGAGCCGCCCGCGCAGTTGGTCTGGTGGGACTGGAACATCACCTGGAAGCCCTTCCCCTTCACGCCCGACTCGCCGTATTCCATCAGCGTGGTGAAGGTGTCGTAGCTCTGGCGGCCGTCGACCCACTGGTAGAGCCCGCCCGACGAGACCGCGGTCTTCGGATACGGCTGGCCGAGGAACCACGCCACGGTGTCGATCTGGTGGCACATCCATTGGCCGGGGATGCCGGACGAGAACGGCCAGAAGAGCCGGAACTCGAGGTACTTGCGCGGATCGAACGGATAAGACTTCGGGTCGCGGTCGAGGAGCCACAGGTTCCAGTCCACGTCCTCCTGCTTGAGCGAGGCGATCAGCTTCTCGTCACGCCTCCAGCGCCGCGGCTGGTTGACGTTCCAGGTGAGGTGCACATAGCTGACGTCACCGAACTTGCCGGAGTTGAGGTACTCCTTCGCGGCCTGGTACTTCCTGCCGGAACGACGCTGGGAGCCTACCTGCAGCACCGCGCCCGGCTTCATCGCGCCAAGGGCGCGCTTCGCGTTCACCGCGTCGAGGAGCAGGTTCGCAGAGTACATGTCCTCGGCAATCGGCTTCTCGCAGTAGACGTCGCAGCCGGCCTCGACCGCGTGAACGGCGTGCTGGGCGTGCTGGAAGTCGGCGGTGGAGATGATCACCGCGTCGAGCCCGAGCCGGTCCTTCGCCTCGTAGAGCGCGACGTCGCTGCCGAACGCCTCCACCTCGTGGCCAATCGCCTTCTCGATCCCCGGCTTGGCGTCCTCGAAGAGGCGCTTCTTCCAGAGGTCGGCCACGGCCACCAGGTCGAAGCCAAGCTCCTGGTTGTGGTGCAGGAAGCACGGCAGGAGCGACTGCTTAAAGCGGTCAGAGTAGCCCACGCAGGCGACGCGCACCTTGGCGTTCGCGCCCGCGGCGTAGAGCGACGGCCCGTAGCCGGCGGCGATTATGCCCGCGAGACCAGCGGCGCCCTTGCAGAATTCACGACGGTCGATCTTTTCCATCAGAGGAGTCCTTTCATTGTTTTCAAAGCCGTGGCGGCGTCCCTGGCGAAGTTCGTCCAGTCGCCCCAGCTGCACTCGCAGCTCACGCCGCCGGTGTAGCCGATGGACTTAAGCGCGGCAAAATAGGGACGCAGCCGGTCGGTCACGGCAGGGTCGAAGCCGGGGAACTGGCGAGTCTCGTAGTCGGCGACATGGCAGTGGGCGAGCAGCGGGCCCGCCTCGACGATCGCCGACGCCGGGTCGCCGCCCATCATCATGTGGAAGATGTCCGCCAGCTGCGCGAGGCGCGGCGAGGCGACATCGCGGCAGACCGCGAGTCCCTGGAAGACGTAGTTCAGGATGTTCGACTCGTTGGGACGCAGCGGCTCGATCACCACCTGAACGGTCTTGAGGTCGGCGACGCGCTTCACCAGCGCGCGGCAGAAATCGGCGTACTGGCGCGTGCCGCCCTCGAGGTCCGGCGGCTTGCCCTGCGTGAAGTCGCCGGGCACGTTGCGCGCGCCTCCGGAGCCGAAGACGACCGTCTTGACGCCGATCTCGTCCGCGCGGCGGAGGATCTTCTCGGCGTAGTCGAGCGCGGGGCCGTGGTCGGCCTTCGGCCCGGTGAGCCGGAACGAACCGGGGATGAAGCCGTTGCAGCTCCTCAGCGGCAGCGGACGCTTCGCTATCTCCTCCTTCTGGGTCTGCCACCACGCGTCGTCCTTCGACGGGTCGAACGCCGCGCCGACGCTCCACTCCCAGAAGTCGTAGCCGAGATCGCGCATCACCGTGACGTCAGCGACGGAATCGCGGCACGCGCCGAAGAGGATGCGCCCGCCGTTCCCTGCCGCGCGCGCTACCGGCGCATACCCGGCCACGCCGGCCGCGGCAACCGCCCCCGCGAGAAACTCGCGGCGGCCGAAACCGGCCAAACTCTCCCCATCAAGCGTTTTTCTCCCTACCATCATCAAGTTTCCTTTCGTCAAGTGCTTGTATTATACCATATTTCGTGGTTCGTGGTTCGTATCTGACCCAACAATGCTAGTTTGTCGCCTTCACTACGCTTTCGTCGACACCACTCATAACGGCGCCATTATATTTTATCTCGACCGCACCATCACCGGCAATGAGCTGCGCTATTCGGTTGAGCGTCTGGGCGTCATCTCGCGTCATCTGCTTCTCAGCCGGCTGATATGGCCAGTTGACTGGCGCAAGCATCAGCAAATTTCCGTGGGCGCAGGCTTCGAAGAGTTTCCCGCCTGGCTTGTAAAGCGGCGAGAAGCCCTTGTTCTGCATCGTGACTACGCGGTAGCCGGCCTCAAACGCCTGGCGGGCTATCTCGCGCTCGCCATGAGAAATACAGGGCGAAACCAAGACCGCGCCATGACTGGCGGCCGAGAGCGCTTCATTTAGCTTGGCCTCAAACTCAGGGGTAGTATGCTCAACAACCGGGTTGCCGTTTTTATCGCGGCAAATGCGTGGCTTTCCGTTCCGCCCCGCCGCGTACTCGCAGTCCGGCCCCGCCGCGTACTCGCGGCGGTACCGGAAACACCCCCGCGAGCACTGGACCTGCACAAGCCTTGGCCGAGAGAGAAGAAAGTGGTTGCCTATTGCGGCAAAATGACCGCTTGACGGGCCACGCCAAGGCGCGATCGCACCACCATCGCCGAGGCTGTTGAAGGCTATTTCAATATCGCGCGCCACCTTGAAGAGCTCAGGGTGATCGCGCTTCACGCCAAGTCGCCGAGGGTTATCGCGAAGGTAGTTGATCATCTTCGCAAGCTGACCTTTGTGAAAGAGAATGGTATCAACATAGCCATCGGCCCATTGTGGTGTTTGGCCCTGCCGCATATTTGCGGCAGTTTCCCGCCACGCCATCGCGCAGCCGGCCTTGAAACCGCGAATGATGTCGCCGAGGTTCTTTCGCCGGTTGCCAGGCACTTCTTGGCGATCGGGATGAATAAGCGGCAGTCGCTCCTTGACAAAGAGAATGCCGTGAAAATGCTCGGGCATCAGCTGCGCCTCGATCAGCGACACCTGCGGCCAGAAATCGGCGATCTTGCGCCAGCAATCTAGCGCAGCCTGGCCCATGGCCGATGGCTCAACCATCCAAGCGGCTTCATGACCTGCGGCAACGCCAGGCGCCTCGATTTCGCGTGGCAATTTCACAAGCCGGCCAAGCAGCGGCAGCCGCTCTTTCAGCACAATGGTAATTTCGTAGATCATGCGCTGAGAATAGTCGAAGCCTTGGAGCCGACGCCCCATGCGCGGTTTTTTGACACGTAGCAAAGCGCCGTTTACATCGCGCTCCCAGCCAGGGGCGACGAAACCGGCGGCATTAGCCGCCGGGGCCGAACACCCCTGCCCCGCGTCGGAAAAGCCGCGGCTGCAGCCGTCTATGCCATATTCGCCAGACATGGCCCCATCCTATTTCGCGAAGAAGTCGACGATTGGATGCGTCTTGTCGGGGTCGAGACCGTGGGGATGGTGGCCAAAAAGGTCGCGCGGAATCACCTTGAGCTCGCCGCCAGCCGCCTTGAAGCGCTCCGCGAAGAGCAGGCAGTTCTGCTTCGGCGGGACAATGGTGTCGCAGCCGCCGTAGACGAGGAGGACGGGGATTTTTGCCGCCGCAAGCGCCGCCGCCTTGTTGACCGGCATCTCTGGGTCGGCCGTCCAGTTGCCGTCGGCAGGCTTGCGGTTGGCCCAGATTCCGATTACCCCATAGTCGGGGTTGCCGAAGCCGTCGAAGTTCATGAGCGGCGCGTCGATGTAGATCCTGCGCACATTCTCCGGGTGCGCCACCGCGTAGCGCGTCGAGAAGAACCCGCCCCAGCTCATGCCGACGAGGTTGGCCTTCGGCGCGAATCCGAGCTCCTCCACGAGGAACTTCTGGTACGCGGCGGCGGCCTCGATCCCCTTCTCGTCCATGCGCGTGTCGAAGAGGTCGATCGTCACGTGGTGGTAGCCGCGCCTGAGCAGATCAAGGACGCCAGTCCGCTCGACGAACGCCTCGGCCCACTGCATCGTCCAGGTCCACGGCATCCCCTCCGCCGCGGCGACCGACGGCTCCACGATCCACGCCTCGCGTCCGCCGAAGTCGAACTTCGTCCGCCGATAGCCGTACCACATGTCCTCGCCGGTGATTTTGTGCGTCTTCGCGATCTTCGCGCGCAGCGACTCGCCCTTCGCGTCGAGGTCCGCCCACGCCTTCTCCTTCGGCCACGGGACGTTCCGCTCCGCAAACGCCGATGCGGCGAACGCCGCCACAACAACAACAAGAGTCAATATTTTCACATTCTTCATGCGTGTATTATACCATAGCAGAAGGTGCCGCGGCTATACGGCGACCGTGAAGGCGTGGCCGCACATGTGGCAGACGATGGTGGCCGGCTTCGGCAGCGCCGCGCGCTCTGCCTCCGGCAGCGCGGCGACGATCGCCTCGGCGCGTTCCTGCGAGCAGCGGCAGGCAAACGAAAGCGGCGTGGTGCGCTTCAGCTCCGCGCCCTTAAGCCCCAGCTCGCCAAGAATCCGCCGCGGAGAGACGAAGATCGACTTGAGGTCCTGGAGCCGGCAGCAGACGAGCTCGCCGACGGCGTCCGGCATGTCCTCCACCAGCACCCCGCGCGCGGACGCGACCACGCAGTCGTCGCCCACCTCCGCCTCCACGCGGATCGTCGCGCGCCGCTGCAGCGAGCCGGCGAGATAGCCGTCGAGCGAGGTCGAGATGCCCTGCGAGATGATCTTCCCCGGCACCGACCGCGTCACCTGCCACTTCGCGTCGCCCACCACCTTGCGCGGGTCGGCCTTGCCAAGTCCGTCGAAGTCGTCCAACACCTTCCGCTCGGTGTAGCCGCGCAGCGTGCCGGCGGCGGTGCACTCCACGTTGAGCCCGCCGAGCGGACCAGAGCACTTCATCTGAAGCGAAACTACCTCGTCCTGCTCCGACGTCTCCGCGCCGAAAAGCGCCGCGGCGGCCAGCGCCTCCGAGAGGAAACGCGCGCTCGTCGGCCCGGCGAGATGTCCGCTCACGAGCGCGTTCGCCGCGGCGGTTACGTCCGCCACCGTCACCGACACCTTGCGCTCGGCGTCGTACCACTCCTCGCGGCAGTTCTCCATCGCCGCGCCTACCTGAGCTTCAGCGCCTTCGCCACCGCCGCGCCGAAGCCGCGCGCGAGCTCGCGCATGCCGATGTCGTTCGGGTGGCAACCGTCAACCGTCCCCTCGCCGTCATAGCCGAACTGCTCGTCGGCCCGGAGGTAGACGAGGTCCTTCCATCCCTCCGCGACGAGCTTGTCGTAGAGCGCACGCACGAAGCGGTCCTTGTCGCCGAAGCGCTTCGGTCCGCCCGGGCGCAGGTAGACGTCGCACTGCTCCGCCATGACGATCGGCACGCCCGGGCGCTTCGCGCGCAGATTGCGGATGAACGGCTCGTAGCGCTCCTCCACCATCTTCATGTCCATGTTCCAGAGGCAGTCGAGCACATAGCAGCTCGCGTCAATCGCGGCAAGATGCTCGCTCATCTCGAGCTCCATCTTGCCCGAGCCGGAGAAGCCAAGGTTGACGACCGGCACGTCCAGTTCGCGCCCGACGATGTTGACGAACGAGAGGCCGGGACGCGACGCGCAGCCGCCGTGGGTGATCGAGGTGCCGTAGAAGACGACCGGCTTGCTGACGCCGGACTGGTGCGGCGGCGGCGCGGAGATGGTCGCGCCCTCGTCGATGCCGATTGCGATGCTCTTCACGCCGTTGTAGAGCGGCAGGTTGATAAGGCACGCGTCGCCCGGAGTCCAGGGAACGGAAAGCTGCGACCCTTCCGGCTTGTAGATGCGCCCGGTGTTCACATAGCGCCACTTGCCGTCCGGCTCCTGGCGGTAGACGTCGACGCCGCTCACCCCAGTCGCCGGCATGTGATCCATCGCCAGGCTGCTGTTGACCGGCACCCACTTGACGATGACGCGCTTCGAGTCGGTGCGGAACCTGAGCTGCATGCCGGTCGTGTGGTTGAGCATGCCGCGCACGCCGGCGTTTACGTTCGTGGTAACGGTCTTCGGCAGCCGGTCGTAGTAGGCGGCGGTGTTGTCGAAGGCGCGTCCTTCAATCGGCAGATGGACGCCGTCGATCCACTTCACCCCGTTCTCGACCTTGGCGGTGGCGACGGCCATGCGCGGATCGTAGTCGGCGATGTCGGCGGCACCGGCCGCCATTGACGCAGCAGCGAGGGCTGCGCCCAAAATCAATTTCGTTTCCATGCGCATATTATACCAAAAGACGGCGCCTCTTGGCAAAGGCGCCGCCTGTGGCCTCTATACCCCAGACTCTATATGATGTAGATCGCCGAGCCAGAGACGCGCTTCCAGATCCAGACAACGCGGCGGATTGAGTTCTCGCCCGACAGCGTGACCGAGCGTCCGCCCTGCACCGCGCCCTTCCGCCAGCCGGAGCCATCCGCCCAAGTATCGACGCGGTAGCCGGTCGCCTTCTTTCCAAAGACCTCCCGCGTCGTCGCCGTGAAGGTCTGACTGTTGCCGACGGCGATCTGGTGGTAGCCCAGTGCCGTGGCGTCCGGGTCGAGATACGCCGCCGGCTCGCCCTTCTCGTTCTCGCCGGTCACATAGACCGAGTTGGTGCCTACGGTTCCCGTGAACTCCGCCACGATCTCCGCCTTGTCGCCGATCGGGTAGATGTAGTTCCCGCCCACGCGGTCGTAAAAGGCCGGCTTGCCTGCCGCGTCGATGCACGGCGCGTAGTCGCGCGACAGGTTGACGCCGTCCGTCCAGACCGCGTAGGTGTAGTAGCGCGTGTTGTTGTAGTCGACGCAGAGCGGCGCGGTCGTGTCGTGGAGGCGCTGCTGCCCGAAGATGTGCAGCGTGCCGTTGAGCGGCTCGCTGGAGCGTGCGTAGCCGGTGTCCTTCATCTCGGCGAGATGCGTCGCACCCTGAAGCACGTCGTAGAGACGGACGGTCGTCGGTTTGAGGTCGATTTCGAAACGAGCCGTATTGTTGATATTGAAATACTGGGTTTGAGACACTGCTCCGTCCATGTAGTTGCACATGTCCACGCGCAGCACCGGCTGAGATTGGTTCGGCCACACGCGGGTGAGCTGGAAGTTATACTGCCATTTCCCCGGGGGCTGACCGTGGGCCGACTCGTCGCGGCAACCGAAGAAGCGCCGCTCGTTTACAGGAGAGAGATTGCTCTGGGCGGTGCGGTTGTTGCTGTCCAAACCAACGTCGATAAAGACGCGCGTCGTCGCCGGAATCGGGTGGACGCCGGTATTGAACGGCCCGTGCCCGACTTCCGTCTTGCCGTTTGCATTCGTCGCGACATCGACGAGCCGCAGGCACTCCGCCCGCAGGCCGTTGGGCGGATCGACGAGCATTTCCGCGTCCCAGAGGCAGACGACCCGCACGCCGTCGGTTTCTGAGTTGCGGGTAAAGGTATAGCTCCTGAGTCCGGGCTGCGGCGTCCCGACGACGAATTCCCCGTTGTTGGCGTCGTAGGTGTCGATGCGCAGTCCCGCCGAGGCGACGCGGTAAGACGTCCTGGTCGATTCGTCCCACCAGATGAATTTTTCTATCGGGACGCTGAAGGTGACGCTGTCGCCGACATCGACTGATCTGTTGCCGTAGAGCGGAATTCCGCCGATGGCGAACGGCAGGCTTTCCGACGCACATTCAACCGGAACAGCCTTCAGCACCGGCGAAACGGCGACCAGCGCGCCGAGGTGCGCGACGAGCGAATCGACATGCTGCGTCTCGGCGGAGGCAATATAGGGCTCGAACCCGCTTGCAACCGCAGTCCCCGACGCCGCCAGCGACTGGTCGCCAGACTCGAAAAACTTCCGCGTCACCAAATCGAAATAGCCGGCCACGCTGTTAGTCACCATCGGGCGGAAGTCGCCCACCAGCTCGCCCGAGCCGTTCCACGCCTTGAACGAATAGACTCGCGCGAAAGAGCACAAGTCGCCAGTACCGGTGTTGTAGTCTTTGCCATTGGTACCGCTCGATGCGCCAAACCAGAGGTTGTAGCGGGCGTCGTAGTCGGCGGAGGACGCCGTCAGACCTACCGTACAGAAGTTGACATTGTCGTTCAAATTGGAGACCGTGAATACATTCCTGTTGATGATCGCTCGATATTTGACGTCTGCCGAAATCGCACTTGAAGAGTATATGCTGTTGGATGCGCCATAGCCAAAGCGCAGCCGCTTGTCGGTAGAGTTCCGAACAACAAAATGAAGGAGTGATCCGCCGGTGTTGTCGCTGCTCAGGCGGTGGCAGAGGAGCCAAGCCTGGTTGCTCTTGAACTCCGTCACATCGAAGACAAGTTCATAGCGCCAGTCCCAGTTGGGGTGCAGCCCCGTAATGAAGGCAGATTTGTAGTTGCTGCTGCCGTCCTTGCCGCCAATCACGGTGACGGGCCGCGTCACCACGGCGTTGTCGGGATCGGCAAGGAAGAAACGCGATGCCGCGTCCGAATTGAAGCCGGGGACGGTGACGGTCACCTCCGTCGTGCCGGCGGGGACATCCTGCAGGAAGAGCGGCGCGCGCCACTGGGAGTACTCATTCGTGTCGTCCGCCCACGCGGCCGCCCAGTAGAGCTCCAGCGGTTTCGCGGAGACCGGGACGCGCAGGGCGAACTCCCCCGTGCCGAAATTGCTGGCGACGACTTCGATCGCGCCCGGATAGGCCGCCAGCACCGCGCCGGCAGTCAGCGCCGCCGCAGCGGCAAGCGTCTTGATCATTGATACCTTCTGCATTGAGTTGCTCATGGCGTTTTCCTCGTTATTTGTTTCAGAATTATCAGTTATCGCCTCGGATTGCTGGGGACTGTCCCCATTGGTTTCCAAAGAACCCTCTGTGTTCTCTGTGCTCTTTGCGTTAAAAACAACCTCGGCTTTCTCTGTCTCTGGCGCTGCCGCGGAGCGGATCGCCACCACGCCGACTGCACCCACCGCCGCCAGCGCCGAGAGCGCGAGCGCAAGGATGAGCGCCTTTACACCGGGTTTCTTCGCCTTGCCCACGAGCTTCGCCGCCAGCGCCTTGCGGGCATAGTGGAGACGGCTTTTTATGGTTCCGGCCGGGATGCTGATGAACTTGGCGATCTGGGGGATGGACATGTCCGCAAAATAGTGCAGCAAAATGACCTCGCGCATTTCCTTCGGCAGCTTCTCCACCGCCGTGCGGACGATCGAAGCGTCAATGCTGTCGAATATGCGGCTTACCCCGGCCTCGTCGGTCATGTCCGGCACTTCGCCGGGATAAGTAACGGTGGCGTTCGACTTTCGCCGCACGTCGGCGGCGTAGATGTTGGACATGATCTGGCACATCCAGGTAAAGAAGGCCGACCGCGCGAGATAGCCGTCAATGCCGTCGACCACGGCGGCGAAGGTGCGGTTCACGAGCTCTTCGGCGTCCGTCTCGTCGACATAAAAACGCCTGGCCATGGTCATAAGACCGACCTTGTACTCGATTTCCAGCCTTTTTGCGCCGTTTTCTCGGTTATTCCTCAGCTCTTCGACAATATCCATAGCGTGGTATGCTTTTGTATATTAGTATCGCATACCTCGCAAAAGGTTCAAATGTTTCTTGCCAAACTTCACCTGGCCGTTTCAATCAAGGATGTATCCCAACATTTTCACTGTATCGATCGCAGGTATTCCGCAAAGAGGCGGTCGTAGACGATCCAGCCGGATTCAGCCTTGTACGCAATATCCTTGCCTGCGAGGTCCTTGAGCGCGGCCCTGACCGTCGAAGCGCCCCTCAGCCCGTTCCGGGACAGAAAGTCCGTCGATGTCGGCTCCGAGACTATTCCATTGCGGGCAATCGCCATGACGAGTTCCTGCGACGCTTCGTTCTGCGCACATAGAAGGTCATGGTAGATAAGCGCCCTTTCCTCGTAGAGCTCCTTGACGGCCGCATCGACCTGGATGTCATTTTCAAGCGACATGCGCGTTTCCCATACTTTGTTCAGCACCGCCTGGACATACCAGGTGACGCCGTCGAACCTCCTGTAGAGCCTCATGAATACCTCCTCGTCAACATCCCACCCCTCCGAGGAGAAAAAACCTCTCGCAAAGGAAAGATAGCTTTTCGGCGAAATCACGTCCAGGTTCATTATCTGCGTGGACTGGTAAAACGCACCCTGCGGCATGACGAACATCTCCGACATTAGATGGCGACGCGATCCGGCAAAGACAAACCGAACCCACGGAACGAACTGAATGTAGCTTCTGAGAAGCGCCTCCACCCCCTCTTCGGGAAACTCGCGAACCTGCTGGAATTCGTCGATGGCAATCACGACCTGGCGTTCACGCGCCTTAAGGTAGTCGAACACCTCCTTGAGCGACGATTCGGCGTTGTCGGAAGTTATGTCGAACGAGAACTTCACCGTCCCGTCGCTCTGCGGCGTGGCGGTCGGACGACAACTCCTGAAAAATGTCGCCAGCACGGACATCGCCTTCTCCATACGGCTATCAAGCGCTCCGAACACAGCGCTCGCCAGCATCTTCGTGAACGCGGCGAGGTTCTTGGCGGAATAGATGTCGATGTAAATGCTTGTGTATGCGGAAGGAAGCCTCGCGAACACATTGCTGATAAGCCCCGTCTTGCCATAGCGGCGCGGCGCTATCAACGTGACGTTGCGGTCGTTCTTTATGGCATTGACGAGCTTCCTGGTCTCATCGACGCGGTCGCAGAAGTATTCTGGTCCCGCATAGCCCGCCGTAAGAAAAGGGTTGTTCATTTTCATGCGCGTAGTATATCATAAACCAACGCCTCATGGCAAAAGTTTTGTCACAAAAATTTTGCCATGGCCAGCCGCCTCCTACTCCCCTACGACAAGAATATGTCTAAGTAGCGGCAAGTCAGGTGACAACCAATCAGAGCGAGATGATGCGGCGGCGGCAGGCCCAGCACATGTAGGCGACGGTGACGAAGAACGAGGCGGGCACGCGCGGACGCGCGGCGATCTTGACGCCGAGGAGCGTGGTGGCGCCGCCGAGCCCCATCGGGCCGATGCCGAGCGCGTTCGCCTCGCGCAGCACCTCGCGCTCAAGCTTTGCGAGCGCGCGCTCACGAGCGTCGCCTGCGCGAGGCTTTTCGTCGAGCGGACTCAGGAGCTGCGCCTTGGCCGTCTCGAAGCCGGTGGCGCGGTCGCCGCCGACGGCGACGCCGAGGATGCCGGGCGCGCAGCCGTAGCCGAGGGCGCGCTTCACCGCGTCGAGGATGCACGCCTTGACGCCGGCGAGGTCGCGTCCCGCGCCGAGCCCGGCGTCGGGCAGCGAATACTGGCGGGACATGTTCTCGCTGCCGCCGCCCTTCATGATCAGCGCCACACCGCGCGGCGGCAGGCCCGGGACCTCGCCCGCGTCGACGTAGTGGACGACCGGCGCGCCTTCGGCGCAGTTGTCGTCGTAGGATTTCCCGTCCACCGGGTCGATGCAGTTGCGCCTCAGGTAGCCGAGCGCCGTGGCGCGCGCGACGGCGCGGCGGAGCGATGCCGGCGTGACGCGCCCGCGCAGCGCGCGGTCGACGAAGAACGTGAGCGTGCCGGTGTCCTGGCAAAGCGGCACTCCCTTCTCCTGCGCCAGCGCGCAGTTCTCAAGCACCGTGCCGAGAACGGCCGCGGCGGAGGAGCCGCGCCGCTCGCGCCGGCGCGCCGCGGCAATCGCCTGGAGGACGTCGTCCGGGATCTTGGACGAGGTGTCGCGGATGAGCCGCACGAGCCTTTCTGCTGTTGCTGTAGTCGTCATTGCCGCGTATTATACCATATTCATAGTTAGGTGGTTAGGTGGTTGGGTGGTTAGGTGGTTGGGTGGTTGGGTGGCCTTTCAACTTTTCAACCTTTCAACTTTTCAACCTTAACCATAGGGCACGAACTGTCCGCCGAGATTTTTGGTATAATACGCAGAAATGAGCACAATATGGAGAACGGCGGCGCGAGCCGCAGCGGTTGTTCTCGCCGTCGCAGCGGCGGGATGCTTTTCCGTGGACGCGGCCTACTCGCCCGCTGCGGACTCGGAGCAGGTACTAGTCTCCAACAACGGCTGGTGGCTCTTCAACTGCATCCCGCTCTGCTGCGGCAACGCCACTCCGGAGCCTGATCGGGCCGGCCCCTTTGCGTTCTTCCGCAACGACGTCACCCTCGACAAGGTTCAGCATCGTTTTATGGAATACGCGCAAGCGCGCGGCGCGAGCGTCCAGGACCTGGTCTACAACAACTACGACAACGTCCTCTTCTCCATCCCCTTCACCAACATTCCGGTGCCAATCCCCTATCTGCTGTGCTACCGTGAGATCCAGCTTTCGGGGGTGCTGAAATGAAGCGCCTCGCTTTCATCCTCGCCGCCGTCGCGCTCGCCGGCTGCAGCTCGGTCCAGATCTGCCGCGAAGGCGGCCATGACATGTGCTGCGTGCGCACCTCGGGCTGGAAGCTCTTCAACTGCATCCCGTTCGTCTCGGGCAACCCCGAGGGCTGGTGCTGCCGCTTCTTCTCCAACACTGTCAAGGTTGAGACCAACATCGCGCTTCTGGACAAGACCATCCGCGACGGCGACTACGGCTCCGTCAGCAACCTTACGAGCCACGTCACCGAGGAGCCGATGCTGCCGCTCCTCCTCAAGCGCGTCGTCTGCCACACCAGCGCCGAATTAATCCCCAGGGAGGCCAGCGAGCGATGAGAACCGCCGCCCATGTACTGAGGCTCGAGCCCTACACGCCCGGCGAGCAGCCGGCCTCAAAGCGCGTCGTCAAGCTCAACACCAACGAGAACCCGTATCCGCCCTCGCCGAAGTGCGCCAAGGTGATGAAGGACTTCGACCTCGACCGCCTCCGCCGCTACCCCGACCCGGTCTTCGGCGCGCTGCGCGCCGAGATCGCCGCCCTCGCCGGCACCACGCCTGACCGCGTGTTCGTCGGCAACGGGTCTGACGAGATACTCTCGCTCATGGCGCGCGCGTTCGTGGAGGACGACGAGTCCATCGGCTCGCTCGACCCGAGCTACTCGCTCTACAAGACCCTCGCCGCGATACGCAACGTCAAGTGGGTAGGCGCCCCCATTGACTCAAACACCTCCCTCTTTCTCTGGACCAATCCCAACGCGCCGACCGGCGAGTTCGCCGATCCGAAGCAGATCGCCGCGGTCGCGCGCAGGTACCCGGGCGTCACGGTGGTGGACGAGGCCTACGCCGACTTCGCGCGCGACAACTGCATGGCGCTCGCCACTGCGCCGGGCAACCGCAGCCTGATCGTCATGCGCACCCTCTCGAAGAGCTACTCGCTCGCCGGACTGCGCGTCGGCTACTGCGTGGGGCCGAAGGACCTCATCGAGGCGCTTTACAAGGTGAAGGACTCCTACAACGTCGACGCCGTCGCCCAGGCGGTGGCGCTCGCCGCGGTGAAGGACCAGCGGTGGATGCGCGCAAACGTGCGCAAGGTGGTGAAAACCCGCACCGCGTTCACGAAGGCGCTCGCGCGACGCGGTTGGGATGTCCTGCCGAGCGAGGCGAACTTCGTCTTCGCCCGTCCGCCGCAGGGCGCTGCCGCGGCAGACGTGTTCAAGTACCTCAAGTCGCGGCAGATCTTCGTGCGCTACTTCCCGGGTCCGCTCACCGGCGACCGTCTGCGGATCACCATCGGCACCGATGGCGAGATGAAAACCCTTCTCGACGCTCTCGACGACCGATTTAAGGCCTGACCGCGAGCCACTAACCAACCAACAAACCAACCAGCTCTTCAAAACCAAAAATGTTTAGCCACATAGAACACATAGAACACATAGAACTGGGGCTTCGCCCCAGCCCCCAAACCCTTTGTGACCTTTGTGTACTTTGTGGCAAAAAACAACACTAGCGACAGACCACCATGAACCCGATTTCAAAACCAGACTACATGAGCGTCGACGAGCTGCGGGCGCTGCAGCTCAAGAAGCTCCAGACTCTCATCCCCTACGAATACGAGCGCGTGCCGCTCTTCCGCCGCCGCTGCGACGAAGCGGGCGTCAAGCCGCGCGATCTCGTGGAGCTCAAGGACCTCGCGAAGTTCCCCTTCATGAAGAAGACCGACCTGCGCGACGAGTACCCGCTCGGGCTCACCGCCGCGCCGATGAGCGAGATCAACCGCTTCCACTGTTCCTCCGGCACCACCGGCAAGCCGATCTGCATCCCGCAGACCGCCGGCGACGTGGCGATCTGGACCGAGGGCGTCGCCAGGTGCATGGCCATGTACGGCATCACCCGCGACGACGTGGTGCAGGTCTCCTACGGCTACGGCCTCTTCACCGGCGGCCTCGGCGCCCACTACGGCGCGGAGAAGCTCGGCTGCGCGGTGCTGCCGACCGGCGCCGGCAACACCGAAAAGCAGATCATGCTCATGAAGGACCTCGGCGTCACCGTCATCTGCTGCACGCCGAGCTACTTCCTCCACCTCGCCACCGTGGCCGAGAAGCTCGGCGTCGACTTCCGCCGCGACACCAAGCTGAAGCACGGCGTCTTCGGCGCGGAGCCGTGGACGGACGAAATCCGCGCGCGCATCGAGGAGATCTCCGGCATCGCCGCCCACGACATCTACGGCCTCACCGAGATCGCCGGCCCCGGCGTCGCCGGCAACTGCGAGCACTCGCACGGGCTGCACATCTGGGAGGACCACTTCTACCCGGAGATCATCGACCCCGACACCCTCCAGCCGCTGCCCGACGGCGAGGAAGGCGAACTCGTCTTCACCACCCTCGACCGCCTCGGCACCCCGATGGTGCGTTACCGCACCCGCGACCTCTCGCGCCTCCAGGTCGAGCAGTGCAGGTGCGGACGCACGATGCGCGTCATGGACCGCGTCCACGCCCGCTCCGACGACATGCTCATCATCCACGGCGTCAACGTCTTCCCGAGCCAGATCGAGGCGTGCCTCATGAAGGTGCCGGAAGTCGCGCCGCACTACATGATCGAGCTTTCGTCCACCGACACCATGGACCGCTTCGAGATCAAGGTCGAGGTGGTGGCGAGCGCGTTCACCGACACCATCTCCGGCATGGAGGCGATCAGGAAGCACGTCGCCGCGTCGATCAAGGAGATCGTCGGCCTCTCGCCGAAGATCACCCTCGTCGCGCCCGGCACGCTGCCGCGGAGCGAGGGCAAGATCAAGCGCGTGATCGACAACCGGAGGAAATGAGGAACTTCTTCAAGGGGGTGCGCAAGCACATCGCCAAGCTCGACGTCGGCCACCTGCGCGAGCAGTACGAGCTCGTATCCGACGAGCTCTCGCACGCGGAGAAGCTCCTCAACGCGCTCAAGGAGGGGTTCATCCGCCTCGACGCGTCCGGGGCGGTGATCCAGTCGAACCCGGCGGCGAAGGAGCTCCTGGGGGTCGAGCCCGAGGACGCCCTTCCGTCGCTCGGCCTCCCCCACGGCGTCGCCTCGCGGCGCGAGGTCGCAGTCACCTACCCGGAGGCGCGCACGCTCGAGGTGCAGACGATCCCGCTCGACGACGAGACGATCGTCTACCTGCGCGACATCACCGCCGAGCGCGCGCGCACCGAGGAGGAGCTGCGCCTCGGCGCCACCAAGGCCGTGCGCGACCTCGCCGCCGGCGTCGCCCACGAGATCGGCAACCCCCTCAACGCCATCGCCATGAACCTGCAGCTCCTCGAGCGCGACCCGACCGACGTCGAGTCGATCGAGATCTGCAAGACCCAGGTGAAGCGGCTCGACGGCATCATCCGCGGCTTCCTGCAGGCGCTCCGCCCCGCGCGTCCGACGCTCAGGCCCGGCTCGGTCGAGAAGCCCATCCGCGACTGCCTCGACGCCTTCCGCTCCCAGTTCGAGGAGCGCCGCGTCCACGTCTCGCTCGACCTGCCGCCAGCCATGCCAGCCGTCGCCATCGACCCGGACCAGATGCAGCAGGTGTTCTTCAACCTGATCAAGAACTCGCTCGAGGCGATGAAGGACGGCAGCTCCATCGACATCGCCGTCCACTACGACGACTCCGACGTCGTGGTGGTCCTCAGCGACACCGGCCCCGGCATCCCCGCCGAGCAGCTCGGCCACATCTTCGAGCCCTACCGCACCTCCAAGGAGAAAGGCACCGGCCTCGGGCTCATGGTCTCCAAGCGAATCGTAAACGACCACGGCGGCACCATCTCGGTGGAGTCGGCGCCCGGCGAGGGCACCACGTTCACCATCCGCCTGCCCAGGATCGAAAGGCGCGTACGCCAGCTCAAATGAAACCGAAGATACTTATTGTCGACGACGAAAAGCCGCTCCGTGACACGCTCGCGCGCTGGTTCCGGCCGGGATACGAATGCCTGCTCGCGCCGGACGCCGACGCCGCGCTCGAAATCGTGCGCGCCACCCCGGACCTCGCGCTGATGATCTCCGACATCCGCATGCCCGGGGTGGACGGCGTCACCCTGCTCCGCCGCGCCCGCGAAATCCACCCCGGCCTCGCCGCCATCCTGCTTACCGCCTATGGCACCGTCGAACTCGCCGTCGCCGCGATGAAGGACGGCGCCGCCGACTTCTTCCAGAAGCCGATCACCGACATGAAGGCGTTCGAGCTCAGGGTCGCCCAGGTGATCGAGGCCACCGCCGCCGCGCACACCGACGCCGCGCCGGCCGCCGGCGACGCCATCGACGGCTTCACCGGCTCCTCGAAGTCGCTCGAGTCAATCTACCGCATCATCCGCAAGGTGGCGCCGTCGGACGCGACGGTGCTCGTCGAGGGGCCAAGCGGCTCCGGCAAGGAGCTCGCCGCGCGCGCGATCCACGCGCTCTCGAAGCGAGCCGCAGGGCCGTTCGTGGCCGTCGAGTGCTCCGCCTTCTCCGCCGACCTGCTCAAGTCCGAGCTCTTCGGCTACGAGCCCGGCACCTTCACCGGCGGACTCAAGGACGGCAAGAAAGGCTGCATCGAGGAGGCCGGCGGCGGCACCCTGTTCCTCGACGAGATCGGCGAGATCGACCTCGCCACCCAGATCACCCTCTTGCGCACGCTGGAGACGAAATGCGTGCGGCGGCTTGGATCCTCCTTCGAGAAGCCGGTCGACTTCCGGCTCGTCGCCGCCACCAACCGCAACCTCATCTCGCTCGTCGCCGAAGGCAAGTTCCGCGAGGACCTCTACTACCGGCTCAACGTCATCGACATCCGCATGCCGGCGCTCAAGGACCACCCGTCCGACATCGCGCCGCTCGTCGAGCGCTTCATCGCCGAGTTCTCCGCCGCCGGCGAAGGACGCGTCAAGGGCATCGAGCCGGACGCGCTCAAGGCGCTCGAGGCGTATTCATGGCCGGGCAACGTGCGCCAGCTCCGGAACGCGGTCGAGAAGATGGTCGTGCTCGCCGCCGGCGAGACGCTGACCCTGGACGACGTCCCCGCCGAGATCCTCGCGCCGACCGCGCCCGCCGCGACGGCGGAGGCCGCGCCAGCCGCCGCGACGGCGCCCACGGCCTCGCTCGCGGACGTCGAGAAGGCCCAGATCCTCGCCGCGCTCAAGGCGGCTGGCGGCAACAAGACCGCCGCGGCGGACGCGCTCAGAATCTCGCGGCGCACCCTCCACCGCAAGCTCAGGGAATGGGGCATGTAGAAAATGGCCGGCAACGGAATCAAGCTCCTCGAGCGCGTCGGCGAAGGCGGCATGTCCACGGTCTGGAAGGCCTGGGACGAGTCGCGCGGCTGCTACGTGGCCGTCAAGGTGCTCGCCGGCGAGTTCGCCACCAGCGGCCGCGACATCGAGTCCTTCCGCGAGGAAGAGCGGGTGATGGAGGAGATGGACAACCCCGGCATCGTCAAGGCATACGGCTTCGAGCAGGACGGCGACGGCTGCCGGATGATCATGGAGTACGTCGACGGCTACACCTTCGGCGACCTCCTCCGCCGCAAGCAGCACGTCGGCGAGGCCGACTGCCTGCTCATCTGCGAGTCGGTGGCCGCCGCGCTCGACGTCGCCTGGAACGACCACGGCGTGGTGCACTGCGACATCAAGCCGGAGAACATCATGATCAACTCCGAGGGCGTGGTGAAGCTTACCGACCTCGGAATCTTCCACCGCTACGAGCAGCGCGATGGGACGCTCGAGCCGCCCGACCAGGTGCTGGGCACCCCGGCCTACATCTCGCCCGAGCAGGTCTACGGCGATGTCGAGGTCGACTGCCGCTCCGACATCTACTCGCTCGCCGCCACACTCTACCACCTCTCCACCGGCCGCACCCTCTTCCCAGGCCTCAGCAACGAGGATACGATGCGCGCCCACTGCAGCCCGACGAGCCAGGCGCACGACCCGCGCTCCTACCGTCCGGCGCTGTCGGAGGGCTTCTGCCAGCTGCTGGAGGCGATGCTGGTAAAGAACCGCGACCGCCGCGTCTCCACCTGGAGCGACGTCTACCAGATGTGCACCGAGGTAGAGGCCGGTCTCCGCTTCAAGCCACGCGAAGACGCCGCCACCGAGCCGTCGTCGATCCTGATCGCCTCCTGACGCACGCGCAGAGCGCGACGGCGAGGTCATGCTGCATCTTGGCTGTGATTTCGCTCTCTTTCATATCATGCACTTCTCTGCCCTACTTCTTCCGCCCGACAAGCGACTGCGCGAGCGCGGCGAGCGGCGAGGAGTCGCCGGGCAGGCCTTCGAGCGCGGCAAGCGCCGCGGCGGTGGCGTCGCGCACACGGCGCTCGGTCTCCTCGCGGCTGTAGAGCGAGTCGCCGTCAAGGAGGTCGTCCTCGAACTGGAAGGCCAGCCCCAGGTTGAGCGCATAGGCCCGGAGCGACTCGACCGCGCGGTCGTCGCCGCCGCCAGCGAGCGCACCCATAACCGCGGCGGCCATGAAGAGGTCGGCGGTCTTGTGGCGGTAGATGAAGTCGACATCCTTCTCGCCCGCGGCAATGTCCTCCACCTGGCCCTGCACCACGCCGACGCCGGCCGCGGCAAGTTCCGCGACGATTCTGCCGACGTTGCGCGACGCCATCGCCGCCGCCTTGAACGCAAGCGCCTGGAGCGCGTCGCCGGCGAGGATCGCGTTTGCTTCGCCATACTTTGCCCAGACCGACGGTCTGCCGCGCCGCTCGGTGTCGTTGTCCATCGCCGGAAGGTCGTCGTGGACGAGCGTGTAGTTGTGGAGGAGCTCGATCGCCGCCGCCGGATAGCGCGCGTCTTCCGCCCGGCCGCCTGCCGCGACTGCGCTCGCAAGGCAGATTAGCGGACGAATCCGCTTGCCGCCCGTGCTGACCGCATACCGCATCGACGAACTGTGCTCCGCCGGACGCTCCAACGCCCCGGGCATCACTTCGTCGAGCGTCTTTTCGACTATCGCGAGATACTCTTCCTTCATTCCACCAGCCCTTTCACGCTTTCCTTGTACTGCTGCCTGATGTCGGGGTCGAGCGACTGCTGGCAATTGTAGTCCTGGCGCGGGTGCTTCTTGCCGTCGCCGACGCCCTTCGTCATAAGCTCCTTCAGCTCGTCCAAGTGTGTCGTGTAGACGTCACGCGGATTGCACCCGTGCTTCTTGCAGACGCTCGCTGCCATGCCGACGACCTCGCCCATCATTCCGTGCGTGCGCATGAGCCGCGTCGTGCCAAGCGCGATGTGGGTGACGGAAATGTCGCGCCCAGCCATGAAGAGGTTCGGCACGTTGCGCGAATAGAGGCAGCGGTATGGAATCGGATACGGCCAGATCTTCTCGTTGAGCGAGTTGGCCTGGTATGGCTCGCCCTCAAACTTCGACTCGCGCGCCGTCTTCGGGAGATGCAAGTCAATCGTCCACGTCGTCACGCAGGTGCCGTCCGGCTGGACTTCCCGGTTCCGGAGGTGGTTCTGGTCGAGGATGAAGTCGCCCATGAGCCGGCGCGACTCGCGGCGGCCCGCGTTGTACGCAACCCACTTGAGCTCCTTGTCGGCAAAGGAGACCTTCTTCGAGTAGCCGTTCTTGACGAACGCCCAGTTCGAGTAGGCGACGAGAAGCCCGTAGTCGCGGATATGCTCGCCTTCCGCGATCTGGTCGCGGCCAAGCCCCGCCTCCCACCACCAGTCGCCCTTGAGGTGCGGCGAGCAGTTCGCCTCGTTGATCGTCTTCAGCATCCACGGCCGCGTCGGAAACGCCGCGTCACCGTCGGCCTTCCCCGCATACCACTGGACCGACGCGCCCATCGTGATCATGTCGGCTTTCTCCGGTGCATCCGGCTCGTTCGTCTCGCTTTTCGCCTCGCGCCCCATGCGCCAGTCCGCGCCAGCGAGATAGCCGACCGTTCCGTCGCCCGTGCAGTCGGCGAACCAGCCACCATTGAACATGTGCCTGCCACCCTTGCGCGTGTCCTGCGCGACAACCGCAGTGATTCGGCCCTCGCCGTTCGTGACCGCGCCGTTTACGTGCATGTTCAGATAGAGATCGAGGTTCTTCGTCTCCTTGACGACCCTGAGCTTGAGCTCGTCCTCGTAGACGGACGCCTCGCGCGCGTTGCCGCCCGCCTTCGGTCCGAACTCGGCGAGCACGTCGCCAAGCCGCGGATATGGCGGAAGGTTCTGGTACGCGCCGAGATGGACGCGCACTTCGCTCGAGTTGTTGCCGCCGAGAACGGGACGGTCGTGGACGAGTGCGGTCTTGAGTCCGAGCCGCGCAGACGAAATCGCCGCGCAGATTCCCGCGATGCCGCCACCAACGACCACGACGTCATAGGAGGCGTTTGTGGGTGTTTGGGCGTTTGGATTGGCAGATCGGAGCGCATTGAAGTCGGGCTCCGCATCCGTCGTCAGCATGATCGCATCGCAGCGTCCGTCAAAGCCGTCGAGATCGTGCAGCGTAAGAGTCACCTGTCCGGCCAGGACAACCCGAGAGGCCTTGACCCAGAGCCATTCGCCCTTGCCCTGCGTGCCAAGTACCGTCTTGAGCGGCAGCGGCGTGCCGTTGACCAGCAGCTTGAACGCACCGGCGGGAGATTCCGGCACCGGCAGTCCCTGCGCGGCATAAACGCCGGCCATCCAGTTCTTCGTGCGCACCCAGACATGGTACTCCGCCGCCTCGAAAATATTCGTACAGTCGCCCAGCACCTGACGAAGCAGGGACCGGCTCGTCTCATCGTCGTCCACGATGAGGATTTTTTTATCTGTATTGTCCATGTGTCCACCTCTTCCCGCCGGAAGCCCCCTGCGACGCCGTCCGCCGCCAAAAGAAAGCACCGCCAATAACTGATAAAAGGTAAATTCGACATGCCCGGACGAAAATCCTTCCGCTTATAAAAAATTCCATTCCTTAATTTTTCGGACAATTATGATTGCTTTTTCTCGTTAAATCGCCTATAATTACATCTAATCGGCGTGGGGAAACAAGAATGAAAAAGGAGGCTGCAGGTTTTCAAACTTTATCCTCCCCACAGAAAGGACACATTAGCTATGAACAACGTAAAAGTATCCTTCAAGATTCTGTTGCTGGTTCTGATTTCCCTGATCGGCATGGCCGTCATCGGATTCCGTG
>CACWVU010000034.1 GCA_902764415.1 uncultured bacterium | reverse complement strand
AGCCGCCGCCGCCCGAGCCGCCGGTCACACCGGCCTTGTTGAGCCAGGAACCGCCGGCGCCGCCGCCGATAGCGGTGTAGGTCGTGCCGGCCACGGTAATGACGGTGTTGCCGCCATTAGAGCCGCGGTTCTGCCCGGAGCCGGGATTGCCGCCCGCGCCGACGGTGTAGGTGATCGACTCCCCTATCCATAGTTCATGATCGAGGCCGCGCTGCGAAAGGACGCCGCCGCCGCCGCCGCCGCCGCCAAACGTATTGCCGCCGGAGCCGCCACCGCCTACCAGCAGGAGGCCGGTGACGGTCACTCCGGTCTTGGCGGTGATTTTCTGGGAAGAGACAGCGTTGGAAACGACGTAGACGTAGCCGTCATCCACCTGAAGCCGCTGGACATGCAGATCCTCGAAGGAAAAGTACTCGTCCGAGTTGATGAAGAATCTCCGATTGAGCTGCGTCCCCACAAGCGCTCCGCTCTTGACCGTGACCGTCACCGTCGCAATGCCGAAGGTGGTGTTGTTAGTGTATTCGACGTCGAAAAGATCGCTCGAGATGTCCCCGCCGATCCGCCAGGACTGCCCCTCGCTCCTGTTCGTGACCACGAACTCCGGGCGCACCGGCGCGCCGGCGGCGTAGCACTGGTCAGGTATCGGCAGGATCCTCAGGGGGGAGAGAGGTGGCTCGGAGGTGTAGAAGATCGGGTCGGCTGGATCGTTGATGAACTTGTGCCATTTCTGGTAGTTCGCTTCCGTGCAGGTGGTGACGGAAGGATCGTCCGTCCAGGCTAGGCCCGCGCCAAGCTGGCTAGCATTGCTGAACGGCGCAGCGGCCGGTCCCTTGCCGCCAATGCCATTGTAGACGGCGAGGTAGATTGGGTAGTAGCCGTCTTCGGCAGGCGTATAGGTGCCGTACTTGGTTTCGCTGTAGGACGTGCTTAAGATAACCTCTGTCCGCTTGTTGGCCTCGGGATCGGTGATGTAGATGCAGCCGTTGTCATCGTAGTTTTTGACGAATCGGTAGGTGACGCCGCCTACCATGTACATGACGCCGGAATAGGCCCATGTCTGGCTGTCGCCCATCGAGTAGGTAATACCATTGTAGGTGTAGCTGGTGCCAGCGCAGCTCGCAATCAGCGCACCGGGGACGAGCGTTCCGCCTACCGACGGGTCGGCAGTGGTCGTCCACCCGGAGAAGCTCTTCTGCCAAAGGCCCTCCTCGGCACTGTCGTCCGCCCACGCGCTCGCCGCGGACAGAGCAACCGCAACCGACAAAACAACCCCATAAGCGAGGCGTTCCACCCCGCTAAGCGTGTTTCTCCGGCCGAGAATCTTGCTATGCGAGCGATAAAGCATTTTTCTGGCGTGTATATTACCATATTTTAGCGCCTACGGTCAAGGGCAAAGCACAATATCAGGGGCAGAACCCCTGCTAAAAACCGGGAAGCCCCTGGCTTCTCACCTGCGGGCGATGAAGCCGCGACGGACGGCGAGGTCGACCGCCTCGGTGCGGTCCGTGGCGCCGAGCTTGAAGAACACCCGCTTCAGGTGCATCTTCACGCTGTTCTCGCTGATCCCGAGGCTCGCGCCGATCTCGCGGTTGTTGAGCCCGCGCGCGGCGCAGTCGATCACCTCCGTCTCGCGCGGCGAAAGCCCCTTCACGCCCCGGCGCGTCTCGTAGATGCGCCGGACGTCGTCCGACATGTACACCTCGCCCGCCATCGCCGAGCGCACCGCCGCGACGATCTCCTCCACCGGCGACTCCTTCATCACGTACCCAAGCGCGCCCTCCTCGATCGAGCGGTAGACGTCCTCCTCGGTGTCGGAGGTGGTCAGCATCACCACCCGCGCCTTCGGGTCCGCCGCGAGGATGTCGCGGAGCGCGTCGACGCCGCTACGGTCGGGCATGCGCACGTCCATGAGCGTCACGTCTGGCTTCGCCTCGGCGACGAACTCCGCCGCGCCCCGGCCGCCGCCGAACTCGCCGCACCACTCCAGGTCCGGCGCCGACTCGATCAGGAACTTCAGCCCCATCCTCACGACCACGTGGTCGTCCACCACCGCGACTTTAGTCATTTTTCCGTCTCCAGTTCCAGCACCGTGCGCCCGTCGCTAACGCCGATCGAGAGCTTCGCCCCCAGCCGCCGCGCGCGCGCCTTCATGCCTTCGATTCCGAAATGCCCTTCCTCCACGCCCGGCGCATTGGCCGGGTCGAAGGGGGCGCCGTCGTTCGATATCCTTAGCCGCCAGCCGTCCTCGCCGCACTCCTCCGCCGCGATCGCGATCTTCCGCGCGCGCCCGTGCTTGACGGCGTTGCCGACCGCCTCGCGCACAATGAGCGAGAGATCGCGCATCGCCTGCGCGTCGAGGTGCTCGGGCAGCCCGGCGAGCCGGCAGTCGATGCGGTAGACGCCCTTGCGGTTCTCGGAGCGCACGTACTCGCGGATCATCTCCGAGGGCGTGAGGCGCATCATGTCGTCGTTCTTGAGTCCCCAGACGATGTCGCGCATCTCGCGCTTCGCGCGCTGCAGTATCTCCACCGCCTCCTTCCGCCGGTCGAGCTGCAGCAGCATCCCGGCGCCGACGAGGTGCTGCTCGATGGTGTCGTGGAGGTCGTCCGCCATGCGCTTGCGCTCGCCCGCGATGACCTGCGAACGGAGCCGCCGCCGCGACTGCCGGAGGATGTGCACCGCGAGGACCACCACCAAGAGCCCCAGCAACGAAAACGCCGCGACCACCCCGATCCGCACGCGCCGGTCGCGGCGGTTGGCGAGGTAGACGAGGTCGGGCTCGATCGCCACGTCGTCCGCTCCTGAGATGTGAATCTTCACGCCCATCACCCACTTGACCCGTCCGGCCAGGGCGGACTGGTCCAGCACCAGCTCGGCGACGCCCACGACGCGCACGATCGGCCGCGTCGCGGCGCAGTCGGAGAGGAAGGACGGCACCTCGCGCACCACCACCGTCACCGGCATGTCCCCGACGTCCATCGCGAAGCCGGACTCCGTCAGCCCCACCGCGCGCCCGCGCACCTCGACGCGCCGCCAGTTGACGTCGCGCGCTCGCTCGGCGCGCGTCGCCGCCACGAAGACGAGGTCGTCGGCGCTGGCCGGCCGCGGCGCGGGCAGCGGCGCCGTCGAGATGCGCGTCCACTTCGACGCGGCAAAAACCACCCGGCCGCCTTCGAGGGACGGCTTGACCGCGGCGGAAACCACGTCGCCTACGCGCGGGAACTCCGCGCCGACGAGAAACACCTTGATCGCCGAGTCACCGTCCTGCATGAAGATGAAGTCCAGCCCGACATGCGTGACCGTGCCGGTCACCGCGCTATTCACCTTCACCGAACCGAGCAGCGACTGGATGGACTTCTCTATCTGCGAGCGCGCGGCCTCGGCCTCGTCGCCGAAGGAATCGCCGGCGGCGGCGGACGCGGCGAGCGGAAGGCAGGCGAGGATGGCGGCGAACAGCTTCATTTCGGCAGCTCCAGCGTGAAGACGCACCCATGCGGATCGTTGGCGGCGAGCGTCAGGTCGCCGCCCATCGCGCGCGCGAACTCGCGCGCCGTGCAGAGCCCAATCCCGAAGCCGCCCTTGCCGGACTTGCCCCGCCCCCGGAAATAGCGGTCGAACGCCCGCCGGCGGTCGCGCGGCGACATGCCCGGGCCCTCGTCGGCGAAGACGACGCGAACCTTGCCGCCGCCGTCCTCTATCCGCACCTTCACCCGCCCGAACGGCGCCGCGTACTTAAGCTCGTTGCCAAAGAGGTTCCAGAGCGTCTGCGCCACCAGCGTCGGATCGGCCGTCGCCGCGGCGGATTGCGCCGCGCAATCGATCTCCACGTCCTCGCCGCCGAAGTGGTCCCGGAAGTCCTCGCGGTACGGCGCATACGCCTCGCGGCAGGCGGCGGCGAGATCCACCTGAACCCGCTCCGGCGGCGGACGCTTCCCGCCGAGCCGCAGGAAGTCGCCGAGGTTGCGCACCAGGTTCACCATCCTGTCCACCAGCAGCCGCGACTCCTCCTCGCTGCGGCCGATCGTCAGCCGGAGCGCAGCGAGCGGAGTGGTGAGGTCGTGGACAGTGGCGGCGACGAAGTCGTCGCGCTCCTTCGCGTACCGCACCAGGAACCTCGCACCGAAGAAGGTGACGCCGACTAGGACGAGCAGAATGAAAGAGCCGAACAGCAGAAACATCGTGCGATAGTCCCTTTCGCCAACCAATGGCGTCTGCGTGAACACGACGCCGTTTCCTCCGTCATACCACACCCATGCAAAGCCATTAGTCTCGACTGGAACACAGCCCCATCTGCCAGGAGCCATCTTTCCCGCCACTGAGCTCCTCCAGCCCTCCGGAAGCGACGTTTCCCTCTTATATCGTTCGCTGCCTGGATTCTGCCGAATCTCCAATGCCACCTCGCGGTACTCGGCCCTGACGCGGTTTTTCTCGGCCTTCTCTATCTCCGGGACTCTGTCGACGAAAAACCAGACGCCGAGCGCTGCCACCAACACCGTGGGCAGGCTCAGCGCCACCACGCTCCGCAGCAGTCTCCAGTTGCCGCCCTTCATCCTACAGCCCCATCAGCGCCCTGGCCCGGGCGAACTCGGCGGATAGGTCCACCTTCCGCCTGCCGTCCACGTATCCGCCGCGCCGGAGATTCTCGACGAAGCGACGGAACTTGTGCGGCCCCGGCTTCAGGTTGTCGAGCGCGACCACCTCGGCGGTGCCGAAGGTGCACGCCTCGGAGAGCATGCCTGTCGACTCGGCGGTCACATAGAGCCGCTTCGCGAGCTGCACGAACGCGGGGATTGGATTGAAATGGTCCCTGGAGTAGATGAGCTTGTAGGTCCACGGATACGAGTCGACCAGCGCCTCGACTTCCGGCGGCGTCCGCCGCGAAGTGGTCACGCAGAGCTGCGCGCCCGCGTTCGCGGCGAAGATCTCGTCGAGCCGCGCCTTCATCCATTCCACGGACATCGTCGAGCACTTGTTGGGTCCGCCCACGATCACGCCCACGAGATTGTCCGCCGCGCCGGAATACCGCTCGCGGAACGCGGCGACGCCCTTCTCGTAGAACGCCGCGTCGTTGGCGACCAGGTTGGCGGGAATCTCGACCACGTTGGCGCGCTTCGCAGGGTTATCGAACGTCGGCGCGAGGATGCAGTCGAAGGAGGAAAGGTCGTAGCCGCGCGGATAGAGCACGACCCCGCACTTTGCGCCCAGCTTCTTCGCCAGCGCCTTCGCCGCATAGAATGTCCCAGAGCCGGTGCCGAGCACGACCCTGGGTTTCCCTAGAGAATCTAGATTGTCTAGACCCTCTAGAAGTCTAGTCGAGGAAACGCCGAGCCGGTCGTACAGGTAGCTCATCGCCTTGGCGAACCGGCTCTTGAATTTCACCGGCACCAGCACGAAGTCGAGCCCCAGCGCGCGCGCAAAGGCCTTCGACTGGTTCTCGTGCCCGGCCTTGCCGTCCGTCAGGATGATCGCCTTGCCCATTCCGCAGCCTTTCAGACGAGATTGTCCGGGATTCTCATCGTCTTGCGGCAGGCGCTCTTCAGGAGTTCCTTTACCGCCGCTCGCATCTGACGCTTCGCCGTGCCAATCGACGCCTTTATGGTGCAGCCCGCGGCCTTGCGGTGGCCGCCGCCGCCGAACTTCGCGGCGAGGACGGTCGCGTCCCAGTCGCCGCGGGTGCGGATGGAGCAGCGCGTCTCCCGGGTGCGGTCGGGAATCTGGTAGAAGAAGAGCGCGATCTCGTTTTTCGCCACCGAGCGCGGAATCTCGATAATGTCCTCGGCGTCCGCCTTGGTGCCGCGCACGGAGCGGAAGTCGTCGCGCGTCAAAGTCACCTCAGCGACCTTGCGGTTCTTCCAGATGTGGAGCGAGCGCCAGGCGATGCGCTTGAGCTCGATCGCCTTGCGCGGGAAGGTGCCGTAGATGACGTCGTTGATGAAGGCGGTGCGCACGCCGTACTTGAGCAAATCGCCCGCCGCGCGCAGGGTGCGCGGACTCGTCGAGTCGTAGGCGAAGCGTCCGGAATCGGTGATCATCGCCACCCAGAGCGCCTCGGCGGACGCGCGGTCGAGCTTCCACTCCATCCACTTCGCAAAGCGCCAGACGATCTCGCCGGCGCTCGAAGCCGCGGGATCGACGATCTGCACGTCGCCGAATGAGCCGTCGTTGGTGACGTGGTGGTCGATGCAGATGCACTTCAAGCCCTTCGCGACCGGCTCGACCTCCGGCGGCATCCGGCTGAACGAGCCACAGTCGACGGCGATGAAGAGGTCAAAGGCGCCGCCTATCCGGCGGCGGGCGGCCTTGAGCTTGCGGACGGGGATGATGTCGGACGCGCCCTCGAGAAAGCCGGGCTTGCCGAGCGCGTTTGGGTCGGCGGTCGCCCACGCCTCCTTGCCGGCGCCCCTGAGAAGCCTGGCGAGGGCGATCATCGAGCCGAGCGAGTCGCCATCGGGGCTCAGATGTCCCGAAACAAGCACCCTTTTCGCGCCGGCGATGATCTTCGCCGCGGCCGCATAGCCTTCCTTTAGTTCCATTTCGCGTGTATTATACCAAAAATTGCGGTGGTGCGCGTTCCGGGGGAAAGCCGTTTAAGGCAGCGAGTGAAGACAGGTGCGGTAGAGGCCGTTGGGGCCGAGGACCGCCTTCCACTGGTCTAAATCAAGCTCGGGTTTCGCGAGCGCGGGGTATTCGTGCCATGCGCAGTAGCAGTACGGACAGCGGAAGTTGCACTTCGCCGTCAGCTCCAGCGTCAAGTGGCGGGGATAGCGCACGGACCGGCTACTTCCGAGACGGAGTCACAATCATACCCCTGACAGCACGTTCGGACAACCGCTCGCAAGCGGCGTTGGTTTTGGGAGGATCCTGCTTTATCGGCGGCGCTTCTTGCTCTGGGGGCAATGACAATGGTTCACCGTCGGTGACAAACACCTCCGTATTCTCGTTCGTGGCATTCTCCTGATAATACGGGGAGGGATACTTCCCCATCGTGTTCACAGGCGTGTGGCGTTCGCCGCAGCCAACGACAGTGGCCGCAAAGCCGACGAGCAGCCCGCCCAGCGCCTTGCCAGACGCAAGGGCATCGTGTATGGCCCGTTGAATTGCCACGCTCTTCTTCGACAGTTTCATTTGCCATGACCTTTCACTCTGTGCTTCGGCTTGGCGCCGACCTCAGCTTTCATTTCGAGTTGCCGGCATTCCAACCGACAATATTGAGAATTATATCATATCTTCGTGACTCGTGGATGTGAAAGGCATGGAAATGAAGGAAGGGACAGAACGAGGCGGCGCGGCTCGGCGAGGAGCGGGGTTCGGTCTCGTCGCGGGTGACTTTGTCGCCTTCCGCGCTTAGGACAACCAGCCTGGTTTACCCTGGCAGCCTGAATCCTATCATATACAGACCCTTTTGTCCCCGCGGGAACGACTTGCGGCGCAGCAGAGCGCATGGTGTTGTTCGATCTCACGTCGCGTATTATAGCAAATTTGAGTGTTTGGGTGTTTGAGTTGTGGCTCGCAGTTAGTCGTGGGAATGGGACAAAAGGGATGAAAGGGACGAAAGAGATAAGACGCTTCATTCAATCAGTTTGTTCCCAACCACAGCATAAGCAATGCCACAAGGCATAGAACTATCATTATAACAGCACCTAACAGCCATTGAATGAACACCCCCGCCGCCGCATGATCAACACCGCTCCGCCCTTTTCTCAATCCTGCCCAGAGTACGCCCCACCATCCAAAAATGAATCCGGCCCAAAACGAATTGGAATCCCTTTGGGCAGGCTTTGATTTTGCCAACAACACTGCATCTCCACATTTTGGACACGGGACTACGCGCGGCAACTGACCTGTCGCGAAATGAAATTCGCACCCACAATTCTTGCATATCCACACCCCAATACTCATCTCACGCCTACTTTCACTTCGTCTCTCACAGCGCGCGGCATTACGCCAGGAACGTCATGACGAGGTTGACCATCATTTCCTTTTCTGCTGGCTTGGATTCGGCGATCATGACGGTGAGGGCGACGAGCGTATGGTCCGCGATGCGCTTGGAGCCGTCCTTGCGCAGCAGCAGGTGGTTGCGCTTGAGGAAGTAGAGGAAAAGCGCGGCGGCGATGCGCTTGTTGCCGTCCGAGAAGCCGTGGTTCTTCGTGACGAGGTAGAGGAGGTTCGCGGCCTTCTCCTGCGCGGAGGAATAGAGGTCCTTCCCGCCGAACGACTGGTAGACCGCGCCAAGGGCGGACTTGAACGATCCGTCCTTCTCGTTGCCGAAAAGCGCGGATCCGGCGGAGAACTTCATGGCGTCGATAAAGCGGCGGCACTCTTCGTAGGAAAGCACGACAGAGCGGCCCTTGGCTTTGGGCTTGCCGATGGTCTGGTGGTCGTAGCCGTCGAGCAGGTCGAGCGCGGAGGAGTAGGTTTTCACGACATCCAGCACCTGCTCCGCATCAAGGCTGTTGGATACGCGCTTCATCACCTCCACCGCCTGGCCAAGCTGCGCGATCCGCTGGCGGTTCACGGCATAACCACGCATGATGTACTCTTTCAGCACCCGCGTCGCCCAGCGGCGGAACTCCACGCCCCGCTGCGACTTCACGCGATAGCCAACGGAAATGATTACGTCCAGGTTGTAAATTGCAACCTTGGCGGCACCAGCGGCATTTTCTGCTAAATATGCAATTTTTGCATAAGCCTCATCTCGGTTGACTTCACCTTCATCAAATGCGTTCTTGATGTGCCTCGCAATAACAGGTTGCGAGCGGCCAAACAACTGCGCCATCTGCGCTTGCGTCAGCCACACAGTATCCGCCTCGACAGAAACCGGCAGCGACACCGCTCCGTCCTGAGACTTGAACAGCACTATCTCGTTCTTCATTGTCCCAACCTCATTTCGCCTATGCCGCGTATTATACCAAAATTCGTGGTTCGTGATTCGCGGTTCGTTCAAACTGCCGCGCAAACTGCCGCGGCGCGCGGAGGGCGGGGCGTCGGCCCGACGACGTGATTCGAGACCTAAGCGCGTTAGGAACGGAAGCGCGTTCCGGTCAGTGTCGAGAATCCCGAGCGAGGCACGTTAGGAGGCCGAGCGTTCGGCGGGGCGAGCGCCCCAGCCCGAAGCCGCACAAACCGCCGCACAAGGTGCCGCGAGAGCTATGCGTTGCGCCAGGGGGCTGCGCCGGAGCTGGGCAGCGTGTCGTCGACGGCGATGGCCGGGCGAATCGTGCGGCAGCCGATCAGCTTGAGCGAGCGCTCGAGCGACTTGAACTGCTCCTCGCCCTCGAAGGTGCCGACGATCGCGCCGCCGGAGCCGGCGAACTTCGCGCTGACGCCGGCGCTGCGGGCG
This sequence comes from uncultured bacterium, assembly GCA_902764415.1. GTDB lineage: Bacteria > Verrucomicrobiota > Kiritimatiellia > RFP12 > UBA1067 > UBA1067. The sequence goes on along the minus strand of CACWVU010000034.1, from coordinate 17,113 downwards.
GTCATCACCATCCGGCGGTTCTCCTCCGCGATGCTGAAGACGCGCGCGCGCAGGTCGAAGTTGGCGTTCACGAGCTGCCGGAGCTCGTCGCGGCGGCCGGCGAGCAATGCCGCGCGTCCCTTCTCGGCGATGTCGGCGAACTCCGACATCGCGGCGATGATGTCCGGCTGCCGCGCCTCGAACCTGCGCTTCACGTCCGCGTGCGCCTTGCCGCTCTCCTCGGCCCGGTTGGCGTCGTAGGCGATGTAGACGGAGCCGAGCAGCTTCGGGTCGAGCCGCTCGTAGCGTCCGTAGCCGTGCGCCTCCAGGTACTCGCGGTCGAAGTCCATGTAGACGAGCCCATTGTAGATCTGGATGACGCGGTCCTGGAAGCCGCAGTTGATGCCCAGCTCGCGCTCGGCCTCGAGGCAGAGCGTGGGGCGGACCTCGATCGGGATCTCGACCTCGTAGAACGCCATCAGCCCCTTCAGCATCGCCGAGCAGATGGCGCTGGAGCCGGAGAGCCCCACGAGCCGCGGGATGTTGATGCGGTACTCGGCGGTGAAGTTGCGGCGCGGCAGGGCGAGACCGTGGTCCATGCAGTACTCGAAGAACCGCTTCGACACCGCCTTCAGGAGGCGGATGCCGCCGTAGTAGCCATAGAGCCGCACGTCGCGCACCAACGCCTCGGGCGAGGCGAAGGTCGCGTCGTCCACAACCCCGGGCACGAACTTCATCCGCTTGCTCTCGACCAGCGTCAACTCCACGCCAAAGTCGGAGAAGGCGAAAGATATGGTCTTGCCGTAGTAGCCATCGGACGGGTTCCCGAGAAATCCGGCGCGCGGAAACGAGCAGGAGGTTATCTTCTCCATGTCATGTCCCTTTCGTCGTTCTTTCCAGCCGCCTGAATGCCTCGAGCGCGGCAAAATATCCGTCGGGGTTGCCGATGTCCTGGCGGCGACCTGGGTATTCGTAGGCGTAGACGGGATGCGCGGCAAGAAGCCGGCGGATCGCGTCGGTAAGCTGTATCTCCCCGCCCTTGCCCGGCGCCTGCGAGGCGAGCAGCGAAAAGATCGCCTTCGGCAGCAGGTAGCGCCCAGCGACCGCGAGGTCGCTCGGAGCCTCCTCGGGCGCGGGCTTTTCGACCATGTCGACGATCCGTCCGTCCGGCGCGGTGGCGAGGATGCCGTAGCGGCTCGTCTTCTCGCGCGGAACCCGCTCGCACCCGATCACCGCGGCGCCGCCGAGCTCGCGCGATCGCGCGACCATCTCGGAGGACGCGTCGCAGCCGAGGACGAGCGCGTCGCCGAGCAGCACGAGGCAGTCGTCGTCCACCCTCGCCTGCAGCACCGCGTGGCCGAGGCCGCGCTGCTCCTCCTGGACGGCGAACCTGATCTGCGGATCGCCCTCGAAATACCGGCGCACCAGCTCCTTGGCGCGGGAGACGACGATTACCACCTCGTCGACGCCGGCCCGCTTCGCCTCGTCGACGATCAGCTCCAGGGCTGGTTTCGCGCCGATGGGGAGCATCTCCTTCGGCACCACCTTAGTCACCGGCAGGAACCTCGTGCCCAGTCCGGCAGCTGGAATTATCGCCTTCATGCGCGTATTGTACCAAAATTAGAGTTCGAGGTTAGTTGTTGGGCACGACGCGGCTGATGGCGCGGACGGACGGATCGAGGATGTCGTTGGCGACCGCGAGGACGTCGTCCGCCGTGACCGCGGCGATGCCGCGCACCTGCTCCGCCGGCTCCACCGCCCTGCCGTAGGCGAGGAGCGTCTGGCCGTAGAAGTGGAGCTTGGAGACCACCTTCTCGTGGCCGAGCCGGAAGTTCCCCAGCATGAAGTCCTTCACCTGCCGCAGCTCCGCCGCGCCGACGCGGCGGGTGCGGATGCGCCGAAGCTCGCGCTCGATGACGGCGATCGCCTTCTCCTCCTTGGACGGCTCCACCCCCGCCGACACGGTCCACATCCCGGCGTCGGAGAAGAAATTCATCCGCGAGGAGACGTCGTAGCTGAGGCCGCGCTTCTCGCGTACCTCCTGGAAGAGGCGCGAGGACATCCCGCGGCCGAGGACGGCGTCGAACACCGCCGCCGCGTACCGGCGCCGGTCGGCGAAGCCGAAGGTGCGGTAGCCTATCGCAAAGCGCGTCTGCTTGACGTCCTTCGCCGCGGTGGTCGAGGCGACCACGCGCCCGAACGGCGCCTTGGCGCGGCGCAGGGACGGGGCGCTCAGCCCCTTCCCGAAGCGCCCGAGGCGCGAGGCTACGGACTTAAGCGCCGCGTCGCGCTCGAAGCGGCCGACCACCACGGCGAAGGTGCGCGAGGGCAGGTAGTGCCCGCGGCGGTAGCGCTTGAGGTCGGAGGGGCGGAGCGGCGCGAGCGTCTTGGCCGAGCCGGAGATCGGGATGCCGAGCGGCGACTTGGGGAAGAGCGCGCGCTGCAGGTTCTCGAACACCACGGCGTCGGGGTCGTCCTCGTACATCCTGATCTCCTCGAGCACCACCTGCTTCTCGCGCTCGAACTCGTCGGCCGGCATCGACGCATTGAGGAACATATCCGCGAGGATGTCCACCGCCTCGTCGAGGTGCTCCCAGGGCAGATGGGCGAAGTAGGCGGTCGCCTCCTCGCCGGTAAAGGCGTTGAACATCCCGCCGCGGCCCTCGATGGCGCGCGAGATGTCGAGCGGCGTCCGGGTGGGCGTGCCCTTGAAGAGCATGTGCTCGATGAAATGCGAGATGCCAGAAAGCTCCGCCGGCTCGTGCCTGGAGCCGGAGGCGACGAAGATCCCGAACGCGGCGGACTCCGCCTCGCACGGCGCGAGCGCCACCCGAAGCCCGTTCCCAAGGGTAACCAGTTCCATCGCCGCCGCTCCTACAGGCTCGCCAGCAGTCCGCCGCAGAGGATGAGCCTCCTCTCGCGGTCGGAAAGCGAAGTCTTCACCCGGAACGTCCCGCGGGCGCCTTTCACCGTCAGCACCCCGTCGCCCTCGACCGCGGCGCGGATGCCCTTAAGGTCTAACGCGTCGCCGGCGGAGACGCGGTCGTAGTCCCTCGGGTTCTCGAAGACAAACGGCACGATGCCGAAGTTGACGAGGTTGGCGCGGTGGATGCGCTCGATGGACTTGGCGAAAACAGCCTTCACGCCGAGGTACATGGGGCAGAGGGCGGCGTGCTCGCGACTCGAGCCCTGGCCGTAGCTCTCGCCGGCGACGATGACGTTGGCAAGGCCATTCCCCTTGTTCACAAGGCACTTGTCGTGGAACTTGGGGTCGCAAGGCTCGAAGACGAACTTCGCGTACTCGGGCACGTTCGAGCGGAACTTGAGCCGCGCGCCGGCGGGCATGATGTGGTCGGTGGTGATCTTGTCCCCCACCTTGATCGCGCAGACTCCCTTCAAATCCCTCGCGAGCGGCTCGCCCTTCGGCACCGGCGCGATGTTCGGACCGCGCACGAGCTTTGCGCCCGGAACGCCGCGGCCAGCGGTGGCGCGGTAGAGGAACATGGAGTCGTCGACCGGAAATTTCTTCGGGCTCGGCACCGCCGCGACCGGCTTCCTCGTCGGGAGCTCGACCTTGCCGGTGAGCGCGGACGCGGCGGCCGTCTCGGGCGAGACGAGGTAGACCTGCGCGGACTTCGTTCCCGAGCGGCCCTCGAAGTTGCGGTTGTTGGTGCGGAGCGACACCGCGCCGGTCCTCGGGCTCATGTGCGCGCCGATGCAGAACCCGCAGGCGTTCTCGAGCATGCGGCAGCCGGCGGAATGGAGGATCGCGAGCGACCCGTCCTTCGCGAGCATGTTGATGACCTGCCGCGAGCCGCAGGCAATGCCGACCTCCACGTCGTCGGCGACGTGCTTCCCCTTGAGGTACAGGGCGACGGTCCTGATGTCGCGGTAGGACGAGTTGGTGCAGGAACCGATCAGGATCTGGTTGACCTTCATGCCCTGCTTCGACCTGACGGTCACGACGTTGCCGGGACTGTGCGGCGCGGCCATCATCGGCTCGACCTTGGAGAGGTCGACGACAAACTCGTCGTCGTACTTCGCGCCCCTGTCGGCGACGATCTTGGCGAAGTCCTTAGCGCGCCCCTGGGCGGCGAGGAACCGCCGAGTGACCGCGTCGGACGGAAAGACGCTCGTCGTCACGCCCAGCTCCGCGCCCATGTTGGTGATGGTCGCGCGCGAGGGGACGTCGAGCGTCGCGACGCCGGAGCCGGTGTACTCGAAGATCCAGCCGACGTTGCCCTTGGTGCCGAACTTCTCGAGCACCTTGAGAATCACGTCCTTGGCCGAGACGCCCTTCCTGAGCTTGCCCTTGAGGACGATTGCGCGCACCTTGGGGGTCGGGATGTGGAACGCGCCGCCGGCCATGGCGACCGCAATGTCGATTCCGCCCGCGCCGATCGCGATCTGGCCGATGCCGCCGCCGGTCGGGGTGTGGGAGTCGGAGCCGAGGAGCGTCGTCCCGGGCTTCCCGAAGCGCTCGAGGTGGAGCTGGTGGCAGATGCCGTTGCCGGCCTTGGAGTAGACGATGCCGTACTTCTTCGCCACGGACTGCAGGAAGTCGTGGTCGTCGGCGTTCTCAAAGCCGATCTGCACGGTGTTGTGGTCCACGTAGCTGACCGCGAGGTCGTTCTTCACGCGCTTCACGCCCATCGACTCGAACTGCAGATAGGCCATGGTGCCGGTCGCGTCCTGGGTCAGCGTCTGGTCGATGCGGATGCCGATCTCCGCGTCGCGCTTCGGGTCGCCCTCGACCAGATGGGCGGCGAGTATCTTCTCGACGACGTTCATCGCCTGCTTCTTCATCTCTGCGTTTCCTCCTTGCGTTCAGGATATCTGCCTAATCACCGGCTTCGGCGGCTGGTTGTAGACGCGCGAATACGGCGGCACCGAGTCGATGATCCAGACGCTGCCGCCGATCTCGGAGTCGTGTCCGATCACGGTGTCGCCGCCGAGGATCGTCGCGCCGGCGTAGATGACGACGTTGTCCTCCACGTTCGGGTGGCGCTTGATGCCCTTGACGAGCGCGCCCGTCGCCGGGTCCTTGGGAAACGACTTCGCGCCCAGGGTGACGCCCTGGTAGAGCTTGACGTTCCGGCCGATCACCGTGGTCTCGCCGACCACGACGCCGGTGCCGTGGTCGATGAAGAACCTTTCGCCGATGGTCGCGCCGGGGTGGATGTCGATGCCGGTGCGGGAGTGGGCGATCTCGCTCATGATGCGCGGGATGATGGGCACTCCGAGCTTGTAGAGGACGTGGGCGAGGCGGTGGACCGTCACCGCGTAGAGCCCCGGGTACGCCATCACCACCTCCATCGGACTCGTCGCCGCCGGATCGCCCTCGTATGCCGCCTCGACGTCGGTGGCGACGAGGCGCTTGACCTCGGGCAGCGCGGCGACGAAGTCGGCGACGACCTTCTCGGCGTCACGATCCGGGCAGAGCAGCTCCACCTCGCGGCGGAGCGCGGCGGAGATTTCGCCGACGGCGTCCTTGGCGGCGAGTTCGCCGTAGGCGCAGGGATGCAGCAGCGCAAGCGCGCGGCGTACGATCGATCCGATTCTGAGCGGCAGTGTCATGGTTTGCGTATTATACCAAATTCGTGGTTCGTGGTTCGTGGTTCGTGGCTCGTGGTTCGTGGTTAGAGGTCAGGGGAAGAGCTCGTCGAGGAGGGCAAGGACGAGCGAGCCGGCATGGTGCAGAGACTCGGCGGAGATCTTGTCCGGCGTGTCGTCCTTGGTGTGCCACCAGGAGTTGCCGGGGCCGTAGGAGAAGTCGATGAGGTCGATTGCCGGGAAGCCGAGGTCGAGGAACGGCTGGTGGTCGTCCTTGACGACCATGTCGGAACGCGAGACGAGCCGGCCGAGCCCGGCCTTGGCGGCGGCGCGGAGGGCTGCCTCGGCGAGCGATGCCGTGCCGTTGGCCGGGACCGAGACGTGGAGGTCGCGGTCGCCGAGCATGTCCACGCAGACGACGGCACGCACCTTCCGCCCAGACTCCCGGAGCCTCGCCGCGGCGCGGCGCGAGCCGTGGAGCCCGTCGTTGGCGGAGTAAGACTCGAAGCACTCCTCGCCGTCGGTCCAGACGAGCATCACGTTGCCGCGGCGAAACGGCCGGTCGGTGAGCGCGTTGGCGAGCCCGGTCAGGAGCCCGGAAGTCGACGCGCCGTCGTTGGCGCCGGGGCAGTCGACGCCGGCCTTGGTGTCGTAGTGGGAGACGACCACCGCCCAGTCGCAGGTTGGGTTGGCGACGAACTCGGCGACGACGTTGACGAAGCGGCGGGTCCCGCGCGGCGTCGCGGCGGAAAATCGGTCGAGCCTGGCGTTGGCGCCGGCGGCGCTGGCGAGGTCGAGGATGCGGTAGGCGGCGATGACGCCGCGGACGGTGCCGGGGTCGCGCGGGGTGCAGTCCCGCACGATCTCCGCCGCGTTGGAATAGGCGATGGCGGCGTCAGCCGGGGTGAACGCGAGCGCCGCCGCGACAATCAGGGAGGGCATCCCCGAAGCCCCCTTCCTAATCCACTTCGACGCCGAGCATCCTGATGATGCGGTCGAGGTCGTTGTTGTCGAGGAAGTCGATCTCCACGACGCCCTTGGTGCGGCGCCCGTTGGGGTGCAGCACGCCGCTCGTCACGCGGACGGCGCAGCCGAGATGGCGGCGCATCTTCTCGGCGAGGCTGCGGACGTAGCCGTCGGGCAGGTCGGGAGTGCCGCGCGGGCGGGACGTGACTGGCTCGTGGAGGCGCGCGACGCGGCGCTCGAGAGCGCGCACGGTGAGCTGGTTGTTAACGCAGTCGCGGGCTAGGAGGACGCGGTCCTTCTCGCCCTCGACCGACAGCAGCACCTTCGCGTGGCCGACGGAAATGAGGTTCTGGGAAAGGAGCGACTTCACCTCGTCGGGCAGCTCCAGAAGTCGCACCGCGTTCGCCACCGTCGCGCGGCCCTTGCCGACGCGCTCCGCGACTTCCTGCTGGGTGAGGCTGAAGGTGTCCTGCAGCGCGCGGTAGGCCGAAGCCTCCTCGATCGGGTTCAGGTCCTCGCGCTGGATGTTCTCGGTGGTCGTCATCGCAGCGGCCGTGAGGTCGTTCGCCTCGATGAGGGTGACGCGGATCTTCTTCCACCCCAGGAGCTGCGCCGCCCTCACGCGGCGCTCGCCGCAGACGAGCTCGTAGCGCCCGGCCGCGTTGCGGCGGACTGTCGGCGGCTGGACGAGGCCGTTGTTCCTGAGCGACTCGGCAAGTTCCTTGAGCTCGGCCTCGGAGAATTCGCGCCGCGGCTGGAACGGGCTGCGCTCGAGCTCGGCGAGCGGCAGCTCCAGCGCCTGGCCGGCGGACGGCGGCGGCGCGGATGGGATCCGACCGAGAAGACCGTCGACCCCGGCGGCGCCGAAGTCGACCTTGCGGCCGAGGCCGTGCTTTCTGCCCGCAACTGAAGCGGGGGCCTTCGCGGCCCCCGTTGCCTTCTTCAGATACGGATTCCCCTTCGCCATCAGAAGTACCCGTTGACGATCGGGAGCACCTTGACCTTGTTGTCGAGGATGATGTTCACGAGACCGATCTGGAAGCCCCACGGGCACTCGCGCGCGTAGTTGACGAGGCCGATCTGGCAGCCGTGAAGCTCGTCGGTCATGTTGAAGACGCCAGCGACCTGGCAGCCGTACGCCTTGGGGGCGAGGTTGACGCCGCCGGCGATCGTGCAGCCGCAGGTCTCCTCCTCGGCCATGGTAAAGACCAGGCTGACCGCCGCGCCGGTGAGCCGCTGGCACATCGAACCCAGAAACTCGATGTTGGCGCCGCAGACGTAGTTGTTGTAGCCAAAGCCGCCGGCTTCGAGACCATAGACGTTGCCGCGGCAAATGTTGGCGATCAGCGTCGCACGCATGCCGTAGACGTCGGTTGCCGCGTAGTTGAACACCGGGCCGACGATGAGACCCATCGAGTCATCGGTGCAGACCGTGGCGCAGGCGACGTCGAGACCGTAGACCTTCGGCGAGCCGTTGTAGAAGATGCCAAGATCAAGGCCGAAGACATCCCACTTAGCATGCCCCCAGGGCAGCTGGACCGGGGATGCGAGCGAGACCGCAATCGGGGTCCAGCCAACGGCTCCTTCTTCGATTTCCTCTTCCTGCGCGCGGACGGAACCGGCGACGGCGGCAACTGCGGCCGCAAGGCAGAGCGTACGGATTGTCTTCATTGTTTTTCCTTTGTCCTTTTGGTGGTTGTTAAATGTATACGCGTATTTTACTCTTTCGCGGCGTCCGCGTCAAGTGGCGTGGCCCGCTCCATCCTGGCCCGGGTCCGGAGGAACATCAGCCCGGAGACCGGCACGGTGAGGATGTAGCCCGCCCCCAGGACGCCGAGAGTGAGCCAGAAGTTGGAGACCAGGAACGCCACCAGGAGCAGCAGCCCGGCGAGCACAAGCGGCATCGAGCTCTTCCGCACATGCAGGTGCTTGAGCGAGATGGTCGGCAGGCGCGAAGCCATCAGCGACCCGACGAAAAGAAGCATGAAAATGCCCATCCACGGGCTCTGCAGGAACTCGGCAAAGCGCGGCGCCGAGCCCTTCGCGTCGAGCGCGAGCGAGATGATGGCGGGGGTAAGCACCATCCAGCACCCGCCGGGGGCGGGCACGCCGGTGAAGTAGTTGCGCCACCACGGCGCGGTCTCCTGCTCGAGCATGGTGTTGAAGCGCGCGAGCCGGAAGCAGTCGCACATCGCGTAGAAGAGCGAGCAGCCGAGCACGGTGCGCACGAGCGGCTGGGCGACGGGCGAGCCGTCGAGGTACACGTGGGAGGGACCACCGGTCATCCAGAAGTACATGAACATCGCCGGCGCGACGCCGAAGTTCACGAAGTCGGCAAGCGAGTCGAGCTCCGCGCCGAGCTTGGAGCTTGCCTTGAGGAGCCGCGCGATGCGTCCGTCCATGCCGTCGCACACGCAGGCGACGAGCAGCGCGACGAGCGCATGCAGGAACCTCCCCTCGCTCGAAAGCGAGATCGAGGTGATGCCGGCGCACGCCGCCATCGCCGTCACCAGGTTGGGGGCGATCGTCCGGATCGGGACGCGGTCAAGCCGCAGCACCTTGCGGCGGCGCCTCCTGCCCCTGAGCCTGAACTTTCCCATTTGCCTTCGCGCTCCCTTTGGCGACCGCCCCGTCAGCTCACGCTGATGTGGATGCCGCCGTCCTGGCTGGCGGGGGCCGGCGCTGCGGCCGGCTTCGGGCCGTTCTTCCGGAGCGGCCCGATCAGGCAGAAGTGGATGCGCCCGTCGGTCTTCGGCGCCTGCTCGACCGTGCACTCGCCCTTGATCATGTCCAGCACCTCGGCGATCTTGTCCTCGCCGATGTCCCGGTGGGCGTTCTCGCGCCCGCGGAACTGCAGCGAAAGCCGCACCTTGTTGCCGTCGGCGAGGAACGAGCGGATCTGGCGGATCTTGTGCTCGAGGTCGCCGACGTCGGTGCCGGGGTGGAACTTGATCTCCTTGACCTGCGTCGCCTTCTGGGCCTTGCGCTGCTGCTTCTCGCGGATCGACTGCTCGTACTTGAACTTGCCGTAGTCCATGATCTTGCAGACCGGCGGCGTGGCGTTGGGGGTGATCTCGACGAGGTCAAGCCCCCGGTTTTCGGCCATGCGCTGCGCATCGCGCGTCGACATGACGCCAAGCATGTTCCCCTGCGCGTCGAGGACGCGGACCTGAGGGACGCGGATCTTGTAGTTTACTCGAGTGAACTGTGCGATAACCCACCTCGCTGTTTTGTGTTTTTGTTGTATTTTACCAAAAATCCCCTGCGCTCCGCAACCGCCGCGGATCAGAGCTCCCTGATCTTGAGGTTGCAGAAGCTGACGGTCGAGTCGCTGTGGTCCTGGAGGAGGATGCGCCCCTCGGGGACCTCGCCCCACGGCTGCGGCTTCCCGTCGGCGTCCACGCCCCAGTCCTTGTACTTCGACGCGGCGACGAGGTCACGGAACTCCTTCGAGCCGCGCTCGTACTCGAGCACCTTCTTGCCGTTGAGCCAGTGCTCGACATGGCTCCCCTTCGCGACGACCATGCCGGAGTTCCACTCGCCGACCGGCCGCTTCACGTCGTCGGCCGCGGCGGACATGACGTCGTAGAGCGCCGCCACGCGGCGGTTGCCGTCCCTGCCCTTGTCGGAGTCGGGGTGGCCGTCTTCGAGGATCTGGTACTCCTCGCAGGTGCCCTTGTTCAGGTTCTCGTCGTAGAAGTACTTGACGCCGGAATTCGCCCTGGGGGTCAGCCGGAAGTCGAACTTGAAGGCGAAGTCGCGGTACTTCTTCGCCGTCACGATGTCGCCGCCGCCGCCGAGCTTCTGGTCCTCCGGCGGCAGCGGGAACCACTGGCCGTCGTCGGTGATCCCGTTCACCGGGCGCATGGTAAGCGTGCCGGCGGAGATCACCCAGCCCTTCTCCGGCAGTGCCTTGCATCCGCCCTTCACCGCGAGCCAGCCGTCGAGCGTCTTGCCGTCCCAGAGGAGCTTCCAGCCCTCGGCGCGCTCGGCCTCGGTGAGCGTGTTCGCGTCCGCCGGCGCCGGCTTCATGACCGGCTTCACGCGGATCGCGTCCATGACGCCGCGGTAGTAGCCGAACGACTCGGCGAGCTGCACCAGGTTGTCGCCGTGGTCCTTCTCGTACTCGACGTGGCAGACGCCGTCGTAGCCGATGTCGGCGAGGGCGGTGAGGATGGCGGGGATGTCCAGCTCGCCGCGCGGCCCCTCCTTGGCGATGTTGTGGACGGGGTCGATCTTGATGTTCTTGAGGTGGATGTCGTAGATGCGGTCGGCGTGGTCGCGGATGAACTTCGCGGGGTCGCCGCCGCCGAAGCGCGCCTGGTGACCGACGTCGAAGCAGTAGCCGATGCGCGCGTCGCGGCCCGCGATGCGCTTCTCGATCGACTCGCCGGTCGGGAAGAGGTACGGGATGTCCGGCCCGTGGTTGTGGATGCCGGCCTTGATGTCGTACTTGCCCACCATGCGCTCGAGGACGTCGAGCATCGCGTCGGACTCGACCCGGGTCTCCTTGCCGTCCACCTTGCGCTTCTCGAACGGCACCACCGAGATCATCTTCATCCCGTAGCGCTTCGCGAACGCGAACGCGTCCTCGATCGTCTTCTCGTCGTCGAAGTAGACGGGTCCGAGCGTGTCGACCGTGATGCCGCGCTTCGCGAGGCGCGCCTTGTAGGCCTCGATCTCGGCGTCGGAGGCATCGCGGGCGATGGAGCCCTCGATGAGGCTCATGTAGCGGCATTCGAGCGCCTCGGTGATGTCGAGCGCGCGGTCGAACGGCGTGTTCCACATCGTGTAGCGCGCCATGCCAAGCGCGTAGGGGAGCTTCGAGGCGCGGCAGCTCGGGCTCGCCTTCTCGCCGATGAGCAGTCCCTTGACGAGCGGCTCGTCCGCCGCGAGCGCGGCGGACGCCGCGGCGGCCGCCAGGATCAACGCTATTCCCTTCATTTCCACTTCTCCTTTCGGTAAAACGCCTTGCGCCGCCTCACGCGAGCGGCTTCACCATCTTCGCGTAGTCGTAGCCGGCCTTCTCCAGGATCGGCTTCAGGTCGTACCTGCCGCGCGCGAACGGGACGAGCATCGCGTCCGCCGCCGCGTCGCCTGTCGTCTCCTTCGCCGCGTCCCAGCGGAGCGAGCCCTCCTCGCGGCCGCGCGACAGCTCCATGCACATCCGCCCCAGCGAGCAGAACGCGGTCGAGCGGTGGGCCTCCTCCGCGTTGGAAACGGTGTAGCCGGGATCCTCGCGCCGCACCGCCTCGATCCAGTTCTCGAAGTGGTCGTTGGCGGTGAGGAACTTCTCGCGGCCGCGGGAGAGGACGTCCACCTTCACCTCGGTGAGCGGGTCGAGCAGGTTCGGCTTCGATGCGGCGATCGGCCCGAGCATGCCTGGCGTGACCACGGGGTCGGGGTCGCTCGGCGTCACCTTCACCGCCCCGCGCGTGCACCAGAGCCAGTCGCCGTCCTCGCCGATGAACTTCACGCCCATCTGGAACTTGTCCGAGACGTGGACGTCGGCCCCGCCGCAGTCGTAGTGGATGTCGTAGGTGGTGTGGACGTTCCAGAGCTTGTCGCCGGACTGGTCCATCCACTCGCACTTGCCGCGCACCGCGCTCGGATCGCAGCCGAGACCCCAGGCGGTGATGTCCAGGTGGTGCGCGCCCCAGTTGGTAATCATGCCCCAGCCGTACGGCGCGAGCTGGATCCAGCCCGGGCGGTCGCCGATGCGCCGGAGGTCCTGGTTGTGGCAGCGCGTCCAGTTGTACGGCACCGTGCCGTCCGTCGGCCCGAGCCAGGCGTCGAAATCAAAGGTGGAGGGAACCTGCTCCGGCGTGCGCGAGCCGCCGGACTTGTCGCAGCCGAGGCCCACCTCGACGCGCGCGATGCGGCCGAGGCGGCCGTTGCGCACCAGCTGCACCACCTGGCGGAACTGGGGGCGCGAGCGCTGCCACGCGCCGACCTGCACCACGAGGCCCTTGTCCGTCGCGAGGTTGGCGATGACCCTGCCCTCCTGGATCGTCTGCGCGAACGGCTTCTGGAGGAAAATGTGCTTGCCGGCGGCGAGGCAGTAGGACGCCGCCACCGCGTGCTGGTGGTCGGGGATGCAGAGCATCACCGCGTCGATCGAGGGGTCCGCCGCGAGCATCTCGCGGTAGTCGCCCCAGACCGACACCTCGCGCCGCTCGCCTGCGTCGAAGTAGTGGCGCTCGACCACGCTCTTGCCGTACTCGGCGCGGCGCGCGTCGACGTCGCAGATCGCGGTGACCACGCAGCGGTCGGAGAGCCGCAGCACGCCGGGCACGTCCATCGTGTGCGCGATGCGGCCGTAGCCGACCACCGCCACGTTGACGCGGCTGTTCGCGAAGAACCCCGTCGCGCAGCCGTTGAAGAGCATCGGCGCCGCGCCCGAGGCGATGACGCCCTTGAGGAATCCCCTTCTGTCCATGCTTTTCCTTTCGTGTGTATATGCCATTGACTGAAATCTCCCTCGCTCCCCGCCGTCATCCGATCGAGGAGGACACCTTGAAGACCGCGGTGAGGATGGCGATTGCGACGAAGCCGACCACGCTCGCGATGAGCACGATGAGGATCGGCTCGAGCGCGTTGGTGAACGAGGCGATGTTGCGGTCCATGTCCTTCTGGTAGCGCCGCCCGACGTTCTCCAGCGACGCGGCCATGTCGCCCGCCTGCTCGCCGACCGCGAGCATGTCGGTCATCATCCGCGGAAACACCCCGCTCGCAGCGAGCGGACCCGAGATCGTGGTGCCGTCGGTGACGCGGCGGCGGGCGGTGGCGAGCGCGTCGCCGATGACCGCGTTGCCGCACGTCTCCTCGCAGATCTTCAGCGCCTGGAGCACGTTGACGCCATTCGAAAGCAGCGTCTTGAGCGTGTAGGCGAGCGAGGAGTAGGCGCCCGAGGCGACGATGCCGCGCACAAGCGGCACCGAGAGCTTCCAGCCATCGATGCGCCGGCGGCCGGACTGGGTGCGGCTCCAGCGGCGGAGCCACCACACCACGGCGACTACCCCAAGCGCCATCGCCCAGCCGTAGTTGATCACCGCGTCGGAAAGGCCGATCAGGATCCGCGTCGGCAACGGCAGCGACGCGCCCATCGAGTCGAACACCTTCTGGAACTGGGGGATGATCCACACCAGCGCGCCGATCACCGCCACCACGCCGATGCAGAGCACGATCACCGGGTAGGTGAGCGCGCCCTTGATCTTGCCGCGCATGTTGTCGTCGCGCTCGTAGTGCTCGCCGAGACGGCGCAGCACCTCGATCATCGCGCCCGACGCCTCGCCGGCGCGGAGCATGTTCGAGAAGAGCGGCGGGAAGGTCTTGGGATGGTGCGCACACGCGTCGGAGAAGCTTTCGCCGCGGACGATCCGGTCGCAGAGGTCCTGGCACACGTAGCGCTGGCCAGAGCCATCCTCGCCCTGGTTCGCCAACGCCTGCAGCGCCTGGCCGAGCGTCATGCCCGCCTGGAGGAGGTCGGCGAGCTCGGAGACGAACAGCAGCACCTCCACCCGCTTCATCGCGGTCTTCTGCTTCGGCTTGCCGATCTGCATCGACCAGATCGACTTGCCGGATGAGCCGCCCTTCGGCTTCGCGGCGGACTGCTGGCGCGGGGCGGGGGCAGGGGCGGAGGCGGACGGCGGCGGCTGCGAGCCGCCCGGCGCCGTCCTCTTCCTCGCGTATCCCATTCTCCGCTCCGCGCTCCGAAGGCGACTACTTGATCACCCTCACGCGCACCACCGCCTCGCTCGCCTCGAGGGCCTTGACGACCTCATCCGGCACCGGGGTGTCGACGTCGATGAGCGAGTAGGCGAAGTCGCCGCGGGACTTGTTGGCGATCGCGTCGATGTTGATCTTCGCTTCGCCGAGGATCGAGGTGAACTGGCCGATCATGTTCGCGACGTTCCGGTGGCAGATGGCGATGCGCCCGGCCTTGTTCGCCGGCCCGAGCGAGCACGCCGGGTAGTTCACCGAGTTGACGATGTTGCCGTTCTCGAGATAGTCGCGCATCTCCCTGACGGCCATCACCGCGCAGTTGTCCTCGGCCTCCTCCGTCGAGGCGCCGAGGTGCGGGATGACGATGCAGCCCTTGTGACTGGCCGTTCCGGGCGTCGGAAAGTCGCTCACGTAGCGGCGCACCTTGCCGCTGTCGAGCGCGGCCAGCAGGTCCTTCTCGTTCACGAGCGCGTCGCGCGCCGCGTTGATGATTATGACGCCGCGCTTCATCATCGCGATCGCCTCGGCGTTGATCATGCCCTTGGTGGACTCGAGCGCGGGCACGTGGATGGTGATGAAGTCGCAGGCGCGGTAAATCGCCTCGACGTTCTTGCAGTGCTTGACGGCGCGGCTCAGGTTCCAGGCCGCGTCGACCGAGAGGTAGGGATCGTAGCCGAAGACCTCCATGCCGAGGCCCACGGCGGCGTTGGCGACCTTCTGGCCGATCGCGCCGAGACCGATCACGCCGAGACGCTTGCCCTGGATCTCCGTGCCGGCAAACGCCTTCTTGGCCTTTTCGGCGGCCTTGCCCACGGCGGGGTCCGCGGCGTTCTCCTTCACCCAGCCGATGCCGCCGACGATGTCGCGGCTCGCGAGCAGCATGCCGGCTATCACCAGCTCCTTCACGCCGTTGGCGTTCGCGCCGGGCGTGTTGAAGACGACGATGCCCTTCTTGGCGTATTCGGCGTGGGGGATGTTGTTCACCCCGGCGCCGGCGCGGGCGACGGCCAGCAGCCGCTCGCCGGGCACGAGCTCGTCCATCTTCGCCGAGCGCACGAACACCGCGTCCGCGTCCTCGAACTTCTCGGTCCGGGTGTAGTTTTCACCCAGGTTCGTCAGCCCGCACTCAGCAATCGGGTTCAGGCAGGTGTACTTGTAGTTCATTTTGCTTGTCCTTCTTTCTTCCGTAGAGTTTATCGTGGAATTTTCGCCGCCACGCATGGCGGCAACGCGTATTATACCATATTTTCCCTACTTCCCGACGTTCAGCACCCTGAAGCCGATCTCCCTGAGCGCGGCCGCGTCCAGGCAGTTGCGCGTGTCGTAGACGAGCGCCGGCTTGCGCATGACGCCGTATATCCGGCGCCAGTCGAGCGCCGGGTAGCGGCCCCAGTCGGTCATCAGGACCACGGCGTCGGCGCCCTCGGCGGCCTTGTACTCGTCCTCCTCGAAGACGACGCCGTCGAGGTCCGCGAGGTCGCGCCGCGCGTTGCCGAGCGCCTTCGGGTCGGTCACCGCGAGCCGCACGTGCTCGGCGGCGAGAAGGCGCGCCACCGCGCCGGCCGGGGTCTCGCGGGTGTCGCCGGTGTCGGCCTTGAACGCGAAGCCGAAGAGCGCGATCTTCCGGTTGGCGAGGGTGTTGAACATCTCGCGGAAGAGGCGGGAGACGATGCGCTCCTGCTGGTGCTCGTTCATCCTGATGACGCCCGACCAGTACTCCGCGGCGGTGTGGAGGCCGAAGCTCTCGCAGAGGTAGACGAGGTTGAGGACGTCCTTCTTGAAGCAGCTGCCGCCGAAGCCGGGCCCGGCCTTGAGGAACTTCGGGCCGATGCGCCTGTCCGCGCCGATGACGCGAGCGACCTCGTCCACGTCCGCCCCCGTCGCCTCGCAGAGGCCGGCGATTGCGTTGATGGACGAGACGCGCTGGGCGAGGAAGGCGTTGGCGGCGAGCTTGGTGAGCTCGGCCGACCAGACGTTGGTGGTGAGGATCCGCTCGCGCGGGACCCACGAGGCGTAGATCTCCACCGCCTCGGCGACGGCGGCGCGGCCGGCTTCGTCCTGGGGGCCGCCGATCAGCACGCGGTCGGGCTCGAGGAGGTCCCTTACCGCCGTCCCCTCGGCGAGGAACTCCGGATTGGAGAGCACGGTGAACCGGTATCGCGCGTCGTGGTTGAGGATCGCCTCCATGGCGGCGGCGGTGCGAACCGG
This sequence comes from uncultured bacterium, assembly GCA_902764415.1. Taxonomy (GTDB): domain Bacteria; phylum Verrucomicrobiota; class Kiritimatiellia; order RFP12; family UBA1067; genus UBA1067. The sequence continues at coordinate 682 of CACWVU010000034.1, read as the reverse complement.
CAGGGTGGACTTCTCGATCACGATCTTGTCGCCGTCGGCCCACTCCTTGATCTCCCTCGCCGTCGCCTCCCAGTACTGGAGGTCGCTCGCCCGGCCGGCACCGCGCCCGAACATCTTCGTGGGGGTGTTGACGCCGACGAATACGATGTCGCACTCCTTCACCGCCGCCTTGATGTCGGTGGAGAAGAAGAGGTTGCGTCCGCGCACCTCCCTCACCACTTCGACGAGGCCTGGCTCGTATATGGGCAGCGCGAAGTCCGGCGAGTTCCAGGCGGCGATCCTGCGCTCGTCGATGTCGACGACCACGACCCTGCGGTCGGGGTTCATCTTGGCGATTACCGCCATCGTGGGTCCGCCGATGTAGCCGGCGCCAATGCAGACTATGTCCTTGTTCATGGTGTTGCGTGTATTTTACCAAATCCGGCGGAAGATGTCTTCGCGGCTCCGCCGATTAAAGCCAACCGCCCCGGCCTAGACCGGAGCGGCAGACAGGCTCTTCAGGTCCGGCGAGAGAGAAGACAGCAAATGATGCACAAGGGTCCGTTTCACCTTTCCTCCTTCGCGGACCTCGCGGTCCGGCTACGGAGGATGTCTCCTTAGAAAGGAGGTGATCCAACCGCTGGTTCCCCAACGGTTACCTTGTTACGACTTCATCCCAATCACCACCCACACCTTAGGCGGA